>JBCNVM010000024.1:0-7712 GCA_039630085.1 Candidatus Caldarchaeales archaeon
GATAACGGTCGACGGCAGCGCGATGATCCGGGACGTGATCAAGCTGATGGCCGAGGAGAACATCGGGTTCCTGATAGTGAAGGAGGGCGAGAGGGTCATCGGGGTGCTCTCGGAGAGGGACGTCATCAGGGTGCTAGCGGAAGAAGAGGACTTGGGGAAGAGGGTCGGGACCTTCTGCAAGAGGGACATCATCACCCTCAGGGAGGACAGCACGGTCGAGGAGGCCGCGCAGGTCATGGGCAGACAGAGGATCAGGCACGTGGTCGTCGTGAACGCCGCCGGCGACGTCGTTGGCGTCGTCTCGGTGAGGGACATCCTCGAGGAGCTCTTCTCTCCGGGGCCCGCTGGCGAGTGAGTCCTTCGCGGGGCCAGCAGCTCGGACCCTGCAGATTCGAGCGCCATCCGGTGAACTGCTTAAATTCGACGCGCGGCCCCGAACCTCGGGTTGAAGTACCGACTGATGGACATCCTCGCCTGCCCGATGTGCAAGCACTTCCCGCTCGACCTGAGGGTCTTCTCCTACGAGGACCGTTACAGCCCGAAGGAGGTGAGGAGGTGCGAGCTCTTCTGCGGCTATCACGGCGGGATGGTCGAGGAGCTGGGCCGCGAGCCCGACTGCGCTTCCTGCTGGAGGCTCGAGGTGATCGACGGCCTGCTCACCTGCCCGAAGTGCGGCCGGTGGTACCCGATCGTCGACGAGATACCGGTCATGCTCCCTGACGGCCTGAGGGACAGGAGGCTCGAGGCCGAGTTCGTCAGGAGGTGGCGGGAGAGGCTCCCTAGGGAGGTCGTCGAGGGCGTGGGATGAGCGGCTTCGACGTCCTGGTGATCGGGTCGGACCTAACGGCCTCGGCCCTCGCGCACCTCCTCTCCTCGAGGGGTTTCAAGGTGCTGGTCTTGGAGAGGGGCCTGAGGCTCGGGGGCCCGCACCCCTACCTCCCGGTCCTAGAGGGCACCGTGAGGTCTGCGAGGCTCCCGATCGAGGGCTCCCTAGGCAGGTTCGTCAGGGTCAGGCTCCAGGTCAGGCTCGGCGAGAGGACGCTGGTGCACGGCAGCGGCGAGAGGATCGCTCCCCTCGACATGAGGAGGGCCTCCGAGGCCCTGCTCTCGGAGGGAGCCGAGGTCCTCTTCAACGCGAGGCACAAGCTCGAGAGGACCCCGGAGGGCGAGGTCGCGTTCAGCGTCGATTCGATCGACGGCAAGCTCGAGGGGAGGGCCGCGTCTGTCGTGAGGTCGGTCCCCTTGAGCCCCGTGAGGCTCGGCGAGGTCGAGGTCGTCTGCGGCGGAGAGCTCCTCGAGGGCTCCCTGAGGCTGTCGGGCTCCGGGATCTCCGCGGCCGTCCCGCTGACCGAGAGGTCTCATCTCCACCTCGGCACCCACGGGTCAGGGCAGACGACGATCGCGAGGTCCGCGCTCTCGACCGACTCGTTCCGAGGAGACCTAGTCTCGCTTCCAGTCGGAGAGGCCGCGGGCGAGCTGATGCCCCCTTGGACCGGCGACTACGCGATCGAATCGGCTCTGGTGGCGTCGAGGGTCGTGGAGGTCTCGGTCTCCGGCGACGAGGCCGCCGCGACGGAGGAGCTGCTGGAGCACAGGATGAGGTCCGAGATGAGGGCGAGGGTCATCGGGAGGATCGCGGGAGGGGGGACGTTGGAGCTGGACGTCGACCAGCTGATGGAGGCCCTCTCGCCCGCCTCGATTCAGCTGTAGACCTTGAAGCCCATCAGGGGCGCTACCTCGTTGACGCACCGCCTGCAGACGTAGAGCTTGTACTTCCTGATCACGCCGACCGTGGTGCCGCACCTCCTGCATTTCGCGACGCCCTTCCCGAACTTCCTCGCCCTCGGCGGCTTCTGCTTCGCCATCGGCCCCGACCTCGTGCCCGCCGTTATTAAGGGTGCGCTGCGACTGGGGAGCTTAGGCGCGGACCCGATTCGCGACCGGAGGATTCGCGAGAGGCGGTCTACGCGGCGCGCCTCCGGTCTTCAGAAGGCACGCGCGCAGGGTCGACGGACTCGGGGCCGAACGGGGCTCTTTGGTCCATAGAACCGAACTGAAATATATTGGATGTCGCGGAGCGGAGGCCGTGAGGCGCGCGCTCGCCCTCTTCGCGCTCGTCCTTCTCCTGACGGCGGCTCTCCCTTCGACCTACGCGCCCCAAGAGGACCGGATAGATAACCTGGACGAGCTCTTCGAGGCGATTTCCTCGAGGGTGCCGGGCTTCGCGGGGTTACACTACAGGGACGGCGCCTTGGTGATATCTCTGGCGAGACCTGAGCCAGCCGTGGCGAATGTCGAGACGATGCAGCTCGCCTCGCTAGCGGAGGTGGTCAGGCTATCGGAGGTCGCGGAGCTGGTCAGGGAGGGTCGATACGTGGTCGAGACGGTTAGGTACTCCTTCGCGCAGCTGGCACGGTGGAGGCAGGCCGTCCTCTCCGACGGGAGGCTCGCCGGGATCATGACGGCGATCGACATCGACGAGGTGAACAACAGGCTTTTCGTCGGAGTCTCCTCGCCGGAGCACGTCGAGACCGCCAGGAGAATCCTTAGCGAGCTGGGCGTCCCGCAGGACGGCTACTCCGTTAGGCATCTGGTCATCGAGCCGATGGTAGGGCTCAGGGACCGTGTCAGACCGGTGATCGGTGGACTGCAGATAGCCTTCAGCTCTTACTTGTGTACTCTCGGGTTCATCGCGATAAGGAACGGCGTCCCCGGATACGTCACCAACGACCACTGCACGAACGTGCGGGGACAGGTGGATGGCACGAACCACTATCAACCAACGGTAGCCACGAACAACTTGATAGGCCAGGAGACCGTGGACCCACCCTTCTTCACGGGCTCTCCTTGCCCTCCGGGCTATCGCTGTAGATACAGCGATGCAGCCTTCGGGGCCCTCCAGAGCGGGGTGCCCTACTCGCTGGGAAGGATCGCTAGGACCGCCGGCCTCGGCTCTCTTAACATAGTGGGAGAGTGGAGGATCGTTGGAGAGGCGTGGAGCTCAGTCGCGGGACAGGTCCTGAACAAAGTCGGGAGGACGACGGGTTGGACACAGGGCAGCGTAATACAGGGCGAAGTCTACCGCACGTGCGCCGACGTTGTTGTCTCCGGTACTAACATCCTCATGCTCTGTCAGTACATAGTTTCAACTGGTGTGGGAGGGGTGGGACCAGGCGACAGCGGTTCACCGGTCTTCAGGATAATCGATAGTTCGGCGGGGACCGTAGAACTTCACGGGATACTTTGGGGCGGTGACTCTGCGGGGACATTATTCGTCTTCAGCCCCATCTCGCAGGTCGAGCAGGAGCTGGGATCGCTGGAGACCTTCCAGCCGGAACAGCCGACGCCGTCGATAACCGTTGTCAGCCCGAACGGTGGTGAAACATGGACGATCGGCGAGACCCGACAGATAAGGTGGAGCTCCCAGAACGTCGCCGGTAATGTCGACATCCTGCTGTCCCGTGACGGAGGAACCACTTGGACCGTCCTCTTCGGTAACACGCCGAACGACGGCGTCCAGGACTGGACGGTCACCGGCCCTTCGACATCGTCAGCTAAGGTCAGGGTCCGAAGCGCGAGCGACCCGAGCGTCTACGACGACAGCGACAACGTCTTCACGATAAGGCTAGAAGGGCCCGGCATCACGGTGCTGTCGCCGAACGGCGGAGAGACTTGGGAGATAGGGACGACTGTGATGATCACGTGGTCTTCGTCGCAGATCTCCGGGACCGTGAAGATAGAGATATCGAGGGACGGTGGCCAGACCTGGACGACGATCGTCCGCTCGACACCCAACGACGGATCCCACCCCTGGAGGGTGACGGGACCTCTGACATCGAACGCGCTAATCAGGATCACCAGCAACCAGAATCCGTCAGTGAGCGACACCAGCGACTCGACCTTCTCGATAGTCGACACGACACCGCCCTCGGTAAGGGTGGTCAGACCCAACGGCGGCGAGTCGATCAGGAGGGGCTCAACCTACACGATCAGGTGGTCGGCCTCTGACGCCGGCGGCGTACAGAGGGTTGAGATCTATTTCTCCGGAGACGGAGGGGATAACTGGCAGCTCATAGCGTCCCTGAACGGCAACCCGGGGTCCTACGGGTGGAGGGTGGAAGTCGACCCCACAGACCAGGCGCTGATCAGGGTGACCGTCTATGACTACGCGGGGAACTACGCCAGCGACACGAGCGATCGGACGTTCAGGATAAGGAACTGAGAACGCGTCGCGAACGAGGCGCGGTTCCGGTGAGTTCAGCTCGGGAGGACAACCTCGACAACCTTGTTTTGATCGTATGAGCTTTTTCAATCCGTAAGATGATGATAGAGGGCCCTGTGCTATGAGTTCATCTGGATAGACGCGTTCTCTGACTCGGCTCCAGGCCACGACAGATGCTCTCACGCGAAAGGAGAGACGAGAACCCTCCGAGAGACGGCCTCCTCGTTCCTCGACGAGCCGGGCGACCCCCACCGACCGCGAGCCCTGCAGGAGAGGATGAGAACGGGCGAGTGAGGTTAAAGAGAGGGCGCGACCCCTCGACGCAAGAGGACTGGGCGGTGGAGGTCGGCAGTTGAAGAAGGTGGAGCTGCTCTTCGACTACCCGAGGTTAGAGGAGAGGCTGATCATCGAGAGGTTGAAGGGCAGGGGAATAGACGTGACCCTGACCAACGTCAACGACGCGCCCTTCACCGTCGGCGAGAGCCCCGCGGAGGTCTCGATAGTGAGGCCCGTGGCGATGTTCAAGGCGATGTACTCGGCAGCCGTGAGGGAGTCCTCAGGAACCTACACCGTCAACAGCTCCGCGACGCTCTTCACCTGCGGCGACAAGGTGCTCTGCCTGAGCGCGGTGAGGAGGAGCGGGATAAGGGTCCCGAGGACGGTCGTAGCCCTCGACAGGAGGTCGGCGGAGACCACGTACAAGGCGATGCAGAAGCCGTTCGTCGACAAGCCGCCGATCGGGAGCTGGGGGAGGCTGGTGGCCCTGATAACCGACCCGATCACCTGGAGGACTGTCCTCGAGCACAGGTCGATGCTCTCGAGCGCCCAGCTGAAGGTCCACCTGATGCAGCAGTACATCGACCACGGGGGAAGGGACATCAGGACGATCGTCGTCGGCGAGCAGGTTCTGGGTGCGATGGAGAGGATAAGCCCCTCCGACGACTGGAGGACCAACGTCGCCCTCGGCGGGAAGACGGTAACGAGGAAGCTCGACGACGAGCTGGTCGAGACTTCGCTCAGGTGCGCCGAGATCGTGAGGGGCGACTTCATCGCGGTCGACCTCCTCCAGGACAGATCTGGGACCTACTACGTCAACGAGCTGAACGGCGTCCCGGAGTTCAAGGGTTTCATGGAGGCGACTCAGATAGACGTGGCCGGCGCTCTGGCCTCGCACGTCGACTCGCTCCTCAAGCGCTGAAGTCTCCCGGGCCTCGGCCTGAGCCCACTAACGTTTTTAGCGCCCGTCCCCTGAACCGGTCGGATTGTCTTCGAGGCCGACGAGAACCGACGTCATCATCGTCGGACGGAAGCCGGTCCTCAGGTACGTCCTCGCGACGATAACGTCGCTGAACAGGGGGAGCGATGAGGTGGTCGTGAGGGGCAGGGGGAGGAGCGTCTCGAAGTGCGTCGACGTCGTCATGACGCTGAAGAGGTCCTTCTACAGGGACCTGGAGATCAAGGGCGTGTCGCTGGGGACCGACGAGGTGAGGGTCGGCGACCAGACGATCAACCTGAGCTACATCGAGGTCAGGATAGGGAGGTCGAGGTCGGCCGGGGCGAGGTGAGCCGGCGCGGCTGCGTCGACCCGTCCCGCGTGATCGTCGGGCTCAACCGACGTTCGCAACCGCGTCAACACGGGTTAAATAGACGGGCCCTTCCCCCGACCGGCGGGGTGGGAGAACTAGACGCCGCTGTCACCCTAGTCTGTAGGGAGTGCGGCCGGGACCACGGCCACGTCTTCGCTTACGCGTGCGAGGCGTGTCTCGGAGCGCTCGAGGCGTCGATAGACTTGGGCTCACTCAAAGTGTCTAGGTCCAAGATAGAGCAGCGGAACAGGGACATGTGGAGGTACAGGGAGTTCCTCCCGGTCCTAAGGGACGAGAACGTCGTCAACATGGGAACGGGTTACACGCCGCTGATCAGGGCCGACTCGCTGGCGAGGGCGGTGGGCGTCAGGAGGCTCTACGTGAAGAACGACACGGTGAACCCGACGTTCAGCTTCAAGGACAGGCCCTCGAGCGTCGCGGTCTCCAAGGCTAAGGAGTTCGGGCTGAGGGTGGTGGGGTGCGCCTCGACCGGGAACCTCGCCGGCGCCACGGCCGCCCACGCCGCGGCCGCGGGACTCCGGTCGGTCGTGATGATGCCCTCGTTCGTCGAGGACGCGAAGGTAGTCCAGGCGTCCGTCTACGGCGCGACGGTGGTGCTCGTGGACGGGACATACGACGACGTCAACAGGCTCGCGGCGCTCGTCGCGGACAGGTTCAACGTCGGCGTCGTGAACGTCAACCTCAGGCCCTACTACGTCGAGGGCTCGAAGACGATGGGCCTCGAGATCGTCGAGCAGCTGGGGTGGAGAACCCCCGACAGGATAGTCGTGCCCTCCGCGAGCGGTGCCCTCCTATCCGCGATCTACAAGGGGATCAGGGAGGCCGAAGCGACGGGCCTGATAGGTGACGCGGACGTGGCGATGACCTGCGCCCAGCCGTCCGGTTGCTCTCCGATCGTGGACGCGTTCAGGGAGGGCCTCGATAGGGTGGTCCCGGTCCGTTCGCCCCAGACGGTCGTGAGGAGCCTCGCGATCGGCGAGCCGGGCGACGGCGTTCAGGCTCTCCGGGTGATGAGGAGCAGCGGGGGCACGGCGGGTGCTGTCAGCGACATGGAGGCGCTCGAGGCGGTCAACCTGTTGGCGAGGGAGACCGGGATCTTCGCGGAGCCCGGAGGTGCGATCTCGGTGGCGGTCCTGAAGAGGCTGGTGGAGGAGGGCGAGGTCGGGAGGGACGAGGAGGTGGTCTGCTGCGTGACCGGCGCGGGCTTCAAGACGCTGGACGTCATCCCCAGGGGAGAGGGCCACATCAGGGTCTTGCCGAGCTTCTCGGAGCTCTCGAGGGAGCTCTCGAGGGTCCTCTCGTGAGGAGACGCTTTAACCCGGGACGCGGAACATCCTCACGGGAATGAGGGTCAGGACGCTATACTTCGCGAGGCTGAGGGAGCTCACGGGCCTCGAGTCCGAGGAGCTGGAGGTCCCGGAGGGATCGGTCTGCGGCGACGTGGTGAGGGAGGTGATCAGGATCCACGGCGAGAGGCTGGCCTCCTACCTCCTCGACGAGCGCGGCAACCTCAGGAGGAGCTTCGCTCTGGCGGTGAACGGCCGCAAGGTGGGCCCGGAGGAACCGATCAGGGAGGGGGACACCGTGGTGATCCTTCCGCCGATATCGGGCGGCTGATCAGCGCCTCAGCCTCCTGAGCGCGTCGACGTCGAGCGTCCCCGTCATCCTGTAAACGTGGACCAGCAGTATCACAGAGACCGCTATGACCGCGGCCCCGACTCCCAGCGAGACCAGCACGAAGCCCAGCCCCATCGGGTCGACTCCCGCGGCTCCGGCTGTCGCGAAGGCGATCACGGTGACGTGGGCCGCGTTTATCATCAGCTCGATCGCGACGACCTGCTTGACTATGTTCCGCTTCGAGGCGAGCGTGTAGACCCCTAGGG
>JBCNVM010000025.1:0-7454 GCA_039630085.1 Candidatus Caldarchaeales archaeon
GAAGTAGGACGTGGACACCGAAGGCTCCTCCTCGCCCTTCACGACCAGCGCGTCGCACTCGACCTCCATCGAGCTCCTCCAGACCCTAGTCAGCCTCGCCACGAGCTTCAGCGTGTCACCGACCCTCACGGGAGAGCTAAAAGAAGTCTGGTCGACCGACGCCGTCACCACGAGGCCCTCCGCGTATCCGTAGGCTAGGATCCCGGCGATCTCGTCCATGAACTGGAGAAGCCTGCCCGCGAACATGAGCTCCGAGCTGAAGGTGTCCTCGGGCGCTATCCTCCTGTAGCTGACCAGCTCGTGCCTTACCCTCCCCTTGGGTGGAGCGGAACCGGACTCGAGGACCCGCTCGACGCCCCTCCTCCATTCCCCTGTGCGCTCCACTACCTCCCTCTCCCATTCCTCCCGCCATCCGATCGCGGCGTTGAGCGGCCGTGGCCTGAGGTCCGGGCCTATGCAGACGTAGATCGTCCTCGCGAAGGAGGCGGCGATGTAGGTGCCCGCGGGCCTCCTGAGAAGCACCTCGGTGAGCACCGTCAGGGACGAGCGGCCTATGTGTCCGACCCAGCTCCTGAGCACGAGGACGCTCCCCACGGTGATCGGGTTGATGAAGTGCATGTCGTCCATGAACCCGAGCACGACCTCGCCCCGGCCCCCGACCGCGCCCATCGCAGCCGACGTGCTCGACTCGACGATCCAGCTGAGCATGTTGCCGCCGAAGAGGAAGCCTATCGGGTTTGCGTGCCTCGGCATGACGACCCTAACGGTCTGAGTGTAGGTCGCGGAGGGGGTCAGCGTGCGTTCGGCCGTGAAGCCCGGCTTCAAGTGTCGCTCAGAGGAGCCCGGTAAGCCTCAGCATGAGGAGGACTATCACTAATGCTCCGAGGACTGAGGAGATCAGCGAGACGAGGGCGGTGCTGCTCACGCGTCCTCACCCTATTGGGATGATCTGCACACCTATCAGCGAGAGGACGCTCAGCAGGAGGAACGCGACCACAGCGCCGATCCCGAGCAGCGAGAGGCTGGAGAGCGACCTGGGCTCGTAGGCCAGATGCATGAAGAACAGCGCGATCAAGGCCGCCTTCCCTCCCGCCAACAGGACTATTGAAGTGTACACGACGACCCTCGGCAACGGCTGGAAGAAGACGATGAGCTCGAGCACCGTCAGTGCCACGAGGGCCGCGAAGACCGCCACATAGATCCACACCTTCGCCATGCCCTTCTTCGACTATCGGATTAGGTCCTGGATTTAAACCCGTCAGACCGACTGGACTCCGCGAGGGGCCGTATCAAAGGTTAGCAGGGTAGATATACGGAGGAGGAGTCCGACTGAAGGATGCCGAACGCCGGCCTGGTACAGCTGATGATCTCGCTGATCGCGTCGGCTGCCGCGTCGCTCGTCCTCGTGAGGCTCTCGATTGCTCTCGGGGAGAGGTTAGGCTTGAAGGGAAGGGACGTACACAAGCCGTACGAGGTCCGGGTGCCGAAGATAGGGGGGCTGGGGATGGCGGCCGCGTACACCGCGACGGTCCTCCTTTTGGCGCTGGACCAGCCAGCGAGCCGACTCCTCGCGCTGACCTCGGTCCCCGTGCTGTCCGCCGCCTTCGGGCTGCTCGAGGACTTCAAGGAACTGAACCCCTATGTCAAGCCGCTGCTCTTGACCCTACCGGGCGTAGTCGTGGTGCTGCTGGGAGCGTACGACCCGCACCCCCTGCTCCCCATCGTCGGGAGAGTCAGGCTGACGATACTGTACCCGTTGCTATTAGTTGTCGCATACTCCGTCGTCGCGAACGCGGTGAACAGCGTCGACGTCGTCAACGGATCCCTCGCGCTCTTCACCGTGTCGATGTCGTCTGCTTTCCTGGCCGCCCTAGCGCTCAGGGGCCCTCAGGACCTGCAGGTGGCCGCGGCGGCTCTGCTGGGAGCGTCGCTCGGGTTCCTCTACTATAACTGGTACCCTGCGAGGACGTTCAGCGGCAACGTCGGTAGCAACTTCGTGGCGTCGGCGCTGCTCACGCTCGCGATCATTGCAGGGCTCGAGGTCTTCCTCCTAGTCGCACTTTTGCCCGCGATTCTGAACGAGGCCTTCATCATCGCCTCGATGGGCGGCCTGAAGTCCGGGAAGAGCGTCGTGAAGAGGCCGATACTCGTCCTCGGAGGGGTCATCAGGGACAACCCCGACGTCTCAGCTCCGCTCACACTCGTGAGGATGCTCGCCGCCGGGGGAGGCCTCGACGAACGGCGCGCGTCGCTGGGCATCGGTGCGGTCACGGCGTTCTCTTGCGCCCTAGCTCTGGTCACGCTCCTCCTTTGACCGGAGAGTGCCCGCGTTGATGGGGCAGGTCCTCAAGCTCGTCGCCCTCGTCGCGATCGTGTGGCTGAGCCTCTTGCTGCTCCTCTCGGCGATCGGGCTCGTGATGGCTGCGCTCGAGAGCGAGAGGTCTCCCTATGTCAGCCTGATGAGGTTGATGATCTCGTTGGTCCTGTTCGCGGTCTGGGCGGTCTGGTTGATCGTCCTCGGCCAGTTCTGGTACCTGCGCGTCATGCGAACGACTAAGGAGAAGCGGATCTGAGGTGCCTTTTTTCGTGAGCTGGGCGGATTATGAAACCATCACAGTTGAAGGCATGGCTTTTAAATTGGTTCTGTCATCCAATTTAATTCATAAAAACCTTATTGCTCACGCTAATATACGGAAAACGCCCATGAAGGGCAAGGGACTGCTATTAGGAGCCATCGTGGTCGTGGTGGCCGCAGTCGCGGTGGCTTTAGTGCTGTTGCAGCAGCAGGCAGCATCGACCGGGCCGGCTCCACAGGCGAAGGTGATCAAGGTGGGAATGCTCTGCGACCTGACCGGCGCGACCTCTGACGTCGGTAAGCCCTACTGCCTCGGAGCCTTGGACGCTGTCGAGTGGTTCGAGAAGAACTACCCGCTGCCGCAGGGATACAAGGTGGACCTCGCTTGGGTGGACTACAGCTACAAGATACCGGAGGCGCAGGCGGCGTACAGCAGGTTCAAGGCGATCGGCGTCGTCGCCCTCATCGGATGGGGTACCGGCGACACGCTGGCCCTAGCGCCCACCGTCCACAACGACAAGATACCATACATCTCCGCCTCATACAGCGGCGAGCTGATGAAGAAGGAGACGATGTACAACTTCTTCCCGCAGACCGACTACTCGACCCAGGGAAGGGCCTTCGTGAAGTTCGCGGTCGACCTCTGGAACCAAATGCACGGAGGCAGGGCACCGAGACCTCCGAAGCTCGGACTCGCCTACCCCAACGTGCCGTACGGAACCACACCGATCCCCGCGATCAAGGACATGGCTAAGATCCTCGGGGCTGAGCTTTGCCCCGACCAGATAGTTGAGCTGGCGGCGGTCGACGCGACGTCCCAGATGCTCAAGTTCAAGGAGTGCGGCGCGGACTTCGTCTGGGCTGGAGGCACCGCAGCCAGCACGCTGGTCATCATGAGGGACGCGAAGAAGGTCGGGCTGACTGCCCCCATCTTCGTGAACGTCTGGGGAGGAAACGAGGCATATTTCAAGGCTAACCCAGAGGCGTCCTCGGGGAACTACTACCTGTCGTCGATATCCGTCTACACACCCGACATCGAGAGGGGAGACACGCCGGGCGCGAGGATCATCAGGGAGTGGGCGAAGCAGAAGGGCCGCGGTCCAGCTGACCTGACCGCGGCGTACGTCAGGGGATGGGCCAACGTCAACGTCCTCTACAAGGCGCTCAGGACGGTCATCGAGAGAGGTGAGCAGGTAACGGGCGAGAACGTCTGGAAGGCCCTGACCAGCATCAGGAACTGGGACTTCAGTCCGCTCTCGGGGATATTGGCGGAGACCATCACCTACACGCCTGAGGACAGGAGGCCGATGATGAGCGTCTTCGTCTACAAGATCAACGCGAAGGGCGAGTTCGAGCTCGCTGGCAAGGTGACCCTTGAGAGGAAGGCCGAGTGGCTCGGCTGGTGACCACAAGAATTGAGTCCCCAAATTTTTTCACACTCACCGTCTAGTCAGTTCCTTTCCCTCAACAGCATCGAGGTCGTCTACGACAAGTACTCCCTGGCGGTCAAGGGGATATCCATGAGCGTTGACAGGGGGAGTATCGTGGGGCTCGTGGGGCCCAACGGCGCAGGGAAGAGCACGACGCTGAAGTCGATCTCCGGGCTCCTCAAGCTTGAGCGCGGTGAGGTCAGGCGCGGCTCGATCGAGTTCGAGGGCCAGAGGATCGAGAACTCGGACCCGGAGAGGCTCAGCAGGATGGGGATCGTCCACGTGTTGGAGGGCAGGAGGGTCTTCGCGGAGCTCACCGTCGAGGAGAACCTGATGACGGGGCTCTATTCCGGGGGCAAGAGGTTGCCGCCAGGCGAGCACGACTTCGACCTCGTTTACAACTACTTCCCGAGGCTCAGGGAGCTGAGGAGGGTCAGGGCGGGTTACATCAGCGGAGGCGAGCAGCAGATGCTGGTCATAGGGAGGGCCCTCCTCATGAGGCCGAAGCTCTTGCTCCTCGACGAGCCGAGCTTGGGACTCGCGCCGAGGGTCGTCACCTCGATATTCAAGACAGTCACCCAGCTCCGGGAGAACGAGGGGATATCGATCGTGCTCGCGGACCAGAACGCGAGGTCCGTCATGGGCATCTCCGATTACGTCTACGTCATCGAGAACGGCAGGGTCGCGATGGCCGGGAGGCCGCAGGAGCTCGCCCAGAAGGAGGAGATGAAGGAGTTCTACCTCGGCCTCTCGAGGGAGGGCGAGCGGAGCTATGCGGTGGTCAAGCACTGGAAGATAAGGAGGAGGTGGGTCTGATGCCTGGCGCGTCCTTGGAGGTCAGGAACCTGAACCTTAGCTTCGGGAAGGTGAAGGCCGTCGACAACGGGTCCCTCAAGGTCAGGGGAGGGGAACGTGTGGCAATCATAGGTCCCAACGGCGCAGGGAAGACGTCGCTGATCAACTGCGTGAACGGTTTCTATAGGCCGCAGTCGGGAGCGATCCTGCTGGACGGGGTCGACGTCACACGGCTGCCGCCCCACGTGAGGGCTAGGATGGGCATAGGAAGGACCTTCCAGAACGTCCAGCTCTACAAGCACGAGACGGTCCTCGAGAACGTAAGGGCGGCGTACTCCGCGTTCGCGAGGTTCGACCCGTTCACCGTGCTCAAGAAGTTCGTCTGGTACGGTCCCGGCTCTAAGGAGGAGCGCGACATCTACGGAAGGGCCGAAGAGGTCATCGACTTCCTCGAGCTCTGGGAGTACAGGAACTCGCACGTCGTCAACCTCCCGCTGGGCTTGCAGCGGCGCGTCGAGTTGGCGAGGGCCCTAGCCCTTAACCCTAGGCTCCTCCTCTTGGACGAGGTCATGTCGGGGCTCACCTTCGATGAGAAGTACGACATGGTGAGGTTCATCCTCGACATCAACGAGGAGCGAGGGGTGACTGTGGTCCTCGTCGAGCACGACCTCAAGCTTGTCATGGAGGTCTGCCCGAGGATCGTCGTGATGCACCAAGGCCAGGTCATCGCGGACGGGTCTCCGGCCGAGATCGCAATGGCCCCGAAGGTCGTCGAGGCGTACTTGGGGGTGTAGGCCATGTCGCAGGAGGAGGTATTTCAGAGGAGGAGGGCGCCGAAGGTCGTCAAGTCCGTTGAGGGAGAAGGAGAGCCGCCGGCGGTGCAGGACTGGGAGACGCTGCCGAAGCTCCTGAGAGAGCGTGCGATGAGGTCCGGCTCGAAGGTCGCGCTGAGGTGGAAGAGGCTCGGCGTGTGGAGGGAGTACACTTGGTCCGAGGTCTACGACGTCGTCACGCGCTACGCCGCCGGCCTAAAGGTCCTCGGAGCGGTTAAGAGGGGTACCGTGGTCGCGACGATAGGGGACAACAGGCCCCACCAGTTTTGGACGTGGATGGCCGCGCAGTCGTTAGGAGGCATTGGAGGGGCGATCTACGCCGACTCGCTCCCCCACGAGATCGCAGCGCAGATGAACTTGATGAGGGCTCCTGTGATCTTCGCGGAGGACCAGGAGCAGGTCGACAAGGTCCTGATGAGGGCCGACGAGATGTCGTACCTCCAGTTCATCGTCTACAGAGACCCGAAGGGCATGTTCAGGTACAGGGACAGGGACCACCCGAAGATCGTCTCATTCGAGGAGGTTCTCTCTTTGGGGAATGAGGGGAGAGAGGCGGTCGAGGAGGAGTTGGAGAGGGGAAGGGCCGACGACCCAGCGATGCTGGTCTCGACTTCCGGCACCACAGGGATCCCCAAGAGGGCGACGCTCACCCACAGGAACTACATCAGCCAGGCGAGGGGTCTTGCCGCTGTCGACGGCGCGCCGGAGGGATCCGACTACTTCTCGTTCCTGCCGATGGCTTGGATCGGCGAGCAGATGATGAGCGTTGGCGCGCTGGTGAACGGGTACGTGATCAACTTCCCCGAGGAGCCGGAGACCCTGATGAGGGACTTCAGGGAGATCGGCCCTGAGATCGTCTTCACCTCGCCGAGGTGGTATGAGGCGTGGCACGGTGAGATTGAGAGCAGGATCCAGGACTCCACTTACCTGAAGAGGCTTTTCTACAGGCTGGCGATCGAAATAGGGTACAGGCACGTCGACGAGCCGGACTCTGCTTACCTCAGGTTCCTCCACGGACTGTTCTATTGGATAGTTTACAGGTCGATACTCGACAAGCTGGGGCTGAAGAGGGTGAAGAGGGCCTACACCGGAGGCGCCCCGATAAGCCAGGAGCACTTCAGGTACTTCCGGGCCCTAGGCATCCCACTGAAGCAGATCTGGGGTATGACAGAGATGGTCGGGATCGTCTGCCTCCAGAGGGAGGACGACATCGTGAGGAGGAAGAAGTACCACACGGTCGGGACGCCGATCGCCGGTATGGAGATCGGGATCACGGAGGAGGGCGAGATAGTCTGTAGGGGCCCGATGGTGATGACGGGTTACTGGATGGACCCGAGGAAGACCGCGGAGACGATAGACGAAGAGGGATGGTTCCACACCGGCGACTTCGGGCACATCGACGAGGACGGCAATCTGGTTTACTACGACAGGATCGAGGACGTAATCACGATGGCCGACGGCAGGAGGGTGCCTCCGATCTACATCGAGACCAAGCTGAAGTTCTACCCGTACATCAAGGAGGCCTGCGTCATCGGCGAGGGCAGGGACTGGCTCGCAGCGCTCATCGCGATCCGGTACGAGACGGTCAGCGAGTGGGCGGAGGCAAGGGGGATCTCCTTCACCGGCTATCCGGACCTCGCCCAGAGGCCTGAGGTGATCGAGCTGATCAGGAGGGGCGTCAAGGAGGTCAACGCGACCCTCCCCGAGCACATGAAGGTCAGGAGGTTCGTCCTGCTCACGAAGGAGTTCGACCCCGACGACGACGAGCTGACCAGGACCAGGAAGCTCAGGAGGAGGGTGATCAACATGAGGTACAAGGAC
>JBCNVM010000026.1:0-6246 GCA_039630085.1 Candidatus Caldarchaeales archaeon
GAGCCTGTTTCCTATGGTGGTTTAACCCCAGTTTCCCAAGGGGTTATCCACCTCCCTAGAGTAGGTTGACCGCGTGTTACTGAGCCGTCTGCCAGGCCCCCGAAGCTGGAGACCTTCGACTTGCATGGCTTAGCCTTACCCCGATAGCGGTGGAGTCCGGCAGGATCAACCGGAGTCCGCCTGGTGGCGGGGGAACGCCTCTCCGCAGCCCGACCCGCATTAGACCCGAAGCGTGACCTCGGGTCCTCATCCTGTCGCCAGGACCGGATACCGCCCCATCACCGCCGGCGCCTCTCGCCTCCCTCTGGGGCGGCGCCGCCTCGAGTCCTGGCTCCAACTCTATTCATACAAACGGTCGCCAAATAAATCTTACGCGGCCATCGACCCGCGTCAAGCCTCGAAGGGCGGAAGGGCGACATCGCCTCCGTTCAGCCTCATGAGGAGGATCGAGCGCGGTCCGTGGGATTGAGCGCTGGCGAACCCCTCGGGTTCAGGACCGGCCTCGAGCCGCTGGACTCCGCGACCGGAGGGCTGCCGTGCGGGAAGCTCCTGGTGATATCCGGAGAGGAGAAGTCTGGCAGGACGAGCCTCCTGCTCCAGCTCTGCGCGATCGCGGCCTCGGAGGGCCGGAGGTGCCTCCTGATCGACCCGGCATCGAAGCTGCACGCATCTAGGCTGAAGTCGGTCTGCGAGGCGCGACGGGCCGACCTCTCCATGATCTGGATCTCTTCGCCGCAGACGCTCAGGGAGCAGACGAGGTTCATCCTCAAGGCCGCCGAGCTGCTCGAGGAGGGCAGCGTGCTGGCCGTCGACAATCTCACCTACCTCTACCGCGTCGAGTTGACCGGAGACCTCTCCTCCGACAGGCCGAAGTTCATGGAGCTGGCGCTCGAGCTGGCAGCCCTAAAGTCGGCCGCGCTCGAGCGGGGCTCCCTCTCGGCGGCCGTCTTCGACGTCCACGACGTCCCCTCGGCCGGCCCCTTCGCGACCAGACCGGTCTCGGAGAACCTGCTGAGGCACTTCGCGGACCTGAGGGTCCACCTGACCAACGTCATTGGGGAGCTGAAGTCGATGGCGTACGAGCTTGGCGAGCTCTCCGGGAGGCTGAACGTCAGGACGTCGTCCTCCGGGATCGAGCCGGTCCCTCAACCGCCGGCCGTCTTCTGAAGGAAGGCCAGCAGGACCGTCAGGAGCCCGAGGAGTATCAGACTAACCGACGCTGCAGCCACGCCGGCGCTCCTGGTGCCGAGCCTGCCCGTCAGGCTGAGGTGGAGGACGAAGAGGCCGCCGGTCGTCATCGCGTACCCCAGCGCTACCACCACGAACTCCGCGATCGTCTGGCCCGTGAGCGACGGGAAGACCGCTTGCCTCCCGTAGAGCGGCGGTGGAGCCGAGACGAGGACGTAGACGAGCCCGCTCGCGACGAGGATCGACGCGGTGACGGCCGTGACGCCCAGGAACGACTTCAGCCTCTCGGAACCTCCCCTGTAGGTCAGAACTTGAACGACGAACCTCGCGACCCTCCGCGCCATCGGAGCTAAGACCGGACGCCCGGCTTTATGGATGACCCCCGGAACTCTCGGGCTCTCCGTAGAGGTGACAGGCGACGTACCTCTCCCCCCTGACCCTGAAGAGGGCTGGGTCCACGACGTCGCACTTGCCCTTAATGAAGAACGGGCACCTCGGATGGAACCTGCAGCCCGGAGGCGGGTTCACGAGGCTCGGCGGCTGACCCGGCGCTACCTTCCTCATCCTGAACCTGTTCGTGGGGTCAGGGTCCGGTATCGCCTCGATGAGGGCCTGCGTGTAGGGGTGGAGGGGCTCGCCGAGGACCTCCTTCGTGGGCCCCAGCTCGACGATCTTCCCGGCGTACATGATCGCGATCCTCTCGGAGAAGTACTTCGCGGTCGCCATGTCGTGGGTGATGTATAGGAAAGAGACGTTGTGCTTCTGCTGGATCTCCTTGAAGAGCAGCAGTATCTCGACCCTGATCGAGGCGTCGAGCATCGAGACGGGCTCGTCCGCGACGACGAAGTCCGGGTTCGTGATGATGGCCCTCGCGATCGCGACCCTCTGCCTCTGCCCCCCGCTGAGCATGTGCGGGTACTTCGTCGCGAAGAACTCCGGCGGGGTAAGCTTGACGTCCTCGAGGGCCCTCATCACCCTCTCCCGCCTCTCCTCCGGCGTCCCGATCTCGTTGACCACGAGCGGCTCCTCGACGATCCTGTAAATCGTGAAGACGGGGTTCAGGCTGGCGTAGGGGTCCTGGAAGACGACGCCCATCCTCCTCCTGACGCGCTTCATGCCCTTCTCGTCGAGCCCTGTTATGTCGGTCCCGTCGAAGACTATCCTGCCCCCGCTCGGCTTGACCAGTCCCAGCAGCGCCCTGCCGAAGGTCGTCTTGCCCGACCCGCTCTCACCGACCAGCGCGATCGTCTCGCCCCTCGAGACGTCCAAGCTCACGCCGTCGACCGCCCTGACGAAGCCGGCCGTCCTCAGGAACCTCCTTATCGGGAAGTAGACCCTCAGGTTCTCGACCGAGATCAGGCATCGAGCGTCAGCCACCGCCCCTCTCCTCCATCAGCCAGCACGCGACGAAATGGTCGGAGTCGATCCTGAACTCCCTCGGGTCCACGACGTCGCACTTGCCCTTAATGAAGAACGGGCACCTCGGATGGAACCTGCAGCCCGGAGGCGGGTTGATCAGGTCCGGAGGCGTCCCGGGTATGAAGGTCGGAGGCCTGTCGGCCCTCAGCATCGGCACGCTCTCGAGGAGCAGCTTGGAGTAGGGGTGCTTCGGGTCGGTGTACACCTCGTCCGCGGGCCCGAGCTCGACGATCTTGCCTCCGTACATCACGCCCACCCTGTCGGCCAACTCGCTGGCGAGGGCCAGGTCATGCGTTATGAAGATGTACGTCAGGCCCAGCTCCGCCTTCAGCCTCTTCAGCAGGTTCATGATGTTCGCCTGCGTCATCACGTCGAGGGCGGACGTCGGCTCGTCGAGGATGATCAGCTTCGGCCTGGTGATCAGAGCCATCGCGATGAGCGCCCTCTGCTTCATGCCGCCGCTCAGCTCGTGGGGGTACCTGCTGACGACGGACCTCTCCAGCCCAACCAGCTCGAGCGCCTCCTCGGCCCTTCTGAGCGCCTCCTCCTTCGGGACGCCCATGTTGACGATCAGCGACTCGGCGACCTGGAAGCCGACCCTCAGGACCGGGTTGAGCGAGTTCATCGCCCCCTGGAAGACCATCGAGATCCCCCCGACCCTGACCCTCCTCCTGAACTCCTCCTCGCTCATCCCCATCAGCTCCGTCCCGTCGAAGAGTATCGAGCCCCTGTACTCGGCGACGTTCCTCGGGAGGATCCTGATGATGGCCAGGGCCGTCGAGGACTTCCCGCTCCCGCTCTCGCCCACCAGCGCCAGCGTCTCGCCCCGGCCTACGGAGAAGCTCACCCCGTCGACAGCCTTGACCTCACCTGCCCTCGTGGAGTACTTCAGCACCAAGTCCGTGACTTTGAGCAGAGGTTCACCCGCCTCCTGACCCAGAGGGCCTCACCCCCTGCGCGAGACGTATCCGTACGCTCCGTGAAGTCCTATCGCGAGCCCCATCAGCGAGAGCGCGTACGCGGCGAAGCTGAGGAGGAAGTCCTTCTCCACGAATCCGACGACCATCATGAAGGAGAGCAGGAACCCTGAGAGGAGCATGAGCCCGCCTATCGCGATCTGGGCGCCCTCGGAGAGCGCGGTGGTCCTCACCTCGCCCTCGTAACCGGCCATTTAGCCTAGACCTCCCTCAGCCTCGGGTTAAAGATCTTGTCGAGCGCGAGGCCCAGCGAGACGAAACCTATCGCTGTCAACACAACCAAGGAGGAGGGCTCCAAGATCCAGTAGTAGTAGCCCTTGAAGAGCGCGCCGCCGTAGAACGCGTCTTGGATGACCTTGCCCCAGGTCGGCGTCAGGGGGTCGCCGAGCCCGAGGATGGCCAGGGCCGCCTCCAGGAAGACGAAGTCCGGCACCGCGAGGACTATCGGAGGTATCGCTGTCGGCAGGACCCGGGGTATCAGGTGGACGAAGACGATCCTCGGGCTGCTGACGCCGTAGGCCTTCGCGGCCTCTACGTACGCCAGCTCCCTCAGCTGGAGGAACTGGGCTCGGTAGAACTTCACGCCCGCGCCCATCGAGGAGAACGCGATCACCACCAACAGGATCACCCAGATGCTCAGCTTGTATAGCGTCTGGATCATGATCAGGACCGGGAGCAGGGGCAGGACTATCACGATCTCGTTCACCCTCTGGACCACGTTGTCGAAGACCCTGCTGTACCACGCGCTGAGGGCCCCTATCGTTATTTGGGTGAGGGCGATCGAGACGGCCGCGACCACACCGAACGCCAGCGCGACCGGAGTGCCCCAGAGGAGCGCGATGCCTATGTCGCGCCTCAGGTGGTCAGTCCCGGCCCAGCCGTAGACCTTTCCGTAGACGACGAGCCTCGCGTCGAAGTCGGACTGCGGGTCGAAGAGCAGTCCCTCTATCACCAGCCTGTAGGTGCCCCTCATCACCTGGAGGGTCTCCTGCCTGAGCATCGATGCGTCCTCGACGCCGAAGAGCACGACCGGAGCCGTGAGCTCGTAGTCAGGCCTCTGGCCCGTCTTCGCCTGGAGCCTGCTGACCCCCTCGGTCACCACTCTGGGATCGGTCATCAGGTAATAGCTCCCGTTGCCGGTCACCGCGAACTTCTTCAGCTCGATCTGCGTGCCGTCTGGCTTGACCCAGGAGATCGTCACCTGAGGAGGCGAGACCGCGTACCTCGTCCTGTAGAAGACGTTGATCTCAGACGGGAAGTCGTCGTAGTCGAACCGGAACGAGAGCTCCGCCTTGTAGACCCTGAGCTGCTCGCCCGCCGGGACGACGACCTTTATCGAGCCCGGCCCCGGTTTAGCCGTGTCGACGATGATCGTCTCGGGAAGCCGCTTCTGGATTATCCACGAGTACCAGGTCGGGTAGGCGTGACGGGGCGACTCAACCCAGTACAACTCCCCGGCCCTCCAGAGCCTCACCGCCTCGTCGTAAGGGATCGTCACCATGGTGTAGACCGAGAGGAAGACGAGTCCGGCGATTATCGCTATTCCTATGACCGCCGACTTGAAGGAGAGGACGAGCTTGAGGTTCTCGGTGACCCTGCCCGCCGCCAACTACTTCAACCCCGCCCTGATCCTCGGGTCGACGAGCGCGTAGACCAAGTCGAGGATGAAGACCGTGATCACCACGAGGTAGGCGTAGATGACGACCAGCCCGACCAGCACGGGCGTGTCGAAGATGTGGGCCGCCTCGTAGAAGAGCCTCCCGGTCCCGGGCCAGTTGAAGACCGTCTCGGTGATGATCGCGCCCGTCCAAGAGGCGACGAGGGTGAGGGAGAAGTCCGTGATTATCGGCGGCAGCGTCGGCCTCAGCACGTACCTCCTCCTCACCAGGTGCTCCGGTATCCCCTTGGCCTTCGCCACTTCGACGAAGTCCTCGCTCGAGTAGATGAGGAAGAAGGTCCTCCTGCTGTATATGTTGAAGAACGAGAAGGCGACGAGCCAGGACATTATGGGGAGGATCATGTGCTTGAGGACGCTCAGGGCGTAGAGGAACCTGTCCTCCGGCGGGGGTATGTCGACCATGCCGCCGTAGGGGAGGACCCTGAGCCACGAGGCGAAGACCAGGATCAGGAAGATGCCGTAGAACCACCCCGGTATCGCGGAGAGCGCCGCCAAGTAGGAGAAGGTCCTGTCGACCTTAGTGCCGTACCTCCTGCTGAGGTATAGGCCTCCGAACAGCCCTATCGCGAAGATCAGCACCTGCACCGTGGTGAAGAGGAGGATCGTGCTGGGTAGCCTCTCCAGTATGATCAGCCTGACGCTCCTCGAGCCGGAGTCGCTGGTCAGGAACAGGGCCCTCCCGAGGTCTAAAGTTATCGCGTCCCTCAGGTAGATGAGGCTCCTGACGAAGAAGGGCTGGTCGAGCCCGAGCTCCCTGACCCTCTGGTCGAAGATCTCCTTGACCAGCTGGTTGAACGCGGTCTCGTTAAGCCCCCTGTACGCGGGGTTCTGCCTCAGACGCGAGGAGACCTCGAAGAGCAGCTCGCCCTTGACGATCTCGTCGACGTAGCCCCCCATGTTCGCGACCAATATCGTTACGTAAACTGCCACCACGACGGTGAGCATGAGAACTGCGGCTCGCCTGGCTAAGTATATGGCCGCGCC
>JBCNVM010000027.1:0-3505 GCA_039630085.1 Candidatus Caldarchaeales archaeon
CCTATCCCGGAATTATGAACGCCACACGTTTATCATCGGGCCGGCAGGAACTACTCCGGGGATGAGGGTACGTCGGAACTTCTGACCTGTGAAGAGGGATTACCACGCCCGACCCGATTCACTTAAATCCGGAGGCCCATGGGATCGGACGTGCCGAGGTACCTAGTCCTCCTGAGCCCGAAGGCGCCGGGCGAGGTAGTGGCTCAGTACAGGCCAGCGCACCTGGAGTACGTCAGGTCGCTGATCAGGCAGGGGAAGATACTGATCGCGGGTCGATTCAGGGACGGATCGGGTGGGTTCTTCGTGCTGGAGGCGAGCGGGCTGGACGAGGTGAACGCGGTCATCTCGCAAGACCCCTACAAGAGGGCCGACGTGAGGGAGTACACGGTTAAGGAGATCGAGGAGGTAACCGCCTGAGCCAGTTTCAGAGGTCCTCGACGAACTTCACGGCCCTCAGCTTCTTGTAGGCCGCGACCTTCCTGTTGACGAACTCCATCAGCTCCTCCGGTGAGACCCTTCCTGCGTACTCGGGCTTCAGGACGACCTTCGCGACCGGCCTCTCCCCGACCTCCGGGTCCGGCTCGCCGACGACCAGCGCCCTCTCGACGGCCGGGTGCCTCTTCAGGATCTCCTCTAGGTCCCTCGGGAAGACCGGATAGCCCTTGTACTTTATCATCCTCTTCTTCACGCCGACGAAGTAGAACAGCCCCCGCTCGTCGTAGAGGACTAGGTCCCCGGTCTTCAGCCAGCCCTCGGTGAGCGCCAGCGCGGTGTCGGCGGGGTCCGAGTAGCCCATCATCAGCCACGGCGACTTGACGTAGAGCTCGCCCACCTCGCCTGATAGGGCAGGAGTTCCGTCCTCCTTGATCACCCTTACCTCGATTCCGGGGAAGGGCCTGCCGATCGTCCCGACGACGTTCGACTCCTCGAGGGGCTGCATCGTGACGATCAGGCCCTCCGTCAGGCCGTAGGCTTGAACCAAGGGGCACCTGAACTTCGCCACGAACTCCCTCTGCAGGTCGGGCGGGAGATAACCGCCCCCGGAGACGCAGTACTTCAGTGACGGCAGCTCGCCTTGGAACGAGGCCGCCGCGTCGAGGAGGGCCTTGTAGAGGGTGGGGGCGCCCCACACGGTCTTAACGCCTGCGTGCTTCATGAAGGAGAGGGCTTCGGTCGCGTCGAAGGGAGCGCCTTTCTTCTCGATCAGGGCGACCCTCCCGTGAGCCGAGAGGTAGGACATCGCGTGGGTCAGTCCCAAGACGTGGGTGAAGGGGGCAGTCAGGAGTGTTGTCTCGCCCCTCAGGTCCCCCAGCACCTTGGAGGCCATGTGGAGGCAGGTCGCGATCCCCGCGTGGGAGTGGAGCACCTGCTCAGTCCTCCCGACGACGCCGGCGTAGTAGAGGACGACCGCGACATCCCTCTCTGGATCGATCCTCGGCAGCTCCGCGGCCGCTGGCCCCTCGGCGAGCGGGCGGTACGGCTGGGCCCGGTCTGACCCGTCGCCGTCGAGGTTGATCAGGACTGCGTCGCCGAACCCCTTGAGCACTGACTGCTCCCTGGCTAGGACTACGCCGTCGACGATGATGGCCTTGGGGGAGGAGTCGCTCAGCTGGTACTCCAAGTCCTCCGACATGGTCGCGGGGTCGATCAGCACGGCAGCTGCACCGGACTTCATCGCGCCGAGGAAGGACTCCACGAGCTCGATCGAGTTGTACGCGACGAACGCCACCCTCTCGCCCCTGCCTGCCCCGAAGTCCAGAAGTCTTGAAGCGAAGGCCGCGCTCCTCCTGTCCAGCTCTCCGTAAGTTATGGTCCTCCCCTTGGAGTCGACGATGGCTTCCGAGCCCGGCGCCTCGGACGCGCACCTCACGAAGAGTGAGTGGACCAGTTGTCTGAGGACTGTCATGGCAGCTCAGTGCCTCTCGTAGGCATAGGGCCAGAGCCTGAAGTACTCCTTCGCCTTCCTGAGCGTCTCAATGACCCCCCTCGGCTCTGCAGCAAGTAGAGTGATGATGATCGCGGAGAGGATGATCAGCTTCAAAGGCGCCAGGTACACGCCGATCGCGGGGTAGACCGCAGGGAGGTAGAGCTTGAGGCCCTCGATCAGGGGGACGATGGTCATCGCTCCAAGCCACGGCCCCCATACTCGGCCCAGCCCTCCGAAGATCAGCATCGCGTAATGGTCGAGCGTCGTGTCGAGTGTGAACTGCTCAGGGTTGATCTGGGTGATCCAAATTCCCCAGACGACCCCTGCTAGCCCTATGAAGAAGCTCCCGACCCCGAACGCCGCCAGCTTGACCTTGGGCACGTCGATCCCTAGGATCTGCGCGGCGATGTCGTTGTCCCTCACCGCCTTCATCGCCCTCCCCAGGGACGACCTAGCGAGGTTCGCGACCGCGAGCGTCGTGAGCGCCGCTACCGCGAGGGCCAGGTAATAGGAGTAGAGGCCGTGGTGCTCTACCGGGAAGATGCCCCTGACGTGGATCCCGTGGGAGCCTCCGAAGACGTCAGCGTACTTCGGCGTTGAGATCAGGAACTCGACGAAGAACTGGAGCGAAAGCGTGCTGATGGCGACGAAGAAGAGCTTGATCCTAATCGCGGGCGAGCCGAAGACCATACCGACGAGCGACGTTATGAGCGCCGCGATGACCATCGCGACCGGCCACGGTACCGGGTAGGACTTCACGATCAGCGCGAAGGAGTATGCCCCTATCGCCATCATCGCTCCCTGCGCCAAGCTGATCTGGCCAGTGAGTCCCAGTATCACGTTGAGGCCCTGAATGGCGGTCGCGTTGATCAGGATGAGAGTTGCCACGCTGAGGAGGTACACGTTGCCGCCCGCGATGATGGGGAACGTCAGCACGATCGGCATCGTCGCCACTAGGACCGCGATGTGTATCCTCCACTTCAGCAGGGCCATCAGCTCGTAGTAACTCCTCTTGAACTCGCCGCAGGGCATGCTCACACCCTCTCTATCCGCTCGGTGCCCCAGATGCCGTAGGGCTTGAAGAGCATGATGAAGAGCATCACGAGGAGCGGGAAGACCCTGGAGAAGCCGCCTCCGAAGACCTCGTCGAGGTAGTAGGTCGAGTAGACTTCAGCGACGCCCACGAAGATCCCTCCGACCACCGCGCCGGGAATGCTGTCGAGGCCTCCGAGGATCACCGCGGGCAGCGCGATCACCCCCAGGTACTCCAGTGAGAGTCCGACGCCGCCTATGTGGGAGGCCAGCAGCATCCCCCCGACCATTGACGACACTATCCCCAGCACCCAAGCGAAGGCCTGCGCGGTCTTGACCGAGATCCCCATTGCGGTCGCGGCCATGTGGTCCTCCGAGACGGCCCTAAGGGCGGCCCCCATGATGAACCTCTTGTAGAAGACCGCGAGGGCGGCCATGTACGAGACCGCTACCCCCGCACCGATCACGTACTCGTACGGTATCGTGAAGCCCTCGACGCGGACGGCCGCAGCCCCAAACAACCTCGGGACCGGGAGGAATGTCGTC
>JBCNVM010000028.1:0-3322 GCA_039630085.1 Candidatus Caldarchaeales archaeon
CGAAGGGGTGCGTCTGGGGCCGGTAGATCAGCGGCAGATCGCCCGGTTCGCACCCGGGTGGCGGGAGGTGCGCCTGCCCGGGAGAGGTCGTGGGTTCGACGACCTCTCACCATCATGAAATCTGGCTGATGGCGATTAAATCGAGAGAATGGGGGCATGATGGGCATGTCGAGGAGGATGAAGGTCGTCATCATGGGGGCGGCGGGGAGGGACTTCCACAACTTCAACGTCGTCTTCAGGGACGACCCGGGCTACGAGGTGGTCGCCTTCACCGCGGCGCAGATACCCGGGATCGCGAACAGGGTCTATCCCTACCCGCTCTCTGGCGCCCTCTACCCGAACGGCATACCGATCTACGACGAGTCCGAGCTGCCGAGGCTGATCAGGGAGAAGGGTGTCGACCTCGTGGTCCTCTCCTACAGCGACCTCTCTTTCGACGAGGTGATGGCGAAGGCGTCGGTGGCGCTCGCGAACGGCGCGGACTTCGCGCTCCTCGGTCCTAGGTCGACCAGCCTGAGGAGCAGGGTCCCGGTGATCGCGGTTACCGCCGCGAGGACGGGCGCGGGGAAGAGCACGGTGACGAGGCACGTCGCGAGGCTTCTGAGGTCCGCGGGAAAGAGGTTCGTCGTAGTGAGGCACCCGATGCCCTACGGCGACCTCAGACATCCAGTCCAGAGGTTCTCGGGCTACGAGGACTTGGACAGGTATGGATGCACCTTCGAGGAGAGGGAAGAGTTCGAGCCGCACGTGAGGGAGGGGAACGTTGTCTACGCGGGGATCGACTACGCCGAAGTCCTGAGGGAGGCGGAGAGGGAGGCGGAGGTGATCATCTGGGACGGCGGGAACAACGACTTCCCGTTCTTCGAGCCGACGCTCCACGTGGTGGTTCTCGACGCGCTGAGGCCCGGGAGCGAGGTCTCCTACTACCCCGGCATGGTCAACCTCCTCACGGCGGACCTAGCGGTGATCAACAAGGCTAACGTCGCGCCTAAGGAGAACGTCGAGCGGGTCGCCGAGAACGTCAGGCGGCACAACCCGAGGGCGAGGGTGATGGTCGCGGGCGCTGAGACCGTGGTGACCGGCGAGACAAAGCTCTCCGGGAGGAGGGTCTTGGTGATCGAGGACGCGCCGACCGTGACCCACGGAGGGATGCCTCACGCGGCGGGGTACGCGGTCGCGGTCGGGAGGGGAGCCTTCGTGATCGATCCCCGAGACTACGCGGTCGGGGAGGTCAGGAGGGCCTATGAGGAGTACCCGCACATCGGACCTGTCCTGCCGTCGCTGGGTTACACGCCGCAGCAGCGGAAGGACCTGAGGGAGACGATAGTCAGGTGCGACCCGGAGGCGATCGTGAACTCGACGCCCATCGACATCGCGAGGCTCCTCGGCGTCGGGAGGCCCCAAGCCTTCGTGAGGTACGAGCTGAAGATCGAGGGCGAGGACATGATCGCGGCGGCGATGAGGGAGAAGGGGATCCTGTGATCGATTTTTGAGAAGGCCCTGTTCACTCCGGTAGGTTGGCCGAAGACGGGGAGCTGCGGGCGGTAAGGGCTGTGGTCGCGTCGGGGCTGCTCGAGGCCGGTGGTCGAGTAAGGGCGATCGTGGTCACCTCGATGAGCGAGGGGCTCCTGAAGGTGAGGGGCGTCGAGGTGATGGGCGGCGTCCCCGAGTACACCGACACGGTCAAGTCGGGCCCCCAGCTTCCCCTCAGGTCATCGTCGGTCCTGCTCGTGGTCGTCCTTGACCGGGGTCCCGGAGGCGCCCTCGTCGACCTGCAGGAGGTCAACAGGGTACTCGAGGTCGGCGGCGTTCTAGTGACCGGTCCCTGGGAGGACAGGGCTTCCGCGGAGACGGAGCTTCTCGCCGCGGGCTTCACGGTCTCGGAGGCGCGGGGCCTCGAGGGCCTTACGGCAGCGGTGAAGGTCTGGAAGAGCTACACGAGGGAGAGGTGCCCGAAGTGCGGCGGCCCGATCAACATACCGCTGATCCCCGAGGACAGCACCGCGGTCAAGATCTGGTCCTTCTACTGCACGAGCTGCGGTTACGTCTGGAAGTCCGAGGAGTACGCGCTCAAGGAGTGAGGCAGACTCTGGGCAGGACTATCGTGCCCTCCTCGGGGTCGCCGAGCTCGACGGCTTCTCCCCTCAGCCGTAGGACGGCCACCCAGGCGCAGGTCAGCGCGTCGATCGCGTGCTCGTCCGCCTCGACCTCCACACTGACCTGGAAGGCCCTGAGTAGCCGCCTCAGAGTCTCCGGGCCGGGCTTCTCGCCCCTACCGACCCATCCCATCAGCCTCTGGACCGCCCTAGGGTAGACCTCGACGGCCTCGATCTCCGCAGACCTCAGCTCCCCTGAGAGCGCCACAGCCCTAGACGTGAGTAGCCTCATCGGTCCGAGGACCGGAGGGAGTATCCCGACGCCCAGCCTCCTGACCGCCCTGTCGCACTCCCTAAGTCCGCGCCCCGACCTCGGCCAGGAGAGGGGAGCGTCGATCGCCACTAGCTCTGCACCGAACTCCGCGATCCGTCTGAATATCTCGTCGTCGCCTCTGAGCCCCTCGACCGACGCGCGGCTCCCGGCGACGAAAGCAGCTGCCGACGACCTCCTCGGTGTCGCGGTGAGATCGACCCCGACCACCCTCCTCCCCGACACGGCCGCCTCAGAGCGTCGGCGGTGCCCTCGCGAGGTCGATCAGCTCCTTGACGTGTTCGGGGGTCTTCGCGCCGACGAGCGTCGTGGTGACCGGAGACCTCCTGCAGAACTGGACGAGGGCCTGCGCCGGAGTCAGGTTCCCCTTCCTGAGGCCGCTGAACTCGGGCATCCGGAGGAGCCTGCCTTGGAGGAGGGGCGCGCTGGTGACGACGATCAGGCCGAGCGACCTCGCGGCCTCCACGGGAGTCATGGGCTCCCCCGAGACCCTCTGGACCTTCGACTCGACTGCTCCCCTCATCAGGACGTTAAGCGGCATCTGGACGAACCTGAACCCGTTCGACCTCCCAGCGACCCTCCGGGCCAGCTCCACCAGCTCCTCGAGCTCGAGATGCTCCTCCGCCTCCTCCGGGACAACAAGCGAGCTCCAAGTCGCGACACCGTACCAACCGACGTGCCCCTCCGATCTCAGGTCCTCCAGTACGCCGAAGGCCGACTCGATCCGCCTGAGCGTCTCGGCCCTCCCGAAGACCGGCGCTTGGGACTCGGTGACGTTGTGGAGGTAAAGGACGTCGACTGACTCGAGGCCCATGTTCTCGAGGCTCCTCCTCGCGCTCCACTCGAGGTACCTCGGGGCTATGCAGTGTATCCCCGCGGCGACCTCCTCGGGCCG
>JBCNVM010000029.1:0-3170 GCA_039630085.1 Candidatus Caldarchaeales archaeon
TTTGTCAGTGGCCGATAGAACCAGAGCGGTCCTACGGCCGGCGTTCCATCCGCGAAGGCTTTAATTGCCGAAGGAGACCGTTGCGCCGGAAATGGGCAAGAGGAGGGGGAAGAAGAGGCCCGAGTCGAGGGCCAGGGACCTGGTCGTCGCGTTCGTCCCCGCCGCGGTCCTTGTCGGCCTCCTGATCTACCTCGTCTCCCAGCCGGTGAGCCCGACCCTCACGACGCCCCAGAGGACGGCCCTTCAGGGCGAGACCGCGCCCGACTTCACCGCGAAGGTCCTGACGCCGGACGGCCTTACTGAGAGGAGCTTCTCGCTCTCCGAGTACAGGGGCTCAGTGGTCCTCTTGGACTTCGTCTTCAGCTGGTGTCCCCACTGCAAGAACATGGCTCCAAAGGTGAAGGCCCTCCACGAGGAGTTCTCGGCCAAGGGCGTGAGGTTCCTGACGGTCGCGGGCAGCTCCCGCTCGTCGCCGGAGGACTCCGCGAAGTTCCTCAGGGACCACGGGATCGCGTGGACCGCGGTCTACGACGCCGACATGAGCGTCTTCCGCAAGTTCGGGGTGAGGGGGACGCCGACGTACGTCGTCGTCGACAGGGACGGCAGGATCGTCGCGAAGCTGGAGGGCGAGCAGCCGTATGAGGTCCTCAAGTCCTACCTCCAGCAGGCCCTCGGCGGCTAGCTTGGACTACAGAGCGGTCGCGGCCGCCGCTGCCTCAGCGGGAGGCGTGGCGGTCAGCGCCTACCTCATGACGCCCGAGCAGGTCGCTTCCAGTCCCCTCTGCGACGTCAACGCGGCCCTGTCCTGCACCTCGGTCCTCACCAGCCAGTACGCTGCGTTCATGGGGGTCCCGGTCGCCCTCTACGGCGCGGCCTGGTTCGCCGTCTCGCTGGTCGCGTCGCTTGCGGCCGTCTCGGGGAGGAAGGCGGCGAGCCTGCTCTTCTGGTGGTCCGTGCTCGGTATGCTGGGAGTGGCGGCGCTGGTCTTCGTCGAGGCCTTCCTGATAGGGAGCTTCTGCCTCTACTGCACTCTGGCGCACGTGCTCGCGGCGGTCGTCTTCGCCAACGCCTACTTGATCCGGTCAGGCGCGGCCTAGCGCCACTGCGCGACCGCTCACCTGCGCCTCTCCTCGGAGACGATTTGGCCGTCCCTGATCCTGAGGACTCTCCCGACGTACTCGGTTACCTCAGGGTTGTGCGTGACGATCACCAGGGTCCTCCCCTCCTCGTTGAGCTGCCTGAAGATCTCGAGGACCTGTTTGCCCGTGGCCGAGTCGAGGTTCCCGGTGGGCTCGTCGGCCAGCAGGAGCGAGGGGTCGTTCGCGAGGGCCCTCGCGATGCTGACCCTCTGCTGCTCCCCACCGCTCAGCTCGACCGCCTTGTGGTGGACCCTGTGACCCAGTCCGACCGCCTCGAGCAGCTTGACCGCCCTCTCCCTCCTCTCGCCGGGAGGTACCTTGTCGACGAAGGTCATAGCGAGCATCACGTTGTCAAGCGCGGTCAGCCTCGGCAGCAGGTTGTAGCTCTGGAAGATGAAACCTATCTCCATGCCCCTTATCCTAGAGAGCTCGTCGTCGCTGAGCTTCGAGACGTCCGTGCCCCTGAAGAGGAGCTTCCCCGAGCTCGGCCTGTCCAGAAGTCCCATCAGGTTGAGGAGGGTGCTCTTCCCGGACCCGCTGGGGCCCATGATCGCTAGGGACTCGCCCTGCCCAACGGTCAGGTTCACCCCCCTAAGGGCGTGCACCTTCAGGCGCCGCTCGTCGTAAACCTTGTGGACATCGATCATCCTGACGACGGAGCTATCCTCCACCGCGCCTCCGCAACCTCCTCGCTACCGCGATCGATATCAGCACAGCAAGGGCGAGGGCGGCGACGGCCAGCAGCGTCTGACCAGAGGGCTGCTCCGACCTGACGGGGGCCGGCGCGGTCGCGGTCTGGACGGCTGCCGCGGGCTCAGGCACCCTGACCTCTACGGACTGCTCGAGGACATCCCGGTCCCCGAAGCGGTCCTCGTAGACCACCCTGATCGCTATCTGTCCTGCCCTGAAGCCGCTCTTGAGCCTCACGTCAACCGAGAAGGACTTCTTCTCGCCCGGCACCACGTCGCCCAGGAAGACGCTGCTGGAGCCCGTCACGTCCCTTCCGGCGGCCTCGACCCAGACGTTCCTCACCCCCACGTTCCCCTCGTTGAGGAGCTCTCCGGCCACGACGACGCTGTCACCCTCTCCGAAGCCCGTTATCGACTCGACGTTGAGCACCCGCAGCCTGACGACGCCCTTCAACAGGAGCCCGATCTCCCTCGCCTCGGAGAGCCTCCTCCCTCGCGAGTCGTCGTAGGTGATCGTCAGCGCCACCCTGTAGACTCCCTCCTGTGCCGTCGGTGACGCGGCGATGCTGAAGGCTAGCGTCGCGGCCTCCCCAGGCTTCAGGCTTCCTACCCGCTGCCTGTCGGAGCCCCCCATCACGGCGAGCGGCGCCGACGAGGCGAGCGAGACGACGACGTTCCCGACTGGCTCCTCCGAGACGTTCCTCAGGACGAGCCTGAGGTCGCCGGTGGTTCCGATCCTCACGTCCGAGCCGGCAACCGAGACTTGGAAGACCAGATCCTCCGGCCTCGAGACGACCAGTCCGACCGACTCGGTCCTGAACCTCTTGACGCCGGTCCTGTCGTAGTACTCTGCGGTGAGGGTGAGGGCGTAGGCGCCGGGAGAGGCGCCGGGCGAGACGTAGACCTCGAAGGCGTCCCGCACCTCGACAACCTCGCCGGGCTTGACTGCGTCGAGCCAGACTGTCAAAGGCGTCAGCACGACCAGCGGAGAACCGGGCTGTGATGCGACTGTGAGGAGGAGCTGGGAGACCTCCTCGGTCCCGCTGTTCGCCAGCCGGACCGTCAGGACGTTCCTGGTTCCCGCAACCACCTCCCTCGGGATGACCTCGAAGGAGAGCCTGACGCTCCCCCTAAGAGGAACGTCGAAGGCGTAAACGTAGGTCCTCCTAGTACCCCACTCGAGGGAGTAACTGAGGTTGAGCTCGACCCTTGTGGACTTCGCCGACGTCCTCGAGACCAGGTCGAAGGCCAGCGTGATCAGGGTGCCGGTCAGCCTTCCGACCGCCGACTTGGCGACCTTTGAGCCTGCAGGCGTCTCCAGACCCTCGGGCAGCCTGAGCTC
>JBCNVM010000003.1:0-125337 GCA_039630085.1 Candidatus Caldarchaeales archaeon
GCGGCCGACGCGGTCTTCGTCCCCCTCGAGGACGGCGACAGGACCGAGAAGCTCGTGAGGATGGGGAAGGCTGTGATCGCGGTCGACCTTAACCCGTTCTCGAGGACCGCGAGGGCCGCTACCATCACGATCGTCGACAACGTCGTCAGGGCGGTGCCCGAGCTGACGAGAGCGGTCCGGGAGCTGAGGTCCAGCCCGGAGGATGAGCTGAGGGGCATCCTGAGGGACTTCGACAACTCGCTGAACCTCGCGCAGATGGTCTCGATAATCGCAAAGAGGCTCGAGTCGCTCGCGTCCTTCGAGGAGTCGCTGGGGGATTGAGGTTGGCTGAGAGTCCCGAGAAGCTGACCGCGCGGCACCTGATCAGGATGAAGTCCAAGGGCCAGAGGATCGCGATGATCACGGCCTACGATTACCCGACCGCGAAGCTCGTCGACGAGGCCGGCGCGGACGCGGTGCTGGTCGGCGACTCGGCGGCGATGGTTGTGCTCGGGTATCCGGACACGAGGTTCGTGGGCATCGACGAGATGGTGACCTTCTGCAGGGCCGTGACGAGGGCCGTCAAGAGGGCTTTAGTCGTGGGCGACATGCCCTTCATGAGCTATCAGGTCTCCGTCGAAGAGGCAGTCAGGAACGCCGGAAGGCTGGTCAGGGAGGGAGGTGTTGACGCGGTGAAGCTCGAGGGCGGGAGGGAGTACGCGGAGGTGATCAGGGCGATCGCGAGGGCAGGAATTCCGGTTATGGGTCACGTCGGTATGACGCCGCAATTCTTCGTCACCAGCACGGGTTATAGGCTGCGGGGGAAGAGGGCCGAGGACGCAGAGGCGGTCGTGAGGGACGCCGAGGAGGTCGCGAGGGCGGGAGCGTTCAGCGTCGTGCTGGAGTTCACGGTCTCCGAGGTGGCGGAGTATCTCTCCTCGACGCTGGAGATCCCAGTGATCGGCATAGGCGCTGGACCGAAGTGTGACGGTCAGGTCCTCGTGCTGCACGATGTCGTCGGCCTCTACGAGCGCTCACCGCCTTTCAGCAAGCGATACGCCGATGCGGCGTCCGTCATCTTCAGAGCGGTCAGGAGTTACGTCGAGGAGGTGAAGGCCGGCTCTTTCCCCGGACTCGAGCACAGCACGTCGATGGAGCCCCGAGAGCGGGAGGAGTTCCTGAGGAGGGTGAGACGTTGACGAAGAACTGGTCCAACGTCGGCAACGGGGTCTACCTGATCGACACGGTGGGCCCCTATTTCCCTAGGACGATCGCGTCCTACCTCGTGAGGTCGGAGAGGGGCTGGGTCCTCTTCGACACGGGCTACTCGAGCTCCGCGCACCACGTCCTCAGGGCAATAAGGGAGGTCGGCGTCGGACCGGGGGAGCTTAGGTTGGTGGTGGTCACACACGCACACCTCGATCACTGCGGCGCGCTCGCGGAGGTCCTAGAGCGTCACCCTAAGGCGAAGGCCCTCGTCCACGAGAAGGCCTACAGGTACATGGTCGACCCTGAGAGGCTTCTGGAGTCGGTGAGGGCGCTCTTCGGCGAGGAGAACTTCAGGAGGATGGGGGGAATGAGGGGCGTGTCCGAGGAAAGGGTCGAGGTGGTCGACGACGGCGCCGAGCTGCCGCTGGGCGACAGGACGCTCAGGATATTCTACACGCCCGGCCACGCGCCCCATCACCTCTCGGTCTCGATCGATCCCCAGAGGTACGTCGTGACCGGCGACGCCGTCGCCCACAGGTCACCGCTCTTCCCGAGGCCCGTTCCTCCCACCGTGCCGCCCCGCTTCGACCTTGACAGCTATCTCAGGAGCCTGAGGAGGATCTTCGAGCATGAACCGAGGCTTCTTCTCAGACCCCACTACGGCCCTGGCACGACGCCCGAGGGCGCCCTCGAGGACGAGGTGGAGGTCGTCACCCGGTGGATGGAGAGGGTGAGGGACCTTAAGAGGGAGTCGGCAGACCCGATCTCTATTGGCTGGAGGATACTAGACGAGGACTTCGGTGGCCGCGACAACGTCGTCTCGTACGCGAGGGACGTGGTCCGCGTCTTCGTGCTGGGAGCCTACCTCTCGCTCTGACGGCCCAGCGCCCTCTTGCCGACGGACCTAGCCTCCTCTCGGAGCGCGGCCTTGAACTCCTCCACCAACCTCTTGGTCTCTGCGATGAGGCGCTCGATCTCCCTCCTGAGCTCCGATTCGGCGCTCACGCTCCCCGACGCATGTCCCTCGCTATTAAACCCGAAAGCGTTCAGGTCGGTCCACGATGGCCCTCTCTCGAGGGCCGTGTCAGAGCGTCCGGGTTGGCAGTCAGGTCACCTGAGCCCTAGGAGGAAGCTCGCGGAAATCAGCAGCAGGACCGCACCGCTGACCTTGGGAACGTAGCGCTCGTACCTCCCGATGCGCCGCTCGACTCTGTCGTACGTTCTCGCAGCGACGACCGTTACCCCGATGAGCCCCGCGGAGACCGCGGACGAGTAGACCAGCATGAGCCCCAAGGGGTCGATGCCGCCGACCGCGAGGGCCAGCAGCACGAACTCCTCCTCGTGAGCGAAGCCCAGGACGAACGCCGCGGCCGCCAGCCCCTTCAGTCCTATCAGCTCCGGGCCCCTGGAGCGATCATGGCCTCCGTGTCCGTGGTCCTGAGGGTTATCGTCGCGGCCCTCCTTCGTCAGGATCAGCTTAACTCCGAAGGCCAGGAGGACCAGCCCGGCCACGACGTTCACGTACGGCAACGAGATGGGCATGAAAGCCCTTAGGACGACGTAGGCTAGCACCGCTGCCAGAGAAGATATTATGTGGAAGAACGATATAATAGAACTTCCGACGAGCGCCCTCAGGGTGCGCCTCGAGCCCCTGACCGCGTAAAGGATCGCGAGGGGCCAGCCGTGGCCCGGCTCCAACCCGTGAAGCATCCCGAGAGCGGCGACTGCGGCGTAGGTCGGCTCTATCACCGGCCTCATGCCCCCGGCCCAATTAATAAACGGAGGAAGACGTCGCTTGAGCGCTCGACATCCCGATGGGACTGCTGGGGCCTAACTTCGTCCCTGTCCTCTTGGTATATCGCCGCCTGCAGGCCCGAGGACGTCCCGCAACGCATATAAGGGAGTGAAGTCCGTAGTAACGTAGGTATAAGGTCGTATGAAAGTAAGGCTCCGGATACCGGTCCTAAGGGACTTCGCGTACGAGGTCGAGGTCGAAGATCCGTCGGAACTCAAACCGGAGGCGCTCCAAGAGGTTCACACCCGGGTTCTGGAGGTGCTCGAGGCCGTCAGGAGGCAGGCTCTGGTCACGCAGGCGCCCGAAGTCGAGGGCTGGTTCGACCTCACGGGAGACGTTCCGCACATGGGCAGGCTCGTCAGGGACCTTCCGCTCAAGGACCAGATACTTCTAGCATACTACGCCTGGGACCAGAAGGGCAGGAAGCAGTTGAAGCCCATAGAGGTCTACGAGTTCCTCAGGAACGACGGTTTTCCGGTGAACTACGGGAGCGTCGTGGCGAGGATAGCGGAGCTGACTAGGGATGGCCTCCTGATCAGGGAGGCTGACGGGACCTACAGGCTGAGCAGGTACGGGACCGAGAGGGCCCAAACCCTGATCTCTCCGAAGCCCACATGAACGCCCCGGCGCTGATCAAGGTCCTCACCGCGACCAGCCTAGCGTCCACGGCCCTCTTGGCCGCCTACGCCCTTGTCGTCTACGAGTCGCTCCCCGAAAGGGTCGCGATAGACTTCGACGCCGCTGGCAGGCCGACTAGGTACGCGCCGAAGCCCGAGCTCCTCACAATCCTCTACCTGTTGATCGGCGTCCTCGCGTCGGTCACGGCCCTCATTTCGGTGATCTCGGTCAAGCGGCACGCGATCGTCGAGCGATACCCCTACCTCGTCAACCTCCCCGCGCTGGCTATTCTCCTAGGAAAGCTGCCGGAGCAGATCAGGAGGACCTACGTCGACAAGATCTTCGTCCCCCTGCCTGCCGTCGGCATAGTCCTGAACGCGGGAGTCTTCTTCCCACTGGTCCACATATTGCTCGAGGCTGCCAAGACCGAGTACTTCACCCCACTCCTCCTTATCGCAATCGTGCTGACGTTCGCGCTCTCGATAGCACCTGCCATGATATTATATTATCGGAAGATTTACAGAGAACTGAAGGCGATAGTCACCTGATGTAGCCCGGAGGGGCCTCGAGCTCAAGGCCCTTTGGCATCCTGGACATGCTCGCGGCGGTCCTCCTCATCAAGTCCCTCAGCTGGAGCCTGATCGAGTCTGACTGCTCGATCAGGGGCTGGACGTTGAAGTCGGTCCCGAAGACCCTGTTGATGAAGGCGATCACCTCCGCGGATGCGCCGGGGTCGGGGTACTGGAGGTGGGACTGCGCCAGTACGAGCATCACCTTTAGACCGCGCTCTGTCCCCAGCTTGATCAGGGCCGCGTTGTGACCGGTGATGAAGCCCATCTCGAAAGCCTCCGCTTGACCCTTCCTCGTGAACTCCTCGGTGAGCGATAGGTCGTTGGAGACGACGAAGACCCGCGGCTTCTCGATCTCTAGCCGGTTGGGCTCGGGGACGCCGCCGAGCGAGACCACGAGCTCCGATGAGGCCTCGACCGCGTAGTCGACGATACCCTTCGCCGCGGACCAGATCAGCTGAGGGAATATCGGGATGTCGGAGTAGACAACCGAGAAGGCCGGTCTGCCTCCCACATCGACCCTGTAAAGCCTCACGGGCTCCAGTATCCTGCCCTCCTGCACAACGACGACGGGCGGAGCCTCGCTTAGGTCTATGCTCCCCAAGAGGCTCGACTGAGAGTTCGCGATGATGTACGAGGTCGCGATCGTCCCTACGAGGCCGACGTCCGGAAGCCCCACGATCGTCGGCGCTCCCTTGACGGCCTTCCCCGAGAGCCTCAGCGCCACGGGCACCACTTCCCCTCTCATTTCTTAAAGGTATCAGGCCACCGGAGTTTCAGAGGGTACGACTCCGGGTCCTCGGGGAGCGACGGGTAGTCGGGCGGCCACACGGACGGGTTGACCGAGTCGAGCTCCGCCAGCGCCTCCTCGATCTCGCGCCTCCTCGGCTCGAGCCACGGCGGCAGGACCAGCCTCGTCCCCAAGCTTTCCGAGGGCTCGTCGACCGCGTATCCCGGCCCCGCAGTAGCGACCTCGAGGAGGTTTCCCTCAGGGTCCCTGAAGTAAAGCGACCTGAACCAGAACCTGTCCACGACCCCGGAGTTCGGTATGCGGGCGGAATTCAATCTCCTCAGGATCGCCCGCTGGTCGCGCTCGTCCTCGACCGCGAAGGCGACGTGGTGTATCGAGCCCCTCCCGACGAGCCCGTAGTCGGCGTCAGGCTCGACGACGTAGTGCAGGTAGTCGTCGCTCTCCTCCTCTGATGCCACGAGGTAGAACCTGCCGCTCCGGTCCCTCGCCCTCTCCCAGCCGGTCACGCCGAGGAACTTCTCGTAGAACTTCTCAACGACCTCGGGGTCCGTGGCCAGTATGGTGGCGTGGTCGAAGCTGATCAGCCTCATCGATCCGCCGACTCCGTCCACGTCGACTCTTTCAGTCAACAGCTCCCTGACGTAGTCGAGTGAGGCGCCCTCCTTCGGCGCGACGAGCTCTATCACCGCTCCGTCGGGATCCGGAAGGTAGATCGAGAACCCGTAGAACCTCTCGAAGGGCCCCTCGACCGGGACCCCATTTTCTCTCAGCCACCAGTACCAGTCCCTGAGCGACTCGACGGACCCGACTCGGTAGGCGACGTGGTGCGGTGACCCGAGCCCCGGCCTCCCCAACGGCAGGTGCGGCCACTCGAAGAAGGTGATCGTGCTCCCCACGGTCGATTCGGGGTTCGCGTAGAAGGCGTGCCTGTGGTAGACGTCGTCCTGGTTGACCGAGAGCTTCACCCTCCTCAGCCCGAGCACGTCGACGTAGAACCTCGCGTTGACCGAGTGGTTGCCCGTGACCAGAGTCACGTGGTGCAGGCCTCTGATCTCCGACCCGTTCACCGCGTTCCCGACGGAGGGGCGGCTAATGAGCTTGCGCGGACTTCCCGAAACGGTGAAGAGCTGCCCGGAGCCTCAAGAGGTCGTGATCTTCGAGGAGTACCTCGGCTACAGGATACTGGTTTGCGGGATGAGGGTCGGAGTCGAGGACCCGGTCGGCGCGCTTTCGGCGCTCGAGCTCCCCGAGGGCGTCAGGGTCCAGCTCTACGACCCGCGCGCCGCGGCCTCGGAGAGGCAGATCGCCCTCGCCTTCCTCTGCGCGGTCGACTCGTTCCACACGGGGACGAACAGGGCCAGGAGGATTGAGGTAGAGGTGCTCAGGTACCTCGCCTGCTCGACCCAGATCGAACAGGCCATCGCGAGGGCCGGCGTGAGGGAGGGCACGAGGGAGGTGGGCGTGATGGTGATCGCGGAGCAGGGGAGCGACCCCAAGCCCGTCCTCAAGGAGGTCGAGAGGGCCCTGCGGGGCGAGCTGGCCCCCGAGTTCACCCTCCGCGCCGAGCCCTTAGAGCTGTTGAAGAATTACGGCATTGACCCAAGGAGGGCCGATCGCCTCCCCGAGTCTGAAGGTGCCGAACGGGAGGAGCTCCTGCTGCTCGAGGAGATGGTCGCTCTCAGGGTCTAGGGCTATCTGTCCCACTCGACGGGCCACATGTTGTGCGACCAGTAGATCACCGGGATGTCCGCGATCCTCTTCCCCTTCGCGAGGTAGGGCACCAGCAGCAGGTTCCTGAAAGAGGGCGTCATGATCCTGACCCTGTAGGGCCTGTCTGCCGCGTCAGACCTGACGTAGTAGGTCATCTCGCCGTGGGCCGCCTCAACCCTCGCGACCGCCTCGCCCGGAGGGACCCTCAGGTTGATCGGGTGCTGCTTGTTCTTGACGGGGCCCTCGGGCATCATCTCGACCGCCTGCCTGATGATCCTGACGCTCTGGAGCATCTCCTCGTAGGCGACCCAGGCCCTCGCGTAAGAGTCGCCCTCGGTCCTCACCGGGACCTCAAAGCTGAACTTGGAGTAGGCGTCGTAGGGCTCGTCGACCCGCATGTCCCTCCTGAACCCGGAGGCCCTGAGGCTGACCCCGACGGCGCCGAGCTCCGCGGCCATCTCCCTCGTTAGGACGCCGACTCCCCTCGTCCTGTCGATGAAGATCGCGTTCTCGAGGATCAGGTCCCTGTAGTTCTCGAGCCTCGCGTCGAGGAAGTCCATCACCCTGAGGACGTACTTCGGGAAGTCGTCGGTCAGCTCGCCGTCCTTCGGGGACTTGCCGGTCGCGTCCCTGTACCATGCCCTGAACCTCTGGACCAGCTCGGTCGGGACCTTCTTCGGGACGTCGTTCCTCACGCCCCCCGGAACGAAGTACGAGAGGGTGATCCTCTGGCCCCCGATGAACTGGACCAGGTCGACGACGAACTCGCGGTCGCCGAAGCACCAGAGGAAGGGCGTCGTGAGCCCGAGGAAGACGCCGTAGAGCGCGAAGTAGTAGAAGTGCGAGCCTATCCTGTTCAGCTCAGCCACTAAGGGCCGGATGTACTTCGCCCTCTCGGGCGGCTCGACCCCCATGAGCCTCTCGACCGCGAGGCAGTAGGGATAAACCACCCCGGCCGCGTCGAGGATCGCGGGCCTCTCGAGGTGCGGAATGTTCGTGATCCAGGTCTTGTACTCGCACATCTTCTCCTCTCCCCTGTGGACGAAGCCCGGGTCCGGGTCCAACTCGACGACCGTGTCGCCGATCACCCTCGCGATCATCCTGAAGTGCCCCGTGCCCGGGTGCTGGGGACCGTACGAGAAGACCAGCCCCTCGCCGGTCTCGAGTATCGAGACCTCCCTCGCCTCGGTCTCGGCGGTCATCGCACGTGAGACGTTGCCCCGCGCTATAAGCGTAGGTTCTGACCTCGGCGGAGGGCCGATGGCGTTCGAGGCCTCTACCGCTTCCTCGCTGAGAACTCCGAGCCGCGTCCCGAGGACCTCACGGGCAACGTTGAAATAACGGCGAGGAGTCGCAGGCCCGCAATGAACGGTGGTCGTCTTTGGACGGGAGCTGATTGACCCGTCCTTCTCGGTCAGGCGAGTCGACGAGCGGATAGACCTCCTCTCGCTGGTCTCGGTCCTGAGGTCGGAGTTCGAGGACGTGGTCTTCCTGGAGTCTGCTGAGGGGCCCTCGCCTCTAGCCGAGTACAGCTTTCTCGCCTTCGACCCGGTCGCGGTGCTGGAGGTCCCCGAGGTCATGGACCGCTCGAGGCTCTACGTCGACGGCTCTCTGGTCGAGGAGCTCGACGACCCGCTGGGCCACCTGAGGTCCCTGATCGGGAAAGGGCTTCCGGCTGCTGCGACGCCGAGGCTCGCGGGAGGCGCGATCGGGTTCGTCTCCTACGACTCGGCTAGGGCGTGGCACGAGTTCGAAGGCCGGAGAGACATCAGTTCGGGGTTCCCGGCGATGAGGTTCGGCGTCTTCAGGTCGATAGTCGTCCACGACCACAGGACCCGCGAGACCTACGTCTGCTCGGTGGGGTCCGACGGTCCTGATCCGGAGCTCCGGAGGGCCCTGAGGGAAGCGGAGGGGCGAGACGCGTTCGACGGCGAGGGCTTCAGGCACGAGGAGGTAGGGGCTTCGCTCTCCGAGGCCGAGTTCGTCGAGGCGGTGGAGGCTGCGAAGGAATACATCTCGAGCGGCGATGTCTTCCAGGTCGTACTCTCGAGGAGGGTCGACCTGAGGGTCTCCGGCGACCTGATGCGGGTCTACGCGGCCCTCAGGAGGATAAACCCGTCGCCCTACATGTTTCTTCTCAGGCTGGGGGACGTCGAGCTAGTTGGTTCGAGCCCCGAGATGCTGGTCCGCGTCGAGGGCGACAGGATTACGACCTTCCCGATCGCGGGGACGAGGAGGAGGCTGGAGGACCCGCTCGAGGACTCTGCCTCTGACATGCAGCTGCTCTCGGACGAGAAGGAGCTCGCGGAGCACGTGATGCTGGTGGACCTCGCCAGGAACGACCTCGGAAGGGTCTGCAGGCCCGGGACCGTCAATGTGGCCGAGAGGATGAGGCTGGTGAAGTACAGTCACGTCAAGCACCTCGTCTCGAGGGTCGAGGGGTCCCTGAAGCCCGGCCTAGACGCGTTAGACGCGTTCGTCTCGGTCTTTCCCGCAGGCACGGTCTCCGGAGCCCCGAAGCTGAGGGCGATGGAAATCATCGACGAGCTCGAGCCGGTCGCGAGGGGGCCGTACGCGGGCGCAGTCGGATACGTCTCCTTCAACTGGTCCGCGGACTTCGCGATCGCGATCAGGACCCTCTTCAGGAGGGGAGAGATGGCCTTCGTGCAGGCCGGCGCGGGCGTCGTCTGGGACTCGGTGCCGGAGAGGGAGTACGCGGAGACCGAGGCGAAGCTCTCAGCCCTGAGGGCGGCCCTGAGGGAGGCCGATGGCACGTGAGGGTCCTCATACTGGACAACTACGACTCCTTCGTCTGGAACTTAGCCGACTACGTCGGGAAACTGGGCGCGGAGCCGGTCGTCAGGAGGAGCATGAAGCTGACGCTGGAGGACGTCGCGTCGCTCGGACCCGAGAGGATCATCATATCCCCTGGCCCGGGGCATCCGTCCGAGAGGAGGTTCACGGGCGTCTCGGCCGACGTGGTGCTGTGCTTGGGAAGCCGGATCCCGGTGCTCGGCGTCTGCCTCGGGATGCAGCTGATCGGGCACGCGCTCGGCGGGAGCGTCGTAAGGGCGAGGAGGGTCGTCCACGGAAAGGCCTCGAGGGTGGCACACGTCGGCGAAGGTGTCTTCAGGGGCCTCGAGAACCCGCTCACGGTCGGGAGGTACCACTCGCTGGTCGTGAGGGGGGACGACTTGCCGAAGGACCTTGAGGTGATCGCGAGGGACATCGAGGACGGCGAGCCGATGGCGATCAGGCACAGGAGGTGGCCCCTGGTGGGGGTGCAGTTCCACCCAGAGTCGGTCCTCACGCCGAGGGGGATCGACCTGCTCAGGAACTTCCTCATGGGTGAGCTGTGAGATGATCGTCGAGGTCATCGCGAGGCTCGTCGAGGGGAAGTCCGTCACAGCGGAGGAGGTCGGAGCGTGCGTCGACGAGATGGCCGAGGGCGTTGCCACTCCGTCCCAGGTCGCGGCCTTCCTCACGGCGATGAGGATGAGGGGCGAGTCCCCTGAGCACCTAGCCGCGATGGCGCGGGTCCTCAGGAGGAGGGCCGTGAGGGTCAAGACCGGCGGAGGGGTGATCGACACCTGCGGGACTGGGGGCGACTCGCTCAAGACGGTGAACGCGAGCACGATCGCGGGGCTGGTCGTGGCCGCCGCCGGCGGAAGGGTCGCGAAGCACGGGAACAGGTCCTTCACGGGCCACACGGGGAGCGCCGACCTGCTCGAGGAGCTGGGGGTCAACGTCGACGTGGGGCCGGAAGTCGTCGAGAGGTGTGTCGAGGAGGTGGGGTTCGGGTTCATGTTCGCGCCCAGCTACCACCCCTCGGTGAGGACGGTCGCCGCGGTGAGGAAGGAGATCGGGATAAGGACCGCATTCAACCTCCTCGGGCCCCTGAGCAACCCCGCCGACACGAGGGCACACTCGATGGGCGTACCGTCCCGGAACCTCCTGCCGGTGATGGCTGAGGCCTTGAGGCTGCTCGGCGTCGAGAGGGCCGCGGTCTTCCACGGGCTGACGGGCATCGACGAGGTCTCGCCGTGCTCTCCCACCGATGTCTGCTGGGTCCTCGAGGACGGCGTCCGCTACGCCAAGGTCCATCCCGAGGACTTCGGGTTGACCGGCACGACCCCGGAGAGGTTGAGTGTGAGGTCGAGGGCCGAGGCGGTCCGGAGGGCCGAGAGGGTGCTGCTCGGGGAGGCTGACAGGGACGACCCGGACGTACAGCTGGTCCTCTGCAACGCCTCGGTGGCGCTGGTGGTCGCGGGCCTCTCCGACGACCTCAAGCACGGAGCCGAGCTCGCGTGGGAGGCCCTCTCCTCGGGCAGGGTCGAGAGGGTCCTGAGGGAGGTCGTGAGGTTGACGGGCGGTGACGGGTCGAGGCTCGAGCGGTGAGGGCGTCCCGTACTTAGAGAGGGCGTGCGAGGGGGCCATGAGGAGGGCGAGGTCCGGTTACTACTCGGCCGCGTGGGAGCTCAAGGCTGCGAGGAGGAGCCTCACGGGCTCGCTGAGAAGCAGGGTCTCCGTGATCGCGGAGCTCAAGCCAAGTTCTCCGACCGCGGGGTCCATAAGGTCCGTCGACGACCCGAGGGCACTGATCGCGAAGATGATCGAGGGCGGCGCCGACGCGATCTCCGTCCTAACCGTTCTCGACGACTTCGGCGGCAGACCGGAGTACCTGAGGGTCGCTTCGGAGTTAGGTGCGGCGACGCTGATGAAGGACTTCGTCGTCACAAGGGCGCAGCTGGAGTTCGCCGCGAGGTCTGGCGCGAGCGCGGTCCTTCTGATCGCGAGGGCCTTCAGGCTCGGGCTCTGCGAGCTCGACGTGGACGGGATGATCGGGGAGGCCCACGACCGCTGCCTAGAGGTCCTCTTGGAGGTCTACAGGGCCGAGGACTTGGACTTCGCTCTCCGCACCGATGCGGACCTGATCGGCGTCAACTCGAGGGACCTCGAGACGCTTGACCTGAACCTCGAGAAGGCAAGGGCGATCGTGGCCGAGTTGCCCGAGGGCGAAAGGTGGCGGACGGTCGTCGAGAGCGGCATCGGCTCCAGGTCGGACGTCGAGCCCTTCCTCGGGATGGGCGTGAACAAGTTCCTCGTCGGAACCGCGGTCATGAGGTCCCAAGACCCCGCGGCCGCGATCAGGGCGATCAAGGGTGAGTGAGGTGGAGCTCTTCGTGAAGGTCTGCGGGATCACGAGGCTCGAGGACCTGAGGGCGTTGACGGAGGCCGGCGCGGACGCCTTTGGGCTTGTCATCGGGTTCCCCAGCTCGCCGAGAAACCTCAGCCTCGAGACCGCGAGGAGGATCGCGAAAGAGGCGAGGGGAGGGGCTTCGCCGATCGCCGTGTTGAACTGCTCCGATCCGAGGCTCGTTGAGAAGGTCTGCTCGGCCCTCGAGCCGTACGGTGTCCAAGCCTACGGCCCCGCGGACCCCGACGACCTGAGGTCGTTGGGCGTGAAGTTCCTGATCAGGCCGGTCGCGCCTGAGGTTCGGGAGCTCCCGGAAGGCTTCGACGCGGTGCTGCTTGACAGGAGCCGAGGGAGGGGGTTGCCCATCGACCTCGGGGCCGCTGCAGCGTTCGTGAGGTGGTCGAGGCTCCCCGTGATCCTCTCGGGAGGCCTGAACCCCGAGAACGTCGCCGAGGCCGTCAGGAGGGCGAGGCCCTTCGGCGTCGACGCGTCGTCCGGGCTCGAGTCGGCTCCGGGGATTAAGGACCCCGCGAAGGTCAAAGCGTTCGTCGAGGGGGCGAGGCGGGCCCATGACGGCTAGGGTCAGGTTCGGCAGGTTCGGGGGGAGGTACGTCCCCGAGACGCTGGTCGAGGCCCTAAACGAACTCGAGAGGAGCTACGAGGAGCTGAGGGACGACCCCTCGTTCAGGTCGGAGCTCGAGAGGCTGCTGAGGGACTACGCCGGCAGGCCGACCCCGCTCTACTTCGCCTCGAACCTGACGAGGCTTCTGGGAGGGGCGAGAGTCTACCTGAAGAGGGAGGACCTCCTCCACGGCGGTGCCCACAAGATCAACAACGCGCTCGGCCAGGCCCTCCTCGCGAAGAGGATGGGGAAGGGGAGGGTGATCGCGGAGACGGGCGCCGGTCAGCACGGAGTCGCCACCGCGATGGCCTGCGCGGTCCTCGGCCTGAAGTGCACGGTCTACATGGGCGAGCTGGACGTCGAGAGGCAAGCCGCGAACGTGAAGAGGATGAGGCTGCTCGGGGCTGAGGTCGTTCCGGTTAGGTCCGGGACCAGAACGCTGAAGGACGCGATCAACGAGGCGATCAGGGACTGGGTCACGAACGTCGAGACCACCTACTACCTCCTGGGGTCATGCGTCGGCCCGCATCCCTATCCCACGATCGTGAGAGACTTCCAGTCGGTGATCGGGAAGGAGTGCAGGTCCCAGGCCATCGAGGCGGAGGGTAAGCTCCCGGACTGGGTGGTCGCGTGCGTCGGGGGCGGGAGCAACGCGATCGGGATCTTCCATCCGTTCCTCGGCGACCCGGTGAGGCTGGTCGGCGTCGAGGCGGGAGGTAGGGGCGAGAGGATCGGCGAGCACGCGGCATCGCTCTGCAGGGGGACCGAGGGCGTCCTCCACGGAGCCTACACCTACGTCATCCAGGACGAGGACGGTCAAGTGGGGGAGACTTGGAGCGTAGCGCCCGGCCTCGACTACCCGGGCGTGGGGCCGGAGCACGCGTACCTGAAGGAGACTGGGAGGGTGGAGTACGTCGCGGTCGACGACGCCAGCGCGCTGAGGGCATACCTGACGCTCGCGAGGGCCGAGGGGATACTCCCGGCGCTCGAGCCGGCCCACGCCCTCGCCTACGCAATGGAGCTGGCACCGACGCTCCAGAAGGACGAGGTGGTCGTCGTGAACCTGAGCGGCAGGGGAGACAAGGACCTAGACACGGTCCTGAGGTGGATTGAGCGTGAGGGAGCTGGCTGAGGCCTTCGAGAAGTCTAGGTCGGAGGGAAGGGCCGCCTTCATAGGGTATCTCACCGGGGGGTATCCAGATGCGGCCCGGTGCGTCGAGGCGCTGGTCGCGATGGCCGAGGAGGGCGTTGACGTCCTCGAGATCGGGATCCCGTTCTCGGACCCGATAGCGGACGGCGCGACGATCCAGGAGGCGACGGCGGTGGCGCTCAGGAACGGCACCAGGCCCTCGGACGTCCTCGAGATCGTTCGGGAGGTGAGGTCCCGGGCCGGAGTTCCGGTCGTGCTGCTCTCGTACCTGAACGTCCTGTTGAGGCAGGGGCTCGAGAGGTTCGCGGCGAGGGCTAAGGAGTCGGGCGTATCGGCGGTGATCGTCCCTGATTTACCGCTCGAGGAGTCGGGGCCGGTCGCTCGGGCGATGAGGGTCTCCGGGATCGGGCTGGTCCTGCTCGCCTCCCCCACAACGGGCGACTTGAGGCTCGCGAGGATCCTCGAGGCCAGCGACGTCTTCACCTATCTGGTCTCTGTGACCGGAATAACTGGGGAGAGGGCAGAGGTTCCGAGGAGCGCGCTCCAGCTGGTGAGGAGGGCGAAGTCCCTGAGGCCTTCGGCGAGGGTCGCAGTCGGGTTCGGAGTCTCGGCGCCGGAGCACGGCAGAGTCCTCGCGTCGGAGGGAGCAGACGGTGTAGTCGTGGGGAGCAGGGTCGTCTCGCTGATGAGGGAGGGCGGAGTCGGGGCGGTCAGGGAGTTCGTCAGGGGCTTCAGGCGGTCGCTCTTCCGGGGCCTCCGCTAAGGCTTATCCGCGGCCTGCTTCCTCGACCTCCGGATGGAGAGGCCGCCCTGGCTTAAGGTGGTCCTGCCCCACGGCCCGGTCTACGAGAGGGTGAGGGAGGTCGTAAGGAGGCACGGGCTCCACACGGTCTGCCAGTCCGCTGTCTGTCCCAACCTGGGGGAGTGCTGGGGTTCCGGGACCGCCACGTTCATGATCCTCGGGGACGTCTGCACTAGGGGCTGCAGGTTCTGCGCGGTCACCCACGGCAACCCGAGGGGGGCGGTGGACCTCGTGGAGCCCGAGAGGGTCGCTGCGGCGGTCTCCGAGCTCGGCCTCAGCTACGTCGTCATCACGTCGGTCTGCAGGGACGACCTCCCCGACGGGGGCGCCTCGGCCTTCGCGGAGACCGTGAGGGCGGTGAAGCGGAGGAGTCCCGGCGTCCTGGTCGAGGTTCTGATTCCGGACTTCGGGGGCGAGAGGGGCGCGATCGAGGAGGTGGTGAGGGCGGGGCCGGATGTCGTCGGGCACAACGTCGAGACCGTGAGGAGGCTCACGCCTGTCGTCAGGGACAGGAGGGCTTCCTACGAGAGGTCGCTGGATGTCCTCAGGACGGTAAAGGAGGTCGACCCGAGGAGAATCACCAAGTCCTCGATAATGCTGGGGCTCGGCGAGACCGACGACGAGGTCATAGAGACGCTGAGGGACCTTAGGGCCGCGGGCGTGGACGTCGTGACCATGGGCCAGTACCTGAGGCCGCTCGACTCGCCCCTCTACCTCCCGGTCGTCGAGTACGTGAGGCCCGAGAGGTTCAGGGAGCTGGAGGAGGCCGCGTACCGCATGGGCTTCCTCTACGTCGCCTCCGGGCCGCTCGTCAGGAGCTCCTACAGGGCCGCAGAGGCCTTCGTCGCCTCGCTGGTGAGGGGCGTTGCGTGAGGCCAGGAGACTCCTCTTCTGCGACCTCGGGAGGACCGATTACGACGACTGCCACAGGCTGATGCTGGGGCTGGTCGGACTCAGGTCAAGGGGGGAGGTCGGGGACGTCGTCCTCATCACGGAGCACGAGCACGTCTACACGCTCGGGAGGCACTCGAGACCCGACCAGGTGATCGACGGCTCCGTTACGGTGAGGGCCGTCGAGAGGGCTGGAGGGCCTACCTACCACGGTCCAGGTCAGCTCGTCGCCTACCCGGTGATCAGGCTCGCGGACTGGGGGCTGGGGCCCGCGGACCTAGTCAGGGCCTTGGAGGCCTCGGTGGTCTCCGTTCTCAGGGAGCTGGGGATCGGTTCGGAGCCGGGGAGCACCTCGGGCAGGCCGGGCGTCTGGGTCGACGGAAGGAAGATCGCCTCGATCGGTATGGCGGTCAGGGACGGAGTCGGCTTCCACGGCGTCGCGCTCAACGTCTCTGTCGATCTCACGAAGTTCCACGGGATCTTCCCCTGCGGCATGCCGCCCGACGTGATGACCTCGGTCGAGCGGGAGCTCGGCGGTCGGGTCGATCTGGATCGCGTCAAGCTGCTTTTCGTCAGGGAGTTCTCGGCGCTGCTCGGCGCCGAACCCGTCCCAGTACGGAGGGAGGATCTCGTCTCCGGGGCGATCCGAACGCTGTTCACGTGAAGCCGGTCCTAAGACGGTTCGAGGCGCGCTCCGGACATGGACGCTCGTCCTGAGGCGTAATACCCTGAAATTTCGAACGTCGACGAGGTGCTAAACCGAATTATATCGGATACATCAATTACCCCGCTGGGCGGGCCGGGAGAGGTGGTGCCTGGTTCGTGGGGGAAGCCTCGCGGGCTGGGTGCCTCGCTCGGCCCCGGAGGCCCGAAAGGGCTGCTGCGTCCGGGCGGGGCACGGGGACGCTCTGCCCACCGGCGGCGACCGGGAAGGTGGGCGTGAGGGCCTGCCCCACCGAAAGCCCGCCCGTGGTTTCTCCGAAGTTCGCTTCACCCACTCCTCGATCTCATCAGGGACCAGAGGTAGTCCGGGGTCAGAGGCGTCCTCTCAATCGCGATGCTCAAGTGGGAGAGCGCGTCCTCGACCGCGTTCACGACGGCCTGTGCGAACCCGATGGTCGCCGCCTCGCCGACGCCCTTCGCGCCGAGCGGGTTGGGTGCCGGCGTGACCGTCCTCTCCAAGACGAACTCCGGGACCTCGCACGCGGTCGGTACGAGGTAGTCGGCGAGGCTCTCGGTGAGGAGGTTGCCTTCCGGGCCGTAACGGACCTCCTCGAGGAGCGCTTGGCCGAGGGCCTGGACCGCGCCCCCGACGATCTGGCCCTCGACGAGCATCGGGTTGACGACGTTGCCCGCGTCGTCGACGAGAACAGCCCTCTTCACCTCCACCCGACCGGTCTCAGGGTCGACCTCGACGACCGCGACGTGAGCCCCGAACGGGTACGTCAACTTGGGGACGTGGTGGGCGTACGCCTCGAGCCCCGCCTCCTCTCCGTCCGGCAGCTCCGACTCGTCGTAGGCTGCCCTCGCGACCTCCTCGAAGCCCACCGACTTCTCGGGCACCCCCTTCACGCTGAACCGGCCCTCGACGAGCTCCACGTCTTCCGGCCTCGCCTCAAGGAGGTGAGCCGCGATCCTCCGCATCTTCTCCGTGACCCGCCCGCACGCCGAGAGTATCGCAGCGCCGCCCGAGACCAAGGTCCAGCTGCCCGCAGTACCGCTCCCGTATGGCGCGCTCTCCGTGTCCCCGAAGGCCAGGCTCACGTCCTCGATCCCGATCCCGAAGTAGTCTGCCACGAGCTGCGCGAAGGCCGTCAGGTCTCCCTGGCCGTGCGGCGACGTGCTGGTGAAGACGGTCACCTTCCCGTCGGGCTCGACCCTAACCTTCGCAGATTGTGAGGCGAAGTTGCAGACCTCGACGTAGCTGGAGATCCCGAGCCCGATCATCCTGCCCATCTCCCTAGCCCTCTTCTTCTCCTCCCTCCACCTCTGGTAGTCGACGAGCTCCAGCGCCCTGCGCAGGGCCGCCTCGTAGTCGCCGCTGTCGTACTCGTGCCCGCCGACCGTCCTGTAGGGGAACTCGTCCCTCCGGATGAAGTTCCTGAGCCTCAGCTCCGCGGGGTCGATCCCCAGCTCCCTCGCGAGCCTCTCGACGCTCCTCTCGATCAGGAACGACGCCTCCGGCCTCCCGGCTCCCCTGTAGGGCGCCGTCGGAACCTTGTTGGTGAAGGCCCCGACCACCCTCCCCTCGAAGCCGGCGAGCCTGTAGACGCCGGGCACCATCCCGAGCATCCCGGTGAAGACCGACTGAGTCAGGTTGTAGAAGTAGGCCCCGACGTCCCCGATCGCCTGCACCCTAACGCCCAACAGCCTGCCGTCCGCCTTCACGGCCAGCTCCACCCTTGCTACCAGTCCCCTCCCGTGCGCCGTCGATGAGAGGTTCTCGCGCCTCGTCTCGACCCACTTCACCGGCCTCCCGAGCGCGACCGATGCCGCGGGGACCGCGACGTCCTCGGGGTACTGGGGGATCTTCGACCCGAATGCGCCCCCGACGTCCCTGACCACCACCCTTACCTTGTTCTGGGGAATCCCCAAGGCCTCAGAGGTCCACTCCCTCAGCGAGTGCGGGAACTGGTGCGACGCGTGCACCTCGAGCTGGCCGGTCGAGGGGTCATAGCTCGCGAGGACGCTCCTGGGCTCGATCGGAGTCGCCGCGACCCTCTGAACGACGTATCTGTACCTCGCCACTTTGTCCGCGGACTTGAAGGCCCCGTCCGCGTCGCCGCCCGTTCTCGTGTAGGTGAAGGCGACGTTGTCTCCGAACTCCTCGTGGACCAGAGGCGCGCCGGGCTTGAGGGCCTCCTCGGGGTCCACGACTGCCTGCAGGGGCTCGTAATCGACCTCGACTAGATCCGCCGCGTCGTAGGCCGCATAACGGTCTTCCGCGACGACCATCGCGACCGGTTCGCCAACGTACCTGACCTTCCCCTCAGCTAGCGGCTTGACCTGAGGTATCTTGGAGTACTTGGGGTTCGCGTTCACGGCCAGAGGTCCGACCCTCGGGTTCAGGTCGGCGCCCGTGAAGACCGCGACGACCCCCTTCGCCCTAAGGGCCCTGCTGACGTCGACCGACTTGATGACCGCGTGCGGGTACCTGCTCCTCACGAAGGCCGCGTGAAGGGTCCCTTGGAGCCAGAGGTCGTCGACGAACCTGCCCCTCCCTGTCAGGAGCTTTCGGTCCTCGATCCTGGGGACGGGCCTCCCGACGTAACGCGATGCGGCCAGCCTGATACTCATCAGCGTGTCAGAGGACCGCACGAGATAACTGTTCCCTCAGGTGCCGTCGGGCGGGCCCCTGACTTTCGTCGCGCCCTTCAGCCTGCCGTGGACCAGTCCCAACCTCCCGACCTCGGAGGCCCTGAGCAACCTCTCGCAGGCCCTGATGTACCTCCTGAGGGCGGCCCGCGCGGAGCCGGACGTCATCACGAAGTCCTCGTAGAAGGAGCTGGACTCGTTCAGCGCGACCTCGGCCAATTCCTTCGCGAGCCTCACGCTGTTCGTGGGGAGGACCGCGGGAGACCCCGAGAGCGCATCGGCAAGGGCCAACCCGACGTAATGCGTCAGGGAGACCGAGACCGCGACGGCCCTGTCGTGGTCCCTCCAGTTCATCCTGATCAGCTTGGTCCCTGGGATGAGGGCGCGTATCAGCTCCTCCTCCCGATCTGCGTCGATGGGCTCGACGTGGGCGGTGTAGGTCCCCTCCGTCGACTCAGTCCTAGGTCCGAAGAGCGGGTGCGCCAGCGCCACAATCACGCCCTTGGACCTGAGGAGCCCCGCGGGTCCGACCAGAGGGCCCTTCAGGGCCGAGACGTCCATCAGGGACCTGAAACCGGGTTCGGACCTCGCCAGCGACCTCATCAGCCTCTTGGCCTCCCTGATCGGGACGGCCAGGAGCACCAGGTCCGCTCGCCGGGCGGCCTCGAAGACCTCGCCGACGACCTCGCAGCCCAGCTCCCTCGAGAGCTCGGCTGCGGCCTCTGACCTGCTGTCGTGAAGGAGGAGCGAGTGGCCCCTGGCCGCCAGCCTCCTCGCGAACCAGCTGCCCATCTGGCCGCATCCGACCAACAGGACCCTCAAACCCTCTCCGCTCGGTAGGACTCACTTGATGTAGGAGGGCTTGTCCTCCTGCTCCTCGTACTCGGCCTCGAGCCTCCTGACCAGCTCCTTGAGGTCCTCGTCGCTCTCCACCAGCGAGTTGACTTTGCTCTCGAAGATCGTCGCGTCGAAGTAGAGCCTCTCCAGCCTCAGCGGGACCTCCACGATCGTCGCGAGCTTCTCTAAGACGGCCAGCACGGCCCTCGGGTTCGGGATGTTCAGGTAGGAGGGCACGTGTCCCCAGAGTGAGACCGCCTCCAGCCCCCTCAGCGCCGAGTTGTACATGATGAAGCTGTGCATCGAGGCCGGGCCCCTGTAGTTGGAGGGGTTCAGGCCGTGAAGCATGCACTTCGCGTAGAGCCGCTCGCTGGTCGTCAGGAACGAGATCCTCACCGGCTTGGTGTGGGGCGTCCTGTCGATGAGCCCTCCTATGGTCACCAGCAGCCTCGAGCCGACCGCGTCCATGAGCTCGAAGAGGTTGTCGATGAACTCCTTCCAGCTGTGGGAGAGCTCGTATCCGTTCACCAGCACCAAGTCCCTGTCTTTCTTGATCGCGTAGTGTATCTCGAACGCCGGCATCTTCAGGTCCCTGATGAACCCGCCCTCGATCGTGACGATAGGCCTGTGCTGCGTGTGGTCGATCAGGTCGGCGACCTCCATCCTCCCCATCTCGGCGGCGCCCTCGGACTCCCTGAGGTACGCCAGGGAAAGCGTCGAGACGTTCCCCGCGTCGGCCCAGCCCCCGAAACCGACTATCGTGATCGGGTCCCTCAGCTGCGGCACCTTGATCAAGTTGAGCCTTTTCAATCCCGTTGACGGAATACGGGCCGGTCTAAAAGGTCTTGTGCCGTGAAAGCGGTCGAGAGGTTCCTTATCCTACGAGACGCGGCCGCTGATGTACGCCTCAGTCCTAGAGTCCCTCGGTGACGTGAAGATCTCCTTCGTCGGCCCGAACTCGATCAGCCTCCCCACGAGGTTCTCGTCGGGCATCATCACCGCGGTGTAATCAGAGACCCTGGCGGCCTGCTGCATGTTGTGGGTCACGATGATGATCGTGTAGTCGTGCTTGAGGGCGACGAGCAGCCTCTCGATCTTCGATGTCGATATGGGGTCGAGGGAGACGGTCGGCTCGTCGAGGAGGAGGACCTCGGGCTCGACCGCTAGGGCCCTAGCTATGCAGAGCCTCTGCTGCTGGCCGCCGGAGAGGGAGTAGGCGTGGGCGTCGAGCCTGTCCTTCACCTCGTCCCATAGCGCCGCCTTCACGAGCGCCTCCTGGACCCTCCTCCTGAGCTCGTCCCTGGAGAGCTTGAAGCCGTTCACCCTCAGCCCGAAGGCGACGTTGTCGAAGATGCTCATGGGGAACGGGTTCGGCCGCTGGAAGACCATCCCTATCCTCGATCTGATGTAGACCGGGTCGACCTCCCTCGAGTAGATGTCGATACCGTTGAAGAACACCTTCCCCCTAACTGCCGCGCCGGGTATCAGGTCGTTCATCCTGTTGAGGGACCTGAGGAGCGTCGACTTCCCGCAGCCCGACGGCCCTATGATCGCGGTGATCGCGTTCCTCCTGAACCTAATGGTGATGTCCTCGATCGCGACCCGACCGTGGTATGAGACCGAGAGGCCCTCGGTGACTATCGCCGCGTCCCTCTCCACGACCTCTCCCAACTCGTCCTTCCTCTCTGAGATGATAACCTTTATCCGCTCCAGGACCTCCTCCTCTGCCGTCACGCCGCCTCCAGCCTCCTGTACAGCCTGTACCTCAAGTAAATTGCGACGGAGTTGAGTGCCAGTAGAATCAGCAGCAGGACGATTATCGCGGCCGCGGAGAGCTCCTGGAAGGCGGGCAGTGGTCTCGAGATCCAGTTGAAGAGCTGGAGCGGGATCACCGTGAACCTGCTGAAGAGCGAGACCGGGTCCTCCCTGATGAAGAGGAGGCCGCTGATGATCAGTATCGGCGCCGCCTCCCCTATCGCCCTCGAGATGCCTAGGATTCCGCCCGTGAGCATCATCGGGAGGGCCCTGGGGAGGATGATCGACCTGACGACCTGGAGCCTAGTAGCTCCCAGCGCGTATGCCCCGAACTTCAGGTCCTCCGGGACCGTCTTGATCGCCTCGACGCAGGTCACCGTGACGTAGGGCAGCGTCAGTATGGCCAAGGTGAAGGCCCCCGCGATCACGCTCCGTCCTAGGCCGAGCCCGTAGACCAGGAACCCGAGCCCCACGATCCCGAAGACGACCGACGGGACGCCCGCGAGGTTCGCGATGTTGTACCTGAGGACCTCGGCCCACCTCCTCCCTCCCGCGTACTCGACGAGGTAGATCGCGGACGCGATGCTCAGGGGGATGCAGATCAGCGCGGAGAGTCCCACGGTGACGACCGTTCCCAGCAACGCGGACCTCATTCCGGCCTCCGAGGGGTTGGCCGAGGGGTACTCGGTGATCAGGTTGAGGTTCAGCCTGTCGTACCCCGTCGTCACCACGTCGAAGAGCAGGGCCGCCAGCACCGTGACGCCGAGGAAGACGCCGAGGCTTAGCACCACCGGCACGACCCTGTCGAGTGTTCTCTTGAGGTCGGACCTCTTCCGGGCCAAGTCCTCGTACCTCAGTACCTGATCTCCCATCTCCTGATCACCTTCAACCCGACGAAGTTCAGGGTCGCCGTTATCACGAGGAGCAGGAACCCGACCGCGAAGAGGGACTGGTACTCGATCGTGCCGTGTGGCGCGTCTCCCGTCGCTACTTGGGCGAGGTAGGAGGTCATCGTCTGCATCGACTCACCGACGTTGAACGAGAGGACCGGCCTGAAACCTCCGGCGATCGCCGCTATCATCGTCTCACCCATCGCCCTCGCGAACGCCAGAACTATCGAGGCGACGATGCCTGAAAGCGCCGCCGGCAGGACCACTCGGAAGACAACGTCGATCTTCCTCGAGCCGAGCGAATACGCCGCGAGCCTGAGGTCGTAGGGGACGGCCTTCATCGCGTCGTCGCTTATCGAGACCACGATGGGCAGCGTGAGGACGCCGATCATCAGGCCGACGGCGAGCGCGTTGTGGATCGAGAGGTCCTCCCAGAACGCTCTCAGGAAGTTCGGGGTGACGAAGTAGAGGGCGAAGTAGCCGTACACCACCGTCGGTACCCCTGAGAGCGTCTCGATCACAGGCTTCATAAAGTTCCTGAACCTCTGGGACGCGTACTCGCTCAGGTAGATGGCTGCGGCGAGCCCTGCAGGCCCGGCGACCGCTATCGCGATCGCGGAGGTCGTCAGCGTCGCGTTGAGCAAGGGGAGGACGCCGAAGTGCTTGTCCGCGAACAGCGCCGTCCACTTAGTACCGGTTAGGAACTCGATGATGCTGACCCGCGTGAAGAAGCTGACCGACTCGACGGAGAGCGTGACGAAGATCACGATCAACGCGAGGGTCGAGACTAGGGTTGCCGCAAGGACGATGACCATGAAGAGCCTGTCCTGTGCCCTCCTTCTCCTCACGGACCTGAGGAACTGGTCAGACGAGAGGTAACCCAAAAATTCTCACCGGACTCAGGAAAAATTTAGCATAATAACCGTTGTTCAGCGCGGGCCGGCGTTCCTGAGCGCGATCTGCGTCAGCCCGTAGAGGCCGTCGGTCACTCCGGACTTCAGCAGGTGCGCAGCGAGCTCGTAGTAGACCGTCGGGAGCGGCGTGTACTTCACCTTCTTGGCGAAATCCGCGCCGTTCTGGACGTAGAAGATCACGAACTCCCTAAGGGCAGGCTTCTCTTCGTACTTCTTCTTGTTGACGTAAATGAACAGCGGCCTCGAGAGCGGGTACCTGAAGGTCGAGACGGTCTCGTCGTTCGGCTCGACGCAGGTCGAACCAGCGACGGCGTCGTCCCTGACGGGCACGACCTTCACCCTCCCCGCGGCCTCTGCGACGTAGGCGTACGGGATGTAACCGAGGGCGAACCTCTCAGCCGCGACGCCGGCGATCAGGACGTTGTCGTCCTCGGAGGCGACGTAGTCGGTCCTGGATGCCTTCGCCTTGCCTACGACCCTCTCGGTGAAGTAGTCGAACGTACCCGAGTCGGGGCCGGCTCCGTACAGCTTGATCGGCTGGTCCGGCCAACCACTCCTGACCTGACTCCACTTAGTTATCTTGCTGTCGGGCTTCCAAATCTCCCTCAGCTCGGAGATCGTGATGCAGTCGACCCAGGTGTTGGTCGGGTGGACGACGATCGCGAGTCCCTCAAGGGCCAGCGGGACCTCGAACCACACGATCCCGTTCTTCGCTGCGGACTCGGCCTCGGCCTTGGTTATCGGCCGGGAGGCATCGTTTATGTCGGTCTCGCCCACCACGAACCTCTTGAAGCCGCCGCCGGTCCCGGAGATCCCGACGGAAATCTTCACTCCAGGGTGGAGCTTCATGAAGGCCTCTGCCGCTGCCTCGGTGAGCGGATAGACGGTGCTGGAGCCGTCGATCTCAATCGTGCCTGTCAGCCTCGGCGGCTGCGGAGGCGTTGGTGTCACGGTGACCGTCGCGGTCAGGGTGACCGGCTGCGTCACTGTCCTCACGACCGTTGCGCCGCCGGCGGTCACCGTCTCGACCCTCGTCACGGTCACTCCGGCCGGTCCCATTCCTCCGACGAAGAACATCGCCACTGCTCCGACGACGAGCCCCACGACGAGCATCACGGCGGCCATCGCGGTCGGCGTCGCCCCCTTCACTCCTGACTTGGTTCCCGATGCCATCTCGGCGGGCCGACGTTCTGGGTCAAATAAGTAGATTCCCTAAATTCTATATAGACTAAGCAATATTCTAAATAGAACACATAGATAAATGGCCAAATCATCCCTAAATAGTGAAGATCGGTTCTATATATACCGATGAGGGTTCACGTCAGGAGGGTTCAGCAGACGGGAGGTGCGACCCTCACAGTCTCGCTGCCAAAGCTCTGGGCCGAGAAGTACGGGCTGGGCAGGGGGAGCGAGCTGATCGAGGTCGAGGGCGAGGACGGGCCCCTGATCCTGATGCCGAAGGAGGTGGCGCTTTCGGACGGGGAGCTGGTCATCGAGCCCGGGACCACTCTGGAGCAGGCGACGAGGAGGCTGATCTCGCTCTACTTGGCAGGGTACGAGACGATCGTCGTCAGGGAGAGGGGAGGGGTCGCGATACAGAGGGCCCTGAAGAGCCTGATCAGGAGGTGGCTGGTCGGAGTCGAGGTAGTCGACGAGAGGCTTGACGGGATGGTCCTGAGCGTGATGAGGCTCTACGAGAACCTGACGCCACTGACCGTCCTCGAGCGGATGGGGACGATGGCCGCGAACATGGTCCACGACAGCCTCTCGCTACTGGAGGACCCGTCGCCGGAGGAGGCCGCGGACCTGCTCGACCGTGACGACGAGGTCGACCGGTTCTACCATTACCTTCTGAGGTGCGTGAACGTCTCCCTGATAGACCCGAGGACCCTGAAGGCCGTCGAGGTGAGCGACCCGCAAGCCCTGATAGGGTACACGCTGGTCGCGAGGAGCTTCGAGCGGGTCGCGGACCACGCGACGACGATCGCCTCGATATCGCTCGACAAGTACTGGTCCTTCGACCCGATAAGCGACTTCTACCCGATCTGCCTCGAGTCCGAGCACGCGTTCAGGAGGGCCGTCGACCTGGTCCTGAGGCCTGACCAGAGGACGGCGCTGAGGTCCCTCGAGGAGACCGACGAGCTGCTGGCCAAGCTGGAGTCCGGGTTCTCCGAGGTCCAGGCCAGGTGCTCGAGGAACGACCCGATGGTGCTGTACAGGATGCTCTTCGACAACGTGAGGAGGGTCGTCGAGTACTCAATGGACGTCTACGAGATCGCGCTCAACCTCACGACGCCTAAGCCCAAGCTGGTGCCGACGAGGCGTCCCGGGCCGACCTGATGCCGGATAGGGGTCACTTCTTGACGTATCTCGCCGGGTCTCTCCTGAACTGGTCGAGGCACTGCTGCCTGCAGAAGTAGTAAGTCACGCCCTGGTGCGTATACGTGAACCTGCTGGACTTCTCGTCGACCTTCATGCCGCAGACCGGGTCTATCGCCACGGACGCACCTCGACCACGGCCGTTATAAGGCTTGTCGGGCGCCGGCGCGTGCTCGACCGGTCTCTCAGCCGTACCAGGGCCTCCACCTAGCCCCGAGGGCCCCGGATCTCCTAATTGCGTCGATAACGGCCAACGATGCGCCGATGCTGAGGGCCGTGTGGAGGGCGTTGAAGACCGCCGTGTAGAGCAGGACCAGCGCGATCCCGTGATCGTCGGGGTTCAGGGGCGTCCCGGTGAAGGCCGAGAGCGTCGAGACCGAGAACCGCAGGAAGTCGGGGAAGAACACCACCAGCACGAGGTAATTGGTCGCGCTCATCACGGCGACCCTCGCGAGGCAGCCGGCCGTCCAGCCCGTGAGCTTCATCGCCAGCGGGGGGTTCCTCCTCGTGAAGTGGAAGACCGCCCAGATGCCCCCCATCGTGGATATGACGGCCAGGAACTTCATCAGCGGGCCGAGCGGCGAGAACTGGCCGATGACCAGCAAGCCGAAGAAGTAGATCGTGGACGCGAGGAGGCCCGCGGAGGGCCCGAAGCCCAGCGCCGCCACGAATGCCGGGACCTCGGCCAGATCGAACCTGAGATACGGGATCGGGGGATACGAGAAGCTGAGCGGAAGGACCGCCATCGCCGCCGAGATCACGCCTAGGGAGGCTCCGGTCGCGGTCTTTAGGGCGTCCACATCAGAGCGTTGCTCTGCCTACTACTCAATATTGAGTAAGTAACCAGTTATGAGTGACTAGGTTACGTTTTTATGGAACCATTGATCCAAAATGGTTTCACCGTTCGGGTAAAAACATTATTATTGGTGGGGTGATAACTGAATCACGTGAGCAGCGAGGAGGACGGCTTAAAGGACCTGGCGAAGGTCCTGAGCGCGTTGGGGAACATCACGAGATTACGGATCCTCAAGCTGGTATCCGAGACTGACAGGCCGCTCCACATCAAGGCGCTCTCGAGGGCCCTCAAGGTGAGGTACAGCGCGGTCTACAGACACGTCGTTACGCTCAGAAAGGCCGGGATCGTGACGGTTCATGAGGTCGGGAGGTCCCGCGTCGTCGCGATCCGTCGCAAGAGAGAGCTAGATGACTTGCTAAAGATCGTTGAATTATTTGCGAGATAGTGATCCATAGCTTAGCAGAAAATGATCAAATCAGCCAAACCCTTGCCAAGCCATTAACAAGTCTTAAATCGATCATTTTCGCGGTCGTAAACGATGAACCGGCAGCCCGACAGGTTCCCTAGGACAATATGGATCGCGGGCGTGGCGGCGCTGGGAGGCGCGGCGATCGCGGCGGGAATCGCGAGGCTCAGCACGCCGTTTCCGCTGTTGCCGTTCCTGAGGTTCGACGCCGCGGAGATCTTCGACGTCCTCTCGATGCTGCTCTTCGGGCCGATCGGGGGCGTTGTGACGACGCTGGCCCACTGGTACGGCCTGCTGCTCAACGGCGGCGCGTTAGTGCCGGGCGTCAGCGAGACGATGAAGCTGGCCGCGGTCCTCTCGATGCTGCTGGGACTCTATCTGGGCGTGAGGCTGAGCAGGGGTTCTGTGTGGTGGGGGATGGTCGGCGCCATCGCCTCTAGGACGCTCGTCATGGCCCTGGTGACCTTCCTGCTCTACTACGTGCTGCTGCCGGGCGTCTACCTGCCGTTCGGCGCGAGGGCGCTCCAGAGGGTAGGGATCACGGTTCAGGGGGAGCTGACGCTCGCTCTTCTGATGACGGTCCTGAACGCGGTCTTCAACCTGCTCCACGTCTTCGTCAGCGTCGTCCCGGCCTACGCGATACACCGCTCGGTCCTGAGGGCGCTGCCGTTCTTCAACAGGTACTCTTGGATCCCTGGGAACGCGAAGAAGGTCCTGCCCGGCTGAGACTTCCTCTGAACCCTAAATTCACCTCGTTTTTCCGGACTCATGGATGCGGCGGAGGCTCAACCCCTTCGTGCCCTCGCCCCGCGACGTCCTCGTCAGGGCGCTCAGCGAGGCCGGCGTAGGTCCGGACTCGTTCGTAATCGACCTCGGCAGCGGCGACGGCAGGGTTCCGATGCTGGCGGCGAAGGAGTTCGGAGCCAGGGCGGTGGGCGTAGAGATCGACGGCGCCCTAGTCGAGCACGCGGAGAGGACGAGGAAGGCATCGGGGCTGAAAGGGGTAAGGTTCGTCAGGGCCGACGCTCGCAGGGTCGACTTGGGCTCGGTGGACTTCGTCTTCACGTACCTCACGACGGACGCCCTCGAGGCGATCAAGCCCGCGCTCCTGACCGCAGATGAGGAGGCCGTGGTCATCGCGCACGACTATCCGGTGAAGGGATGGACGCCCGCGGAGGTCCTGAGGCTCTGGTCCAGCTCGACGGGAAGGCATCACGTCTTCTACCTCTACAGGGTCGGGGAGGTCCTCAGGGCGCAAGTCCCGAGTGGGTCGTCCTCGGGAGCCGTCATGGGTTCGGTCCGACCGGGCCTGAGGATCAGATCCCTCCTCGAGAACACGTGAAACCCTAAAAGCCTCAGGACGACTGGCCTGACGCGATGGGCAGGACAGGCCGGGAGATCGTTAAGGCGGACATCAACGAGGTCCTCAACGACCTCCTTCAGGCCTACGCCGACGAGTGGCTCGCCCACTACCAGTACTGGCTCGCGGCTCAGTGGATAAGGGGGATCGACGCGGACACCCTCAGGCCGGTGCTGATGAAGCAGTCGATGGACGAGCTGAAGCACGCCGAGAGGCTGGCCCAGAGGATCATCCAGCTCGGGGGAAGACCTGTGATGGACTTCGCGAAGCTCCTCACGACCTCGAGGTGCGGTTACATCGCTCCGCCCGAGGACCCGACCGACATCAGGAGGGTGATCGAGGACGTCCTGAAGTCCGAGCAGTGCGCGATCAGGTTCTACAACCAGATGGTCGAGAAGTACAGGTTCACCGACGTCCTGACGTACGAGATCTTCGAGGAGCTCCTCGAGGACGAGGTCGAGGACGAAGAGGAGTGGGAGAAGTTCCTCGCGAAGCTCTGAGCGGTTAGCCTTAACGGGGACGCAGTCTTTTTGAGGGCGTGAGGCCGAGCCGGGACCCTGCTGCGGCGTACTTCCCGAGGGACGTCACCGAGAGGGAGAGGGCCGCCTTCGAGGCGGGGATAGCGCTGGCAACGGTATACCGGGCGCTGGTCGGGCTACCGGTGCCCAGGACCGACGGCGAGCTCGAGGGCCTGGCGAGAGGGGTGGCGTCGGCGGTGCTCTCGCAGCCGTTCAGGGAGGAGGTCGAGGTCAGAGTGAGGAGGCCCAGGGGTCGGAGGGGGAAGGGCCCTTACTCCTACGGCGAGATAGGCCCCTCGGAGGTCTACGCGAGGGTCAGGGTGCGGTACGGCGAGGCCGAGGTCGTCGGGGAGTTGAGCTTCGTGAAGGAGCTGAACTACCCGCTGATGAGGATCGTCGAGATCGGTCCGCGCTCCGGAAGCCCGAAGCGGGTTAAGCATTAATGGCCTCCGGACCGATGCGCTGCGGATGATCGTGGTCGACAGCAACGAGGCCGCCGAGGCACCGGAGATCTGTGAGGCGCTCAGGAGGAGGGCGGAGGTCGCGGTGAGGCCGCTCGAGGCCGGGGACTACTTCGTCCTCGGGTCGCAGGGGAGCGTCCTGATTGAGAGGAAGAGGGTCCTGGACTTCCTGAGCAGCCTGAAGGGCAGGCTCTGGGACCAGCTCGACCGAATGAGGCAGCACGAGGGCCCGAAGCTGATCCTGCTCGAGGGGAACATCGCGGGCTACAGGAGGACGGGATGGAACGAGACCGCGGTCCTCGCCCTGATGGACAAAATCGTCCTCGAGATGGGGGTTCCGATCGTCCCCGTCCCCGACTCGAACGCCACGGTCACCTACATCCTCTGGAAAGACAGGAGGCTCGGGAGCCCTCCGGAGCGGAGGGAGTACCCGCTGAGGGTCGCCCGGAGGGACATGACGCCGGCCGAGAGGGCCCTCTACGCCCTAGAGGGGATGTGCGGCCACAAGACCGCGATCGCGCTCCTGAATCACTTCGGGACGCTCGGCGACCTGATCTGCTTCGTCAGGTCGAACCCGTTCCCCGTGGTGGAGTCGAGGCTCGGCGAGGTCAAGGTCGGGGGCAGGAGGATTCCCTACAGCATCGTGAGGACGATATACGAGACGGTCAACGCGGCCTTCGGGACCGGAGGATGAGATGAGGGGCGCGATAGTGGTCGCGGAGAAGCCGTCGGTCGCGAGGGCCATCAGGGAGGCGCTCGCGTCGATCGGCGAGGAGGTGACCGTGGCCAGCGTCAGGGGGCACGTGCTGGACGCTGACCTCCCCGAGGAGTACCGCTCATGGAGCAGGGTCGACCCGCTGCAGCTGATCAGAGTCAGGAGGTTCAGGTACGTCGTCAGGGACCCCGAGTCCTACAGGGCCCTCTCCGAGCTCTTCAGGTCCCACTCGCCCCTCGTGATCGCGACCGACAACGACCACGAGGGCGAACTGATCGGGAGCGAGATCCTCGCGATATACAGGGGCGTGAGGGGCGAGAGGAGCGCGTTCCACAGGATGAGGTTCAACTCCGTCGACCGCGACGAAATACTGAAGGCCTGGAGGAGCCTCGAGCCGGACCTCAGGTGGAGCTGGGTCCACAAGGCCGAGTTCAGGAGGACCTTCGATCTCCTGACGGGCGCGGCGTACACCAGGTTCCTCACGCTGAAAGCCAGGAGGCTCGGGCACAGGGGGCTGATCAGTTGGGGCTCCTGCCAGACCCCGACCCTGAACTTCGTCGTGAAGAGGGACGCCGAGGTCGAGTCGTTCAAGCCGAAGCCCTTCTGGTACATCGAGGCGGAGCTCAGGACGAGGTCCGGCGAGGTCCTCGCGGCCAGCTCAGAGAGGTTCTGGGAGGAGGAGGTCGCGAGGGAGACATTCGCGGCGGCGAGAGGTGCGGAGGAGGCGGTCGTCGTGGAGTACTCGGAGAGGACGGTGACCGTTCAGAGGCCGACGCCGCTCAGGACCGATGACGCGCTGAGAGACCTGGTGAAGCTGACCGGGAGGAGCGCGAGCGAGGTCCTCGACGCGATGGAAAGGCTCTACTCCGAGGGGTACATCTCCTATCCCAGGACCGACACGAACAGGTACTCGGGTGGGTTCGACTTCAGGAGGCCGCTCTCGGCCGTGATCCAGTCGGGAATCCTCGAGGGGCGCGAGCTCAGGCCGGTCCCGAACCCGAGGCAGGGCAGGCACGACGACGGCGCCCATCCGCCGATATACCCGATCAGGCCCTTCAGGTCCGGAGGGCTCCTAGGGACGATCTGGGAGTACGTCGCCAGGAGGTTCGTCGCCAACGCGTTCCTCGAGGACGCCGCGGTGCTGAGCCAGGAGGCGGCGTTCGACCTCGCAGGGGTCAAGCTCGGCGCTTCCGGGAGGAGGGTCGTGAGGACGGGCTTCCTCGAGGTGTACGTCTACCAGAGGGTCAGCGACGAGCCGATCCCGAGGCTCTCGAAGGGCGAGAGGCTGGAGGTGGTCGAGGTGAGGCTCCGGAGGGGCCTGACTTCACCGCCTCCCAGGATGACGGAGTCCGAGCTGATCTCACTGATGGAGCGGAGCGGCATAGGGACCGACGCGACCAGGGCCACGTTCCCCTCGCTGATAGTCGAGAGGGGCTACGCCGCGAGGGTCGGCAGGAGCCTTATCTCGACGGAGCTCGGGAGGTCGCTGATCTCGGCCCTCGAGCGCGTTGACGAGAGGCTCGTCTCCCCCGAGACGAGGAGGCACGTCGAGGAGATGATGGCGCTCGTCGAGAGGGACGGCCGGGACTGGAGGTCGTTGCTGGACGAGAGCGTCGCTCGCTACGAGGAGCTGCTCGAGAAGCTGGTCTCCTCGTGGCCGGTTGTTGGAGGCGACGTGACGAGGGCGATAACGGGCGCTCCAGCCGACTCGGGATTCCCTCGAAGGAGGAGGGCGCGCAGGGGTACCGCTAGACCCTCCTGAGTCTCGCGAGGAACTCCTGCTGGATCCCGGTCGCGGGGCCTATCAGCTCCCCCCGCTCGTCGTACATCAGGACCTCGTCGTCCCGTTCCCTCGCGACCAGCCTGTGCCTCCCGGAGCAGATCGGGTAGGTCTCAGAGAGGCCGCACATGCAGATCCAGACCTCCTCGCCCTTCTCCGTGACGTACCTGTAGGGCCTCTTCGCGGCGTGAATGACGAGCCTGGGCACGGTTCGCCTCCGCGACATCTCGGAGATTAAACTTCCGGTCGGTCTCGGGGCCGCGTTTGGATTTAATATTATATAGGTGATGGCGATTTGAAGTATTCAGGACGAAGGATGACCGATACGGTCCTGCTTCAGGTCCGGGTGAGCGCCTCGCTGCTGAGGCGCGTCGACGAGCTCTGCGCCGAGGGCCTCTTCAAGAACAGGAGCGACGCGGTCAACGACGCCCTCAGGTATCTCGTGCTGAGGTACTCCAGGACATCGCCGGAGGGGAAGCTCACGTCGCTCTACCTCGGTGGCAGGCTCCCGAAGTCCGGCTCGCCGTCGGACATGGTCTTCAGGGCGAGGAAAGAGGTGGAGGTAGAGTTCTGAGTTGGACGCGCTCGGTTCGGATGTCCTCACCCTTCACCACCTCTCGCTGGAGTCCGACCTCAGGTACCGGGATAACGAGCTCTACCTCCAGTCGGTGAGGGGCGTGACGAAGGCCGTGACCGTCTACGACCTGCTCAACTTGGTGGCAGCGGTCGCTGACGCGGTCGGCGAGCGGGAGGCCCGGGAACTCTACGCCGCTTACCTGAGGAGCGAGGAGCACGTCGTCCTCTTTCCCAGGCCGCCAGGATCCTGGGAGGAGCTGATGGAGGAGGTGATGCCGTACGTCCTGAAGGGCCTCGACCACGACGGCGCGCTGATCGCGCTGGCCGTAGCCTCGCACCATGAAGTGAGGAGGTACGTCACTTGGAAGAAGTCCTACAGGGGAAAGATGCCGGTGACGGTGGTATCACCTAGAGAGTGTTTGGGTAGTACAAGGGTATGATCGGGCGCGCTCAAACTTATCTCCGCTCAAGTCCGGCCGATCGAGGGGTTGGAGGTTCAGCAGGTCCTCGAGCAGCTCAGGTCGAAGGACCCGAAGGAGGTATCGAGGAGGTGCGAGGTCGCCTTCCTCCCCCCTAAGGAGGGCGCCGGGGCCCGATACCTCGTCAACGTCTTAGACCTGACGTACTGTGTTCACTTGGACAGCGGGGTCGCGGAGGAGGTCATCACCGAGGACGAGGCCGACGAGGGCCTCACAAGGGTCCTCCTGAAGTACCTCGTCTTCCAGTGCTCGGTCGAGCAGGAGAGGGGCTGGGTGGGGATCGACAGGTTCGCGGGAGCATCGCAGCACCACGGCGAGTTCGTCAGGAGGGTGATGAGGCCCTTCCTGGAGCACTTCGGTAGCAGCGGCCAGCTCTTCGAGGCGACCTCGAGGCAGATCGGCGGGACGCAGGAGAGGCTCGGCGGCATCGCGTTCAGCTTCAGGTTCCTGCCGCGGGTGCAGGCGTTGGTGCAGCTGTGGCCCGGCGACGAGAGGGGCCTCAGGAGGCCCTCCGCGAACATCATGTTCTCCTCCCACAGCGTCAAGATCTGGGACGGAAGGGACGCGGTCGCGGCCTCGGAGTTCCTCGTGAGGAGGCTGAGGGGATCGAGGAGGTCCAGGAGGAGGAGCGCTAGGGCTCAGGAGTAGCCCCTTCCAGGCCAAACGTCCTCGCGCCTCCCCTCCCTCTCGTTGACGAACCTCGCCAAGTAGAAGAGCAGCGTCGAGAGCCTGTTCAGGTACCTAATGACCTGAGGGTTGACACTCTCCCTGTCCGAGAGCACGACGACGTGTCGCTCCGCCCTCCTCGCAACCGCCCTCGCGAGGTGGAGCATCGAGCCCGCCAGCGACCCCGAGGGGTAGACGAAATGTCTCAAGGGCTCTAAGGACCTGATGTAGCGGTCCAGAGTTTCCTCGAGGGACTTCACGTCGTCCTCGGTGACCACGTCGACGCCCAGCGACTTCGGGTCCTCAGCAGCGAGCTCGGCGCCGATCCTGAAGAGGACCGACTGGACGGACTTGAGGAGCTCATCGATGTCAGCGTGCCCTTCCCTCAGCACCGCCCTGCAGACCCCGATCAGCGAGTTGAGCTCGTCGACCTCGCCGAGGCAGGTCACCCTCAGGTCGTACTTCCGTACCCTCCTCCCCTCGAGCAGCCAGGTGCTCCCGTCGTCGCCGGTCCCGTAGAGCTGCCCGGTCAACCCGGTGTCCCGGGGATCGCGAGGTATATTTAGGGAGAGCAGCGCTGCGCAGCTGGATGTCGAGGCCGGGTTCGACCTACCAGTGCGTCAGGTGCAAGTCGCTCTTCGAGGCCGACATCGGGCCGAAGGCGGCGCAGCTGAAGTGCCCCAACTGCGGCTTCACGGTCGTCAGGAAGCCAAGGCCGTCGGTCGCCAGGCTGGTCAGCTCCTCGAAGCTCTCGGAAGAGGTCAAGCTCTTCCACACCTGAGGGTCAAACGTATATTCAGTGTCGCGAAAAGTAAAACACGGATGAGGTTCAGGGACAGGTGGGAGGCCGGCAGGAGGCTGCTCCCGCTCGTGAGGGGCAAGGTGGGACGCGAGAGCGCAGTGCTCGCGATACCCCGGGGGGGCGTGGTGGTGGGTTACGTGATCGCCGAGGGACTCGGCGCGCCGCTCGACTTGGTGATGGTGAAGAAGATAGGCGTGCCGGGAAACCCGGAGCTGGCCGCGGGCGCGGTCGCGGAGGGAGGAGAGGTCTACGTCGAGGAGGAGGTCGTTCAGCTCTACGGTCTGGAGAGGCAGTACGTTTTCAGGCGGGCCGAGTCGGAGCTCGAGGCGCTGAGGAGGAGGGCATCTGAGTTGAGGGGAGGGCTCGACCCGATACCGGTGAGGGGGAGGGACGTGGTCCTCACCGACGACGGCATGGCAACCGGATCGACGGTGATCGCGGCCTGCAGGCACGTGAGGGGGAGATCGCCTAGGAGGCTGATAGTGGCCGTGCCAGTCGCGTCCGTCGAGGCCGCCAACAGGGTCTCCCAAGAGGCCGACGAGCTGGTGGTCCTGGAGGTCCCGGAGGAATTCATCGCGGTCGGGGAGTTCTACGAGGACTTCGGCCAAGTCGAAGACAGCACCGTCAGGGAGCTGATCGCCCGCTCGAGGTCGAGGATGCCTTGAGGGACCCGCTTCTGATCACGGGCCTCGTCCTCACCGCGCTGGGGATATCGCTCGTCATCCTCTCGCTCCTGCCGAGGGTCCTGCCCAAGCTCGAGGAGGTCCACCCGCTGCTGCTGGTGACCGTGAGGCTCGACGGGCTCACCGTGGGGACCTCGCCGCTCCTCCTGATCGTCCTCGCGCTCGTTTACCTGCTGCTCCTCCTCCGGCAATGACGGGAGAAGCGCAGGTTAAGGCTAATAGGACGGTCCCGGAGTTGTATCTACTGAGGGCGCTGCGGGGGTAGCCAAGCCTGGTCAAAGGCGCAGGGCTCAGGGCCCTGTCCCGTAGGGGTTCGTGGGTTCGAATCCCACCCCCCGCACCGCGTCCTATCCTAAAGCCTCGAAGGACTGGAGGACGGTGCCCGCGTAGACCGACCGGATCTGGAGGAAACAGGTCTCGCTGTAGGTGACGAGCGGCTGCCGGAGCCCCGCGGTTAGCCTGCGGCAGAGCTCGACCGCTTCAGCCCTGTTCCTCGCGAACATACCCCAGACCCCTCCCATCCCGCAGCACTCTCCCCTAACCTCCCGCACCGTCGCTCCCGCTGCCCTCAGGGCCCTAGCTATCTTCTCGGTGAGTCCCAAGAACTGCGATAAGCAGCTCGAGTGGAGGACGACTTCCTCCGCCCTAGGCGCGAGGGACCCGGGCCTGGACTCGGCCAGCTCGAGGAGCAGCTCGTTGACGTCGACGACGCTCTCAGCCACCGACTCGGCCTCTCGGGTCCCGAGGACCTTCGGGTAGACCGACCTGAGTATCATCGTCGACGCCGGTGAGCAGGTGAGCACCCTCTCGCCCTCCCTGACCCTCTCCGCTAGGCTCCGCACGTTGGTCGCCGCGACCTCCTTGAGCTCGTCGAGGAAGCCGTGCTCGTACAGCAGGACACCGGAGTCCGTCTGGGGCGGCAGCGAGACCGAGAACCCGTTGCGCGAGAGCAGCTCGACGACCCTGAAGGCCGAGGAGGGCCTCACGTACCGATAGAAGGTGTCCGCGAAGAGAGCAAACCTCACGGCCCCTCGGTCACGGCGTAGCCCTCGCAGGAGGTCGTCAAGGCTTCCACCCTCCGGGAGGGGAAGGGGCGCGTCCCGCGACGTCCCGATCGCCCACTCGAGGAGGACCCTGCCCGGCCTCTTAGCGAGGGCGCCGAGCAGGGGACGCGGCAGCCTCGAGAGGAGCGGCGCGTACCTGTGATAGATGAGGGCGAGGGCCTCCTCGCGGCGGACGCCGACCGCCTTGTGGTACGCGTGCCGGTATCCCCTGATGACGTCGGGGATCGGAATGCCAGCGGGGCAGACCTTCACGCACCTGTTGCACCCGAAGCAGAGGTCCATGAGCTCCGCGAGCTCCTCGTCGAAGACCTCCTCCAGGTGGCCGTCGAGGGCCGACTGGATCAGCACGATCCTTCCGCGTGAAGTCCTCGAGGGCCTGTAGGCTGACCTGACCAGGCTGGTCGGGCAGACCGAGTTGCAGAACCCGCACCGGACGCACCTCTCCGCGAGGAAGGCGTCGCCGCCGAGCAGCTCCCTGAGGCTCAAGCGCGACGAGACCTCGGTCCCTCGGGATATCCCTTCCTCCCGCCTCCAAGCGGCGTGAAGGCTTTATCGGATGCCCGTCGAGGTCTCGACCGGTTGAGGGCCTACCGGGTCCGCGTGACGGGGAGGGTGCAGCGGGTCGGTTACAGGAGACACGTCCTCGAGGCGGCCCAAGAGCTGGGCCTGGCCGGCTTCGTCAGGAACGATGAGGACGGCTCGGTCTCGGTCTTCGTCCAAGGCGAGGAGGAGGCGGTCGAGGCGTTCCTCGAGAGGATCAAGTCTCCGCCGCCGCCGGCCTCCGTCAAGGACCTCTCGGTGAAGGAGAGCAGGCCTAGGAAGGGGCTGAAGTCCTTCAGGGTGGTCTACGGCAGGCTCGCCGACGAGCTGCAGGAGGGTTTCGGCGCGATGCAGTCGATCTTCATGGACTACTGGGGTGAGTTCAGGGACTTCCGTCAAGAGTTCAGAGACTATCGTCAAGAGTTCAGGGACTACCGCCAGGAGTTCAGGGAGTTCAAGGAGGCCTCTCTGAAGCTGAGCGAGCAGACGCTAGAGGAAGTGAGGGCGGTGAGGCAGGACCTAAAGGCGATACTCGACGAGCGGCTCGCCCGGATCGAGAGGGACATCGCGGAGATCAAGGCCCGGCTTGGACTCGCTTGATCGGTCCTCCGCTGCGAGAGCCGAAGCAGTTGGACGACGTCGGCGTTAGCTAGGACACCTGTTCCCTCTGAGCATCGCAGCGCGTCGACGGCGCTCTGTTAAGTCCGAGTCCGACCTTTGCGAGCTAGCGGTGGATGCCCCCAGGAGGACGGTGCTGCTCGAGCTGTTGCTCTGCGGCAGGTACGCGACGTCGAGCCTCTGGGAGACGGTCAACCACCTCTGAGAGGTCAGGACGAACCCGCCGGACTTCCCCGAGGAGGAGCTCGAGTCAATCGCCAGAGTGCCGCTTCAAGAGGGAGCTCAGGGCGTTGGCTAAGCTGGGCGAGAACTCGACGCCTCTCCTCTCCCAGACGGGATCCGGCCGATTGCCCACAAGCACGCACCTGACTCCAGCCCTAACGGCCATCTCCGCGTCGGTCTCCGGGTTGTCGCCGATCACCATCACCTCGTCCCTCTCCAGCCCCATCCTCCCCATCGCCATCTCGAGCATCCTGATGTTCGGCTTGCCCACCACCACGGGGCTTCTGTTTGTCGCCGCCTCGATGAAGGCCACGATCGACCCGGCGCCTGGGATGCCACCCTCCTCGAGCGGCAGGTACCTGTCCCTGTTCGTCGCGACGAACTCCGCGCCCCTCAGGACCGCCCTGCAGGCTTCGGCGAGCTTCGAGTACGTGACGTTCCTGTCGAGCCCGACCACGACGACCTCCGACTCCGCCGCTCCCACCACGGAGTGCCCCGACCTCACCAGCTCCTCGATCAGCCCCGCCTCGCCGATCGCGAAGGCCCTCACCTCGCCGTAGTTCTCAAGCAGATGCTTCGCGGTCGCGTAGCTCGAGGTGATTATCTCGTCGATCCTGCAGTCGAGGCCCAAGGAGCGGAGCTTCCAGAGGACGTACCTTACGCTGTAGGTCGAGTTGTTCGTGAGGAACGTCAGCTTCAGCCCCGCGTCCCTCCAGGCAGCGATCGACTCCGCCGCCCGCTCAACCAGCCTCGAGCCCACGATGACCGTTCCGTCCAGATCCAGAACGAGGCCTCTGACCGACATCCGGAGATCTTCGAGCCGGGCGCGGTCTTTACCTTTCGCCGCCGCGGGGATGACGCGAGTCCGACAGGAAAGCGCTGCCTCGGGGCCACAATATTTTTCAGATGGGGAGCAAGAGCTATAAACTGAGCCATGCAGAAGCGGTACGTTTACCTCTTCGAGGAGGCGAAGGGTCTCACGAGGTTCGAGCTCGGGGGGAAGGGATACGGACTCGTCGAGATGAGCGCCGCCGGGCTGCCGGTCCCGCCGGGCCTCGTGATAACGACGGAGGCGTGCAGGGAGTACTACCGGAACGGAGGCACGATGCCGGAGGGGTTGATGGAGCAGGTCACGGAGAAGCTTAGGCAGCTCGAGGCGAAGACCGGGAAGAGGCTCGGGGACCCCGAGAGGCCGCTGCTGGTCTCGGTCAGGTCCGGCGCGCCGTACTCGATGCCGGGGATGATGGACACGATCCTGAACGTCGGGCTGAACGACGGGGTGGTGAAGGCGCTCGCGAGGGCGACTGGGAACGAGAGGTTCGCCTACGACGCGTACCGCAGGCTCCTCCAGATGTTCGGGAGGATCGTCTTGGGCATCCCCGGCGAGAGGTTCGAGTCGGTGCTGAGGCAGCGCAAGGAGAGGGAGGGGGTCAAGCACGACCACGAGCTCCCGGTCGGCGCGCTGAAGTCGATCGTCGAGGAGTTCAAGGCGATCATCAGGGAGCACTCCGGGAGGGAGTTCCCCCAGGACCCGCAGGAGCAGATCAGGATGGCGATCGAGGCGGTCTTCAGGTCCTGGAACAACCCGAGGGCCGTCGAGTACCGGAGGTACTACAAGATCAGCGACGAGCTGGGGACCGCGGTTAACGTTCAGACGATGGTCTTCGGGAACATGGGCTTCGACTCCGGGACCGGCGTGGGGTTCACTAGGGACCCGTCGACGGGCGAGAAGAGGCTCTACGGGGAGTACCTGCCCAACGCGCAGGGCGAGGACGTCGTCGCCGGGATAAGGACGCCCCTGCCGATCGAGAGCGTCGAACCCGAGCTGAGGGCGAAGCTGGAGGAGGTCGCGGGCCTGCTGGAGAGGCACTTCAGGGACATGCAGGACTTCGAGTTCACCGTCGAGTCCGGGAAGCTCTACCTCCTCCAGACGAGGAACGGCAAGAGGACCGCGCAGGCCGCGGTGAAGATAGCGGTCGACATGGTCAGGGAGGGCCTGATAACGGTCGAGGAGGCGCTGATGAGGGTCGAGCCCTCCGAGCTCGTCCACCTGCTCCACAGGAGGCTGGACCCGCGGGCAAAGGTTCAGCCGATAGCGAAGGGACTCAACGCGTCGCCCGGCGTCGCGACCGGCAAGGTCGTCTTCACCGTCGAGGAGGCGGTCAGGCTGGCGTCCCAGGGCGAGAAGGTGATACTCGTGAGGCCGGAGACCACCCCCGACGACATCAAGGGGATCATCGCGGCCCAGGGAGTCCTGACCAGTAGGGGAGGGATGACCAGCCACGCCGCGGTCGTGACGAGGGGCATGGGCAAGCCCGCGGTGGTGGGCTGCGAGAGCATCAGGATCGACCTGGAGGCGGAGCAGTTCGTGACCGAGGGCGGAGTAGTGGTGAGGAGGGGCGACGTCATCACCATCGACGGGTCGACGGGCAACGTGATGCTGGGAGAGGTCCCGACCGTCGAGCCCGAGATGACGGAGGAGCTGAGGACGCTGCTCGGATGGGCCGACGAGGTGAGGAGGCTCGGGGTCAGGGCCAACGCGGACACGCCCGAGGCCGCGAGGAGGGCGAGGGAGTTCGGGGCCGAGGGCATCGGCCTCTGCAGGACCGAGAGGATGTTCAACGCGCCCGAGAGGCTCCCGATCGTAAGGGAGATGATAATGGCGACGAACGAGGAGGAGAGGAAGAGGGCCCTCGAGAAGCTCTTCCCGCTTCAGCTGGGCGACTTCAAGGAGATCTTCAGGGCGATGAAGGGGCTTCCGGTCACGGTGAGACTGCTCGACTTGCCGCTCCACGAGTTCCTCCCGCCCATGGAGTCCCTCCTCACCGAGATCTACGAGGCCAAGCTGAGGGGCGTCCCGGAGGAGCAGCTCGCGGATAGGAGGGCGGTCCTCGCGAAGGTTGAGCAGCTCAGGGAGCACAACCCCATGATCGGGCACAGGGGATGCAGGCTCGCGGTCACGTACCCCGAGATCTACAGGATGCAGGTGAGGGCGATACTGCGGGCCGCGATAGAGCTCCTGAGGGAAGAGGGCGAGACGGCGGAGGTCCAGATCATGACGCCGCAGACGTCGATGGCCTCGGAGCTCGCGTACCTGAGGAGGCTCGTGGAGGAGACCGCGGAGGAGGTCTTCGCGGAGATGGGGATCAGGATACCCTTCAAGTTCGGGACGATGATCGAGACGCCGAGGGCCGCGCTCACGGCCGCGGAGGTCGCGAAGCGCGTCGACTTCTTCTCCTTCGGGACCAACGACCTCACCCAGACGACCTTCGCGTTCAGCAGGGACGACGCGGAGGCCAAGTTCCTCGCGCCGTACCTCGAGAAGGGGCTGCTGAAGGAGAACCCGTTCGAGGTCCTGGACCAGGAAGGCGTAGGGAGGCTCGTCAGGATCGCGACCGAGGAGGGGAGGGCCTCCAACCCGAGGCTCGAGGTCGGCATCTGCGGCGAGCACGGAGGCGAGCCGAAGAGCATCGAGTTCTTCCACTCGGTAGGCCTCAACTACGTCAGCTGCTCTCCGTTCAGGATACCGATAGCGAGGCTCGCGGCCGCGAGGGCAGCGCTCAGGGGGAAGGTGGCCCAGGCGATAACGGTCTAGCCGCAGCCGGCCTCGACGCTCAAGAGTATTGCGTAACCCCTGTAGGAGAACCTCACGGGCAGCCCGCCCCCCAACCCGACCTCCGCCAGCGCGGAGCTGAACTCGTTCAAGTCGACCTCCCTCACGACCGGGTCAGGAAGGACAGAGGGCACCTCGTCGCCGAACCTCTCGACCAGCGACCTCCTCGTCCCGAACCTCTCGACCGCCGTCCTCACCGCCTCGACGAGGCCGAGCCTGCGGAGGTCCTCCTCATCGAGCTCGGGCAGCGAGTCGTCGCCGAAGGTGGCCGTGACCTTCACCCTTACTGGCCGCGACAAGGGCCCCGCTACCGCGACCGGAGTTCCCGGATATCAACGTCCCCGCTGCCGCGGCCGGGCTGGGCCTGCCGCAACTGTTCCGCACCGGACCTGAGGGCCCTGAGACCCCTACCAATGCACCCGAACTTCGTGCTCATGTACGAGGAGAAGGCCGCGTTGCCCACCGAGGCCGCGAGCAGCAGCAGGCCCACTGCGTCTCCCGGGTCCCTGAGCAGGAGCACCGCCGGCACCGCGAAGGGGAAGGCCATGGACGCGATCGCGCCGGCGAAGTACATCGCCGCGTAGCCACGGTTTCCGGCCTTGCTGGACCTCCTGTCGATCCTTATGCCGAGGGCCAGCACGAGGGGCTTCAGCTTCGAGGGGAAGAAGGGAGCCTTGACCATCGCGGATATCCCGAGGAAGTAGTGGCTGAACTTCACCCCGACGAGCTCCCCGACGGCCCAGTGCATGAAGTCATGGGTGAAGAACCAGAGGAGGAACCAGGCCGCGAGCTTTCCGAGGGGATAGAGGGGCCAAGGCAGGTCAACGAACGCCAGGGCGAAGGCCAGGGCGATCATGAGGGCGCTGAGCGCGTTCCCTATGCCGAGCGGTATCCTGAAGGGGTCCCTGAAGGCCGGCCTGACGTCGACGCCGAAGAAGCTCCTGACAGCATCGATCCTGTAATCGAGGGCCCTCCTGAGGACCCGCTCCGCGACCGGCCTCAGAGGCATGCCCCTCACCTCGAACTCCTCGTGGACCCGGGTGGAGTTGCCCGCAGGCTCGAAGCGCTGCCTGTGCCAGAGCCTCCCGAAGGGGAACTCGTGGGTCTCGTGGACCGATCCGAGGTCGTCGAGCTGGACGATCCTGAAGGCCGCGGGGAAGTCCTGGTTGAGCAGCCTCACCGTCACCCTGTACTCGGCGCCCTCCCTGAGGGGCGTTGGGTCGCTGAGGAGCTTGATCCTGAACTGACTCGGCCAGACCCTCTCGAGGTTGCGAGGGTCGTAGAAGAACCTCCTGACCTCCTCGACCGGTGCCGGAAGGACGTACTCGTACCTCAGGGTCAAACCCGATCCGTCTCCGCGCCCCCGAGAATAAGAGGCTCTCAGCTCGACGCCGTGCTGGATGGAGAGGTTACGGGTCGGACCGCGGGCGCGTCCCCGTCCGTACGCTGGCCCCGCGGAGCTGCTGGGCGGCCAACAGGTTTATGGGGCCGCGATCGGGGGAGGGCGGGATGAGCGGCGCTCCAGGCGATCTCGAGCGGAGGCTCTCGCAGCTCGAGGCGGAGCTCAGGCAGCTGAGGGAAGCGGTGGAGAGGTTGGAGGACGAGGTCAGGGAGATCAGGTTGGAACTGGAGGACCTCTCCGCGAAACTCGAGGGAAGGGCTTGAGCGCCGTCGGGACCGGAGACCCCCTCGCTGCAGCGGACGCGGAGTTCTTCTGCAGGGACGAGTACTTCGACCACGTCGTCTACAGGGAGCTCGCGAAGGTCGAGAGGAACGGCCCCAGGAGGGAGCTGTTAGAGCGGCTCTCGGAGATGGAGGAGAAGCACTACAGGTTTTGGAGCGGTTACGCGGGCCCTGCCAGGGTGAAGGGCCTAAGGCTCAGGCTCTTCCTGATACTGCTCCTCAGGAGGCTGATGGGGGTGGTCTTCGTCATCAAGCTGCTCGAGCGTCACGAGTCCGAGGTGGTCGCGAGGTACAGGAGGCTCCTCGAGGGGCTCGACGGCGAGGTCCGGGAGAAGGTCGAGGAGTTCCTCAGGGACGAGGAGGTCCACGAGAAGTCCCTCATGTCCCAGATCGACGAGCCGGTCCTAAGGTACATCGGGTTCGTCGCCCTCGGCCTCTCCGATTCGATCATAGAGATCACCGGCGTCCACGCGGGCTTCTTGGGCGTGACCGCCTCCACGCTCGTGGCCGGCGTCGCGGGCCTGATAGTGGGCTTCGCGGCCTCGATCTCGATGGGGGTCGCGGCCTACCTGAAGGCTAAGAGCGAGCTGAGACACAGGCCGATCAGCTCGGGGCTCGTGACGGGCCTCGCGTACATGCTGAGCACCGTCCTGCTGGCCTCACCGTACTTCCTGACCCACGAGATGCTGGCGGCGTTCGCGGCCTCCGTAGCCATCGCCGTCCTCCTCGCGACCGTGTTCACGTACTACGTCGCGGTCGTCCAAGACTTGGGCTTCAGGCGTGAGGCGCTGGAGAACACCGCGCTCTTGATGGGCACCGCTGCGGCCACTTACCTCTTCGGGGAGGCCCTCGGGACGGCCTTCGGGATACGGGCCGCGATCACGTGAGGCTCAGGCGATCCCCAGCCTCTCGTTCGCCTCGCGGAGCTCCCTCAGCAGCTTGACCCTCCACCTCCCGAAGCCCTCGGGCCTCTCGGGGTAGTCGAGGTAGTGCGAGATCAGCCTCCTGCTCTTGTTAGCGACGTAGCTCAGGCCCCTCGCGAGCTTGGGCCTCTCCCTCACCCTCCTCCTCAGCTCTCCGTCCATGAGCACCCGCAGGAAGTTCGTCAGCAGGGGGAACCTCGGGTGCTCCCTCCTCTTGATGCTCTCGATGTCGTCCTGGGAGAGGAAGTGCTTCATACCGAAGGAGATGTCGTCGTTGGGCAGGGTCTGGAGGTACCTCCTGAGGACCTCGAAGCTCGCCATCTGGTAGCCGTACTCGCGGACGTAGTTGACGTTATAGCTCCAGAGCCCGGCCTCGCTGACGTCCTTCGACTCGACGGCCTCAGCAAGCGTCCTCCCGAGTATCACGGAAGCGTAGAGGGCCGGCCCGATCCCTCCCGCGTCGATCGGCCTCGGCATCCAGGCCGCGTCGCCGACCACGACGAAGCCGTTCCCGACCAAGCAGTCGTTCTGCCTCCTGACGGGGACCTGCCAGACGCTGTAAACGTTCCCCCTGTCCGCCTCGCCCTCCGGGGGACTGGGGTTCGAGATCGCCCTGTTGGCTTTGACGTACTGGTCGATCAGCGAGGCGAGGTTGTCCCTCAGGCCGTGGGCCGCGTTCCTCCTGTCCAGAGCGGCCTTCTGGACTCCGAGACCGATGTTGACCTTGTTCTCGCCCTTCGGGAAGGTCCAGCAGTATCCTCCGGGCGCGAGGAACTGGTCGAGGTGGATGATACAGTACCTCGGGTCGAACCAGGTGTGGTCCTCGACGGCCCTCTCGAACTCGAGGATGTACCTCCCGGTCCCCTCCATGTCGTGCTCCTTGTCGATCTCCCTCTCCATCTTCGCCTCGATGGGGAGGTTGGTCCTCAGGACCGAGGCCGAGCCGGACGCGTCGACCACGACCTTCGCCCTGACATCGAGGATGCTTCCGTCCCGCGAGGTGCACCTGACTCCCCTGACGAAACCGTCCTCCGCGATCAGCGACCTCGCGTCCACGCCGAACATCACTTCTACCCCGAACCTCTCCAGGTGCCGGAGCATCTTCTGGGGCCAGAGCCTCCTGTTGAGAAGATACCCCTCGCCGTCGAAGAGGACCTCCGTCTCGTGGTCGGGGGAGATGACCAGAACGCCGTCCACCTGGTGCTCCACCTCCGGCCACTCGTACCTGATGCCGAGGGAGTTCATCACGTGCTCGAGGCTCCTTTTGCTCACCGCGTCCCCGCAGGCCCACCCGCTCTTCGTCTTCTTCCCGAACTCCTCCCGGACGTTCCTGTCGATCAGGAGCACCCTCGCGTTCCCCTTCGAGAACTTCGCGACCGCCATCGCGGTGTGGGCTCCCGCTGGCCCGCCGCCGATGACCGCGACGTCGTATTCCAGCTTCATCACAGGGCCGGCTCGGGAGATGTTATAAAACGTGATCGCGGCGACCGGGAGAGGCCGCGACCCGCGGGCATCGGATACGACCTTATAGCCCGAGCGGGCCTTCGGAGCCCGAGTTGGACAGGTACGACGTCGTGGTAGTGGGCGCTGGCGCCTTCGGACTCGGGTCGGCTTACCACTTGGCGAGGAGGGGCGCGGGCAGGATAGCGCTCGTGGACTCTCTCCCGGGACCCGGACAGGGGAACACCGGCAGGAGCGTCGGGGGGTTCAGGAAGGGCCTCTTCACGTCGGAGCTGAACAGGATGCTCTCGGAGTCGACGGTCGCGTTCCTCAGCGACCTCCAGAGGTCCGGAGTCGACCTGGGAATGCACAACGTTGGGTACCTCGTCCTCCTGAACGGGCCCCAGCTCGAGGCGAACGAGCGCGCCATCGGGGAGCTGGTGAGGAGGGGGAACGCGAGGCTCATCCGAGCGGAGGAGCTGAGGGAGCTCGTGCCCTGGATGAGGCTCGAGTTCGATGGCGACGAGGAGGCCGCGATCCTGGGTCTGAGGGACGTCGAGGCCGCGCTCTTCTCCGGCCAGTCGGGTTACCTAGATGTCGAGAAGCTCGTCAACTACCTCCACGGTGAGGCCCTAGACGCGGGAGTGGAGCCGAGGTTCAGCGAGCGGGTTAGGAGGCTGAGGCTAGGGCCGGTCGTCTCGATAGGCCACCCGAGGGAGCCCTTGGCTTGGCAGGAGAAGAGGGTCGAGGCCCTCGAGACCGACAGGGGAGAGATAAGGGCGGACGTCGTTGTCCTGGCGACCGGCGCATGGATCAACGAGCTCCTGGACCCGATAGGGATAGACTCGCACGTTAAGCCGAAGAAGCGCCAGGTCTTCTCGATCGAGGCCAAGGGCGATCTTAGGAGGTTCTTCGAGGTCGAGGGCTTCAACGAGTACTCCTCGCTCCCGATGACGTTCTTCCCGAGGGGTCCCTACGTCGTCCCGAGGGTGAGGGAGAGGGTCCTCTGGACCGGGATGAGCGACGACGTCGGCAGGCCCTGGGGGATAGACTTCTCGCCCGAGGAGACCTTCTACCTCGACAACATCTACCCGACGCTGAGCAAGGTCTTCCCGGTCCTGAAGGACGTGAGGCCGACCAGCATGTGGGCCGGCTGCTACTCGATCAACGCGATCGACGAGAACCCTATCGCCTTCAGGTGGAGCAACCTGATCGTGGTCACCGGAGGCAGCGGAAGCGGGGTGATGAAGTACGACGCCATGAGCAGGGTGGTCGCCTCGCTCGCGTTCGGTGAGGAGGAGGCGGTGCTCTACACCGGTGAGCGTCTGCCGGTCTCTTGGCTGGGGATAAGGAACAGGAGGGCGGAACCGGAGTCGTTCGTCTTCTAGCGAAGTGAATTCAATAGAACACGGAGCGGAGTTTCAGACGCCCTTTAGGTAGGGGAGGCCTTTGACCCAGGGGAGTTCTCGCTCGAGCTTCCTCAGGGACTCCGCGATCTGCTCCTCCGGGTAATCGTAGGCCTGAAGCCTCCCCTCGAGGTGCTTGCCGTAGGCCTGGAGGTCGAAGTAGCCGTGCCCCGAGAGGTTGAAGAGGATGACCTCCTCCTCTCCGGTCCTCTTGCACCTTAGGGCCTCCTCAATCGCGAACTTGATCGCGTGCGAGGACTCGGGGGCGGGGACGATGCCCTCGGTCCTGGCGAAGAGCGTCGCGGCCTCGAAGACCTCGGTCTGCGTGTAGGCGCGGGCCTCGACCAGGCCCTTCTTCAGCAGGAGACAGAGGGTGGGCGCGTCCCCGTGATACCTGAGGCCGCCGGCGTGGATGGGAGGCGGCACGAAGTCGGACCCGAGCGTGTACATCGGGAGAAGCGGCGTGAGCTTCGCGGTGTCGCCGTAATCGTAGGTGTAGACGCCCTTGGTGAGCGTAGGGCAAGCGGTCGGCTCGGTCGCGACGAACCTCGTCCGCTTCGGGGCCTTCTTGGTTACGTGAACGTCGTAGTAGAAGGGCCAGAAGATCCCTGAAAACGAGCTACCTCCTCCAACGCATCCGGCGATCACGTCGGGGTACTCGTCGAGCTTCGCGAGCTGTTCCTTCGCCTCGAGGCCGATGACCGTCTGGTGGATCAGGACGTGGTTCAGGACGGACCCGAGGGAGTACTTCGTCCCGTCGTGCTTCACCGCGTCCTCGAGGGCCTCGCTGATCGCGATCCCCAGGCTCCCGGGGTGCTCGGGGTCGGACTTCAGGAGGCTGCGGCCGTACTCGGTCCTGTCGCTGGGGCTCGGGTGGATCTCGGCCCCCCAGACCCTCATCAGGAGCGACCTGTAGGGCTTCTGCCTGTAGGAGGCCCTAACCATGTAGACCGTGCACCTCAGCCCGAAGAGCATCGTCGCGAAGGCGAGCGCCGAACCCCACTGGCCCGCGCCGGTCTCGGTCGTGAGCCGTTGGACGCCCTCCTTCGCGTTGTAGTAGGCCTGCGCGACCGCGGTGTTGGGCTTGTGGGACCCCGGGGGGCTGACGCCTTCGTACTTGAAGTAGATCCTCGCAGGCGTCTTCAGGTGCCTCTCGAGCCGCTCGGCCCTGTAGAGGGGCGTCGGCCTCCAGATCCTGTAGACCTCCCTCACCTCCTCGGGGATCGGGATCCACCTCTCGCGGCTGACCTCCTGCTCCACCAGCTTCCTGGGGAAGATCCGCTCGAGGGCCTTCGGGTCGACCGGCCCCCTCGTCGTCGGGTCGATCGGCGGCGGCAGCGGCGACGGAAGGTCTGGGACCAGGTTGTACCACGACTTCGGGAGCTCGTCCTCGTTCAGTAGGACCTTCCTCTCGGCCATGTGCGTCCGTCGGCCCGAAGCCTCCTATTCAAATCTGTCACGCTCCGGGGACAATCTTAAATGCTCAGGTGAGGAATCGGAGCCCGGGGCCCGGGTGGCCGAGCGGCGAGGCGGCGGCCTGCAGAGCCGCTTCACGCGGGTTCGAATCCCGCCCCGGGCTAGGCGGATCCGGACCCTCCGACCGAACGCCCTCCGCGAATCGCCAACCGTCCCGGGGCTCTCGCGCGGCCCCAGTCCGGCTCAGAGGGCCATCAGCATGACCTCGGTCGCCTTCACCACGACCGCGACCCTGCTCCCCTTCCTCAGGCCGAGCCTCTCGACCGACTGGGTCGTGACGACCGCCCTCACCTGCTGCGCGGGCTCCAGCTCGACCTCGACCATCGAGACGACGTCGCCCCTCGTCACGGAGACGACCCTGCCCGCGAGCCTGTTCCTCGCGCTGAAGACCTCCTCGATCAGGGAGGCGACGAACCCGGGCCTGACGACCGACATCGCGCCGTAGTAGGCGACCAGGAGCTCGCTGCCCCTCTCGGTTAGTTGGGCTCCGCCTCCACCCCTTCCGCCCCTCGACCTGACGACCAGCCTGAGGCCGGTGGCCGCCTCCCCGGACCTGATCCAGCCCAGCCCCGTCTTCAGGGTGACTCCCAACGCCTCGCAGGCCCTCGAGACCGACCCGAACCTCCTGATCCCGTCGAGCAGCTCGAAGAGGTCCCTCCTCAGCCTCACGGGTCTGCCCGGGAGCTCGACCTCGACCCACCTGCCCTCGACCCTCGCGACCGTCATGTACCGTTGGGTAATTTTCCGCCCCATCCTTAAATCTCTACCCCCGTAATACCGCCTGGCGTTGTTACGGATGAGGCTGATCTTCGCGGTGGCGGTCGGGCTCGCGGTCGCGGCGGCGCTGGCCGCATTCGCGTCCCACAACGCGGACCGGGGGAGGGTCGTCGTCTTCGCGGCGCCGACGCTCTACGAGCTGGCCTCGGAGGCGGCGAGGATCTCGGGCGGGAGGGTCGACGTGGTCTCAATCGGGAGCGTGGCCGCGGTCAGGCAGGTCCAGCTCGGAAGGGTCCCGGACGCGCTGGTCAGCGTCGACGCGGAGCTGGTCCAGTTCCTCCCCTACTTCAGGAGGGTCGAGGCGCTGGGCGGGTTCAGGCTGGTCCTCCTCTGCAGGGACCGGATCGACCTGACGGACCTCAAACGCGTGAGGATCGGCCTGGCCGACCCCAACACGGCCCCGATCGGGTACAGGGCGGTCGCGGCGCTCTACTGGCTCGCGTTGACGAGGAACTCGGTCGACGTCGCGGAGCTCGAGAGGGCCCTCTCGGTCAGGTTCGTGCGCTCTGCCGACGGGAGGGAGGTCGTGATGCGGCTGGATTCCTTCAGGCCCGCCGGCAACTTCCTAGCTAGGGACGACCTCGCAGGGGCCTTCCTGCTACTCGAGAACGGCGCGGTCGACTGCGTCTTCGCCCACTCGCCCTTCGTCGTCTCGAGGAGGCTCGAGGGGAGGTACGCGGTGGTAGAGATGCCGGAGGAGCTGACGTTCCTGAGGGACCCGCCGGTGAGGTTCGTCGCGGTGACCGAGCTCGGCGCGGTCGAGGTGAGGAGGTTCGAGGCGGTCGCGGTCTCCCTCACCGAGGCCGGCGACTCGTACCTGAGGGTTCTGGCCTCCCTCGACGCGGAGAGGTTCGGGCTGGTGGCCCGGGATGGATAGGATCCAGGCCCTCTGCTTGGGCGTCTCGCTGGCCTATTTCTCCCTCCTCACGGTCCCCGCGCTGCTGACCTACAGGCCCGAGTTCGAGCCCGCCTTCTTCGAGGCGCTGGTCAACACGGCCCTCCTCGCGACCGTCGCGACCTCGGTCTCCGTCCTCCTCGGCGTGGTCCTGGCCTACGGAACGCTCCCAGCTCCCTGGAGGCTCCTCGCGCCGGTCGTGACCTTCACGGTCTCGGTCCCCCACACCGCGATCGGGGTGCTCCTCGCACCCGCGGTCTTCGGAGCTGGGCTCGCGGACACGGCCCCCGCGATAGCGCTGGCGATGGTGGTGGTCTCGACGCCAATGAGCTTCTCGGTGCTGAGGGGAGCCTTCGCCTCGCTGGGCAGCGGTTACGTCGAGTTCCTCAGGGCGATGGGGCTGAGGGGTCTCGGCGCCGCCGCTATGATGCTCAGGTCCACTAGGACAGCGCTCGTCTCCGCCTCCGTCCTCGCGTGGTTCAGGTCCTTCTCCGAGCTCGGGGCGCTGCTGATCCTCGCCCACAGGCCGCTCACGGTCGGCGTCTACGTCTACGAGGAGTTCCTGAGGAGGGGAGCGGGGCCGGTGATCGGGGCCTCGCTGGCCCTCGCGCTGGTGGCCCTCGCGGTCGCCTTCCTCCTCGAGAGGTGGTCCGGAGACGCTGGAGGTCGTTGACTACCTAGTGAAGGCCTACGGCCACTCCGTCTCGGTCGAGGAGCTGAGGGTGAGCGGGACGACCGCGCTGCTGGGGAGGAACGGAGCGGGGAAGACGATCCTCGCGAGGTCCCTGATGGGCTTCCTCAGGCCCCTAAAGGGCAGGGTCTACGTCGAAGGCGAGGACGTGACGGACCTTCCTCCCGAGGAGAGGCCGATCGGCTACCTCCCACAGACGCAGGTCGCGCTCCCCCTGAGGCCCGAGTCCCAGCTCGCGCTCTTCGCGAGGCTCCACGGCTCGGACTGGAGGCAGATCGTCAAGGGGCTGGGGCTTCAAGGACTGCTCCGGAAGGGCGGACTCTCGGGAGGGGAGAGGCAGCTACTGAACCTCGCGACGGTCCTCCTGAAGAGGCCTAAGGCCCTGATCCTCGACGAGCCCACCTCGCACCTCGACTTCGTCAACAGGGCGATGGTCCTCGAGGCCCTAAGGTCGATCGACGTCCCCAAGCTATTTATCACCCACGACCCTATAGAGGCCGCCTACATCGCCGACGAAGTGGTCTTCCTGAGGGACGGTAGGCTGACCGGTCCCGTGAGGAACGACATGAGGGGGTGGGCGGAGGAGGTTCTGAGGGAAGCCGGAGAGGTCCTGAGGGGCCGCCCGGGTCCCTGAGCGCTCAGGCCTCCTCGATGTAGTCCTCGACCGCGGGGAGCTTCAGCGGCATCCCCTTCCTCTTCCTGATGTCGGCGACGACCTTCTCGAAGAGCGAGGCCGGCACCGGGCGCCAAGCGGCGAACTCCATGCCCCAGAAGGCCTTTCCCATCGTCGCGGCCCTCATCTGGTCCGCGAGGTCTCCGGCCTCTGCAGCGGGTATCTCGCCGATCACGGTCGTGACGTACTCGGTCTGGACGACGTTCGCGATCCTGCCGCGCCTGGAGGAGATGATGGAGGTCACCGCGCCCATGAAGTCCTGAGGTACCTTCACGTCGATCCTCATTATCGGCTCCAGCAGCGTCGGCTCAGCGGTCAGCATGCTCGCGTAGATGGACCTCCAGGTCGCGGGCGCAATCTGGGCTAGGCCCCTGTGGACCGGGTCCTCGTGGAGGTCGACGTTGACAAGGACCGCCTTGAGACCCCTGACCTTCTCGCCGGCGAGCGGACCCTCCTGGACGACCCTCTGGAACCCGCTCAGGATGTAGGCCTTCGTCTCGTGGAGGTACTGGGCGCCCTTGGTCATGTCGACGAAGATGTTCCCGTTCGGGTCGATCGACCAGACTCCCCTCGCCTCGTCCGAGTCCCACCCGTGGTCCCTCAGGATCTTCGCGATCGTCCTCCTGTCCATCTCCTCGAAGAGCTCTCCCCTCCTGATCAGCTCGACAACTTCGTCCTCGAGCTTCTCGACGTAGATGTAGATCCTGTTGTGCTTGTTGGGCGACTTGCCCTCGAAGACCTTCCCCCGCTTCAGCACCGACTCCCTGTAGAGGATGATCGGCTTGCCCGCGACTACCTCCAGGCCGGCCTTCTGGATCCACGTCAGGGCGATCTCGAGGTGGAGGGTGCCCATTCCGCTGATCAGGTACTCCCCGGTCTCCGGGCGTATCGTCGTGACGAGGGTCGGGTCCTCGATCGTGAGCCTGTTCAGGAACTCGACGAGCTTCGGGAGGTCCCTGCTGTGCTTCGGCTCTATCGCGACCGTCACCACGGGGTCGGAGACGTACTTCAGCGACTCGAACGGCACCATGTCGATCGTCGAGATCGTGTCCCCGGCCCTCGAGTCCTCTATCCCCAGGAGGGCAGGAATGTTGCCCGCGGGGAGCTCGTTGACTATCTCCCTGTTCGGACCCATGTAGACCGTGACCTGCTGGACCCTCGACTCGATGTTCCTCCCCACCAGCTTGACGACGTCGCCGTCCCTGATGGTCCCGCTGAAGAGCCTGCCAGTCGCGACAACTCCCGCCTGCGGGTCGACCTTGACGTCCGTGACGATCATGACGGGGACGCCGGAGTCGTTGCACTCGATCATGTCCTTCCCGACCTCAGACTCGATGTCGCCCTTCCAGATCTTCGGGATCCTGTAGCGCTGCGCGACGTTGGGAGGCGGGTGGTTCCTGACGACCATCTCGAGAACGGCCTCGTGGAGGGGCAGGTTCTCCCTCAGCCAGTCCATGTTACCCTCGTTGAAGGCCCTGACGATGTCGCTGAACTTGATCCCCTTCCTCTGGGCCTGCTGGAGCGTGAAGCCCCACCTGTCCTTCGAGCTGCCCATCGCGACCGTCCCGGCCTGGAAGCTGACCTTCCACGCGTCCCTGTACTGGGGCTCCGCGTACATCTCGATCAGCCTGTTGACCTCCAGAACGATCCTACTGATGATCTCCTGTATCTTGTCCGGCGTCAGCCTGAGCTCCTTGATCAGCCTGTCGATCTTGTTGATGTAGAGGACGGGCCTGACCCTCTCCGCGAGGGCCTGCCTGATGACGGTCTCGGTCTGGGTCATCACGCCCTCCACCGAGTCGACGACCACGATCGCGCCGTCGATCGCCCTGAGGGCCCTCGTCACCCTTCCGGAGAAGTCGACGTGGCCGGGCGTGTCGATGAGGTTGATCACGAATGGCTTTCCGTCCATCTCGTAGTAGAGCGAGATGTTCGCGGCCTTTATCGTCATCTGCCTCTGCTGCTCCTCCTCGAGGTAGTCGAGGGCCAGAGCCCTCCCCGCGAGCGCCGGCGAGAGGAGGCCGGCCGCCGCCAGCAGCGAGTCGGTCGTCGTGGTCTTGCCGTGGTCGACGTGGGCTATGATCCCTATGTTCCTGATCTGCTCCTTGTTTCGCAGTATCTCCTTTACCTCCGAGATCTTCTTCACCCTAGGCATCCCGCACCGCCGATCCTCCGCCCCGCTCACTTAAAAACTGAAGGACGATGTGTGGTGTGAGGGCTGGATGGCGTGAGGAGGTGAGTGCCGTCAGTTGTCCACCTTACCACTTCGCCGTTTAGCGGGGGGTGGATTTGAACCACCGATCTCCGGGTTATGAGCCCGGCGGGTTAACCTGGCTACCCTACCCCGCTACTCGTTCATTCGCGATCCCAGCATTTAAACTTCGCAAGCCGTTGCGCGTCGACAGGGCGACGTAAGAGTGAGACCATGCGCTCCGGCCGGAGAGGAGGCCCAGGCCCCGACGTACCACTCGGAGACCGGCTCGGGCCTCGAATTTCTCTTCCTGGCTCTCCCGAGCGGGCTCGGCGGGCCTCTTCTTACTGGCAAGCGTCCTGATGACGATGTGCCCGGCGATCTCCAAACCAGCGCTTTCTGTTGAGACGACACATGACATAACACCGAGCGATGGACTCTCGCCACATCAGCGCGAGCGGAACGCTTCCGGGTCTTGAACCGTTCTCATCCAGCGCACAGGTGAGGACGGGATCGCCGGCCGGCAGCGCGCCCCTTTTCAGATGACGGCCTCATGGGACTGGGTGAACTTTCGCATGGTCCGCCACCTTCGCTAAACGGATGTCCAATCGCTATAACTTCATTTGTCAATCAAAATGCGGATTTAATGTGATTAGATCGCGGTAATGAAGGATGACTAGATTCAAACGTATTTCATACGGGCGCCTCCTTTGAATTTTGTCCACTATCCCGAGAAATTAAACAGTATCACAGATCTGTGATACAATTCGGCAAGACTAATATATCGACAAAGACCGGCGGCGCGGCAGCGAGGCATAAGGACGCCCAAATTGCGGCGGGAGGTGTCTGTCGGCCATGAGAACAGCCGTCTCCCTGTCGGAGGGACGGACGGTCATTAACAGTTACCTGAGGCTTCCTAAGAAGGACACGATCGAGTTCTGGAACGACAACCGTATAATGCATATTAGAGCTTTGGCGACAACTGGAAAGCCGCAATACGTCTGGGACCCATGCAAGGAGGGGTCGCGGAGGGTCCTCGACAAGGTGAGGTTCAGGGCGGAGCTCGAGGAACGCGGGGGCCGAGTGGACGCGACGGAGCCCGGCGACGAAGCGGACGTCTCGGTCGAGATCGGGTACGGGAGGATCTGGATGGCGGCCCCCCTCTACCTCGGCGACATGTCGTTCGGCGCGCTGAGCGGCGTCCCGAACGTCGCGCTAGCGAGGGCCGCGGACGAGACCGGCACCCTCTGCGGCATCGGAGAGGGAGGAGTCCACCCGGACGTAGGGAGGTGCAGGAGGATCCTCGTCCAGTGGGCCTCGGCGAGGTTCGGGCTGGACTTGGGAGCGATCAGGCTCGGGATGGGCACGGTCATCAAGATCGGACAGGGTGCGAAGCCGGGGATAGGAGGACACCTGCCCGGGACCAAGGTCGTGGATGTCATCTCGAGGACGAGGAGGATCCCGGTCGGGGTCGACGCGATCTCTCCTGCGCCTCACCATGACATCTACTCGATCGAGGACCTAGAGCAGAGGATCTGGGCCCTGAAGGAGGCTACGGGCAAGCCGGTCTTCGTGAAGGTCGCCGCGACCAATTACGTCCCCTACGTCGCCGCCGGAGTCGCGCGGATGGGCGCCGACGGGATCATCATCGACGGCCACGGCGCGGGGACCGGTGCGGCTCCGTGGGTCGTGAGGGACAACGTCGGCATACCGATAGAGCTCGCGGTCGCCTCCGTGGACAGGATGCTGAGGAGGGAGGGGATGAGGGACGGCTTCACGGTCATCGCGGCGGGGAGGGTCAGCAGCGCTGAGGACACCGCGAAGCTGATCGCGCTCGGGGCCGACTGCGCCTCGATAGCCACCGCCGCGCTGATCGCGATGGGCTGCGTCATGGTCCACAAGTGCCACCTGGGCTTCTGTCCCGCGGTCCTGACCAACAAGATAGAGGACGACCCGAGGAAGGTTCTCTCGCTCGAGGTGGCGACGAGATGGGTAGTGAACCTGATCAGGGGTTGGTCGGCGGAGCTGAAGCTGATCCTCGAGAGGCTCGGGGTGGACAGCGTGAGGGAGCTGGTCGGGAGGAGGGATCTGCTGGTCGCCGACGGCGTCTCAGAGGACGCGAGGAGGGCGATGGGCCTCGAGGGATGAGGTCTGGACGAAGGAGCTCACGTCGAGGCTCAGGCAGCTTTCCGGGGCCGAAGGCAGGGTGCCCGGCGAGCCCCCGATCGTCAGCATGGGCTCGACCGCACCGCCCACAGTCGACGAACCCAAGTTCATCGTCGACCACATCGTCTCGGACGGCGCCCAAGTGACCAGGCCCAGCATAGACCCGTACAGGGAACCTGTCGAGACGCACCTCCACCTCTTCGGCGGATTCGTGAGGCTCTCGATGCCTGTCGCGGTCGGGGGACTCGCGGAGCTGAAGGCCGATGAGGTCTCAGCGGTAGTGAAGGCCTGCTACAGGATGGGCGTCCTCGCCGACCTCCACGGCCTCAGGGAGATCCCCGAGGAGGCTGTCAGGAGGGGGTCCCACGTCATAGCCCCGCTCGACGCGGTCGACTCGGGAGGCTTCGTCGCGGTCCAGGTGACTATCGGAGGCCCCGAGGCCCTGAGCGGGATCTCCGGCGCTCTGCCCCTCGGCCGGAGGCCGGTGGTCGCGAGGGTGCCGCCCCTGGAGGACTTAGAGTTCTATAAGAGCCTCAGCGCAGCCGGCTTCAGCGGGATAATCGTCGACGAGGAGATCGGTCACCGGGACGCGGTGGAGCTCGAGGTGGCGACTTCGGCGTGCGACAGGGCCCTGAAGGTCCCCGGGCCCGACGGGCTTCCTTTGAGGAACCGCGTGAACCTCATGGTCTCCTCGGAGAGGATCAGGTCCTCGGCCGACGCGTTCAAGCTGATCGGGCTGGGAGCGGAGGTTGTCGCGCTCACGAGGTGCTGGAAGGTCGCGGTCGACTACAGCCCGGGGACTAACGTGTCCCAGTTGGCGGAGAGGTTGGAATATTTCCTGGTCGGCGTGCAGAAGGAGCTCAAGCTGCTCGCCGGAGCCGCGGGGGTTAGCTCGCTCTGGACCTCGCTGACCGGGTCGAGGGAGCTCTTCAGGTCCATCGAGCTCGACAGGTCCGTCAGGCTGAAGCTGGGGGTGAAGTCCGCGGGTGAGTGGTGAGCCGATCGAGCTCTCCCACGTCAAGTCCGGATGCGGGGTCTTCGGCGTCCTGAGGAAGAGGGGGGCCCCGCCCATCGGCCCCGAGGTCGCGCTGACGGGGATAGAGTGCGTCAAGTACAGGGGGAGCAGGTTCGGAGCGGGCTTCGGGCTCGTCAAGTTGGGCCAGCGCAGGAGGAGGATCAAGGCCTTTGCTGCATCGGAGGAGGTCGCGGAGGAGCTGAGGGAGGAGCTCCGGAGGAGGGTGGGCGAAGTCGAGCCGATCGGGCAGGAGTACGCCTCCGACGGGAGGGTCTACGCTTCCTACGCCTTCGAGCTCGCCGACGACCCCGGAGAGGGGCAGCTGAGGAGGGCAGTCAACGAGGTCAACCGGGCCTTCTCGAGGCCGAACCTGAGGGCGAGGGTCTACTCCTGGGGAAGACACGTCGAGGTCTTCAAGGGCGTGGGGTACCCCTCGGACGTCTACGAGCTCTACTCGCTGGGCGAGCGCGTGGAGGCCGCCGACGTCTGGGTATCCCACACGAGGCAGCCGACGAACTCCCCGGGAAGGCTCCCGATCTGGTCCCACCCGTTCTCCTCTGGCGAGTGGGCGATCGTCCACAACGGCGACGTCAGTTCCTTCGGCGCCAACATGGAGTTCCTCTCGGCGCTCGGCGTCGACAGCTTCGTCGGGACAGACAGCGAGGTCATCGCGCTCCTGCTCGACTACCTCACGTCGGAGGTCGGGATCGGACTCGAGGAGGCCTGCAGGGCCCTCGTCAACCCCTTCGAGTCCTCAAGGGACGGACTGCCGGTTCAGCGGCTCAGCGCCCTCAGGGGCTCCCAGCTCGACGGCCCCTTCTCGGTCGTCGCGGGCTTCTCCGACGGCACCGAGGCCTACATGGTCGTGCTCGTGGACCGGTTCAAGTTCAGGCCGCTCGTGGTCGGCGAGGACGAGCACTACGTCTACGCGGCGAGCGAGGAGGCCCAGATCAGGCTCGTCTCCCCCGACGCGAGGGTCTGGACGGTCGAGCCGGGCGGGTACATGATCGCCTCGACCGGGAGGGGCGTGATCAGGCACGGGAGAAGGGCCGTGGAACTCTTCACGAGGTTCAGCTCGACCGTGAGGCCTCCGAGCCCCTCGGGGGTCGTGATAGACGCGCTCGGGCTCAGCTACGCCAAGATCAACGCGACGCTGAGGGAGCTGGCGGCGCAGGGACACCCGGAGGTGAGCCTGCTCAACGTCTCCGGCCAGAGGTACATCGGAGTGGGCGTCGACAGGCCGATCAGGGTCAAGGTCTACGGGACGCCCGGCAACTGCCTCGCGAACCTGAACGACTGCGTCGACTTCGAGGTCTTCGGCTCCGTGCAGGACGACGTCGCTGACGTGATGCACGGCGGGAGCGTCGTGGTCCACGGCGACGCGAGGGACGTGTTGGGCCAGGCGCTGCAGGGCGGGCACGTCTTCGTCAGGGGCAACGCGGGGAACAGGTGCGGGATCCAGATGAGGGAGTACGCGCACAAGAGGCCGTATCGGGTGGGCGGCAGGGTCGACGACTACCTCGGCGAGTACATGGCCGGAGGCGTGGCGGTGGTGCTCGGTATGGGCTACGTCGAGGGCGGGATCGTTCCGGTGGGCAGGTTCGTGGGCTCGGGGATGGTCGGGGGCAGGATCCTGGTCAGGGGAGAAGTCCCGAGGGACATGATAGGCTACCTCCCGCCGAGGGAGGACGTGATCCAGTACCTGAGGGGCCTCCTGCTGGACGGCGATCTGGACCAGGACACCTACCGGAGGCTCGCCTCAGAGCCGCACCTGGACTACGACGCGCTCAGGGCGATCTTGCCCCAAGACCTCCTCAAGCGGGTCGCGAAGCTCTTCGAGCACAAGTACTTCCGGAGGCTGAAGGTCGAGCGGATCTCGCTCGACGATGAAGGGTTCGCGGAAATCAGGTCGGTCCTGGAGGAGTTCGGGAGGAAGTTCTCGATCGAGCGCGAGGTCAGAGCGGCCCTCGCGGAGGACTTCACGCTAGTCGAACCGCACCGCGACGCGAGAGCCGCGACTCCGAGAGCCGAGGAACCGAAGGAGGAGGGATGACGGGGAAGTTCCTTAAGTGATACCGTGAAGCTTCGCGGGATGTGGCCGAGATCAACGGGATTTCAACGGTTAAGTGCGGACCTTTCGGATGTCACGCCGTGAACGGAGCTAAGCTCGGGCTGGTGCTCTCATTCGCGGGGATCGCCCTCTCGCTGGGGCCCGTGCTCTCGGGAGCGATGCTCTTCCACGCCGGACTCCACGGCCTCTACGAGCTCATAATCGTCGGGAACGCCTCGACGCTCCAGGTCCCCCTGTCTCTCTTCCTCTCGCTGCTCGCGGCTCCGCTTACGCTGGTCGGGCTCTGGGTTTTCAGGAAGGGCGTCAGGGAGAACGGGAGCTAGGCCTCTCTGGCCAGCTCGACGGCCCTCCTCGCGGCCTCCTCCATCGACCTGAAGTACTCGTAACCGTTCTCCTTAAGGATCCTCTGGCCCTCCTCCTCCCGCGTCCCGACGAGCCTCACGACGAGCCTCACGTCCCTCCCGGACGACCTGAGGGCCTTCACCAGCCCCGTCGCCACCTCGTCGCAGCGCGTTATCCCTCCCAGCACGTTGACGAAGACGACCTTCACCGACTCCTTCGAGAGGAGCAGGCTCACAGCGCTCTCGACCCTCTTCGCGTCCGCGCCTCCCCCGATGTCGAGGAAGTTCGCGGGACGGCCTCCGTAGTGCTTGACTAGGTCCATCGTCGCCATAGTGAGGCCGGCGCCGTTGCAGATGACCCCGATGTTCCCGTCGAGCTCGACGTAGCTGAACCCCAGCTCCCTTGCGACCTCCTCGAGGTCTCTCTCCCTCTCGAACCTGAGGCCGTTGACGCGGGCGAAGTTGTCGTCGACGATCACCTTCGCGTCCAGAGCGAGAAGCCTGCCGTCCCCGGTGATGGCGAGGGGGTTGATCTCCGCCAGCTCGCACCCGTAGTCAGCGTAGAGCGAATGAAGGCCCCGCAGGGTCCTCGAGAACTCCCCGGCGAGCTCGCCCGGCACACCGAGGAAGGAGATCGCCTTCCTCACGTGGTAGTCCCTGATCCCGACGAGCGGGCTGAGCGTCAACCTCAGTATCCTGTCGGGGTGGGTCGCCGCGATCTCCTCGATGTCGACTCCGCCCATCGGCGAGGCGAGGAGGACGTGGCCCCTATGAGTCCTGTCGATCGTCAGCGAGAGGTAGAGCTCCCTAGAGATCCTCACCAGCTCCGCGACCAGCAGCCTCTTGACGGCCTCGCCCCTTATCCGCATCGAGAGGAGCTCCCTCGCGACCGCCTCGGCCTCCTCCGGCGACCTCACCGGCCTTATCCCGCCCGCTTTGCCCCTTCCGCCCACGAGGACCTGCGCCTTGAGGACCGCCCGACCGCCCAACTGCTCGACCGCTCTCCTCGCCTCCTCAGGCGTCGACGCGAGGAAGGACTTCGGCGCCGGAACGCCGTACCTGTTGAAGAGCTCGACCGCCTCGTGCTCGTAAAGCTTCATTCACAGCTCCGCACCTACCTCGGTTAATAACCATACGCGCCAACGGCTCCGCCTCCGCGGCTCGGTGCGATCCTTAAAGCCGGGGACGGCCTCCTCGCGGCGTGGTAGAGGTCCACGTATGCGTGAAGGAGAGCGTGGACGTCTCGAGCCTCGAGCACGACCCGAGGACCCTGAGCCCGCTGCTGGAGAAGGCGCAGAGGAAGGCCGGAGACTTCGAGATGAACGCCCTCGAGGAGGCGGTGAGGATCAAGGAGAGGTACGGCGGCGTCGTGAAGATCCTCTCGGTGGGGCCTGCGGTCCAGACGATCACGCTGAGGGAGGCGCTCGCGATCGGTGCGGACGAGGCCTACGTCGTTTCGTCCCCGGAGCTGAGGGACGCTGATCCGTGGGTCCTCGCGAACGTGCTGGCCGCGCTCTCGAGGAGGGCCGGGAAGGCCGACGTGATCCTCTGCGGCGAGGCCTCGGTCGACGAGAGCAACTACCAGGTGGGCCCCAGGATCGCGGAGGATCTCGGAATACCCTCGCTGACCCACGTCTCGAGGCTGGAGTTGAGCGACGGGAAGGCGACCGCCCAGAGGTCCCTCGAGGACAGGGTCGAGGTCGTGGAAGTCCAGCTGCCGGCCGTCTTCACCGTCGGCCTCGAGATCAACACGCCCAGGCTCCCGAGCCTCCTGATGATACGGGCCTCAGCCAAGAAACCGATCCATCAGGTCCAGCTCAGCGAACTCGGGCTCCCGAGGGAGAAGCTCACGCCGAAGGTGAGGACGACCACCATCAAGGTGATGAGGACGGAGAGGAAGAGGGTAGTGCTGGAGGGGAAGCCCGACGAGGTCGCCGAGAAGCTGATCGCGAGCCTCAGGAGCGAGGGCGTCCTCAGGTGAGCTCGGGCCTCCTCGTGGCCCTGAGGTATTCGTAGACGACGTAAAGGACCATCCCCAGCGCGAAGGAGAGGAAGGCGTAGCTGTAGAACGCGTCGAACATCTGCTCCCACGTCATCGGGTCTTCCCCCGAGAGCCCACTTATCACCGTATCCCCGGCCGCAATCCCACACAGAAACCCCTCGGGTCCGACGGGTCTCGTCAGGCTGATATTCTCGGCGGCCCGGTCGGCGGCCAAAGGCATGGAGCTTCAGGTGGAGACGCTTGTCGTCGGACCTCTGAGCACAAACTGCTACGTCGTCTCGAGCGGAGGGGAGGCCCTCATCGTTGACCCGGGCTGGGAGGCGGAGAGGGTCCTGAGGGCGGTCAGCGGGATGGAGGTGGTGGGAATAGTCGCAACGCACGGCCACTTCGACCACGTCGGCGCGGTCGAGGAGCTGAGGAGGAGGCTCGGGGCCGAGTTCGCGATCCACCGGCTCGACGAGGGGATGCTCGACGCGGCGGTCGCCATCGGCGAGAGGTTCGGGGTGAAGTTCGAGAGGCCCAAGCCCGACCGACATATCGAGGAGGGCGACAGAATCCAGCTGGGAGGAGTTCAGATCGAGGTGATCCACACTCCAGGCCACAGCCCTGGGAGCGTCTGCCTCCGCGCGGGGTTCACCCTCTTCAGCGGCGACACGCTCTTCATGGGGTCCGTGGGGAGGACGGACATCGCCGGCGGGAGCTTCGAGCACCTCGAGCGGTCAATCAGGACAAAGCTCTACGTCCTCGACGACGCGACCGTCGTCTACCCGGGTCACGGCCCCGCGACGACGATCGGATTCGAGAAGCGCCACAACCCGTTCGTGAGGCCCTGAGGCAACGCTTTTAGCGCGGGCGCCCGGCAAAGATTTCCGAAATGGAACTAGGAGACATCGTCAGGACCGCGGTGCCGGCCCTGTTGTCGGCTCTGTTGATCTTGGGTGCGGTCGTCCTTTTCCCCGGACTGATACCGGGGACATACAGGGTCACGACCGCGACCGCCCCGATCCCCGTCTTCATTACGCGGTTCGTGAACCTCACGACGACCCTCACAACCGCCTACCTCGTCGACTCCCGGGGACCTGTCTGGGAGCCCGTGTTCCTGGACCTCTCGGATAAGCCCGCGGAGGGGACGATAACCGTCCTCAACAGGACGCTGACCAAGGAGAGGCCGGCCTTCGCGATTGTCTTCATAGCCGCCGCGCCCCGCGGTTATGAGTTCGCAAGCACGGTCAACGGCTTCGTATACAGGCTCGAGGCTAGGGTTGCAAACAAACTAACGGCCGTCGTCGCGGAGGCAGCGCCGCCCGTCATCCCGGGGGTCAACCGCGAAAACTTCAGAGACCTGCTGATGGAGAGGGCGTTCTCGCCCGTAAACGTCCTGCCGTTCCAGAACCCGAGGAGGACCGAGATCTCGCCGGGGCCCTTCGTCCTCCAGAAGGAGCGCGGAGCCTACTCGCCGTACCCGTGGCTCGCGATATGGCCGATTTCGGTCCACTTCCATGGCATCGAGAGGGACGTCCGGGTGACGGTCACGCTCTCCTATAGCTTGGTCGGGGCGAAGTGACGCAGAAGCTCGCTCGGCGGACGCGGGTCTTCGAAGTCTTCAGGATGGACGAGGACCGCTACGAACGACAGAGGAGGTTATGGGACCAGAGGAAGATATCGTCCCTGAGAGTCTTGGTGGGAGGTGCCGGGGCTCTCGGGAACGAGGTCGTAAAGAACCTAGTCCAGATCGGCGTGAAGAGAGTCTACGTGGTCGATTTCGACAGGGTCGTCCACTCGAACCTGAACAGGTGCCTGTTCTTCAGAAAGAGCGACGCGACTAAAAGGGCGAAGAAGGTCGACGCGCTGGCGAAAAGGGCCTCGGACCTCAACCCTGATGTGGAGGTCGTACCGATCTTCGGGGACATCCGCGACCTCCCGGGCGACGTGATCAAGGACGTCGACATGGCCCTCGGAGCCTTCGACAACATCTTCGCCAGACTCGTCCTCAACGCGATGTGCTACTCCAACGGTAAGCCCCTAATCGACGGCGGAATGGAAGGGACGCTCGGAACTGTTCAGGTGGTCCTCCCTCCCGAGAGCCCCTGCGTGGAGTGCGGGATGAGCGAGCTGGACCTCGAGCACATGTGGGAGAGGATCTCCTGTAGCGGCGACGTTGTCGTCGAGGAGGGCCCGAAGTTGCCCTACATCCCGATGACCGGCGCGCTCGTCGGCGCGCTTCAGGTCATGGAGACAGTCAAGATAGCCCTCGGCTTCGAGTCCTATAGGTCCTCCGGGAGGTGGAACGAGTCGGTCGGAGAGCCACTCGTCGGCAAGTCCCTCCTGATCGACCTGAGGTCTAACCTCGGCTACACCTACGACCTCCACAAGAGGAGCGACTGCAACGTCTGCGCCCTCTGATAGAACGGTCTCAGCGCATGAACCTCTCGCTCGTTTCTCCTCGCGCTCAGCGACAATTTTAATAAGCGCCGGGGATTTTGTATTCACGCATGATGGAAAGGAGGTCGAGGGCGGGTCTTAGCGAGGCGGTGACCGCGATTCTGCTGGTGGTGATTGGGATCGCGATGGCACTCATGATCTGGCAGTTCTTCACACCACGGCCGACGGAGGAGCTGAGGATCGGACCAATCGACGTCTCCGGAGGGGTTGTCGTCTTCACCGCGCAGAACATAGGGAGCGTGGACGCGGAGATAATTGGAGTCGCCTGCTACACCGCAGGGCAACCTCCGGCGGCCGGGGGTGCGGTGACGCCGCTGGGCGGTGCGGACACCAAGCTCCAGCAAGGCGAATCGAGTACCTTCTCGGGGAGCTGCGCAGGCGCGGAGCCGGGCAAGCCGATCAACGTGATGGTCTACACCAAGAACAAGGCCTACGGGCCCTTCACGGTCATCGTCAGGTCGTGAGTCTGAGTCCGCCTCCTCAACGCGACCGGCCTTTTTCCTTTTTCTGTTCCAAGCTCCAGCGGGACCGTGTTCTTCGATTGACATGAAACACATATATCATACCGCCACCAAGTGAGCTCGAATCCGACATGATCATTACCGTGAACGAGTTGACTACTAAGAGGAGCGTCAGGCTGGAAGTAGAACCTGGCCACACGGTGAGGGCGGTCGTCGAGGAGGTGATGAAGGCGCTGAAGGTTCCGCCGCAGACGACCTATAGGCTGGTGTTGGGCGGGAAGGAGATCGGGCCGGAACTCTTCGACAAGACGCTGGGCGAGCTCGGCATTTCGGACGGCGCGGTGATGGACCTCGTCCCGAGGCCCGTCGGCGGGTCGACCCTCCTGCCTAGGGACAAGTTCCTGAAGAGGCTGGAGAGGGAGGAGGAGGACCTGAGGAGCAGCGGTTTCCCTTTCACCAGACAGGACGTCTGGAGGCCTATGAGCTTCCCTATGGTGTACAGCGCTGGCTACGAGATGGTCAACGTGGCGGTGAGGTACACTGTCTCCTTCAGGGCTAGGGGGTTCGTCCTAACGAAGAGGGGAATCGAAGAGCAGTGGGACCACTCGGCGAGCCTCTACGTCCTCGACTACTATCCCTACATGGACCCTAAGAAGGGCGCACCGATGAGGATATTCTGGGAGAGCGACATCTTCCACCCCAACATCTGTCCCGGCCCCCGCTTCAACGGGAACGGACTCGTCTGCTGGAAGATGATCAAGGAGTGGGGGAAGACCTTCTCGCTCGCGACGCTGGTGAGGGGGCTTCAGCTCCTAGTCGAGAACCCGAACCCGGATGACCCGCTGAGCAAGATACCCATCTGCATGCAGGCAGCGTCCTTCTTCAAGGAGAACCCACACCTCACAGGCACCTACAGGCCTGAGACCGGGAGCAAGCCAAGAGTCATCTGATAGGTGCGAAATCTTGAGGGGAGAGGAGACCGAAGTTCTCCCCGTCTACATCGAGCTGGAAGCCCTCGTCGAGGCCGTCAGGCATTGCAGGGAGGGGCTGCCCTACGAGGTCATCGGTTTCTTAGTCGGCGAGCGGCTGAAGTGGAAGGACAAGCTCTACGTCTTCGTCACCGACAGCGTTAGGGGCAGGTCGGTCTCCACCCGCACCCACGTTGAGTTCGACCGAGACGCGCTCGCGGAGGTCGCGGGGCTCATCAGAAGGGGGCACCCGGAGTCGGAGATCGTGGGCTGGTACCACTCTCATCCGGGATACGGCTGCTTCATGTCCCCGACGGACATTCGCTCCCACGTGACCTCCTTCCCCTATCCCCATCAGGTCGCGCTGGTCATCGACCCGGTAAGAGGGGAGGCCACGTTCTTCAAGGTCGACGAGGACGGGGACTACCGTTCTGTCCCTTCGGCGGTGGTGAGGAGGTCCCGTGGTCAGGATCGTCGAGGTGCGTGAGAGGGACGTCAGGGAAGCTCCGCCCCCCGTGGACGGGGAATACGAGCTCGTTGCGGTCGACTCGGAGGGAGTCGGCTACGATCTTTCGGACCTCTTGATCCTGTTGAAGCGTGGAGCCAGCGGGAGCCGGACGGAGGTCTAGGAGGTCAGGGGCCCCGTCCTTCCGCGCCCTTTCGAGATATCGCCGCGACGGCAGCCTTCGACTCGTGCAGAGCCTTCGCAAGGACGCGCTCCCTCGGGCCGAGCCTCGTCCCCAGCGCGCTCAGGGCGAATTCGATCTCCGAGGTGACCAGCCTCGCGACCTCTTCGATCAGTGGCTTGAGGGAGCTCGCGCCCGACTCGTACTCCCTGAGGAGGACCGCCAAGTCGGCGCCGACGTAGAGGGCCCTGTAGATCGACCTGTCGAGCCTCCTGTAGAGCTTCCTGGAGAGCCTGATCAGCCTCAGCTCCCAGAAGGCGAGGTCCAGCAGCGCCCGAGCCTCCTGTTCCTTACCGAGGGACTTCAGTATCCCGAAGGACGCGACCGTGCCGACGAACGCCCTGTAGAGCCTGCCGGCCTCTGTGACCGTGAGGGGGATCAACTTGCTGTTGAGCATGAACGCGACCTGCGCCTCGTCCTTCAGCGTGAGGACCCTCTTCGCCTCCTCACCGATCGCCTTGGCCAACTCCTCCCTGCTCTGCTGGGCTGCCAGCACCGACGACGACCGCTCTCTGACGTCCGTCCACGACTTGCTCATGGCGAGCATCTTATCGAGGAGCGCCCCTATCGAGGACTCCCCTATCAGCGGTGCCTCGGAGACGTAAAGAACGGTCGGAGGCGGTAGGACGTATTGCTTCACCTCTAGGACCTTGGGCCTGCCTCTCCTCAGCAACTCCCTTCCCCTTCGGACGAAGAAGGAGCCCGGCCAAAGCCTACCACGACTCATCCCCTACTCACGGCCAGGATTCCGACCCTGTCTGAGGAACAGGTCAGCCTCGCAGTCCACGCGGAGAACGACCTGGTCGAGTCGTAAGCGCCCCACACGACCGAGAAGAGCCTGTGGCCGATCACGACGGTACCGTCGGAGTTCCTGACCAGCTTGACGACCGTGAAGTTCACGGAGACGCCCGGCGGAGCAGCCGACGCGATGATGGCGAGGGCCTCGTCGACGGGGACGCCGTCCTCCCGGCACACCAAGGCCTCCATCTGACCACGCTCGGTCAGAGTCGCGACCATCTTGTTGGCGAGCTCCTCGAGGTCGTTCCTCTGCTCCGAGATCGAGACGGTCTTTATGGAGACGATCTGATAGAAGAGCACGACCCCCAAGACGACGATGAGCGAGGCCAGAATCGCCTCGACGGTCCAAACCATCCCGAGACGCCTCGAGCCCCTCGACCTCAAGACGGACCACCCCACCAGGCCCAGACCTCCACGCTCAGGGTAATTCCGTTCTCTGTTACGGTCGTCTCCGAAAGGTACACTGCGTCGGGTGGTATAGAGACCCTAGACGGCTCGACGAACCGGCCCTTTACGAACGCAACCACCAAGTCGGGATACACTGCCGGCACGACGTGATACGAGGAATCCGTGAAGACCACAACCGGCGACTCGAAGACGAAAGGCACGATTTCGTAACCTGACTCAACTACCGTCGACCCGCCGTAATGGCAGAGGCTCGCACTTTCAGAGACCCGTATGGTACCGTCCTCACCGTAGTTCACGAGGTCGGGGTCGAGCCGTAGACCACTCACGTGAACGCCGTATCTCGTCACCACTATCGCGCCCCTGCCTTCGGCGGTGCAGGTCGTGTAATCGGACGGGAACGAGAGGGCAACCCCAGGGCCCGACTGAACGATCCTCTGCGTGAACGAGACCTTGGCGACGAAGTCGACCCTGACTCCCCTGAAGTCGTGGGACGGAGCTACCACGTAGAGCGGGTTCAGGAGGTAGGCCTCCCTTGAAGACCTAGAGACGAGCGACTTGATGAGGTTGAGGGCTGCCCTCGACTCGGCGCGGACCATCGCGTCCTCGGTGAAGGAGAGATAACTCGAGGCGCCGGAGAGCGCGGAGAAGACCAGCAAGCCGGCGATTAGCGAGAAGATAGAAACTCCTATGGCCGCGTCGACCACCGCCTCCATTCTTGTCTTAACACCGATCGCCAGCAGATAAGTGTATACGCTGGCGCGAGCGCGAGAACGCGGACCCGGGAGAACGTTTTATTACGTATAGTACCGATGAGCGTCGGATTGGAAGACCTGCTCAGGAGGCTGAGGCTTGAGATAGTCGGCGACTTCAGGCAGTACCTGAACAAGCTCGAGCGGACTGGGGACGGCTCCTGGGAGGTGGTTCTGACCGAGAAGGCGGAGGCCTTCGCGGGGACGATGGAGTGCCCGGTCGACAGGGAGAAGGTGCGGATCGAGGACGCCGTTCTGTGCCCCATCTGTTACACGCCTTACCACGTCGATTGCGCCCAGATCCTCGCCAGCAGGTCGGAGAAGTGCTGGAAGTGCGAGCGGTTCGACAGGTTCGACCTGCTTCTGAAGGGGAGGTGATGAATGATGGGCCTTGAGCACGAGGCGAGCCGCCGGGTCCTGATCACCCTGCTGACGGACCCGCACAGGTCAGGCAGGACGATCTACTTCGACCCCGACGTGCTCTCGGCGAGACTAGGCGGCCAAGCGTGGGACCACCTCGAGGCGATGATCCAGCTGGGCGAGAGGGGGCTCATCAGGTTCCACCACGCGAGGGAGGTGGAGCTGCTGTTCAGGTTCATGCGCGCGAGGGCGAGGCTCGAGCACGTGGCAGGGCTAAGGGACTTAGAGGAGGTCGCCGCCGAGCTAAGGAAGGTCAGGATCCTCGAAAGGGTCGTCGGGAAGGACCTCGAGGTGATCAGGGATCCGAGGGTGTCCGACCACCTGGATGCGCTTCGGGCACTCTCGGTCCAGCTCGGCAAGCTGCTGAAGCTCCTCGAGGGGAAGAAACTGGTGAGCAGGGAGGTCTACGAGAGGGTGGCCGCATCGGTGCTGTCCGAGACGGCGAACGTCGTTCAGTCCACGGAGCAAGTCCTCTCCTCTCTCCGCGCGGCCCTCGCCGAACTCGTGGAGGTGATGAACGTCTTGGTTCAGGAGCGGGCGAGGATATCGGGACTCCGCGATAGGCTCGGCTTCAACCTCGAGGAGCTCGACTTAGTGTTGAACTCCTACCTGTCGGGCATTGAGGAGTTCAAGCGCCTCCTCCAGCAGGTCGATCGACTGTTGAGGAGTGCCTTCCCGAACTGGGACGATGTAATAGGTTCCGCTCAAAGGGTCATCTCTGAGTTCGCGCAAAAGGCGCCTTTCGTTGATGCGGTCCTCAAACAGATAACTGCCATAAACGTTATGTTAAGTTCAGGAATCCAGACTGAACTTGGCCGATGAGGAACTTCACCCTTTTGACCTCCTCGGTGACCCTCTCGAGGACCTTGAGAGCCCGTTGGAGCCTCTCGATGGAACCGTTTAAGAAATTAAGGTTGAGGTCGGAGCCAACCCTCAGCAGGCTTCTCATGGCATCGAGCTGCTCGCGCAACCTCTCGACGCTCCTCTCGAGGACCTCAACATCGGTCTTACGTCTCCGCTTGAGCTCAGAGGCCTTCCTAGTCAACTCTTGGTAGAGGAAGTCGTACTCCTCTTGGCTGATCTCGCCGATGACGAGCCTCGCCTTGAGGAGCTCGAACTCGGACTTCAGCTCGGCGGGCAAGTCCTCCTGACCCTCGTCCTCGAGGAACTGCTTCGCGAACGACTCGAGGACCTCCTCGATCACCTCGTCTGACCAAGAAGCTGTCTCTGAGAGCTGCTCTGGACGAAGGTCGCCGATGGTAGTCCTCAGCAGGTCCTCCTCGAGCTTCTCCCTTACCCTCGAGACGGTCTCCAACGCCTCGCTCCCCAGACCCTTCGACCCCTCGAGCATCACTATCGACTCTTCGACCTCCCTCAGCGCCCCCAGCAGGTCCTCAATCACCACAGGGTTCCTGTCCTTGGATCCGAGATAGTTGATCAGCGAGGAGATGAGCAGCGACCTCCTCCTTAGCAGGACGCCCATGAGGCTCGGCGAGGGCGGGACTTCATCGAGCGACGACCCGGGGATCGAAAGCACCAGCTCCGCCATGACCCTCCTGACGCTCTCGTACTCGTACTCGGCGACCTTCCCGGACATGAATCCGTAATCGAGCAGCCGAATCGCTTGGACCAGCATTCCCTTGGCCTCATCGAAGTCGGGGACTCCCGCGACGGTGACCAGACCCAAGGACTGCAACCTGATCAGCCCCATCAAGACCTTCAGTTCATCGAGCCTGACGGCCTCCGCGGCCCCCTTGAGGTCCACACGGACTCTTCCGCCCTTCCTCGGTAGCGAGGTCAGATACTGGATCAGCCTCACGTCCTCTTCCCTTACGCTCAACCCGCAGCTCACGTGACGTGCTGAATAAAATCCGTTCGCGTGACCTTTGGGGCGACGGTGTCGCTCGCGTCAGGTCAGGTACCTCGTGCCGCCGCGGACTAGACTCCTGTAGAGGACCGCCGCGAAGGCTGCCACGTAGATCAAAGCGGCCGAGATGACCGTCAGCGTCGGGGAGCTGGCCAGCGGTTCGAGGGTCCTGAGGACGAGGACCGGGAGGGAGAGGAGGGCGGAGCCCGCAAGAGGGACGACGATGAAGACCAGCGAGCCCAGCGAGAGCGGCGAGGACTCGATCCTGACCGTCAGGGACGCGAGCACCGCGAGGGCTGAGCCGAAGTAAGACATGGACGCGAGCAGGATCAGGTCCACCGCGAGGAACGGCAACTCCCCGACGCCGACTGAGACGAGCGAGTAGAGGACGAGCGAGAACGGTAAGGAGACGGTCACGTAGGCCAACAGGAGGCCCGAGAGGTACTGCCTCTCGCTCCACGGCGACATCTTGACTAACCAGAGGTTCCTCCGCTCCGAGAGGCTCCAGTTTATCGCCAGAAGGGCGGGGAGCAGGGGCACATAGAGCGCGATCATCGTGAGCTGGGCCAGCTCGGGGAACTGGAAACCCCCCATCATCCTGGGGACCGCTGTGTTCCCGAGCGTGAGCAGTACGAGGATCGTCGCGCCCGTGAGAAGGCTACCCTCCCGAGCGACCCGCGTGAGGTGCAGGGAGTACATCAGTCCGGAGAGGCCGGAACTGGCCCTCAGTCCGAGCACACGAGACAGGACAGCTGGGATTGCGATGCGGGCCGTGATCGCCGTGGGTCTGTCCATCAGCGCCGAGACGAGCAGGGGCGTGACCGAGGGGTAGAAGTTCGTCCCCGAGAGCCTGAAGTACGCCGCCGACAAGACCGCGACGTAGGGGAGCAAGTACAGAAAGTCTGAGGCCGAGCCTCTTGTCACCGCGTGGGCGAGGATCAGGGCCGGGTGATACCTAAGCTCCGTCGGCCGGGGCACCCCGAGCGCGGAGAGCCCCAGGGGCATCAGGACCGACGCCATTAGACTCCAGCCGAGGAACCTCGAGGCCCCTTCGCCCAGCTTCGTCCTCGAGAGCCCGATGACGTGGGACAGCAATATCGCCGTCGCCATCGCGATCGCATAACACGGCATGGCGACCGTGAGGTACGCTACATGGGCCGGGTAGGTGATGGTCCATATCATGAGGGCGACGGGCGGCACGACGAAGAGGGAGAGCATGACGAACTGGAAGAGCGCGTCCGAGACGAGGAAGGCCCTTGGCTTGACGCGCGATGGCAGGACGAAGTCAATCTCGTAGGGGAAGGCAGTAACCCCACCCTTCAAGCCTAGGTAGATGCCGGCAGCCATTACCGCAATCACGGTGACCTCGGTCAGGACGGGGAGGAATCCCGTGGGACCCGAACCCGAAACGACGCCTGCGAACCGGAGCGCGAGCGAGAAGATGCCGGTCACGGCTAGCCAGAGGCTGTAGACGATTAAGAGGAAGACGAAGTTCCTCGGCCTGTCGAAGACGGACCCCAGGTAGTGACGGAGCTTGACCCTCAACAGGACGAGAGCGACCCTCATGTCCTCACCCGAGAGATCGTCCTCAGGAAGGCCTCCTCCAGTGACGCGGAGGAGTCGAGTCCCGACGACCGCTTGAGCTCATCGACGCTTCCGGAGGCCAGGTCTTTCCCGCGGTGGACGATCGTCGCCGAGTCGCAGACCCTCTCTATCGTGTCGAGGAGGTGCGTGCTGACGAGCACTGAGCCGCCGCGCCTCGCCGTCTCCCTCATCTCTGCCTTCGCGACGCTCTGGGCTTCGGGGTCGAGGCCGTTGAAGGGTTCGTCGAGGACGAGGATGAGGGGGTCGTTGACGATCGCCGAGGCGAACGCGACCCGCTGCTTAAGGCCCTTCGAGAGGCCGAAGATCAGCTTGTCGAGGTAACCGTTCAACCCGAAGAGCTCCGCGACCTCCGAAACGCGGGTCCGCAACCCCGTCCCCTCGAGGCCCTTGAGCCTCGCGACGAAGACGAGGAACTCCCTCACGGTCAGGTACTCCGGAAGCGACGGGTTCTCGGGGAGGTACCCGATCAGGGACTTATGGGAGACGTCCTCCAGAACCGACCGGCCCGCTACCCTGACCTGGCCTCGGTCCGGCTTGAGCAGCCCCACGACGCACTTGACGGTCGTGGTCTTGCCGGCGCCGTTCAGCCCGAGCAGGCCGTGCACGCTCCCAGCCCCTACGAGCAGGTTGAGGCCCCGGACCGCGAACTCACCGTCGAAACTCTTCCAGAGGTCCCTTACCTCTATCATCGTTTCGGTCAAACGCATCCCTCTCCGTCTGATAACTGGGTGGCAGAACTTTTCCTTTCTCTCTGCGACCATATATTAGAGACCCAAATAATAGAAACAGTAAGGACCTTACCTATGGGATACCCTTATCAATTGGAAACTCAAGACATATGACAATGAAAAAGCGAGACGCTCCCGCTAAGACCTCTAGCATAGTTATAAAGTTCAAAAGGTGGGACGTGCCCAAGAACTTCGAGGTTTTTGACAAGTATAAGGCGGGAATGAGCGAGGTCCTGATAGGCAGGGAGCCCGGCTCGCCGGCCCTGAAGTACGCGGTCCAGGATCCTCCGGTCAGCGACAAGGAGCTGGAGCAACTCGGCGAGCTCGCGGGCGAGCTCATATACACGGTTAGGTCGAAGGAGGAGTTCACAAAGGAGAAGTTCGAAGAGGCGCTGAAGAAGAGAAGCCTGCACAGCCCGGTCCTGCTCCACTACATCGAGAGGGAGCTGTGGGGATACGGGCCGCTGGCCGCAGTGATGGCCGACCCCAAGGTCGAGAACGTCGAGTGCAACAAGGCCAACAGCCCGGTGACCGTCACCCACACGGACTACGGCAGGATCGAGACCAACATGGTCTTCACAGACGAGGAGCTGGACAAGCTGGTGATGAGGCTCGCGCACCTCGCGGGGAAGAGCGTCTCGATCTTCAAGCCTTTCCTGGACGGTGTGACGATCCCCGGGGGTCACAGGTACACCTGCACCTATAGGACGGAGATCTCCTCGAGCAGCACCTTCGCCATCAGGAAGTTCCCCGAGAAGCCCTGGACAATCACGAAGCTCTTACTCAACGAGACCATCACTCCCGAGATGGCAGCCTGGATCTGGCTGATGATCGAGACGAGGCAGGCTACGCTGGTCGCGGGGGTCATGGGCTCCGGCAAGACCTCGCTGATCAACGCGCTTGCTTCGTTCGTACCGCCTCACATGAAGATTGGGAGCGCAGAGGACGTCCCCGAGTTCAGGCTCCCCCATACTTACTGGCTGAGGTACGTCATCAGGGAGGCCCAGACCATAGAGGGAACCGGGGCCGTTACCATCTTCGACCTCCTCAAGCTGCTGCTCAGGAGCAACGTCGACTACATCTTGGTCAACGAGATCAGGGGCGAGGACGCGAAGGTCTGGATGCAGGCCGTCGCGACCGGGCACGGCGGGGTCACCAGCATCCACGCGGAGGATCCGGAGAGCGTCTTCGCGAGGCTCGAGCAGCTCGGAATTCCACCAGCCCACCTTTCGGCGCTGAAGGGGATCGCGTTCATCGGCTTCATCTTCCAGGACATAGGGAAGGGCTACTTCAAGAGGATCAGGAAGGTCAGGGAGTTCTACGAGGTGAAGCTCGGCGAGGGCGAGAAGGAGGTCAAGAGGCTCTTCTGGTACGAGGCCGGCCCGCAGGGAGGCCCCCGAAGCATCCCCTTAGAGGAGTTGCTCTCCACCAACTCCGCCAAGGTGGCCTCAGAGTACTTGGGGCTCTCTAAGGAGAGGCTCAAGGAGGAGTACCTCAACAGGGTTGAATTCCTCAAGTGGATGAGGGACATGGCGCTCGCAAAACCCGAGACGGCCGAGATGGAGTACGTCAAGCAGTTCATGACGAACTTCTACATCGACAAGACCTTCTACAAGTCGATCCCCGTCCCCGTGAGAACCGAGCCCGTGCATAAGGAGAAGAAGGAAATTCCGGTCGTTAAGCCGAAGGTGACCATTCAGGGACTGACGCCAACAGTTGTGACTGAGGCTAAGACTGCGGCCGAGTCCGGTGATAAGGGGCTGGGCGACATCAAGCTCGTGGGCGTCGGCGACTTGGTCCTGAGGCCTCCGAGGGTGGTCAAGAAGGGCAAGATGGTCGAGGCTGAGGAGGAGGCGGAGGAGGAATCCGGCGGGATTCTCTCTAGGCTCAGGAGGGAGAGGGGGTAGCCCATGGCGCTGGCAGGCAGGCTCGAGCGTTTCCTCGCGAACTACATCTACCTCAGCGGGATCAACGTGCTCCCGAGCAGTTACGCCAAAAGGGTCCTCAACTTGCTGATGGCGTCGGCTGCGCTCTCGGGTTTCCTGGTCTACTTCTCGCTGGTCGTCGTGGGAGTTCCGGCCTTCGTGATCGTGGGGGTGATGCCGCTCGCCTACTCCGTTTACCTCCTCTTCAGGCCCGTGGTCAAGGCGAGAGCCCTTGAGTCCGGCTGCGTAAGGGAGCTGCCCTACGTCGCCGCCCTCATGACCTCGTACGCTGCGGTGGGAATTCCGCCTCACAGGAGCATGGCGGTAGCGGGGATGAAGGAGAGGCTGTTCCCCTACTTCTCCAAGCTGGTCAAAAGGATCGAGACGGTCCGTATGGTGGCCGTCAAGGACGTCCTAGAGACGATCGAGGAGGAGGCCGACAGACTCAACTCGCTAACGCTCAAGGACTACCTGCAGTCGGCGGTCGGAGCCGAACGCGGCGGCGGTGGAATGTATAACGTCCTGAAGGACAAGATGAGGTCCCTGTTCAACGATCTTAGGGAGAGGTACAAGGCCCTCGGCGATCAGCTCAGGCTCTTCGGGGACCTGCTGCTCGTCTTCTTCGGGGTGCTGCCGCTCCTCCTCTACACCATGCTGACGGTCTTCGCGAGCGACATGGCCATCGACACCTCCAGGACCTTCACGTTCATCATCACACCGATGCTGGTCCTAGTCCTCGGGATTATGATAGACTCGGGATATCCTTCTACCCCCCAGAGCTTCGATAAGTACTACGTCAGGACGCTCACCATCGGACTGCCCATCGCAGCCGCCGTCGCAGCCGTGATCTACTTCTCACCGACCATGGCCGAAGCGGTGCTGGGTGCGAGGTTGCTTCAGTACAAGCTGGCCTTCGCGCTGGGCGGGGCCCTCGTAGCGATATCTGCAGTGGGAACGTGGATCTTCTACAGGGACTACAACTTCATGAACGGAGTGGACTTCGCGATCCCGAGCTTCGTCAGGGACCTGACCGAGGAGGTGAAGAAGGGGAAGAGCCCCGCGATGGCGATCATCTACCTCGCCGAGGCGAGGAGCTACGGGAAGCACTTCGACTCCGTTCTTCATCACATTGCGGCCCAGCTCAAGGTCGGGAGGAGCATCAGGGAGTCCCTCGAGCCGTACAGGGGGAAGATATCATGGAGGTCCGAGCTTGTCCTCGACCTGATTGCGGACGCGGAGGAGCTCGGCGCCCAAAAGGAGATCTTCGAGGAGCTGACCGAGATCAGCAGGGAGGTTAGGGACGCGATCAGGGTCGCGAAGGCGAAGACGACCGGGTTCAAGTTCTTCGGGCTGATGGTCGCGGTGCTGATGATCTTCATCGCCGCGCTGTTGATCAAGCAGATCATCATCCCTCTGGCGAACCTGGCGGTGACCGTCCCCCAGTCGATCGGCCTCGGAGGGATTAGGCTGCTGAGGCCCGATCAGCTCCCGATGCTGATTGATAACATCTCGGCGGGGATAGTGCTCAACGCGACCTTCCTCGGGATGCTGACCGGGAAGATGAGCGAGGGGATAACAGCCGCGGGCTTTCTATATGCGGTCATCTACACCATCGCGGCGGTGATCGCGATGGGGGTGTTGTTCTGAGATGAGGGCTACGTTCGGTCAGCGGCCTGGGTCGAATAAGGGGGGCCAAGTCATGATAACTGCCGCTTCGGTCATGACGGTCATCCTGCTGATCGTCGCAGCTGGACTTCCCGTGATCAACGTCGGCATCGATCCGTCCAGCGAGGTTTTCGCCATAAAGAAGACGCTCTCGGAGAACATGGTCCCAAGGCTAATAGAGGAAATCGGCGCCCATCAGTGCGCGTATCAGATGATTCATGGGAGAGACCTGCCCGCCGACAAGCTTAAGTCGTTGGCTAATGAGGTCGCCTCCAAGTTCAGAGATCAGCTGACGAAGATCATAGAGGGCAGACTCAAGAGCGTCTCCGGCAAGGACTACGAGGTCACCAAGATTGAGGTGAAGAAGGCCTCAGTCGTCTCGAGCTGGGACAGAGGCTCTAAGGTCGCAGAGCTGAAGGTGGACGTCCGAGTGGACGTGACGTACAAGCAAAAGGGGAGTAACCGCGCCAACACGGTGAGTTACTCGGAGACTTTCCTTGTGACTAGCAGCCCGAGTAAGGGGGGCTTTTACAGGGAGCTGAGTCCTAACGTCGGGATCGTATCTATTATTTACTTGATAGTAGGATTCTTGCCGATCGTGGGGCCCGCTACAGAGTTCCTGAAGTTCAGGAACGTGATGATCGGCTTCAACGTTGGTCTCAGTTATTTCGACGAGAATACCAAAAGGGACGTCAAGGTCGGAGCCCTCGCGGGGAAGCCCTATGTACACAATCACGGGAACACAAGACTAAGAGTCATCGGAGTCAACAGAGCCGGGTTTAAGTCCTTCGTGTACACGACTGACCCTACCATAGCCGCGAAAACCGGCGAGTACAGGGTTTGGAGGGCAGTCGAATGGACAGAATGGATGGGGGTGGACTGGGTTGGGGTTGCGCTGTCGGTCATACCACCTCTAAAATTAGGGAAATTTGTGACCAAGCTTCCGAAGGCTATGAAGTCTGACGAGGAACCCTCAGACGCACTCTACAGCAGCATAGGAAGGTCTTATTGGGAGATAATGAGGACTCAGTTGTCAAAGACGTTCAATACTGCAGAGGTCAAGCCGACATCGAAGGCGCACTCCCATGATCCGGGTTACTATCAGTACAGAGAGAAAATCAAAGACCCCCCAGCGGTACCGAACACGAAAGGACACCTTGATGATGCTTTCAACGCAGTCGACGGTGAAACGCTCATCAATACCATGACTGAGATCGTTGAAATTCAGGCTGAAAATGCGGTGACTCCCGACTGGTTGAAAAGATATCGTGAAGCCGCCCGGACGTACGGTAAGATTTTCTCCGATATAGACGTCAGCGAGGAGTCTCTCTACTCCTCATCGGGTGCAGGGAAAATACCTGTCTTCTTCCAGAGGAGGGATCCTCTCCTGCTCTTCTCTTTCCCGCGACCTAACGGAATCAAGACGTACTCAGGCTGCATCTGGTTGACGGGGATACTGCAATGATCAAGGCTCGAAGTCCCTCCAATCGCAGCAGAGTGGCTCAGGCCAGCGTCACCTTTGTCGTCCTAACCGTTCTCCTCGCACTAGTGGGCTTGGGTTACTCGATGGCAACCCTGCAGCTGAGCGCGGTCGAGTCTCCCGTCTGGGACGCGGTCGAGTCTATCAACAGGGCTATCCAGAAGGTCTACGGCCTGCCGGAAAGGTCCGCGACGCTCACGGTGTACGTGCCGAAGGACTCGGCGATCAGGATCGCAGCTCAGGGGGAGGACCGACTGGTGATTGAGGCGATCGGCGCCCTCGGCGACAGGAGGTATAGGATCCTCGACGCTGACGCGTGGAACATACTCGACGAAAGGGCGACGAGACTGACTTCTGACGGCCGGCTGACCGTAACGTACGGCAGACCTCCCGAGCTGCCGATCACGCTCTCAGGCCGCGAGGTTGTCCTAGGACCAGGGCGGCACACGATCGTGCTGAAGAACATCAACGGCTACGCGCTTCAAATCTTAGTCGTGGAGCGGGGCCTCCCGACCGAGGTGATCACGAGGTGAAGACGTCGAGGCTCCCCCTAGCGCTTGCACTTTTGGCACTGCTCGCGGTCCCCGCGGTCGCCGAGAACTCCCCGCTTCCGCCCGGCGAGTCAGAGGACCTTGCAGTCGCGGTCGCGCCCTCGGGTCACCTCATGGTCTCTTACATAGTTGCTTACCCGATCGGGTCGCTGAACGCGGTCGCCGAGGCCCTTCGTCCGACGTCGGATGGCTCCGCGGTGCTATTCATCAGCGCGAAAAAGTTAGCCAACAACGGGACCGCGTTCCTCGAGGTAGCTGGAGTGGCCGACGAAGCCCGGGTCGGCGGCGTCGCGAGAACTTTCGCCTCGGTCACCGGCCTGAGGTTCGAGGGGACTGGTCAGACCGGACAGTTCGTTGCGTCCGCGACGTGGAGGGACCTGATGAGGGTCGTCGAGGCACTGAGGCCCGCAACGGATGGTGGGTTCTCACCTCATCTGAAGAAGGAACTCCTTGAGAGGTTTGACGAGGCGACGGTCGTGATCAGCGTATCGAGGATGGGGTGGGGCGTGACGACTTCCCTCGAGGTGCGCCTTCTCAAGAAGCTTCAAGTCCAGAGCGACGCGAGGGAACACTCCGTCGATGTCCTGCGGGAGTTGGGAGTTAGCGAACTCCGGCCCGCAAGGGGAGCTCTGCTCAACGTGATCCTCATGCCGCCCTTCGGGACCCAGCGGTTCAACTACGAGGTCACGCCTAGGTCGGTCTCCCTGAGGCCTGTGGCCGAGGGCATCGACGCCTACTTCGCCATGCTCAACGGCTCAAGCGTCATCACATCGCTTCGCTTCGGGTTCGCCTATGAGTTCGGGTCCGGCGCGCTGAGGGACCTGCCGACGGACTTCCTTAAGTTCGTCGAGAGGATCGAGAGGGCAGCAGCGCTCGTCAACAGGACCTCGCCGCCACCTCCCGCCTCGCCCGCCTCACCGGGGCAGGAGCCAAGGCCATCGGATGAAGGCGCAGAGGAGTCGCCGGAACCCGAGACCCCCGATACGGGAATCGTGGACAGGTCCCCTGCGGGCGGGCCCACGGAGGCGTTGAGGAGGATGCTTCCGCCGGTCGAGGGAGCTGGCAGGACCGTACAGATCGACCCGCTGCACCTCATGGTCATAGTCGTCTCAGCTACAGGATTCCTAGCCTTCGCGTCACTCTACGTGAGGGGCAGGGGACTGTCGAGGAAGGGAGCGGCCTCTCTGGTCGTGCTTCTGCTAATCACGCTCTCGCTGGCGCTTCCGGTATTGGCGATCAGCGCCGTCAGGGCGGAGCGCGCCTCGGGAGGACTCGAGTCGATACTGGAGGTTGAGCAGTTCCATCCTAGCGGAGCGCCATCAGACCTCGAGATACCGCTGCTTTTCCCGGGCTTCAAGAAGATAGACAAGGTGAGCAAGACTTTCATCTCGTTCGAGGACATCAACGTCGTCGCGACGCCGGGACTTCGCTCGCCTTACGTCCCGCAGGGCTACGAGAAGCTCCTCGCGACGTTGGGAATCGACCTCAGGCTGATACAGGTAGCTGGCCTGATACTCGGCGGAGGCCTGAACCCGCTCGGGATGTTCAAAGGGATGACAGTCGCTCACGGCTCCACATCGGTCTTCTTGGTGAATGAGGAAGTGGGAGCCAACGTCTTCATCGCCTTCAAGGCGAGGCCGAGCAGCACGCTCAAGTCGATGCTGAACGTGATCAACAGCGTTTACAGGGTCGGTTACGCCCTATATCACTCGACGGTCTGCTTTCCGGGTGACGGCTGCCTGCACCCGATCGGTTGGTCGATGATGGTCGCCTCGACTCTGGCGGCCGTCGCTCTCGCCCTCATCGCGCCCGGCTTCGCGGTGTACGCGCTCGCCTCCTACCCGGTAGTCGTCAACGACGAGCTGTACGCGACGCTCTCCTTTAAGGACGGCGAGTGGGCGAAGGACAAGGAGAGGCTCTGGCTCGCCGAAGAGAGGTACATGGTCTCTCTGGCCATCCTGATCATGATACTGAGGGCTCCCACGCTCTCGGGCTGGAAGAGCTCCGAGAATCTCGCAGACATCCCGCTCACGGCTTCGTTCCACGTCTCCTCCGACGCCGACTCGGGCTGGAAGCTGACCGAGTTACTGGGCGTCTACTCGGGCGACAGGGGGCTTAAGGTCTCGGTGGACTTCAAGGACGCTCTGGGTATATTCGAGCTCCTCGAGTCCCTCTTCGGACTCTTCCAAGGCGCATGGTCCTCTCTGGTCTCACACGTTGCGGGCTCGCTCTCCGAGCAGGAATCAGTCCTGAGACAGATCGCGTCCGAACTCCGGTCGTTGAAAGTCGGTAACGAGCTTCTCGTGGGAGCGGCAAGCAAGCTCGACCGCGCGGTGACACTCCTCGCGGATGCCAGGCTGAAACTCGGCGCGAGGAACTGTGCGGGCGCTCTACAGAACGTCGAGGGCGCGAGGACTTCGATAAGGAGCGCGATTCAAGACCTCCAGCCGCTAGCTTCGGATTCAGGAATCGGGGCTGTCATACAGCATTACATCAGGGAACTCGAGAGGGTGGAGGCGTCGCTCGCCGAGTACACCGAGCAGATCAACGGATTGTGCGCGCCGTACAACTTCTCCGCAGAGCCGCCGACCGACCCCGAGACCATCCCCGACGAGAGGAAGCTCACCCTTTCGTTCATCGTATTGTCCGCCACGCCGATGGTAACTGAAGCCGTTCATTACAAGTCCAGCTCGACCATCTCGCTGCGAGCGTACTGGGGATGGAACCCGCTTCCGGGAATCGCGTACGGCTTAGAGAAGACGGTGAGGGAGATCTTCAGGTTCGCCAAGACCGTCGCCTACAACGAGCTGGACAGGTTGGACGGAGCCGTTAACTCCATCGCGGGCGAAGTCGCCGGGACGCTCTCGAGACCCCTCGACGCGCTGGTCGGCGGCTTAGTCGGCGGGCCGCTGGGCGACTTGGCGGGCGCCCTGAACCAGGTATTCGGACCGATCAAGTCGCTGCTCGAGGGGATCAAAGGGTTCCTGACCGGTATTAAGGACGCGATTACCGGATTCCTCGACAACATCGTCAACCAGATAAAGAGCGTCGTGAACATGATCAAGCAGCTTATCACCTCCCTCGTGAACCAGCTCGTCTCCGCAATCAACAACCTGATCTCCTCCGTCGTCGGAGCGATCCTAGGACCAATACTAAGCATGGTCGACAGTCTCTTCCAAGGGTTTGGAATTTTCGGCAAGCTGCTCGCGGGGGTAATCAAGGACATGATAACCAACTTCGTCAACGAGCTGATCAACGATTTCATTCAGGAGATCCTTGACGGTCTACTGAAGCCGATCAACGAGCTGATCAGCGGACTCGATCAGCTGGTCAACAAGATCATCGAACCCATTAACAAGATCAAAGAGGCGTTGACCCGCTGGCATGACCAGATAGTCTCGACCATCGAAGGGTGGCTGAACAACATCCTCAACCCGCTGAGCAACGTCCTCTCGGCCGCGAAGGCGGACCTCGCCAACGGTCAGATCAGCAGCTTGGTGACCGCTGCGCTCAGGGAGTTCGTGAGCGGCATGACGCGTCCCGTAAGGGGCGCGGTCGAGGAGGCCGTCAGGAAGCTCAACGAGGCGGAGAGGAAGATACTCGGTTCGCTCATAAGGATCAGGGACTCCATGATCTACGCGAACAACATGCTGAGGATACCCATCATCGGTAGGGGAGGGGTGCTGCAGGCGACCATCCTGGGTCTCGGTGAGAGCGCTGCCTCTGATGACTACGGACGCCTCGGCACCATAGCGGTCGACACCAGACCCCTGAAGCTGAAGCCCGGGTGGTACGACCAGTACGAGTTGGTCCTTCACGCCGCCGGGGACCCCTCGGCGCCGATTCCGGCCGACTTCACCTTGCTCTTCGGACCCCTAGAGGAGGTCAGGGAGCTCTTCGACGCACCCCCGCCGAGCGTCGTTCCCGTCAAGGTAAACGAGATCGGCCCCGCGCTCAGGGATTGGAGCGTCGACGTCGTGATACTGGGCGACCCGAAGAGGCCGGTAGTTCCTGGAGCATCGGCGACCGCGAGGCTCTTCGTTACGAAGTCCGACGGCACCGTTGAGGTGAAGGGGCTAGGCGACCTCACCGGAACCCTCGTCGCACCGTTCTTCCCGTGGCCGATAGAGCAGGGAGAGCTGATCGCACCGTTCTTCCCGTTCCCGATCGAGCGGGACGCACTCGTGGCGCCCTTCTTCCCGTGGCCGATAGAGCAGGGAGAGCTGATGGCTCCGTTCTTCCCGTTCCCGATCGAATACTCAGTCGGAGTCCTGGAGTCGCCCTACAGCGACCCGTCTGCCAGAGCCGTCCCGAGGATCCTGGTGCCCGCCGACACCATGAACGGACCGGTCCTGATCTCGCCGTTCTTCCCGTGGCCGATAGAGCAGACAGCTAGGGGGTGAGGACGTGAGGTCGAGGGCAGGGCTCAGCACCGCGGTTCAAACGGCCGCGCTCATCGCGATCACCGCCGGCCTCGCCGTTGCGGTCGTGGCGCTCTGGAGGCCGTGGGAGGCCTCAGGGCAGGCCCAGTCGGCCGCGATCGGGGTCGGCGTCCAGCAGATCCACGACCTCCTGCTCAGGAGAGAGGGAGCTACCGTGCTGTCCCATTCAGTAATCGTGCGTCCGTTCGCGGAGGCACACGTGATAAAGGTTGAGTGGAAAGGGAGGAGCGTGGTGATACCCGCGGTGGTCAGCGCGATCGAGTACGTGGGGCCGAAGCAGAGGATCCCCGGGATATACTACCTCGAGCGCGGGGAGGTGGATGTCTTGGGCGACTACATAGCGAGCAGAAAGCTGAACTACACGACCACGGGACTTGACGTGGTGACCTACGCGGTCTACGACGACAGGGAGGTCAGGATCGTCACCAAGGCGCTCCCCTATGTGTCGTACTCCGTCGACAGGGTGTACAACGACGTCGTGGTGACCGTCATGGTGCGGGTGGTCCTCGTGACCCCGCACTACGCCGACCCCGGGGCTTACGAGAGGGTGCTGAAGGACGGGTACGTCGTCCCCCCAGGGGACACGCTGACCTTCAGGCTCAACGCCACCCGGAGGACGTACTACCAGCTCCCCGAGTCGATCGACGGAGGGTCGCTCAGGGTGTTCGTCGACGGCGTGGAAATCCCCCAGCTCGCTTTCTCCACGAGCGAGAGGGCGATCTTCAGGGTCTTCGTCGACTACGTGACCGTTATGGTTTGGGCGAGGTGACCTAAGTGACCACCTCGTACACCTACATAGTGACGATCGGTGTTATAATGCTGGTGACTTTCTCGACCGCGGCCGTCTTCCTCCAGCAGGTGAGTTCGATAGACCACGCGGCTAAGAGGTCCGCCCTCTCGGTCGCCGCGTCCCAAGTGCTCTCCGGGATCTGGAGCGCGGTCGAAGAGGTCAGGCTGACCCAGACGGGAAGGGAGTTCAAGTCCGTCTCAGTCGGTTTCCCCTTCAGGGCCGAGATAGGATTCAGTCCAAAGACCGGAGGGTTGGCGCTATGCGTGACGGGGATGGGAATAACCTACGAGAGGCCCTTGCCGGTCATACAGGGAGTTCAGTACGTCCCCTCGGCCTCCGGAGGCGACAGGGTCGGCGTGCTGGTCGAGATGTCGGAAGGGAGGGCCTCGGTGAGGCTGGTCAACGTCAGGAACGACGGAAACCTGATTTCCGACAGCCCCGGTCTGTGCCTGAGATGAGCGTCAAGGGCCTCGCGCTGGTCGCGCTCCTGACGGCCGCTCTTCTTATTCCGTCGGCCGGAGCCACGGAGACGGCGGCCCGCGAGGCCCCGATCGTCATCAGGGCAAAGTTGGAGGTGGACGCATCCTGCTCCGGAGTGATGACGTACCTGGTGGACGCGGGGGAGGCTAGGAGGGTCGGGCTCGGAAGGCTCTGGCTCCTGCTCCCCAGGGAACCCCTGAGGTGGAGCGCGCAGCCGCAAGTGATCCATGAGGTCTTAGATCTCCCGGCAGAGTCAGAGGGCAGCAGGGTCTACAGCAACGTGACCTTCGACCTCAGCTCGGTCGAGGCTCTGACGGTCTCCTTCAGGATGGACCACGCGTGCCTCGTGAACGGTGACAGGGGCCTCCTCCTGACGCCGCTGGTCTCCTACGGCCCGCCTGTGAGGGGCGTGCTCGAGATCACCTTGGAGGGCCTCGTGGAGAGGTTGAGGTCCGTCGAGCCCTGGACGCCTCACGCGGAGGTCCACAACCGGTCGCTCTCCGTTCGCCACGCGCTCCCCCTCGCCGTCAAAAGGGTCGCGATCGACTTCAGGCCCGTTGAGGAGCCCCTCGAGCTCATCGCCTCGAGGGGGTTCAGCGTCAGGACCCACCAGCGTTACGCGGCAGTCGCAGAGGCAATCATCGACGCCCTAGCGAACGCCAGCGAGTACCTGCGCTCTGTCTTCGGTGGCGAAGTCCCTGAGGTAAGGGTGGAGTTCTTCCTGCCCCGCGACTACCGGTCCGGCCCCGAGGGCTTCGCGCCCGTGCCGTCGGGGAGCTCGAGGGTGATCGGGCTGAACCTGATCCTCCTCAGGAGGCCTCGGGGGTTCTTGGAGGTGATCGCGATCCACGAGCTGGTCCACCACTACCTCTTCGAGGTCGGAGTTGATGCAGGCGCGACTTGGTTCCACGAGGGCCTCGCGGTCTATCTCTCCCTAGAGCTCGGGGAGCGGTTGGGGCTGGAGGGCTCACAGACACTGAGGGAACTGATGAGGGAGGAGGCGTCCCGCTCACGTCAGCTCAGGCTGATCGAGTGGAGACCAGGCGAGTCCAGGGACAGCGGCTGGTACGCGGCCGCCTTCGCTCTGATCGAGCAACTCTTCAGGCTGGACCCCGAAGGCATGTCGAGAGCCCTCCTCAACCTTAAGCACAGGATGGGAGGCATATCGTCCGGAGAGGCAGCGGCCGAGCACCTCGCGACACACCTCAACGGAGAGGCGCTGGAGCTGCTCAAGGAGGCCGGACTCCTGTCGACCGTGAGGAAGTACACGGAGATCAGCACAGCGTCATCGACCATGACGACGATCGAGACGCGCAGGGCCACCACGGCCTCCGAGCCCTGGAGCCGAGAGGGGGCTATGGTGATCGACGAGCTGCTTCTTCTGATCGTGTTGACGGCCGCCGCGTTTGCGGTGTTGCTCCTCGCGATAAGGGACGCAAAGTCCTGAGTCGACCTGTTCTGAGAAAGGAGGTTCAGCCCGATGGGCTCTCTACCTGATACCCGAACTCGAGCAACCTGTTCACGTACTCGTTCTTGAGCCTGTTGTAGACCTGCTCGCTGATCTTCCCGGCCCTGTAGTTCTCCTCGAGGGTCCTAAGGAAGTTCAGGTACTTGACAACCTCCGCCGGAAGCTGCTGGGGCTGCTCGACCGGGGTCTCACCCCCGGTCACGATCGTCGGCCTTACCTCAGCGGCGATCTCGCGCCGCTCCGTGGGCTCAGGGGCCTCCGCCACCCTCCGGACTGCTTCCTCCGTGACGCGCTGAACGCCTATCTCCCACGACGACCGGATGCGGGACACGAGGACGTTAAGCCCCATCTTCGGCTTAGTGAGCAGCAGGTAGACGACGTAGAGCGAGATGGCCCCACTCCACGCCAGCAGACCTAAAAGGACCGCAGTCGCGGAGGCCAGGGCGATCAGCCCGAACGGGTGCGGGACGACGCCGTAGACAACTGAGGGCACGGCGATGATAACGGCAAACTTGACCAGGTTTTCCCTCCTGATCGGTATGTTCACGAGCCCCCTCGTGGCCAGGAAGAGGGCGACCGCTAAGACGATTACCATCCCTGCGACTCCGGACGTCAGCTGGGCGACAGCGACGAGGAAGAGCGAGAAGACCAGATAGATGATCAGGACGTCCACTCCCTTCACCATCGAGACGAAGGCCGCCAGGACCCCGATGATGATCAGCGTGAGCACTAGGCTTGAGACGCCGCCGGTGGCATAGGCGGTCGAAGTCAGCAGGGTGACGAACGTCGCAACGAATATGTCCCGACTCAGGATTTGCTTGAGGTTCAAAGGTACTCACGAGACATGCGTGGGGGGCCGTAATTAACGTTTTGAAGTGACCAGCGGATCGGCGACGCGCTAGTAGGCTTATAATTTCGGAGTGATGTAAATCGGTCATGAGGGCGAAGACGTTCTCTCTGATCCTCCTGATCGCTATGATGGTCTCCACCTTCGCGGCCGTTGGGACACCAGCGAGGGCGGAGCAGTCGGAGGCGCCGATAGACCTGCCGATCAGGGCGCCGCTCGAAGTCAACGTGATAATCGCGGGGTTCTCGAGCCGAGACCTCGGGCTGACGCCCGCACAGCTCCAGAGGGTGCTCTCGCAGCTGGTCAGGAGCGAGGCCATCGCTTACGCCGGTTTCTTCATGGAGGACCCCTACGTGGTCGCGCTCTTCGACGTGGAGCTGGTAGTGATCGAGGCCGATGCTAGGCTGAACGCGGAGATACGGTCACTGTACGGACGATTTTCCTACGACCCCGCCGCGCTGTCGATCGACTTGAGAAACGGCTACGTCAGGTATGTGTCGTTCGTCAGGGATGAGTATGGAACTTCTTTCGCGATCCAGCTGAACGACAGAATGACCGACATCGCGTCGCTCACGCTCGGGTTGGTCTCGCTCACGCATAGATTCCTCCCGCAGATCGCCGATGGATACAACGTCTACCTCGTATGCGGACTGCCCTTCACCGGCAACAAGTTTCCCGTTTACTTCGCTTCTGGGCAGACGATCGAGCGCGGAAACGGTATAGGGGTGGTAGGGATGAACCTCTACGGTGGAATAGGGACGTACAGGTACGTCGTGCTCGACATCTGCGCGATCCCGAACCCATACGGTAACTACGCACCGAGGACGGAGGAGGACATCGTGAAGTATCTGCCCCCTGCGTTCTACGTGGACCCGCGGGACCAGATCGAGGCGATCGCCATGTACGTTGACGAGATAATAGATAACCTGTTTGTCAAGAGCCTCCTCTACGTCCCGAGGTATCAGGTGACTTTCCTCTTCGACGTGATAGTTATAGACTTTACAACGACCGGGGGAGGGCTGCCGTTCATAGCAGCTAACTTCGTGCCGGAGATATTCGAGTCCTCGATGAGGTGGCTTATGCCGTACAACTTCTACACGAGCAGATTTCACTACAAGACTATAGCGGAGGTAGCGGCTATGCGACAGGCCATTTCCGTCCAGAGGGGCGTTCAGATAATCGACGTCGAGAGGGCATTCGCGATCGCCGAGAGGACGGGGCTGATCCCCCCAGCACCACCGGGAGTAACGAGGGTCCCGGTGCTGATCTTCCTCTCCGACGCCGACGTGTACCCGAGCTCGCCGGGAACAATAGGGATAGCTTGGCCCGACTCTAGCGACCCGAGATATCCCAAGGGAGCGGTCGTGGGGCTGTCATACAGGTTCGTTGAGAGGGAGGGACTGACCCTGGTCACGATCCACGAGGCCGCTCACACCCTCGGATTGGCCCACCCACACAACGACCTCGACGAGACGAGACAAGAGGTCATTCGGCCGGGCAGGTCGAGGCCGCAGATCACGAGCAGATGGGTCTTTAGCTGGATAGAGACCGCGATGGCCTACGCCGACCACCCCCAAGTCGTAAACCAGAGGCTGATCTATCTGGGAGCCTATCCGCTGAGGACCTACTTCAGCGCCTTCGACCTCGACGCGATCGACAGGGCGGTCGTAACGCTACTGCTCGGGTATTACCTGAACTACAGGGAGGAGATCGGGAAGAAGCTGAATGAATCAGGCCTCAAACTGAGCGACATACCCGAGGCTGAGAAGCTCCTCAGGGAAGCCGACGAGGCGGCCGTCAACGCGGTTAGACTCTTCAGGGATCACTACTACTTCGACAGGTTCGAGTTCGCGGGGCTCGGGGCTCAGCTCGAGACGGCTTTCGACTACGCGTGGAAGGCATTCACCGACATCATAGAGCTCTACGACAAGGTCGAGGGCGCGAGGCTCGCGATCGAGTCGGTGAGGCCGCTGATCAAAGAGCTCGAGAGCGAAGTCAGCAACCTGAAGTCGACGGTTGAGAGTCTGAGGGGACGACTCGACGAAGCGACCTCCCGCGCCGAGCAGCTGCAGAGGTCCCTGAACAGGGAGACGCAGGAGAGGCAGAGAGTTCAACAGGAGCTGGAGCTGACCAGGGGCGAGCTCTCTAGGGTTAAGACGGAGCTGGAGCTGACCAAGAACAGCCTCTCCGCCGCAAGGGCCGAGGCTAACACCTATCTCTTGCTCGCGGCGGCGGGAATAGCGGCGGCAGTCGGATCGGCTGCGTTCGCATTAATGAGCAGGCGCGGATCAAGACCGCGCGTCCTCTCCTCGTCCGCGCCAGGGCCGTCATGAGACGATGGTACCACGCGGCACTCCATGAGTAACAGTATGGGCCCCGACGAGCTCGTCGCGAGGATAGTAGCCTGCAGGAGGTGTCCCAGACTGGTCGCCTATCGGGAGGAGATCGCCGGGAACCCTCCAAAGCGGTTCAGGGGCCAGACCTACTGGGCGAGACCCCTTCCGGGGTTTGGAGACCTGACCGCGAGAATTCTGGTGGTCGGACTAGCACCTGCGGCCCACGGCGGCAACCGCACCGGCAGGATGTTCACCGGAGACTCCTCCGCGAGCTTTCTCATGTCGGTGCTTCATGAGCTCGGACTCGCCAACAAGCCAACCTCGGAGTCTGCGGACGACGGTCTGAAGCTTTGGGGGGTCTTCCTCACGGCGCCGGTGCGATGCGCGCCACCGGAGAACAGGCCGACACGGGAGGAGATGGAGAACTGCTACCCGTTCCTGCTCGAGGAGGTGAGGCTGCTGAACCGGATGAGGGTCGTCGTGGCCCTGGGCGCGATAGGGTTCGGCGCTGCCGCGAGGCTTCTGAGGGATTTAGGCTACCGGTCGGACGTCAAGCCGAAGTTCGGGCACGGAGCGACCTATGCCTTCGTGTCCGACGACGGGCGCGAGGTCTTCCTCCTCGGGTCCTATCACCCATCGAGGCAGAACACGCAGACCGGAAGGCTGACGAGGGAGATGCTCTTGACGGTCTTCAGGAGGGCGAAGGAGCTCGCGGGTTACTCGTAGTCGATCGTGACGACCTCGTTCGGGACCCTCACGAACTTGTTGATGCCCGTCATCGCGATCAGGCGGCAGTTGTCGATGACCTCCGTCAGGCTCTTGAGGACCACCCTGTAGGAGAGGGCCCTGTCCTGGTCCCTGACGCTCTCGATGACCTTAGACTCGAGGGCGTTGATCTCCTGGATGAGCTCGGGGATGAGCGACATCGAGTCCTCAAGGAGCTTCAGGTCGCCGACGAGGTAGCCGTTCAGCGCCATCCCGAACGCCGTCGTGATCTCGGTCGCGAGGTGCGAGAGCTCCGCGGCCAGACCCCTCGGGTCCCTCTCCTTCGACCCCGCCCACTTCACCGCCTCCCTAGAGATCTGGAGGGCTTGGTCGGCGATCTCCTCGACGGCCGAGAGGACGACCCTCAGTCCCAGCAGCGCGAGGGGAGACTCTATCCCCAGCGTCTTGATCAGTGACTTGTCCCTTCCGGCCATCAGGATCTGCCTCAGCCCGAGGAAGTAGTAGCTGTCGATCTTCTGCTCGGCCCTCGCGACCTCTGATGCCTTCTCCGGGAGGTTCTCGACGAACGCGTCGACCGCAGACTCGAGCATCGAGGCGATCAGCGCTTGCATCCTCCTCATCAGCTCCTCGATCGTGTACTTGCTGGAGTCAATGATCACCCTCAGCTCCAGCTCAAAGTCGTCCTGCCTGATCACCTCGAGGCCGGGGAGCCTGTCGACCTCCGCGATGATCTCGTCGAACATCCAAGAGTTCGCGCCGCTCATCGACCTCACCGTGATCCTGTCAACGCCCTGCAGGTAGCACGCGGTCACGATCCTGTGGAGCGAGTCGACCGAGTGGAGCTTATCGGCCTCGATCCTGGCAACTAGGGACCTCTCGGGCTTGAGGGCGGTCCTGATCAGGACGCCCTCGTCGGAGACCTCGACGTAGACCTGGTCGCCGGCCCTCAGGCCCCGCTCCGCGACCCACCTCCTCGGCAGCGAGACCACCAGGGTCGTCGAGCCCAGCCTCTGAAGCCTCCTGACCTCCATGTCTCTGGGGTATATGCGGCATATATCGGATATTAGGGTGTTTGCGCCCTCCGCTTCGGGGGAACCTCCTCGTCCCGATCGTGGCCGCCTCAGTACATCTCCTTCAGCTGCTCGGCGGGCAGGAAATCCTCCTCGAGCCTCCGGTACCTCTCGAGTCCGACCAGGGAGTGGTGGTCTGCGGTCGGAAGGCCCTTCTCCTGCAGCTCCAGCTCCCACTGGGCCTCCTCCTGCCGCTCGGCGAGGGCCCTCGCGAACCTGTAGACCGCCATCATCTCCGCGTGGAGGGCGCCCATGCTCACTATGATCAGCTTGTAGCCCCTCGAGGCGATCTCGGAGAACCTCAGCGGCCTCGCGGCCTCGGTCCACCTGAAGCTCGAGGAGTAGTTGAAGACCAGCGGGACGTCAGGGTGCTCCCTCCTGACCCGGTCGGCGAACTCCCAGGCCAGCTCGTCGTCGGGCCTCCTGAACTCGGCCCAGATGGCGTCTGCTCCTGCGTCCCTGAACGCGACCGCCCTCCTGACCGCCTCCTCGAGCGTCCCGCCCTTGGTCCCCAAAACGTCGGTCCTCGCGATCAGGACGAAGTCCGGGTCGACGGCGTCCCTCCTCCTTGCTAGGGACTTGACCTTCAGCACCGCCTCCTCGAACCCGATGACCCTCTTCCCCGCCAGATGGCCGCAACGCTTCGGGAACCTCTGGTCCTCGACGTGTATGGCCGCGACCCCGGCCGCGACGAACTCCTCGACGGTTCTGGTCGCGGTCACGGCGTTCCCGTAGCCGTCGTCCGCGTCGGATATCACGGGGATGCTGACCGCCCTCGCGACCCTGCCCGCGAACTCGACCATCTCCGGGAGCGTCAGGAACCCTATGTCGGGCCTCACGAGGTACCCGATGGAGCAGGAGTAGCCGCTCACGTACGCCGCCTTAAGCCCCGCCATCTCCACGAGCTTCGCCTGGATCGGCGTGTAGACCCCGGTCGTCCAGACGTAGTCCTCCTGCCTGAGGAGCCTCCTCAGCTCCCTGCTCCTGTCCACGCGGGAACTCAGACCCATCCGGATAAAGAGTTCGACCCGACCCGGTCAAGACAAACGCCTGTGAGGTTCGACCTTCGTCCCGTTACGTAGCACAACGATTAATATCACGCATAACTGTAGAATAAATCGAGATGGGCAGAAGGGTCGCGGTTGTAGGCATAGGAATAACCCGGTTCGGCAGGAGGTCCGACGCCTCTCTCAGCGAGCTGGCCTTCGAGGCGGGCAGGGAGGCGATAAAGGACGCGGGGATCGAGCCCAAGGACGTGAGGTTCCTCTCGGTGGGGAACGTGGGTGCCTGGAGCGCCGAGCCCCTTCCGGCGGTACTGGTCTCGGAGTACCTCGGGCTGGACCACTCCGGGACGATGAGGGTCGAGGCCGCCTGCGCCTCGGGGAGCGCGGCGATCAAGGTCGCCTACGACGCGGTCGCCTCGGGGTCGGTCGACGTCGCGATGGCCCTCGGCGTCGAGAGGATGAACGAGTCACCGACGCCGAACGTCGTGGAGCTGATAGGCCGCTCGGGGAACTACTTCTGGGAGTTCGAGAACTTCGGGCTTACCTTCCCGGGATACTACGCGATCTACGCAACCGCCTACATGGACAAGTACGGCGCGAGGGAGGAGGACATCGCGGAGGTCGCGGTGAAGAACCACTACTACGGCTCGATGAACCCGTACGCGCAGTTCCAGAGGCCCGTGAGGCTCGAGGAGGTGATGTCCTCGAGGTACATCGCTTGGCCCTTGAAGCTCCTCGAGTGCTCCCCGATCACCGACGGAGCCGCAGCGGCCGTCTTAGCCTCGGAGGAGGTCGCGAGGAAGCTGACCGACTCGCCGGTCTGGATCAAGGGGATGGGCTACGCGACGGGGACCTCCAACCTCTCGAAGAGGGAGGACTTCCTGGGCCTCGAGCCCGCCGCGAGGGCGGCCAGACAGGCTTACGCGATGGCCGGCATAAATCCCGAGAGGCCCTACAAGCAGGTGGACGTCGCGACGGTCCACGACTGCTTCTCCATCGCGGAGATCCTGGCATACGAGGACCTCGGCTTCGCGAGGAGGGGAGAGGGCTACATGCTGCTGAAGGAGCACCAGACCTACATCGGCGGTCTGGTGCCCGTCAACCTCGACGGCGGCCTGAAGGCGAAGGGTCACCCGATCGGCGCGACGGGCGTCGGGATGGCGGTGGAGGCGGTAAAGCAGCTCAGGAGGAAGGCTGAGCCCGGAAGGCAGGCGGACATAAGGAACGGCGTCGCGCTCGCACACAACGTCGGCGGAACCGGTCACTACGCCTACGTGACCGTCTACTCGATCGACTGACCGTCAGGAGCTCCAGGCCTCGACCGGTGGCTTTATAGCTCGTCGACCGTTGGTCCGCGCGGCATGAGGGCAGTAGTCCTAAGGAGGTTCAACGAGGCCCCCGTTTTGGAGGAAGTCGAGCGGCATGAGAGTCCACCTGAAGGGTACGCGCTGGTAGAGGTGAAGGCCGCGGGCGTCTGCTACAGGGACCTGCTCGTGACGGAGGGGAAGTTCCCCAGGGCGAGGCTACCGGTGGTGCTGGGACACGAGTTCTCCGGGAGGGTCCTCCGGGTGAGCGGCGACTCGGGCATCAGGGAGGGCGAACTGGTCGCGGGGCTGCCGCACACGGTCTGCGGCTCGTGCGAGTACTGCCTGACGAAGCGGGAGAACCTCTGCGTCAACAGGCTCTGGTACGGCGAGGCGATCGACGGGACCTTCAGGGAGGTGACCGCCGTCGACCTGAAGACGGTCGTCAGGGTTCCAGACGGAGTCGCGCCAGAGGCGGCGGCGATCTCGAGCTGCGTCGTCGGGATGCTCCTCCACGGCATCAGGGACGTCGGGGAGGCCAGAAGGGGGGAGAGGGCCCTGGTGACGGGAGCCGGCGGAGGCGTCGGGATCCACGCGGTCCAGGTCGCGAAGGCGATCGGGTGCAGGGTCGTCGCGGTCACGAGGTCCGAGTCGAAGGCCCACGAGGTGAGGAGGGCCGGAGCCGACGACGTGATCGTCGGGAGCGCCTTCTCCGAGGAGGTGAAGAAGAGGTGGGACGGGGTCGACCTCGTCGTCGAGTGCGTCGGCGAGCCGACCTTCAGCGAGAGCATCAGGTCCCTTAAGTGGGGAGGGAGGATCGTGCTGATAGGGAACGTGACCGCCGGGACCTTCCCGCTCCCCTTGGGACTGGTCATCCTGAAGGGCCTCAGCGTGAGGGGGGTCGTGGGGTCGACGATGTCGACGCTCCGGGAGGCGCTCGAGATGATGGCCCGGGGCGACGTGAGGCCGGTCGTGAGGCCGCTCAGGCTCGAGGAGTTCGCCCAGGCCCTCGAGGCGCTGAAGTCGGGGGCCGCGCTGGGGAGGTTCGTTCTCAGGCCCTGAGGAGCCCTATCACCTCCGAGGCCGGCGCGTCGGTCTTCACAGCTGAACCGTCGTAGTGGACTCTGGAGGCCCTGAACCCCAACGACCTCAGCTGCTCGATCAGCCACGAGACGTTCGGCGGGGAGCACTTGGCCCTGCTCGCGAGCTCGGAGACCGGATAGGAGTACGGGACATCGGGGAGCTCCTCCTTGACGCGCTTCAGGACCCTGACCGCCTCACCGAAGACCGGGTCCTCGGCCAGCTCGGAGCTCAGGGCCCTTTCGACGAGCGAGCCGTCCTTCAGCGGCCCCAGCCATAGCGGCCCCAGAGCCCTGACCTCCGCACCGCACGACGAGCACCGGCCTCCGAGATCCTTGGGGTCCCTGACGGCCTCGACGGCCAGGCACGAGTCGCAGTAGCGGAGGTACCCGAGCGCCGAGATGGCCTCGAGGGCCCTGAGCTTCCCCCTCTCGACCCTCACGAAGACCCTGACGAAGTGGGCCCGGACTACCGAGAGGACCGGGACCGCGGACCTCGAGAGCCTCCCCGCGGTGACCGCGCAGAGCGCCGCTAGTGCCCTCATGGCCACCTCCTTCCCGAAGACGGTCCTCGAGAGGTTCAGCGAGTACCTCCACTTGGCGGTCCTCTGGGAGGCCCCGGTCAGGGCTGCGAGGTCGGTCGCCGAGACTCCAACGAGCCCCTCGCTCCTCACGGCCCTGATCGAGTTCTCGAGGAACCTCGCGGGCGAGCCTGACGGGTCCAAGTCGACGTAGTGGACCCTCGACCCCTCCGCGGCGAGTTTGACAAGCAGGAGGTTCCCGTCCATGTGGTATCCCCTGAGGGAGCCCTCGAGGCCGTTGAGCCTCGCGTTCAGCTCGATCAGCCTCGCGGACCGCTCATTGATGTCGCTCGCGTGGCCCTCCGTGAACCTAGACGCCTCGAGCATCAGCCTCACCGCCCTCGCTCCGAGCCCTGCCAGGGGCTCCGCTAGGGTCTTTCCTGACGAGTCGAAGTAGGCCGCCGTCGCCAGGACCGCGAAGTCCCTCGATATCTTGGAGGCAGGGTTGTAGAACGCCGGGAGCTTCGAGGGCTCGACCCTCCCGACGCCTACAGGGACTATCAGCCTGGCCTTGCCCTCGACCAGCTCGGTCGTCGGGAAGTCCAGCTCCAAGCCCTTCACCCCGACAGGTGCTCCACGGCCTCCCTCGCGACCCTCTCCGCCTCCCCGAACCTGACCACGAGCCTCAGCGTCGCAGAGGAGTTAAGCCTCTCGATCAGCGGGTGCCTGGCCCTGAAGTGGACCGTGAAGAGCGACCTCTCGAGCGAGCCTATGGACGAGCCGACGACCTCCACGAACCTCTTCGACATCAGCTCCATCGGCCCGACCTCGTCGACGATCAGCACCGCTCCCCTTTCCACGGCGGCGGCGATCGCGGGGATCCCGAACCTCTCGAGGTTCTCGGGGAAGACCGCGTACGACCCGAGCCTGTGCCTGCTGCTGAGGCCCTTCCTCGCGAGGGGGAGGGACGACGCGCTGGAGAGGTCAACGACGTCGAACCCTATCCTCGCGGCCCCCTCCCTGACCTCCCTCGTGACGAACCCTCCGACCTCGAGGCCCCTCGACCTGAGCTGCTCGGCCGCGCCGATCGCCGCGGTCGTCTTCCCTGACCCCGGGGGGCCCGTGATCACGACGAGCCTCCTCATCGCTCATCGAGGTAGCGGTCGAGGGTGCACAGGGACCTGACGGTTCTCCAGGACCTCCTCACGTAGCCCGGGAAGTTCCCGGTGGCGGCGAGGGCCCTCAGGTGTCTCCTCGTCTTGGGGTCGCTGGGGTATCCGGACCCGAAGTCACCCAACGCCCTCACCGCCCTGTCCCTCGTGACCTTCGCGACGATCGAGGCGGCTGCGACTACGGCGAACCTCGCGTCGGCCCTCAACTCGAAGCGGACCTCGACGCCCTCCACGCGGCCCATCAGCTCCCGCGCTCTCCTCGTGTCCCCGTACGGCGAGTCGACGTAGACGACCCGCGGCCTCACCTCCTCGATCAGCTCCCTCATCGCGCTCAGCTCGAGGGCGTTGAGGCCAGTGCCGCCGCTCGACCTCGCGGAGCGGTCTATGATCTCGGGCTCCAAGACCTTCACCCTGATCACCGCACCCCTCTCCTTCAGCGCGCCGAAGAGCAGCTCCCTCCTCCTAGGCGTGAGCGACTTCGAGTCCCTGACGCCCATCCTCCTCAGCTCGCGTATCCTTTCCTCCTCGACCGCGAGGAGCGCGATCACCATCGGGCCCAGGACCGAGCCCCTTCCGGCCTCGTCGACGCCGGCGACCAGCGACCCCGCCATCAGCCCCTGAACCTCGCGGTGACCATGACGTGGTCCAGCTCGTAGGGCTCGAGGTCGATCCTCCGCTCGACGACCGCGCCTCCCCTCTCCATCACCTCGATCTCCCTCCTGAAGACCCGCTCCGGGTCCTCGGTGCTGTCGATGCTCCTCGCCTTGATGGCCACCATTATCGTCCCCCCTGAACCGAGGAAGTGCCTCGCGTTGTCGATAACGATCCGGGCCTGGTCCGGCTGGGCGACGTCGCAGTAGATCACGTCGACCTTGCCCACGAGGAAGGCGTACCTCTCCGGGAGCCTCGCGTCCCCGAAGATCGGGGCGACGTTCCTCCTCCTCTTCGCCACCCTCTCGACGAACTGGGCCAGGACCCTCGGCGAGTATTCAACCGAGTAGACCATCCCTCCCTCGCCGACGACGTCGGAGACGTGGCTGACGGTCGTCCCGGAGGCCGCGCCGAGGTAGAGCACCCTCGTGCTCGGCGAGATCGGCATCCGCTCCAGCCCCTTGAGCAAGGCCGCGGCCAGCTTGCTCCTGTAGGGAACCCACTCCCGGTACTCCTCGCCCTGATGCCTGAAGAGCTGCTCGCCGTACACCGAGAAGCCCCTGTCCAGGTTCCTGGTGCAGAGGTACCGCTTGGTCCCGTCCCAGACCCAGTAGACGTTCTCCGCCGACTCGTGGGGCTCGACCCTCAGCGTCAACTCCGTCCAGTTCAGGGCCCCGTTCTATCTAAACGGTTTTCCCGGGGCCGCGGGTTTGATCACCTGCGCCTCCTAGGCCCCTTCGGGGGCTTGATGGGCCTCCTGACCTCGACCCTCTCCTTCGCCGGCGGCGCCGGGTACTTCCCCCTTATCTCCCGGACCCTCCGCTCGAGCTCCTCCCTCAGCTGCGCGGACCTGTCCTCCCCCGAGAAGTAGTCGATCTTGGCCGCGATCGCGATCTTCGCGGCCAGCGCCCTCGCGATCTTCCCCCTCTGCCACTTGGGGGACCCGTGGACGTAGGGGTGCTGGAAGATCACGCCGTGCTTCGGCGCGCCCCTCCCCGTCTTGAGGAACCTGAAGAGGGCCTTCTCCGCGCCGAGGAGCTGGACGAGGCTCGCAGGGGCCCTCGCGAGCCTCTCGAGCCCGCCCGCCAGCGTTATCAGCCTCGCGCCGACCATCGGGCCCGCGATAGCTGCGACGTTCGGAGCCTCGAGCGCCATCAGCTGCCTCACGTAGGACTGGAGCCTGTCCCTGTACTCCATGAGGTCGACTGCCCTCCTCGCGAGCTCGAGTATCTCGTTCATGTCCGCCTCCGAGACCTCGACTCCCAAGCTCCTCATCGAGGCCTCGATCACCCTCTCGGCCTCCCTCCTGTCCAGCAGGCCTGAGAGCGCCTCCGTCGACGCGTTAGACCTCGGGCCCATCGCGAGCACGACCTCGACGTACTTCTCCGGGTCGCCCACGAGCTCCTTCAGCTCGGGGAAGTGGAGGCCGTACCAGTCGGAGAGCCTTGAGTAGAGGGAGTTCAGCGTCCTCTGGACGTCGTCGAGCGCCCTCACCGCCTGGACGATCATCTGGTCCCTCCTCAGGACCGCCTCCTTGATCGCGAGCTCCGTCAGCCTGATCGCGAGGCCCCTCAGGCTCCGCTCGTAGGCCTCGAGGGATGGGAAGGCTCCCGAGCTCAGGGCGAGATCAACCCTGCCGGCCGGCAGCTGCTCGGGCCCGACGAGCTGACAAGCGTGACCCATCGAGCGGATCGCCTCGTGGAGCAGAGGGTCGGGGGTCGCGAAATCCCCGAAGCCCCTCGACTTCAGTCCCTCCAGCAGTTCCCTCAACCACTCAGCCGCGCCGGGAGACCTCAGCCGCGCGAATGCCTCTCCCGCGTCCCCGGGGACCGGGTGGTGCTCGGTCAGGCCCTCGGCCGTCACGAGGACACCGGCCGGCGTGAGCATCAGCGTCGCCCGCATCGGCCTCAGTCTCCGACCGGCGTCTTATAACGTGATGGCCGGGGCCGGCGCTCGGTTTTTCGGGCCCGCCGCGTGCTCAGGGACCGGATGGCGGAGTCCGAGCTGCCCTGCGTCCGGGTCAGGAGGGAGAGGGCCGAGGAATTGAGGAGGGCCCTGACGAGAGAGGGGGTGCTGGCGTGGGGCGCGAGGCCGCGCAGGGTCGGCGAGGACGTCCTCTTCCCCGTGACGGACCCGGAGAAAGCCTCAAGGCTCGCGGAGAGGTTTGGCGCGGAGCTCGGCTCCTCCGTCTTCGAGGTCGAGGAGAGGCCGAGGGACCTGAAGGAGGCCCTGAGGGACCTGCCCGGGGAGCTCCGCGACCTGATACCCTCCTCCTACGACGTGATCGGGGACGTCGCGGTCGTCCACGTCCCGGAGCCGCTGTGGCCCTTCAGGCACAGGATCGGAGAGGCGATCGCGAAGGTCAACAGGTCGATCAGGGTAGTGTTGGGCGAGGCGGGGCCGGTGAGCGGCGAGTTCAGGCTGAGGGAGTTCGAGTGGCTCGCGGGCGAGAGGAGGACGGTCACGGTCCACAGGGAGAACGGGTGCGAGTTCGAGCTGGACATCGCGAGGGTCTACTTCTCCCCGAGGCTCTCCGGCGAGAGGTGGAGGGTCGTGAGGCTGGTCGGCCCCCGCGAGGACGTCCTCGACATGTTCGCTGGCGTCGGGCCCTTCGCGATCGAGATAGCAAGGCACAGGAGGGTCAGGGTCACGGCGGTCGAGCTGAACCCGGTCGCGTACGGATACTTGGTCAGGAACGTCGAACGGAACGGAGTGAGGGGGCTGGTCGAGGCGATCAACGACGACGCTCGGAGGGCTGCGGGGTATTTGGGCCGCTCCTACGACCGCGTGATAATGAACTACCCCGCAGCGTCGCTCGAGTTCCTCGACGCGGCGGTCTCCGTGGCGAGGGAGGGGGCGACCCTGCACGTCTACGGCTTCGCGTCGAGTCCCGAGGACTGGAGGTGGAAGGTGGAGGAGAGGCTGAAGGGGCTCTCGGCGAGGGCCGAGGTCGTCGCGGTCAGGAAGGTCAGGGAGGTCTCGGCGTCGAGGGTGATCGCGGTCGCCGACGTGAGGCTCGCGGCGGGTGCTTGAGGTGAACGTGATCGCCTCCGGGTAACCGATATAACCAGCTCGGGACGCGTAGCCGCGGCGTGGGCAGTAGGGTCTCCCTGCCTCCCTCGGAGGAAGGGCACATAGAGTTCAAGTCGAAACTGCTGGCGTCGGTCCACCTCAGGCCGGAGAGGAGGCAGCGGCTCGCGGCCCAGATGAAGTCGAGGCTGATCGAGGGAGGCGGCGTCGCGGTCTACGTCTTGGGGGTCGAGGACGACGGCGCGCCCGCAGGGCTGACCGAGGTGGAGCTCGAGGAGAGCCTCGCGGTCATCAGCTCCCTGGCCGCGGAGTGCGGTGCAAGGGTGAAGCGGGTCGAGAGGGTCTCAACTGAGGGAGGCATCGTCGCGAAGGTCGTGATAGAGAGGGTCTCGGCGTCCCCGAAGAGCCACCTGACGGTAGGGGTCGCGGGACACGTCAACCACGGGAAGTCGACGCTAATCGCGTGCCTCGTGACCGGCGAGAGGGACGACGGTACCAAGTGGCTCTACATGGACACGCTCCCCCACGAGATCTCGAGGAACCTCTCGGCGGACCTGCACTTCACGGTCCTCGGCTTCAGGGAGGGGAGGCCGGTCTTCCTCAGGAACCCCAGGGACAGGGAGGAGAAGGCGAGGGTCGTCAGGGAAGCGGAGAGGGTGGTGAGCATCGTCGACACGGTGGGACACGAGCCGTGGCTCAGGACGACGATAAGGGGGCTCCTCGGGCAGGGCCTCGACTACGGGATCCTCGTGGTAGCGGCCGACGACGGCCCGACCCACATCACCAGGGAGCACCTCGGACTGATGTTCGGGTCCGAGCTCCCGGTCATCGTCTGCATCACGAAGGTCGACAAGGTCGGGAGGAGGAGGCTCGAGGAGGTGGAAGAGGAGGTGTCGAGGCTGATCAAGCGTGTGGGCCGGGTTCCCTATCAGGTGAGGGACAGGTCGGACGTCGACGTGGTCGTCGACAAGGTGAACCCCGTCGTGCCGATCGTGGAGGTCTCATCGGCGACGCGGCAGGGCTTCAACCTCCTCTACGGTCTCCTCTCCTCCCTCCCCCCGAGGCCGAAGAGGGTCAACGAGCCGTTTTTGATGTACGTCGACAGGGTTTACAACGTCGAGGGCGCGGGGACGGTCGTCTCGGGGACGATACTGCAGGGCACGCTGAGGAGCGGGGACGCGCTGCTGCTCGGCCCCGACGACAGGGGGAGCTTCGCCGAGGTGAGGGCGAGGAGCATCGAGGTCCACCACTCGAAGGTCGAGGAGGCCTACGCGGGTCAGCTCGTCGGCGTTGCGATCAGAGGGGTTCCGCAGGGCTCGGTCAGGAGGGGGATGGTCCTCTCGGAGCACGGGACGCGGCCTAGGGCGGTCAGGCGCTTCGACGGCGAGCTCGTCGTCCTCAACCACCCGACGAGGGTCGCGACCGGATACGAGCCGATATTCCACTGTCACACGATCGCCCAGTCTGTCAAGACCTTCGTCCACGACAGCGGCTTCATCGCGCCCGGCGAGCAGGGGACCGCGACGTTCTCGTTCAAGTACAGGCCCGAGTTCGTCAGGGAGGGCGACGTCTTCGTCCTGAGGGAGGGCAGGGTCAAGGGGATCGGGAGGATAACGAGGGTGCTGGAGGACGGATGAACGGGGCCGCGGCTCACTCCGCGTCCTCAAGCGGTGGAATAGGCCGGGCTCTGGCGCGGGGCCCTCCGGAGTCAAAGGCGTCCCGTACCGGATAACTGTGAAGGTTTTCACGACGCGCTTTCCAAAAAATTTATTTCAGTCAAAGCTATTTGTCAGCTCATGAGCAAGTCTCGGATCAGGATCTTGTTGGTCGTCGCGGTGGTGGTCGTCGCGGCGGCGATCACCGCGACCTATTTCACCGCGGTCACGAGGCCTCCCGAGAGGGTGACGTTCAGCATAGCGACGGGAGGCGTGGGAGGTGTCTACTATCCAGTGGGTGGGGCCTTCGCGTCGCTCTGGAACAAGTACCTGGGACCGACGGTGACCGCGACCGTCGAGGCGACGACAGCTTCCGTGGACAACATCAAGCTCCTGAGGGACGGGAAGGTAGAGGTTGCCTTCACTCTGCCCGACACGGCCTACGATGCCTATAGAGGAGCGGGAGCGTTCTCGGACTCGAAGGTCGAGGTCAGAACCCTTGCGGTGCTGTACAACAACTACCAGCACATAGTGACCCTCGAGGGCAAGGGGATCACGAAGATCTCCGACCTCAAGGGAAAGAGGGTCTCGACGGGCGCGCCTGGGAGCGGGACAGAGGTGATAGCCCTGAGGATCCTTCGGGCGGCGGGCATAGACCCCGACAAGGACATCGTGAGGGAGAGGTTGGGGGTGAGGGAATCCGCTGACGCGCTCAAGGACGGGAAGATAGACGCGTTCTTCTGGAGCGGGGGCATACCGACTGCGGCAGTCGCCGAGCTGGCGTCGACGCCGGGCCTGAAGGTCGTCCTGCTGCCGAGCTCCGAGGTCGTCGAGAAGCTGAGGGAGCAGTTCGGGCCCATCTACTTCGTCGCCAAGATACCTGCAGGGACTTACGCGGGCCAGGACAGGGACATCGAGGTTCTCACAGCCACCAACCTCCTAGTGGTTCACGCCCGCATGCCCGAGTCCCTAGCCTATCAGTTGACGAAGACCCTTTTCGATAACATCAAGGAGATCGAGGGAGCCCACGCCGTCATCAAGGACATCAAGCTGGAATTCCAGAAGTCGATGTACTCGCCGATACCATTCCACGAGGGCGCGATAAGGTACTACAGGGAGAAAGGGGTTTGGAGATAGCACGCTGAACTTGAAGGTGCGTCCGTTGGACCTACCGACCGGCCTCTTGGTCTTAGTGATTGTGATCGTTCTAATTACGACGGCCAACGTAAACCGCGAGACCATCTGCGTGATAGGGGAGCGAGGGAAGGCGCTGGTCCTTGACGTGCCCGAGGACGGGACAGTAGTCCTTCGGTACACGCACTCGGTCAGGCAGATGGTTACGGTTGAGACGTACCGGATCGAGCGGGGTGCGATCGTCTTGAGGAGCGTGAAGATGGGTGACGGAGCCTCGACCGCTCTCTATGACGAGGGCATGGCCTTCATGGATGGCGGAGCCGTCAGGATCGAGGGGCTGAACGTACCCCTCCGCGAGCTGAAGTTGAGGGTCGGCGACACCGGAAGGCCCGTGCTGACTGTGGGGAACTCTCGGATCAACCTCTCCGAGGTCTTCGGTCCGGGCGAGGGCGTCGGGATCAGCGTTGGTGGATGCGCGTAGGCTTCTGACGGACGCCCTCGCGGCGGCGCTGGTCCTCTGGTCACTTTACAGCGTGGCCCCCATAAACCTGATTCTGCCCGACTGGGCTCTCCAGCTCCTGCCCCTCAGGCCGCCCGTAGAGACCTACAAGTTCAGATGGGTCCACCTGGCCCTGATACTCGCCCTGGCGGCGTTGACCTACGCGAAGTCCAGAGCGAGGACGCTCCCGCTGCTTCTGCTGGCTTTCGGAGGCCTTCTCTACCAGGTCTCGCAGTTCGACAGGTTCGTCTACTCGGCCGCGACCCCCAGCGCCGTCGACGTGGCCGTCGGCCTGATGACGATCGGGCTGCTGATCTACGTGGTCTACAGGAGCAGCGGCCTTGCGGTCACCCTGCTGCTGCTGTTCTTCATCGTTTACGCGATGACCGGGTACTACTGGCCAGAACCCTTCACGCACAGGGGCTACAGCTTCGAGAGGCTGGTCGGACACCTCTACATGACCCTAGAGGGGATATTCGGCGTCGCGATCGACGTCTCCGCCACTCTGGTCATCCTGTTCGTCGCGTACGGGGCCCTCATGGACGCCTCAGGGGCCAGCAAGTTCTTCATGGAGCTGGTATACCTGTCGATGGGGAGAAGCCCCTCGGCCGCGGGAAGGGCGACCGTGCTCCTCACCGCGCTCATAGGCGGGCCCCAGGGGAGCGGCGTCGCAACTACCCTCTCCGTGGGACCGCTGGTGAAGGAATACCTGCTGAGGGCCGGTTATCCGAGGGAGAAGGCCGCGGGGCTGCTGTCGGCCGGCGGAATAGGCGCTGTGATATCGCCCCCGCTCCTAGGTGCGGCTGCGTTCCTGATGATGGAGTTCCTGAGGATCCCCCTGATCAGCGTGATGGTCTTAGTTCTGGTCCCCACCCTGCTCATCTACGCCGTCCTCTACGTGACGGTCTGGCTGGAATCGAAGGCCTTGGACCTCAAGCCGGTCGAACTTCCGAAGGTCGAGGCGCTCAGGGTGCTGAGGGGTCTCTATCACCTGCTCTCGATGGCCGTCCTGATAGCTGTCCTGCTCGTCGGGCGCTCGCCAGGGATGGCCATAACGTCGGCGATATTCGTCACGATCGTCACGAGCTTCCTCAGCAGGGACAGGAGCGAGTGGCTGACCCCCAGGAGGCTCCTCGGGACGCTCATCGAGGCGGGGAAGAGCTTCCTGCCGGTGGGGTGCATACTCGCGGGGGTGGGGATCGTCATCGGGGTCTTCACCCTCACGGGGCTGGGCCTCAAGCTCGCAGGGATCATCGTGGCCGCGAGCGGGGGAATCAGGGAGGTCGCGGTCCTGCTCAGCGGGCTAGCTGTGATACTGGTGGGCCTGGCCGTCCCGATCACCGCCTCCTACGTCGTCACGGCTGCGGTCGTCACGCCGGCCCTCGCTGCCCTCGGCATACCTCCACACGTCTCGCACGTCTTCGTCTTCTATTACGCGGTGCTCTCCGAGGTCTCCCCACCGATAGGGCTGGCTCCCATGGCAGCCGCGTCGATCTTCGGCGGGAACCCCTTCAGGACCATGATGGAGGCCTGGAGGTACACGCTCCCGGCGTTCGTCATACCCTTCTTCTTCACCTTCACCGCGGATGGGGAGCAGCTGCTGTTGCTGCAGGACCCGAAGAACGTAGTCTTCTTCGACCCGCTCGGCGTGATCGTGCCCCTCGCGGCGTCGATCGTAGGGGTGGTGTTCCTGAGCGCAGCGATGGCAGGGCATCTGTTCTCTAACCTGAGCCCGGCGGAGGTCGTGGCCCTCGCAGTCGCGGGTTCGGTGATAGGTCTTTACCCGGAGAACCAGCTCGCCGTCCTCTCGTCGCTGGTCGTGATCGCGGGAGTCCTGTCGGCTCAGATCGCGAAGACTAGGGTCAGGAACTCGCGTGCGACACCCGCTCAGGTTCAATCTCGCGGCCTTTCGTGGCTGAATCGCAGGAGCGCCTCGAAGATCGCCTGAGTGCCGTGCTTCTCGAACCCCATCGCTGAGAGGACCTTCGTGAGCTGGTGGACCGTCGAGGCGCCGAAGAGGGGGACGCCAGCCCGCTCGGCGACCTCCAGCACGATCCTCAGGTCCTTCCTTAGGTGCTCGACCTTGAAGCCGGGAGCGTAGTCCCGCTCGATCATCCTGGGCCCGAGGTTGTTGAGCTGCCAAGAGCCTGCTGCGCCCGACCCTATGACGTCGAGGACCTTCCGGGGGTCGAGTCCGACCTTCTCGGCGAACGCGAGGGCCTCCGCGGCCGCGAGGAGCGTCCCCGCGACGGCGATCTGGTTCGCGAGCTTCGTCAGCTGGCCGCTTCCCGACGGCCCCATGTACTCGATCCGCCTCCCCATGCACTCGAGCAGCGGCCTCGCCCTCTCGAAGGCCTCCCTCTCGCCGCCGACCATGAAGGTGAGCGTCCCCGACTCGGCCGCGAAGGTGCTGCCGGTGACAGGAGCGTCGAGGTAGCTCGCGCCGACCTCCCCGAGCCTCGAGGCGATCTCCACCTCGGTAGACGGGGAGACGGTGGAGCAGTCGACGACGATAGACCCGGGCCTCAACCCGCCGATCAGCCCCCTCTCGCCCAAGACGACCTCCCTCACGTCGTCCGAGTCGGGGAGCATCAGGAAGACGAACTCGGACGCCCTCGCGACCTCCTCGGGGCTCGAGGCTGCGCGCGCACCCATCGCGGCCAGCTCCTCGACCGGCGCCCTGCTCCTGTTGTATACTGTCAGGTGGTGGCCGTGCTGAAGCAGCCTCCTCGACATCGGCCTCCCCATCAGGCCCAGACCGATGAATCCGACCTCGGCCATCGCGCACCGTCCTCCCCCCGGCGGGCTTTACCCGTTTCCCCGCTGCGGTGCTCCGCGACCGGGCGTGGCGTTTATGGTGAGGGCGACCGACTTCATCGGCGGTGCAGGTCTTCAGGCCCTACGTCGACTGGAGGAGGTCGGCCGAGGTGCTAGACGACAGGAGGCTCGGGAAGCAGAGGGTCGAGTGCAAGCAGGTCCTGAACGCGATCCTCAGGAAGTTGGGGCTGATCGAGGACGGCCGCAGGGGATGGCTCAACCACCCGATCGTCCTCCTCTACTTCAACGATGGGAAGCCGTACGTCAGCGACCTCGTCGGGTTCTTCAGAGCCTGCGTCGAGGAGTGGAGGCGGAGGGGCTACAGCAGCTCGATCGGCCTCGACGACATAGCTCCGCTGCTCGCGAGGATCGAGACCACCGAGGGCACGCCGGTCACCAGGGTCCACGAGATCGAGTACCGGAGGATACTCCTGATGAAGGACCCGGAGCACTACGTGAGGGCGTTCCCGAGGGAGGAGGTGATCGAGGTCCTCGAGACCGGGCCCGTCTTCGTGAGCGGGATCAACGGCTGGCTCTTTGAGGACTTGAAGAGGTACAGGAGGCTCGCTGCCCGCTTGAGGTCCGTGTTGAGCTCCTGACGTCAGAGGAACGCGTCCACTAGGTACGCGACTATCGTGCCGTACAGTATGTGGAGCGCGATGCTGAGGGCTGACGGCCTCCAGCCGAGCGGGTGCTTAGTTATCGAGACCCCGGTGAGGGGCCTGTGGATGAGCGCCAACGTGAAGACCCAGAGGAAGACGCCGAAGGCGGGACCGAGGACGAGAGGGCCGAGCCGGGCGAACTGCGGGACGAGCGCTACGAACACGCCGTAGGCCATCGCGGCGATCCCACCGTTCGCGAAGTGGAAGAAGAACCCGGTCAGGAGCGAGTCCTCGGGCCTGCGCCCAGTCACCCTCGCCGCGATCATCTGGTTCTCGTGCCACTCGAGGATCCCGTCCGTCGACCACTTCCTCCAGAAGAAGTACTGCGGCACGCTCATCACAGCGGTCGCCACTATGCCCGCGAGAAGCCCGTAGGCGGCAGCCTCAAGGATCACAGACGGACTCCGGGAGGCGAGCGGATAAGCCTAACCCGTCCTGCCGAATCCCGCGCCGTTCCGCGAAAACTTTATCGAGGCGGGGGACGAGACAACGGTGTGAGCAGCGACTTCCCGCCTTGGTGGAGGAGGCGGTGGAGGCCCTTCGAGCTCATCGACGAGATGATGAGGGAGTTCGAGAGGTGGTTCGAAGAGGAGTTCAGGAGGTTCGAGAGGGAGCTTCCCAGGGACCTGATCAGGGAAGTGAGGACTCCGACCGGGATAAGGAGGGAGATCGGGCCGATAGTCTACGGCTACTCGATAACGATAGGCTCCGACGGGAGACCTGTGATAAGGGAGTTCGGGAACGTGAGGCCGAGCAGGAGGGGAGAGCCGCCTATGCTGACGGTCGAGAGGGAGCCGCTCGTCGACGTTCTCGACGAGGAGGACAAGGTCCGGGTGATCGCGGAGGTGCCCGGCGTCAACAAGGAGGACATCAACCTGAACGTCACCGACACCAAGCTGACCATCAGGGTCGATACCGAGAAGCGGAGGTACTTCAAGGAGATCGACCTGCCGGCCGAGGTCGACGCCGAGAACGCCAAGGCCAGCTACAACAACGGCGTCCTTGAGGTCACGCTACCAAAGAGGGTCACCAGGAAGCCCGCGAAGCAGATCAAGGTCGAATGAGGTTCGCACGGCCTTCGATCTAGTCCCCCGACCCACGTTCAGGCATTTGGAAATGCGTTAAATAGACGCGTGACGTGGCGAGGCGCAGATGCGGGTTTCCTGGATGATCGGGGGGGCCCAGGGCAGCGGCGTAGACTCCTCCGCCAACGTATACGCGTATGCCGTCGCCTCCTCCGGGTACAACGTCTTCGGGAAGAGGGAGTACTTCTCGAACATCAAGGGTAGGCACAGTTACTTCACCGTCGTCGCGTCTGACGGCCCGGTAAGGAGCGTCACCGACGAGGTCCACGTCCTCACCAGCTTCGACGCGGAGACCGTCTTCAGGCACGCCTTCGAGGTGATGAAGGGCGGCGTCCTGATCTACGACAAGTACCTCGAGGGGGAGCGGCTGAAGAACCAGTCGATGCTCGAACCGGAGGAGATGGAGAGGCTCGAGCACGAGCTCGAGGAGAGGGGCGTCTCGGGGACCGTGAAGGACGTCGTCAGGGCTGTCGAGGAGAGCGGCGCTCACGTGGTCCCGATGCCCTACATGGACCTCCTGAAGAGGGTGGGCGAGGCCATAGGCGAGACCCAGCTCAGCGCGCTCACCCGAATGGTCAACACGCTGGCCGTCGCGGCCTCCTTCAAGATCCTCAACGGAGGGATCGAGTACCTCGAAAAAGGACTGAACTACGCCTTCAGGGCGAAGAGGGCGATCGTGAGGAACAACGTGATAGCGTGCCAGGTCGCCTACGAGTACGTCGGCTCGGAGTTCGACGGCGTCAGGCTCGACGCGAGCCTCAGGCCGAGGACCGACGCAAACAACGGCCGCAGGGTCCTAGTGACGGGGACTTCGATGGTGGGGATCGCGAAGATCGCTGCGGGTTGCAGGGTGCAGTCCTATTACCCGATAACGCCCGCCGCCGACGAGAGCTTTTACCTCGAGGACGAGATGGAGTTCGGTCTCAGGCCCGAGGGAGAGACCGACCTCGCGGCCTTGGCCGAGTCCAAGGTCCTCTCCGAGAAGACGAGCATCGTGGTATTCCAGACAGAGGACGAGCTGGCCGCGATAGACATGGCCGTCGGCGCGGCCCTAGCGGGAGCGAGGGCAGCGACCGCTACCTCCGGCCCCGGGTTCGCCCTGATGCCCGAGGGACTAGACTGGGCCAGCATAAACGAGGTACCCGTCGTGATCACGATATACTCGAGGGGAGGGCCGAGCACGGGCCTGCCGACGAGACACGAGCAGTCCGACCTCCTCTTCAGCGTCTTCGCGGGTCACGGAGAGGCGCCGAGGATAGTGCTGGCGTCGGGCGACATCGAGGAAGCCTTCTACGACACGATAAGGGCCTTCAACTACGCCGAGCGTTACCAGATGCCGGTCATCCACCTGCTAGACAAGTCGATCGCCAACTCGACGCAGAGCGTCCCGTTCCCGGACCTCAGCAGGGTCGTGATAGACAGGGGGGTGCTAGTCGACTCGGCTGACAAGGACTACAAGAGGTTCGAGTTCACCGACTCAGGGATATCACCGAGGATTCCACTGGGAACGAAGGACGTCGTCTTCTGGAACACCGGCGACGAGCACGACGAGCTCGGCCACATCACAGAGGACCCCGTCACTAGGGTCAGGATGATGGAGAAGAGGATGAGGAAACTGGAGGTGGCCCAGAGGGAGATCCCGGCCGACGAGAAGATAGCTGTGTACGGTGACCCGTCCGCAGAGAACTGGATCATCAGCTGGGGCTCAACAAAGGGCCCGATACTCGACGGCCTCGTACTGTTGAGGGAGGAGGGTTTCGATCGGGACATCGCGTTCCTTCAGGTCAAGCTCCTCTGGCCCTTCCCGGGTGAGCTGGTCAGGGAGACCCTGAAGGGCGCGAAGAGGGTGATCGATCTGGAGCAGAACTACATGGGCCAGATGGCTCTGCTCATGAGGATGACGACCGGTACCGAGCCCACGAATTACGTCCTGAAGTACAACGGCAGGCCCTTCACGATGACCGAAGTCCGCGACGCGATCAAGACCGTCCTCAGGACCAACGTCAAGCGGCTCGTCACCAACAGGGGCAAGTAGTCCCCGATACTAGGTCAGCGTGTATAACGTTACGTAGTGGTTATCTCGGAGTAAGTCGGGTGCGGGATCGTGTCGGCTGTCGCCGCGAAGAGGTTCGCCGAGGAGTTCGCCTCGACCCTGGACAAGTCGGTCTCGGTCTCCCTCAAGTCGGGAGTCAAGCTGATCGGGAGGCTGGTCGCCTTCAACCAGTCCGACTACAGCCTCTGGCTGGCCGACGTGACCTCATCCGACGGGAGGACCGCTAAGAAGCTCTTCGTCGCGGGCAGCGAGGTCTCCTCGATCGAGGTGCTCGAGAGGGGGCCGGAGCTGGACTCCCTTTACGAGAGGCTCAGCAAGACCTTCCCGAACATGGTCAAGTACCTGAAGGACGCGGGCGTCATACTGGTCATGGACAGGATCAGGGTCACTAAGGACGGCGTCGTCGAGGGGACGGGAACGGCCGCCCAGAGGGTCCAGAGGGTCTGGGAGGAGTGGAGGAGGGAGGAGGCGGAGAGGCAGCAGGCCTCGGGGACTTGAGTCAGGACTCGAGGCGGGCGATCGTCCTCGTGGAGACCGAGATCACGTCGTCGACGGAGACCTCTCCTATTCCGAGGTTCGCCAACCTGTCGAGGACCTGAACGGCCCTCCTGCAGGCGTAGTAGTCCGGAGTCGACTCGGAGACCTCAATCAGCATCCCCATGTTCTCCATCCCCGCCATGCCCGCGAGGTTCATCAGTATCCCCGCCGCACCCACGATCTGACCCGAGTAGACCTGGCCGTCGATCAGCCTGACGTACTTCTGAAGGACCGCCTTGTCGGTGGACGAGCAGTAGACCTCGCGCCTCGGCGAGATGCTCTCCCTTCCGCCCAGACCCCCGACAGTGAAGACCCTCGCCGCTCCCATCCCCTTCACGAGCTCTATGACCGTGCTGCAGAATTCGTACTGCCCGTAGCTCGAGGAAGGCTGTGCGGTCCCATACATGACGAGCGTCGGCGACGGCTCCTCTACCGCGTATATGTCGGCGAAGTTGAGGACGATCCTGCCGTCCGAGACGAAGGCGGAGGTAGGGAACTCCGGAGAGTAGAGCCTGCAGACCCTCTTCGCCCTCACGACGCCGAGGATGTGTGCGATCGCGACCTTCGACACCATCCCGATCCCAGGGAGGCCCTCGATGAAGGTGGCTCCCTCGAGCCTGTAGCCTTTCATGCCCGGCTCGAAGACGACGAGCGTCCTGAGCGCCGAGTCCCTGAACCCCAGCGGGCCCACCTTGGCGGGAGATCCGGCGGCCGCGTCAAATACTTTCGGGAAACGGTCGATCGGGCTCAGGTATCAGGTCGACGTAGTGGAGCCTCCCGTCCCTCACCACGACCTTTCCGAGCCTGAACCTTACGGGCCACCTGAAGGTCGGGCCGTCGTAGACGAACGTGTGGTACTCTCCGCGCTCACCCGCGGGGTCGATGCCGGCGGCCGATGTCCTCAGGAGCGCCGAATCGAGCTCCCTGCCCAGCAGCGCAGAGGGGCTCGTGGCGTTCCCGTCGACGGCGCAGATCACGGCCCTGTACCCGAGGCCCACGAACCTCTCGACGAGCTCAGCGGGGTCCTCGCCCCAGAGCGGGAAGAGCAGCTCGACGCCGGTCCAGGCCATCTTCTCCTCCCTGTAGCGCCGGACGTCCTCGAGCCAGATGTCGCCGAACGCGACCGCGTCGACTCCGAACTCGCTCCTCAGCCGCTCGACCGCCTCCGACATCCTCCGCTCGTAGACCTCGTTCGGCGCGTTCGGTGGTATCCAGACCTCTAGCAGCCTGAGCCCAAGCGACTCCGCCTGCCTCAGGAGGAGCTCCCGCCTCACGCCGTGCATCGTCACCCTGCCGTACCCCTCTGTGAGGGTGGTGAGCAGGCAGACCGGCTCGTGACCGCGCGAGATCACCTCGTGAAGCGTCAGGGCGCTGTCCTTCCCGGTGCTCCAGGAAACGGCGACGCGCAACCGCTCGATCGATCCGGACGCACCTCAAAAAGGAGACGATAATAGGACCCGGGCAGGTGGTCAGGGGATGGGCAGGCCGAGGCCTTCCACCGCGGAGATCGTTGTAGTGGGGAACGAGGTCCTGAACGGCGAGGTCCTCGACACCAACAGCAACTGGCTGGCGAAGAGGCTCTACGCTTCAGGGCTTGTTCTGAGGAGGGTCACGGCGGTGAGGGACGACCTGAGGGAGATATCGGCCGCGGTGAGGGAGGCGCTCAGGAGGAAGACCGAGTGGGTCTTCACCACCGGCGGGCTGGGGCCGACCGACGACGACATGACCCTGCAGGGCGTCGCGCTGGCAACTAGGAGGAGGCTCGTCCTGAACTCGGAGGCGCTGGAGATGCTCCGGGAGCGTTACTCGAGGCTCTACGAGATGGGCGTCGTGAAGGAGAGGGAGCTGACGCCCTCGAGGCTGAAGATGGCGATGTTGCCGAGGGGCGCGAGGGCCCTGCGGAACCGGGTCGGCTCGGCGCCGGGCTCGATGCTCAGGCACGGCAGGTCCTGGATAATCTCGCTTCCCGGGGTCCCATCGGAGATGAAGGACATCTACGAGAACGAGGTCGAACCGGTCCTGCTGAGGAGCGCGAGGAGGGCCTTCAGGAGCGTCGGAGGGCTGGTGGTGAGGGGCGTCCCCGAGTCGGCGCTCGCGCCGGTGCTGAGTGAGATCAGCAGGAGGCACAGGCGGGCCTACGTCAAGTCCCACCCGAAGGGCATCGAGGCCGGCCACTCGGTGGTGGAGATCGTCGTTCACGGAGAGGGCAGGAGCGAGGAGGAGGCGAAGAGGGTTGTCGAGGAGGTACTGCAGGAGCTCCAGGAGGAGGTCAAGGGACTTATGCCGGCCTCCGTCGAGAGGGTCGGGGCGAGGGGAGGAGGTTGAGCCGCGAGCTCAGCGCCTCGGAGCTGTTCGGCGACGAGAGGTACAGCGGCATGCTCAAGCAGGTCTCCGACCAGCCGGTGCTCTACAGGGTCGGCCTCGCGAAGGGCGCCAAAATCCCTATCCCCGACAGGCCCGTGAGGGCCTTCGTCGTGTACGGCCTCGGAGGATCGGCCATGCCGGGCGCGATGCTGGCCTCGCTCGCGTCCCTTTACGCCGATGTCCCGGTCGTGGTCTCGAGCGGCTCCTACCCGCCGTCGTGGACGCGCGGGGACGACCTCGTGGCGCTGGTGAGCTACTCGGGCAGGACGAACGAAGTGATCAGGGCTCTCGACGTCCTGGTGAAGAGAGGGATCAGACCGTTGATTCTGGCCAGCGGCGGGAGGCTCCTGCAGTCTGCGGAGGAGATCGGGCTTCGTACCGTGAGGATCACCCCTGAGATGACCCCGAGGATGTCGGTGCCAGAGATGTTCGGAGTGCTGGTCGCCGTCTACCATAAGGTCTCAGGGTGTGAAGCGCTCTCGCCCGAGGCCGTGTCGTCCGCGGCGGAGAGGCTCTCGGCCCTCTGGAGGAGAATATCCCCGGATGTGAGGCCCGAGGAGAACGACGCGAAGAGGTGCGCCCGTCTCGCCTCCGAGGGCACGCTCAGCGTCTTCGGGTGGGGACATATGCACGTCGCCGCCCTGAGGCTGAGGAACCAGCTCGCTGAGAACGCGAAGCTCCCCTGCGTCGTACACGAGGTCCCCGAGAACCTCCACAACACCGTCGAGGCGATGGGAGCCTTCAAGGGCCTGAGACACGTGGCCCTCAGGTCGAAAAACGAGCCTCAGGACGTGGCGCTGCAGTTCAGCGTCCTCGGGTCCATTCTGGAGCTCTCGATGACGGTGTCGTTCGCGGGCAGCCCGGTCTACGAGCTGATGTCGTCGGTGATGTGGGCGGACGCGGTCAGCATCTACGCCGCGGCCCTGGCCGGAGTCGACCCGAGGGAGATACCGACGATCTCTAGGATCAGGAGAGCCTTGGAGGGCGCGTGAACTTGTGGGCGGTCGAGAGGCTGAAGTGGGCAGCCGCCACCACAGCGGTCCTCTATGCGGTCTTCGTCGCCGCAGCGCACGTCCCCCTCAGCCGAGAGGAGGCGCGCCGGATGTCGGAGGAGCTCTCGTCCATCGCCACCTCGATAAACTCGCCGTTGATGATCTTCGCGAATAACGCCGCGATAGCCCTGCTGATGGTGGTTCCCCTCCTTGGCGCGGCCGCCGGTCTCTACGTCATCTACAACACGGGCCTCTACCTCTCGGCGCTCGCCATCACATCGGGCGCACCTCCGACTCTCCTCGCTGTCGTCCCCCTCCTCGCGATCTACGGGGTCCTCGAGTTCTTCGGTTACGGGATCTGCTTCAGCGAGGGCCTCAGGCTTCTCCGGGCTATCACGAGGAGAAAGCTCAGGCCGGAGATCAGGCCAACGTCCCTCATGGTCGCGATGGGACTTCTCGTGTTATTCGTGGCCGCGCTTCTAGAATTTCTGATAATACAGTCCCTCCAGACCTTCAGCACGTGGTTCTCCTAATATCAGTGAAAAGCGGCGAACAATTAGAAATATATAGCAGCTATACTGCATCTATATCGATGGCAAGAAGGCTCAAGAGAAATCCTAAAGGGTATTCGGAACCGATAATATTGAAAACTCTCCTGAAATCGCCGATGACAGTGTCACAGCTAGAGAGGGCGACGAAGATAAAGAAGCCCACCCTCTACCTCTCCCTCAACAGGCTCATCAAGAACGGACTCGTGACGAGCGACAGGGCGAAGAGGAACAGGAAGTTCAGCCTGACGAAGCGCGGCCAGGTCATCGCGAGGAACAGGGCGAAGGCCGAGAGGATGCTGGAGTCGATAATGCCGAGGCTGGGGGAGGTCCTGAGGCTCGGGATAGGGATGAGGGAGATAGAGAAGGCTATCTCGGCAGGGTCCTGACTAGCGGGAAGAGCAGGTCGCCGTAGAGCAGGTTGACGGCGTGACCGGCGGCGATGAAGACGACTAGCGGTATGCCCGGTGTCGCCCAGGCCCTCTCAAGGGCGCTGGCGGAGGTATCGGGAAAGTAGTCCTCGAGGGGCGGCGAGAACGAGAGCCTGCCGCCCTTTCCGACGGTCACCCTAGCCCAGAAGCTCTTCGGCCAGTCCACCCTGGTCCCTAAGAGGAGAGCTCCGAGCTTCACGTGCGCTGGGAGGCCCTCGAGCCCCTCGAAGACCCCCTCGCCCTTGAGCAGCGGCCTCACCAGAAGGTTGTAGACCAAGAGGGCAGTGGGGACGGCGAGCGAGATCAGAAGTCCGTTGAGCAGGGAGGTGATCGGCACGAACGGGTGGAACCTGTTGCCGTCGAAGGAGACGGGGAGCGCGAGGGCGATGGCGATGATGGCCTTCGCGTCGGCACCTCCGTAGAGCCCCAGCCTGTAGAAGAGCAGGGCGACGGCGGTGGAAATAGCGATCGACGCGGTCGCCGCGAGCGGGTAGTTCGAGTCCTGCCTCAGGACGTAGAGGTAGGCCGTCGAGGGCAGCGTCAGAGAGGCGAGGAGCAGCCAGACCCAGTCGTCCACCTCCCTCCGCTTCAGGTCCATGGCTGAGGCGATGGACAGCATCAGCGCCGTGACAGCGGCGTTGAGAGCCTCGAGGGGGCTCAAGTCGGCTGCGAGTGCCGGAGCTACTCCGCGACGCCCTCGACGGCCGCGGTCGTGACGAACTGCTCCAGCGTGATGTTGGCGAGCAGCTCCGGTGTAGCCTGGCCGCGCTCGATCAGGACCCTCCGGGCCAGATACCAGAACCCGAAAGGCAGCGAGAGCCTCCCCCTGTTGTTGATCGGGATTATCAGGTCGGCGTTGGAGGTCGTGTTGTCGCTGCTGCACATCGCGATTATCGGGATCTTCGCGATCCGCGCCTCGTTCACGACCTGAGCGTCGAACCTCGGGTCGGAGACGATTATTATCTCCGGCTCCATGTAGTGCCTCAGGGACCTGTTGGTGAAGGCCCCGGCAGGAATCTTCCCGGAGATCGCGTGGGCGCCCGTGACCTCCGCGAACCTCTGGACCGCCTTCGTGCCGTAGACGTGCGTGGAGACCGCGACCACTTTCTCCGGCGGGTATAGGGAGATCAGCCTCGCGGCGAGGTTCAGCCTCTCGATGACCTTCTTCACGTCGAAGAGGTGGACGCCGTCCGGCCTCTGCCTGAAGACGAACCTCTCCATGTGGGCGACCTTGACCTTGGCTCCGAGGTGGGCGTTGCACTTCACGAGGATCTCCGCGACCTCGACCTCAGGGGAAACGGCGACGTCGGACGTCAAGGCTTCAACCTCCTGATCCTTCCCTCGCCGACCTCCTCCTCTATCCTCAGCAGCTCGTTCAGCTTCGCCACCCTTTCACCGCCGATCAGTCCGCACTTTATAACCTTGCAGCCCGTTCCCACCGCGACCTGCGAGATGTAGGCGTCGGTCGTCTCGCCGGAGCGGTGCGACGCGACCGCGACAGCCCCGGTTGAAGCGCACGCCCTTATCGCTTCGAGGGTGAGGGAGAGGTTCCCGACCTGGTTCGGTTTGATGATCGCCGCCCTTATCGCGCCCCTCCTCGCCATCTCCGTTATCAGCTCGGCCCTGGTGACTACGAGGTCGTCGCCGCAGACCAGCACCGACTTCAGGTCGCGCTGGAGCTCCGCGTAGAGCTCGGGCGAGTCCTCGGAGAAGGGGTCCTCGAGGTAGACGAGCCTGAACTCGTCCGCGAGGGACGCGAGGTAGTCCCTGAACTCATGACCGGTGAGGTAGAGGCCCTCGGACCTAAGGGCGTACTTCCCGGACTTCGGGTCGTAGACGTTGCTCCCCGCGACGTCGAGCCCCACGCCCACCTCGACGCCGGTCTCGTCGGAGGCCTCGTCAGCCGCGGCCCTCACGAGCTCGAGGGCCTTCCTGTTACCGATCGGGGGCGCGTAACCTCCCTCGTCGCCCTTGCCCAGAGGGAACCCGGGCAGCTCGCGCTGGAGCTTCTTCCCGAGCTTTCTGTACGCAGCGACGTTCACCTCGATCGCCTCCTTCATCGTCCTCGCGCCCAGCGGTATCAGCAAGAACTCCTGGATCTCCGGGGCTCCGGGGCCGGCGTGCGCGCCTCCTCCTAGGACGTTCGATAACGGGAGGGGGAGGGCCGGAGTCTCCCCGGTCAAGTGAGCGAGGGCCTCGTAGAGCCTCTTGCCCTTAGAGGCAGCGTAGGCGGTGGCCGCCGCGACCGAAAGCGCGATGGCCGTGTTGCCCCCGATCGCCGAGAAGTCCGGGGTGCGGTCGAGCTCGGCCAGCAGTCCGTCCATCGCCAGCAGGCCGTCCAGCTCGCGGCCCACCAGCCCGACGAACCTCTCCCGGACGAACCTGACCGCGGCCTCCGGGCCCCCTTCCGGGAACGGGACGACCTCCCTCTTCCCCCTGCTCTTCCCCGACGGAGCTCCGGCCCTGGCCGAGTGGCCGTCGACCGTCACCTCGACCTCGACGGTCTTGTAGCCCCTGCTGTCGAAGACGACCCTCGCGGTCACGCGCTCGAGCCGCTTGGCCCCAGACACGTCACGCTGCGCCCCCTATCCCGATTTAACCCCTTCCTCCCCGGCCTCACCGCCTGATGGGCCTCTGCCTCGAGTGGACCTCGAAGGCGATCAGCTCGTCGATGTACTCGACGTGGGAGAGGAACATCCTCCTGCAGCAGTACCTCTTTATCCCCAGATCGTCGAGGACCTGACCCGGATGCCTACCCGACTCGACCTCGGACCTGTACCTCTCCCAGAGGTGCGCGAGGGGCTTTCCGCAGCTGAAGCACCTGATCGGGAACATCAAGGGCCTGCTCCCGGCTTTCAGCTCGGCCCCGTCTAATTTAGTGTTCGGCCTCTCCCGGGGAGGGCCACGGAGAGGCGACGGGCACACGGTTTTTGGCGGAGGATCGGTCGTGTGGACGGGAGTTGAGGGTCGAGGCGCACCTCTCCGGAAACCTCCCGAGGGGCGAGGCGCTCTTCAGGGCCCTCAGGAGGCACTCCAGGGGCAAGGCCAAGTGGGAGGAGGTCAGGGCCACTGCGGAGGCGGAGACCGCGGAGTGGGTCAGGCTCCAAGCGGAGTCAGGCCTCAACCCCGTTACGGACCCGATGCTGCTCTGGCACGACCATTTCAGGCCGTTCGCGGAGAACGTCAAGGGGATGGCCGTCGACGGGCTGAGGAGGTGGTACGACAACAACGTCTTCTACCGGGCTCCTGTGGTCTTCGGGAGGCTAGGGCTGGGGGATCCGTTCCTCGATAGGTACCTCTTCCCCTCGGTCCTCGGGCGGTCGGAGGTTAAGCTGGTGCTCCCAGATCCCCTGACCTTCGCCAAGCTCTCCGTCAACAACGGCTACCAGGACCTCTCGGAGCTCGCGATGGACTTAGCGGAGGTCACGTCGGCCGAAGCCTCTAAGCTGGTCTCGAGGCACGGGCTGAGGGTGGTTCTGGTCCAGCTCAGCGCTCCGGAGCTCGCGAGGGAGCCGAAGGCCGACGACCTCGAGCTGGTCAGGGAGGAGGTGGGTCTCTTCAGGCGGAGGCTCGGGTGCAAAGTCCAGCTCCACACGTTCTTCTTCTCGGCTGCGAGGAGCCTCAGGTCGCTGCTCGACACGGGCGCCGACTTGATCGGAATAGACCTTCACGCGACGCCTGTCCCTGCCCTCAGGGGCGTGGACGTCGACAGGGAGCTGGCGATCGGCGTGGTCGACTCGAGGAGCGTCGTGGTGGAGGATCCCGAGTGGATGGCGTCGCTCGCCGAGAGGGCGGTCGAGGCGACCGGCGCGAAGGCCGTCCACTTCACCACGAACACGGACCTCGACTTCCTCCCCGTAGACGTGGCGAGGGAGAAGGTGCACGCTCTGTCGGCATGCGCGAGGCTGATGAGGGAGAGGTGGGGGACATGAAGGCCGGCGACGTCCTCTTCAGGACCCAGGAGGTCGGGAGCCTCTCGAGGGCGCCGTTCCTGAAGGGCAGCGCGGAGGAGAGGTCCCTGCAGGCCAGGTATTGGGGCATCAGGCTGGGCGTCGAGGGACACGAGGAACTGGTCGAGCTGATACGGAGGGGCGCGGGCGCTTCGGAGCTGCTGCCATGGGCCTCGCTCTACGGGATCAGGTTCCACGAGGCCGCGGGGCTCGACGTCGTGTGGGACGGAGAGCAGAGGAGGGTCGAGATGTACGAGCACCCCCTCAGGCACGTCGAGAACTTCGAGTTCGTGGGGAGGGTGAAGGTCTGGGACACGGAGACCTACAACAAGGCGAAGCTGGTGGGGCCTCCGAGGCTGAAGTCCAGCGCCTACCTCGAGGAGTTCATCTTCGCGAAGTCCAAGGCCAGGAGGGAGCTGAAGGTCCCCGTCACGGGGCCGTACACACTGATGGATTGGAGCTTCGACGGCTACTTCGTGAGGCGCTACGCCAACCTCGAGGACCCGCTCGAGAGGAGGAAGAGGTCGAGGCTCGACTTCCTCTACAGCCTGATGGAGGAGGTGATGAGGCCGGAGCTAAGGGCGCTCGCGGAGGCGGGTGCGAGGAGGATCCAAGTCGACGAGCCCGCGCTGACCTCGAAGCCCGAAGAGGTCGGGGACTACGTCGAGGCCTTCAACGAGATGGTGAAGGGACTGGACGTCACGATCACGCTCCACGTCTGCTACAGCGACTACTCCCTGCTCCTCCCCCACATCGCCGAGATGAGGATTCACGAGCTCTCGATCGAGTGCGCGAACAGGGACACGATCGACCTAGGCCTCGACGCGAGGGCGAGGAGGGGCTACTCGATTCTGAGGGAGTTCGCGGAGCACGACGTGCCGTTCAAGATAGCGCCCGGAGTGATCGACGTCCACACGGACTTCGTCGAGCCTGCGGAGCTCGTGAGGGACAGGCTGCTCTACGCCGCTAGGCTCCTAGGGGACCCCGCGAAGGTGATAGCCTGCAACGACTGCGGCCTCAGGACCAGGGGATGGGAGATAGCGTTCGAGAAGGAGCGGAACCTCGTCGAGGGAGCTGAGCTGGCGAGGAGGGCGTCCTCCTGAAGGGTCACTTGGCCTTCCTCGCGACCCCGACAGGCCCTCCCTTCCTCCCGGTCGTCCTCGTCCTCTGCCCCCTAACCTTCAGGCCCAGCGAGTGCCTCACACCCCTCCACGACCTGATCCTCTTCTCACGTTCTATGTCCTCCCTGATGACCAGCCTCAGGTCTGGGCCGGTGAGGTGGAGGTTCTTCCCGGTCACCGGGTCGCTCCTCCTGTTCAGCATCCAGACGGGGATACCGTACTTCAGCGGGTTCCTGATCGCGTCCTCGATCTGGGAGAGCTGCTGCTCCGAGAGCTGACCCAGCCTCATCGTCGGGTCTATCCCGAGGGCTCTCGCGATCGCGTAGCCGAGGTTGATCCCGACGCCCTCGATCGCCGCCAGGGCGAACGGGACGTGCTCGGTCCCGTCGAGGTCGGTCCCTAGGAGCCTGACTATCAGCCTCGCCTCCTTCTGCTGGGACGCCATTCCCTTCCTGCCGTCGGACAGGTCGTAAAAAACGTTCACGTTGCCGGTGTTCGTCCGGGAAGACGTTCAAACTTAAAAAATGGACGGAGCCAATCCGGGCAGGGTTAAGGCGTGACGTCGCAACAGGCTTCGGTCAAGTACGTGATAGAGGCGAAAGTGGAGGTAGACGGCATCGTCGACAAGAACGACGTGATAGGTGCGGTCTTCGGGCAGACGGAGGGCATCTTCAGCGCCGACCTCGACCTCAGGGAGCTCCAGAAGACCGGGAGGATCGGGAGGATAGAGGTCCAGATACACGCCCACGGCGACAGGACCGTCGGGAAGATACTCGTGCCCACGAGCGTCGACAGGTTCCACACCGCCCTGATCGCGGCGATGGTGGAGAGCATCGACAGGGTCGGTCCCTACTCCGCGAGGGTCAACATCGAGAAGATCGAGGACGTCAGGGCCGAGAAGAGGAAGAAGATCATCGAGAGGGCGAGGTCCCTGCTGATCGAGTGGGAGAGGAGGAGGGTCCCAGAGGTCGATGAGGCCCTGAAGGAGCTCGAGGATACGATCGCGAAGGCGAGGGTCGTCGAGGTAGGGCCCGACAACCTTCCCGCGGGACCCGAGGCTCTGACCGGCGACGAGGTGATCATCGTCGAGGGGAGGGCGGACGTCATCAACCTCCTCAGGCACGGCTACCTCAACGCTATCGGCGTCGAGGGCGTCAAGGTCCCCTACTCGCTGGAGGAGCTGGTGAGCAGGAAGAAGGTGACCGCGTTCCTCGACGGCGACCGGGGAGGCGACATGATCCTGAGGGAGCTGGCCAGGCGGATCAAGATCGACTTGGTCGCGAGGGCGCCCCCGGGCAGGGAGGTGGAGTCGCTGGGGGCCAAGGAGATCGCGGAGGCCCTCTCCAGCGCCGTCCCGCTTCAAGAAGCCCTGAAGAGAATAGGGGTCCACGTCGAACACGAGAGGGCCGAGCACCCCGCCGCGCCGTTCGAGAAGCTGAGGAGGTACGTCGAGGAGGTCGAGGGCAGCCTTATGGCCGTGGGCCTGAAGGACGACCTCTCCGAGGCCTTCAGGGTCCCGGTCAGCGAGCTCTACCAGAAGCTCTCCTCCGACGGCGACGTGAAGTACGTCGTCTTCGACGGGGTCGTCACCCAGAGGCTCGTGGACCTCATGAAGGAGAGGGGAAGGGAGGTGCTGCTCGTCGGAGCGAGGGTCGCGGACAACGTCCAGAGGGCTGCGAACGTTAGGGTCTACAACTTCGAGTCGGTCAAGAGGGCCGCGTGACGAGGTCAGACCTGCTCGGCCGGTCGGGTTACACGTTAATAGCCGAGCGACCCTCTGAGCCCGGATGAAGGTAGAGCTCTTCAGTCACCTGAGGAGGGCCGCGGGCTCAGGGACGATCGAGGTCAGGGTGGAAGGGGAGCTCCCGCTGAAGGAGGCGCTCAAGCTCCTGCCGGAGGGCGTGAGGGAGCTGGTCATAGACGAGTACGGGTCCATCAGGTCCGGGCTGCTGGTGCTCGTGAACGGCGTCGACGCTAGGACCGTCTACAACTACAGGGTCTCCGTCAGGGACGGCGACGTGATCTCGATAGTCCCGATGATACACGGGGGCTCGCCGGCAAGCGCTAAAATTCACCGAGGGGGATGAGCGATCGATGAGCGGTCCCGTCGCGGGCCTTCCGGGCTACCCTTACTCGCTCGTCGCGCTTCTCGCCGCCTCCTTCCTCGTGCTCCTCTTCGCCGGCCCGAGGGGACCGAAGCCGGTGCCACGCGTCACCCCGGTTCACCGGGTCTCCCGGGCGCTCAGGTACGCGCTGGGCGAGGAGGAGTCAATCGGCCCGGAGAGCGCGTGTTGGCTCTTCTCCAAGCTCGAGCTGAAGGGCCCCGAGAGGTCCTCCGGGCTCGGCCTGAGGGTCCTCTTCGCCCTGACGTCCGTAGCGCCCGGTTCCAGGAGGTGGTTGATCAGGTGGGCAGCCAAGAGAGGGTAGAGCTGCTGGGACTTCAGGAACTGAAGGAGGTCGTCCAGAGGGTCTTCAGCGAGATACACAGGGTCATAGTCGGGATGGACGACGCGATAGAGGCCCTGATCATCGCGCTCCTGACCGAGGGCCACGTGCTGATGGAGGGGGTCCCGGGGCTCGCGAAGACTTACCTCGCCAAGTACTTCGCTAGGACGCTCAACCTCACCTTCAGCAGGATCCAGATCACGAGCGACCTCCTCCCGTCCGACATCACGGGCTCACTGGTCTACGACAGGGCCACCGGCCAGTTCGTCTTCAGGAAGGGCCCGATATTCGCGAACCTGGTCCTCGCGGACGAGATCAACAGGGGCCCTCCGAGGACTCAGTCGGCGCTGTTGGAGGTGATGCAGGAGCGCCAGGTGACCGTCGAGGGCGTAAGCTACGAGGTCCCGAGGCCCTTCATGGTGATAGCGACGCAGAACCCGATCGAGCTCGAGGGTACCTTCCCGCTCCCCGAGGCCCAGCTCGACAGGTTCCTTATGAGGGTCGTCGTCACACATCCGGAACGCGACCAGGAGATCGAGGTCCTAAGGATGAAGCAAACCTCCGGCGAGGAGCCAGACATCAGACCCGTAGTCAAGGAGGACACGGTGCTGAAGGGGATAGCCGCGATCTCGTCCGTTTACGTCGACGAGTCCATCATGGCATACATCGTGGACGTCGTCAGGAGGACGAGGCAGATGCCCGAGGTCTACCTTGGAGCCAGCACTAGGGCCGAGGTCGCCCTCATGTACGCCGCGAAGGCCAAGGCCGCGATCTCCGGGTACCCGTACGTCACGCCCGACCACGTGAAGGCCGTCGCGCCCCTGGTCCTGAACCACAGGATAATACTGAGGTCCAGGAGGAAGGGGCCGTTCTCGTCCTGGACGGAGTTCGAGGTGATCCGCAGGGCACTGGAGGAGGTGGACGTGCCGGTTTGATGACGGCTCAAGCGAGGTACCTGCTGATAGAGGCCGCGGCCTCGTCCTTCCTCTTCGGGGCCGTCTTCCCAAACCCCGTCATGTTCCTCTCCATGGCCTTCCTGACTTTCTTCTTCGCGTTCTACGTCCTAATGACCGCCCGGAGGCTCTCGTCGTTGGACTTCTCCTCAATCGGTGTGAGGAGGGAGCTGTCGGCGGAGGAGCTGCCCGAGGGCTCGACCGTTGAGGTCAGGGTGGAGGTGGAGCTGAGCTGGGAGGGAGGGGTGGAGGTCCGGGAGCTCTTCCCGAGCGGCCTCAAGCTGAAGGAGGGTGCGAGCTCGGCCAGGTCCACGCTCAACGGGAGGGGGAGGCTCGAGTTCTCCTACAGGGCGTCCCTCTGGGGCGGCGTGAGGTCAGCGAGGTTCGAGGGCGTAGCCTGCACGCTCACCGACCCGTGGAGGCTCGTCAGCAGGACGGCCGTCGTACCGTCTCCGGGCGAGGTGAGGTCGTCCAAGGAGAGGACTAGGTCCGGAGAGATCGAGACCGGCGGGAGGCTACTGGGCCCCGTCTTCGGGACCGTCCTGAACCCGTTCGTCGGGGAGGAGACTCACTTCGTCGGGGTAAGGCCCTTCATCCCCGGGGACAAGCTCCGCAGCGTCCACTGGAGGAGCACGGCCAAGCTCACGGACAACGAGATCCTCGTGAAGAAGTTCGAGAGGCTCGCGAGGGGGAGGGTCGTCGCGGTCATCGACTGCTCCTCCGAGATGAGGTTCGGAACCTCGCCCGACTACTTCGACGACGCGCTCGACTTCCTCGAGCCCGTCTGCGCCCAGTTCGTCGAGCAGGGGAACTCGGTGAGGCTCTTCGCGGTGACCGGAGAAGGGCTTCTTACGCAATCGCCGAGGTCGCCCGGGGAGGTCGAGGACTTCCTGAGGTCTCTCGAGGTCTCCGAGGTCGATAGGCTCAGGTACGCCTCCGAGGTGACCGAGTCGCTCACCGCCGGCTCCCTCCTCGTCATAGTGACCTCACTCGGATCTGGACAGATCCCGGAGCTCTCGGAGCTCGCCCGCACCGCGGTCACGATGGGGTGCAGGGTCGTCGTGGTGTACCCGAGGGTCGGGTCCTACCTAGGCCGCGCGATGGACCTCGCGAGGGAGCGGCTCGAGGCCATCAAGTCGAGGGACTTGGCGGCCTTCCCGGAGGAGTGCGCGATCGAGGAGCTGGAGGGCATCCCGAGCGTATGGGCCGCGGGCAGGTCGGTCGCACGTGAGGGCTAGCGAGCTGGTCCTGGGCCTGATGGCCCTGTCACCGGCGTTGTACATGCTGGCGGCCACCGTCGTAGAGACTAGGTGGACCCTGTTCTCTGCGCTGGGGTTCCTCTCCCTCTCCACCACGATGCTCCCGGCTAGAATGCAATCCCTCACCCTCGCGCTGATCTACGCCCCCGCGCTCTACGCGGTCTACGACTTGGTAGCGTCCAACAACCTCTACCTCCTCGATCTCGCGGGGGGATACGTGATCTCTCTACCGGTCCTCATCGTGGCATCGGCGCTCCAGACGAGTTCGGTCGCGGGCCTAGTGGGGGCGTACGTCTCGTCGGTCTTGGTTTCGATGGTAGGGATGTTCGGCGCCGAGGTCTCGAAGGGCAACCCCCGGGCCCTGCTCCACGCGCTCATCTCCTCCTTCCTGAGGGGACAGGAGAGGGAGCTGGGCTCGGTAGATCCCTCGCTGCTCGCGCCCGTGGTGCCGCTGATGGCCGTCTCCCTGATATCGCTCCTGCTCTTCGCCCACCAGAGGCTGGGGCTGAGGACCGAGTCCCTCTACGGGACGCTGATCAGGTCCGGGGCGGCGTCGGTCGTCCTGCTCGCACTCATCGTCTACTACTCGGCGGTCTTCCCCGACGGCGTCGCCGCCGGAACCCTCGCCGTCGCGCTCGTCGTCCTGCTCGGTGGCGCGTATGCGGCGGTCGCTGCTAGGCGTTGAGCTGCTGATCGTCGCGGCCCTCCTCTCCGCGCCCCCGCCGGCCTCCTCCCAGACCGAGAGGTCCTGCGCGCTGCTGGTCGGATACGGAGGTCAGGGGTTCCTCCCCTTCGTCGACGGGGGCGTCCTTAACTTCGCGGTCGGCGAACGGCTTTACGTCCTCTCCCCCTCGGGGGGCGCGACGGTCCAGCTGGTCGATCCGAGAGGCAGGTCTGAGAGTTATTGGCTCTCGGGAGGGACTCAGGCGAGGCTGAAGGAGTTCGCGCGCGGCGACGGAGGCGTCTGGAGGCTGGTCTCCGGCGAAGGTTGCGAGATGACCCTGACCGTATCCGAGAGGGGCTCGGTGATCTACGGCGAGGTCGTCGTGGAGAAGGACTTCAGGGACGCGATCGTCCTGAGCCTCAAGGGTCCGCCCTACATCGGCTTCAGCGTGGGGGAGCTGAGGGACGACAGGGACGTCCTCTGGACCAGGCCGGGCGGCGAGTTGCTCCTCGAGCTCGGGAGGCCCTTCAGGTCGGTCGTCGTGTACTTGCTCTACCCGGACCGCGTGACGATCTCCGGGAAAGTCGGCGAGACGCCTTTCACCTACACGATCGACCCGTTGGTCGGCGTTTACAGGTACGACAGGCCCGTGAGGGGGACGCAGGTCCCGGTGAGGCTGCCGGAGCTCGGGAGCGTCGGCCCCGGCGGGACCTTTCCCCTCAGGTACGGCACCTACACGCTGAGGGTGATAGGGACGGCCCCCGACGGACAGCAGTTCTCGATGACGTTCAGTGTCGAGGTCGCCCCGTTCGCGTTCAGGGCCCCGAGGCTCTCGACGTACCTGGTGACCGACGTCGACAGGCTGAGGGAGGGGATAAGGCTGGTCTTCCTGAACTACGAGACCGGGACCGTCGAGTCGATCGCCCTCGAGGTGCCGATGTACGAGGTTGCGGTCCTCGACGGAACGACCGGCAAGCCCATCGAGGACTACTCGCTCTCGGTGGAGGGGATGGTCGGCGCGAGGAAAGGGGCCGCGACCGTGCTCCTCCCGAGGAGCTTCGACCTGCGAGAGGTCCGGGTCGGAGACGGCGTCCTGAAAGTCAGGCCGGTCCTGGTCGTCGGGGGCGTGAACGTGACCGGGGTGGTTCGAGAGGCGACCTTGAGGAGGGGCGAGCAGACCGTCCTGAGCGTCCCTATGTCCGAGGTCCAGCTGAGGGTGAGGCTCGCGGGCCACCAGGAAGCGATAAGGGCCAGGGTCTCGCTGAACGGCTCGACGCCCTTCGAGCTCAACGGTACCGCCCGCATCAGGATTCCAACCTACGTCTACAACGTGACCGCCGAGACGCCTTGGGGGAAGGTCAAGGAGCTCTTCGACGCCTCGAGGGAGAAGGAGGTGGAGCTGATAGTCTACGCGCCCACCGACCTGACGCTCGCGCTGGCTTTCGCGGCTGCCGCTCAGCTCGCGGCCCTCGCGGCGATCTCCTTAAGAGCGCTCAGGGTCGGGTCGCGTCACAGGGTTAAGAGCGAGTCCGGATGACTCTCTGTTGAGCCGGGGTCCCATAGCGGCCATTGGGGCGGCCTCGAGATCGGAATGGGTCTGGCCGGAACGCGAAAGCCGCTGCCCCCTCGGGGGGCGCGCGGGTTCGAGTCCCGCCCCCGGCGTTCTCCGACAATGAGTGCAGAAGAAGATGGTACTGGCGATCGAAGCATGTTGTCATATAACCTCAGAATGGAATGAAACTAACAGTGAAAAGGAAGATGCGACCAGACTTCCGCGAGCTCGCCGTCAGGAGGCTCCTCGGTCCTCCGCTCAACAGGTACGAGCTCAAACGTGCGCCGAAGAAGCTCCGCGTGGCCGGAACGACGAAGGCCCCGATCGAAGCTCCGCGAGCAGTGGTGGGGCCGGTGGGAGTCGAACCCAGGACCTGCGGGTCGGCTCTGGCCAGCGATTCCGCACCTGGAGCCCGCCGCCATACCTTGCTTGGCCACGGCCCCCTCTCACT
>JBCNVM010000030.1:0-2043 GCA_039630085.1 Candidatus Caldarchaeales archaeon
ACGTCAGGAGGGACTCCCACGGGATGCTGAAGCGCCAGGCGATCCGGTAGCCGTGAGGTAGTGCATCGCTGCGGCCGCCGGGATTTGAACCCGGGAGCTGTTTAAACAATAACCGTGAGTCAAAAAGAGAAAAATTGAGGGGGGAGCGTCCGTCCGCTGAAGTCACTTCGCAAGCCGCAGCTGCCGCTGTCCGACTATTCCCTCGAGCTTCCTCCTCTTCTTTTCAACAGTGAACCCGACCTTCTCAAGAAATATCGGCAAGCTATTGGCACAGATATAGATATAATAGACATTCTTTCTGGTCCCATACTTCCTGCCGTTAATCTCTATTGGTGTCCCGGCCTCCTTTTTCAGGTGGGGGCCGGTACTTTCAATTCCCAGATCAGCGAGGAGTCTTTGCGCATACTTAAGAACTGTTACGTCCGAGTTAATCGCACTTACGTCTTTGTCGGAGACGCATCCCTCCGAGTCGAAAAATCCTCGGAGGAATGCGGCCTTGGTCTCTTCGCTGTGCTCGATGAATCTCCTGATCCTGTCTATGTTCTTGTCCTTGAGGACTTCGTATAATACCTCGCTAGATACCCGCACAACGTAAAACCTACGTCCGTTTATAATCGTTTCTCGAACTCGTGGTGGGATTCTGTTTAGGACGTTCCCTAGATCTTCGGCGAAGGCTACCGCTAGATCTTCATCCGTGACATTTGTCCCGACGTAGTAGTGCCAACCGCTTTTATCCTTACTGCGGCATACGTATCCGTCACCAAAGCCCACACCCGTAACGAATGCCAGACTTCGAGAAGGCTTCAGCTCGTCAACCGACGTAGACCTCCTTTTACCTCCTGACGATCTCCCGCTTCCGTCATTAAACGGCGTATGTATCTTTCTGATCCAATATGATATCAGTCCTCGCGAAAGCCATAATCCGTGGGTCTCCCAGATTCTCTCGGCGATCTGGCGATATCCCAATCCCTGATTGTGCAGCCTCAGGACCTCTGGGTAAAGTTGCCTGTTGAGGTTCCGTGGTCTGTATCGGTGCTGTGCAGGGATCATCCTCGATAACTGACCATTCGACAGCCGGATGCCGTAGCGTCTCCAGATCTCCTCTCGGATCTGTCTGAATGTCAGTCCCTTTATTCGTAGTCTTCGGACCACCGGAATCAGCCATCGCCTGACAGCTCGTCCTTTGCTCCCCCCGTGTTTTGTTTGGGTCCCGCCCCTCGGCCTTAGAGGCGGGACGCTGAGCCGAACATTCCTCACGGATCGCATGGCCCTTCCCGGGAGGTCTTCCTCTGCACTATCTCCTCTCTCCCCCGAAACAGGAGGCTTACCCCCTGCCGGGAGAGAGACCGGCAGAGGAACCTCCTGTCGGGGGCCTCAGAAATAGTGTAGAGTTGAGTTGGGTTAGCGGACAATCTACTGCGTTCCTATTACCGGCTTAACGTCATCCAGTGCTTCTCGCGTGCCCACGTGGACCTACCCCGTACTGGGGCGGGACCATGAAGGCCCCGACTGCTCCATGTGGAAGACCACCGACTGCCCACACGAAGGTGGCCGGCCCACTCTCCCCCTAATTGGGTTCGGGTTTTTCATGGGCACCGAGAAGCTGTTGAGAATCACCGAATGGCGGCCCGGCACGACACGTGCCGGCTTCTCCCGTGTTACTCCCGCGTGTGCCTACCCCGTACTAGGGCGGGGCCATGAAGACCCCGACTGCTCCGCGCGGGGTGGCCGGTCCACACTCCCCCCAATTGGGTTCGGTTTTTGCGCGGGACGGGATCAGGAGGCGTTCGCGGCTGCCCCGTACTGGGGCGGGATCCATCATCCCAAAGATGAGACCCCCGATCCCTGACATTCCTCTCCTTCCCGGACAGGGGTTAGCTGGCCCACCTACCCCTGTGGGTTCAGATTTTGTGCGAGCATCGCGCTCGCGTGGACCTACTCCGAAGCCGGAGCGGGATCGCTCATCATCTCGAAGTTGAGACTCGCGATCCCTGACATTCCCTAGCCGAGAAGCTCGAGGGTTAGCCGCCGCTGACCGCCTTC
>JBCNVM010000031.1:0-2034 GCA_039630085.1 Candidatus Caldarchaeales archaeon
CATCGGGTGGAGGGCGACGGACTCGCCGTACGTCATGATGCTCGACAGCGACGTCGTGGCCCGGAGGAGGTTCATGGAGGAGGCCGTCGAGCTCCTTCAGCGGGACGGACGGCTCGGCGGGGTCTCGGCGAAGCTGAGGCCCGTCGTCGAGGGAGGGGGCTGGCTGACCGTCTTCCAGGCGAAGAACCTCGCGATCCACCTCCACCTCAGCGACCCTGTTTATCCCGCGGAGGCGGTCGCCCTGCACACGGCCTGCACCGTCTTTAGGAGGAGCGCCCTAGAGGAGGTCGGAGGCTTCGACCACTACTTCAGGCTGGCGAAGGAGGACAGCGACATCAGCTTCAGGCTCCGGAAGGCGGGCTACAGGCTCTCGTACCTCGACGCAGAGGCACTTCATTTGGAGAGGGCGAGGTTCTGGAAGACCAACTTCAGGTACGGGAGGAGCTATGTCCACATCGCCGAGAAGCACCCCGACATGGCGCCTCTCCTGACGCCGAAGAACGCCGTCCTGACGGCCGCGCTCCTCTTCCCCCCGCTTCAGCTCCCCCTCTACCTGCACTACCTCAGGAGGTACGCGAAGCTGGACGACCTCTCGCCCAAGGAGAAGGTGATCCTTCCGGCGATCGAGGTGGTGAGACAGGCGCTCAGGACCTCCGGGATGATCTATGAGCTCCTCAGGAGGCTAGTAGGTGCGGGGTAGGTAAGAGGTCACCCTCTCGAACTCCCCCCTAGTCCAGATCAGCCGCATCAGCTCGCCGTCGCTGACTCGCCTCATCGATTGGACCCTTGCCCTCTTCTCGACCGTCCTCTTCAGGTTCGCGGCGTTCCAGAGCAACGCCCTCGCTAGGCTCTTGGAGACGCTCAATTCGCCCTTCACGAGCTTCAGGAACGAGTAGAGCGAGTAGAGGATGACGAGCTGCGCCCCGTACCTGATCAGGTTCGCGGCGGAGTAGTTCTTCAGCAGCGTCATCAACTGGTTCTTCCTCCTGTGGAAGAGGATCTCCTCGTTCGGCCTCCCCGTCGTCCCGCCACCTAGGTGGTAGACGACAGCGTCCTGGACCGTGACAACCCTGTAACCCAGCAGCCTGATCCTCCAGCAGAGGTCCGTCTCCTCGTAGTAGATGAAGTAGTCCTCGTCGAAGCCCCCGACCAGCTCGAAGAGGTCCCTCCTCACCACCATCGCCGCCCCCCTCGCGTAGAAGGCCTCGAGCGGCCCGTCCCTCACGGGTCTGTCCGGTAAGCCGTGCCCCACGTCATATGCCCTTCCAGTCCTGTCGATCGCCCCTCCCATCGAGTCGATCAGCTCGGGGTTCCTCAGCTGCATTATCTTCGGTTGTGCAGCACCTATCGTCCCGTCGCGCTCCATCACTTCCACCACCCTCCTCAGCCAGCCCCTCTCGACCACCAAGTCGTTGTTGAGGAAGGCGAGGTACTTCGAGTCCCTCGAGGCCGCCCTGGCCCCAGCGTTGTTCCCGCCCGCGTAACCCCTGTTCTCTTCCAGCCTCAGAAGCCTGACCTGCCCGAACGCCTCCGCAATCGCCCTTTCGCTGCCGTCGACGGACGCGTTGTCGACCAGGATGACCTCCATGTTCGGGTAATCGGTCTCGACGATGCTCCTCACGTACTCGAGCACCTCCCTACCCAGCTTTTTTAGCGAGTCGTGGTTGAGCACTATCGCTGAGACCTTGGGGAGCTCACCCAATCCCGAGGCCGCTGCCGAGCGGGTCGACTTAAACGTAAACGGCGAGCTGCCGGTCGTCTGCGTCGCGGTCCTTTACCACTCGAAGAAGGGCGACGTCCTCGCGAGGATGCTGGACTCGCTCGCGGCGATGGACTATCCCAAGGAAAAGGTCGTGCTTCTGCTCATCGATAACTACTCCTCTGACGGTGCGTTCGAGACATGCAGCAAACGGGTTGAGGACCTCGCACGGTCTTACCGCGGCATCATTCACGTGAGGGCGAAGGGGTCAGTCAGCCGTCTGCGGAACATAGCGCTGAGGTTAGCCCATGAAGCCGGGTTCGATTTCATCGCGT
>JBCNVM010000032.1:0-1599 GCA_039630085.1 Candidatus Caldarchaeales archaeon
GGTTCAGCCTCTTAGCTAGGGCCTGGATCTCGAGGTCCTCGTTCACTTTCAATCCTCTTCGTGAGGTTCAAAGGTGAGGGCCCTCGAGGAACGCCTCGCACAGACACGTGCTTTCAATCCTCTTCGTGAGGTTCGTCGGTCTCGACGAAGATCGCACCCGCATGCTCGGCAACGCTTTCAATCCTCTTCGTGAGGTTCATCAGGCTACGACAGGCTATAATAATCGACAGATTATCGCTTTCAATCCTCTTCGTGAGGTTCAGAGAAGATTTTGCGAAAGTCATCGTGCTCGATTTGCACACTTTCAATCCTCTTCGTGAGGTTCAAGTCCACGGCCCCAACCAAGCGGGCCAGTATTTCCGGACTTTCAATCCTCTTCGTGAGGTTCTCGTATGAAACCTTGATCCCGTCCCTCCTCAACCTCTCGGTCTTTCAATCCTCTTCGTGAGGTTCTAATTTGCTGCCGCATAAAGTGGAACTGGACTGTGACGTCTTTCAATCCTCTTCGTGAGGTTCGTAGAAGAATGGGAGAAGATAAAGAAAAAGCGTGAAATGGACCTTTCAATCCTCTTCGTGAGGTTCTGATCAACTTGAGCTCGGCACTTCGCCTATCGAGGCGCTTTCAATCCTCTTCGTGAGGTTCATAGTAATTATAAACCCGATTGCTACGGTCGTATGATGCTTTCAATCCTCTTCGTGAGGTTCTTTGAACAAATGTTCAACGGGGCGAAGTGGGTATTTATAGCTTTCAATCCTCTTCGTGAGGTTCCTACAACGACATCGATGGCCGGCTCGTGAACTTCTATCTTTCAATCCTCTTCGTGAGGTTCCTACACAGAGCTTGAGGGTTTTCCGCTTCGCTGGGAGTACAACTTTCAATCCTCTTCGTGAGGTTCGGCGAGTTGGTGGTCGATCCATTCGTGGGCAGTGGGACGACGTTAGCTTTCAATCCTCTTCGTGAGGTTCTGGGGCTCAGTGCTAGTAACCTCAGCCACGGGAGCGGGCTCGCTTTCAATCCTCTTCGTGAGGTTCTTCCGTGTAAGCCGGCGGGTCAACGACCTCGAAATGCCGGACTTTCAATCCTCTTCGTGAGGTTCCGAGCTGATGGTGCGTGGTTTATGAGGGGATGACTAGACTTTCAATCCTCTTCGTGAGGTTCCTTCTTATATGCGCGCGCCAGCCACACCATAGACGCCGGCCTTTCAATCCTCTTCGTGAGGTTCCGAGGAAGGAGAGCGCTCGAGGCCCGAAGTGCATCACGTCTTTCAATCCTCTTCGTGAGGTTCCTGTACAACTCCTACGGCATCAGGGACCTCGAGGCGGCGCTTTCAATCCTCTTCGTGAGGTTCGGAACCACGTATCACGTCATCGTATCGCGCTACTTATCTTTCAATCCTCTTCGTGAGGTTCCTTTGAAGCCGAGGAGTGCAAGCGAGGACCTGAAGGCGTCCTCTTTCAATCCTCTTCGTGAGGTTCCTGCGCACATATATCCTGTACATACTTTATCTTCATACCTTTCAATCCTCTTCGTGAGGTTCAGCATTAAAGATGATGCACTATGCCTTGAATCACGCGCCGCTTTCAATCCTCTTCGTGAGG
>JBCNVM010000033.1:0-1562 GCA_039630085.1 Candidatus Caldarchaeales archaeon
CTGAGGATCGCAAATACGTGATTCACGCGGAGGCCTGGCACCTTTCAATCCTCTTCGTGAGGTTCTTATATTCGAGTGACGTTTTCCGCACCTTTTCGGCCGTCTTTCAATCCTCTTCGTGAGGTTCATGCTCGCAACCACGAATGGCGCCGCGTGGCTTCTTTCCCTTTCAATCCTCTTCGTGAGGTTCACCATAGTCGTCTGTTTTGATGCGGCGAACAAAAATAAGCTTTCAATCCTCTTCGTGAGGTTCATAGCGCTCACCGCGTCGATAGCGTTCACGGGGGCCGAGCCTTTCAATCCTCTTCGTGAGGTTCTCTCCAGTGAGTTTCTGGAATATACCCTGAGGTCAATCGACTTTCAATCCTCTTCGTGAGGTTCCCCAGAATCTAGAACCCCACATCGACGGCCGCATTGTCCGCTTTCAATCCTCTTCGTGAGGTTCGGGGATCGCGTTACTCGGTAGAGACGTAGAGCTCGATAGCTTCTTTCAATCCTCTTCGTGAGGTTCTCACGGCGAGCATGTGCACTATGTAGGAACATTAGGAACATCTTTCAATCCTCTTCGTGAGGTTCCAGGCCATGCGTCTCGGCCGTGCCTCCCTCGGCTCGCCAGCTTTCAATCCTCTTCGTGAGGTTCTCTGAAGAAGGTGCAAATATTCCCGAGAGATCATCTATGGCTTTCAATCCTCTTCGTGAGGTTCCTACATGAACATCAGGAGGCGGGAGGGACTGAGCTTTTATTCTTTCAATCCTCTTCGTGAGGTTCCCGACATGTTTTTGCGACACATCGCTACGCAAGGACTACTTTCAATCCTCTTCGTGAGGTTCCGAAAGTGGGCCGGGCTGGGTTACTGCGGGCTACAATTCTTTCAATCCTCTTCGTGAGGTTCCGATGACGATGGAAACGAAACTGAAGCCGAAGGGTTAGCTTTCAATCCTCTTCGTGAGGTTCGCCACAGCCGCAAACCATTCATGCACCGCACGCCCCTTATCTTTCAATCCTCTTCGTGAGGTTCATAGAAATACCTTATCAAGACGATGTTCATTTTCGAATCTTTCAATCCTCTTCGTGAGGTTCTCAAGTAAATACTCGGCCGAGGCCGCTTTTCGCTTAGCAACTTTCAATCCTCTTCGTGAGGTTCTGACCCGTATCCCGCAGAGACATAGCAGTCCTAGCATAGCTTTCAATCCTCTTCGTGAGGTTCATGCTTCATATGAAGTAAATGTTCGTGTTATGCTTACAAAACTTTCAATCCTCTTCGTGAGGTTCGGCTGCGGTTACTAGCACTGAGCCCCAAACCGAGGTTACTTTCAATCCTCTTCGTGAGGTTCGTCAGCCAGAAGGGGGCGCGAAACTCCGCGTCAAGATAGACTTTCAATCCTCTTCGTGAGGTTCCGTTGAGTCTCTGGCCAGACTCAGCCAGTCTCGGAGTCTTTCAATCCTCTTCGTGAGGTTCTAGCTCATCTTCCCGCTGACGAGCGGATGGTGTTGTTTGGGCTTTCAATCCTCTTCGTGAGGTTCCAGTCCGCGTACGAGCACGTGGATCATACCTTTGTCT
>JBCNVM010000034.1:0-1462 GCA_039630085.1 Candidatus Caldarchaeales archaeon
CCGCTTCCCCCTCGGGACGGGCCCCGTCCTCCCTCAGCGCCCGTTCCCGTTCTTTCACGGAAACGGACTGGCAGCCCTTGGGCATTTGGGCCGCCATGAGGTGCCATCTCACTGATACCTCGAGAATAATCGACGCAAACCGGGTATAAATCAAATTCGCTCTTACGAAGGAAGGCGAGCCTACTCGAGAGATGTCGCCGGTTCGAGTCCTGCCGGCACGTGAGCCCTCCCTGAGCAGCGGTTCCGCCGTCCTTCGGGCCCAGGTCTCACTTCTTCTTTTTCTCCTGGGCCCTCTTCGCCTTCTTCCCCTTCGCGGCGGCAGCGACCTCGCCAGCGACCTCGACCTGCTGCTCGACCGACTGGGCGGCCTGTATCCTCGTCGGGGCCTTCCCTCCCACCACCGCGTAGACCCTGAACCTGTTGGTCCCGCTGACGAGCCTAAGGAGCCCCTTCGAGGCCATCTCCGAGAGGAGGTCCTTCGCTACCGAGAGCCTCAGCCTGAACCTCTCCGCGAGCATCGAGGGCGTGACGTAGCTCAGCGACTTCAGGAACTCCCCGAGCTCCTTCGCGGCCGGCGCCTCGATCCCCCTGACCACCTTCTCCCTGACCTGCTCCTTCTTCGCCTTGGACAACTCAGGACACCACCCAGCGCCCTCGAGATAAAGCGTTCTCGAAAGCGACTCGCCGCGTCTGTAATGTAGCCTCGGACGGATTTTGAACCACCGTCCTTCGGGCGAGCTCCGCGCCCCTTTTTCCTCTCAGGCTAAAGCGCACGGACCTGCTCGGGACTGATGAAGTTCAAGGGGGTGAGCAACGATGCGGCGGATCCACAGCAAGAAGATTGGCGAGAGTCCTAGCAGGTCTAATTAATTTGAAACCCACATTACACATCGTAATTATTCCCTCGTCTTCCCTAACTGGATATGAATGTAAGTTTGGGCGCAGCGCAAATAAGACTTGAAGGGTATCCCTACCCCGTTCTCAGTTATTGTCTACGCGTTTACGGTTCCCGGAGTTCGAGGATCGTATGGATAGGATGAGAAAAAAATCGTTCGTACGAATAATCAGACCAATAATTGTTCTATCAATGCCAGTAGCCGTCGCATTCGTCCTCGGTGATCAATCCGCGATGCGGCACAAATCAATACTTGAAATTAAGGCTTTATACTTTCGACTCAGCGGTGCTTAACTGGAGAGGCTTGACAGTTGACCTGAAGCGGGAGATGCTGAGGCTTCTCGAGGAGGACGAGGAGTTCCGCTACGCCGTTGCGGGCCGGATAGGCCTGCTCGAGATACTGAAGCGGCTGGACAGGCTGGAGGAGGAGCAGCGAAACCTTCGAGAGACCGTCACCAAGCTCTGGGAGAGCAATAACAGGCTCTGGGAAAATCAGAACAAGCTCTGGGAGGAGGTTCGCGGCTTACGTGAGGAACAGAAGAGACTCTGGGAGGAGGTCCGCAGCCT
>JBCNVM010000035.1:0-1387 GCA_039630085.1 Candidatus Caldarchaeales archaeon
GGTCCCCCCAGTGAACCTCACGAAGAGGATTGAAAGGAAACAGGACCTGTAGATTCAACCGTTAGCGTAGCATACGAACCTCACGAAGAGGATTGAAAGAGCTCAACTTTGATATCACCATCAAGGTGCTCCGCGAGCGGAACCTCACGAAGAGGATTGAAAGTTGTGTTAGAAGAACAGCACATGCTAGAAAATCATCAGGAACCTCACGAAGAGGATTGAAAGAGTGAACCTGCTGAACGCTGAACCTCTACGTGAGCTCCGAACCTCACGAAGAGGATTGAAAGTTTAAGGGTTTCTTATCACCCCAAACTGCAGACGCGTCGGAACCTCACGAAGAGGATTGAAAGCTACCTTCCTGCTGAGCTCGAGCAGGCCGTGAAAAAACTTGGAACCTCACGAAGAGGATTGAAAGTCGTGTAGTTAATCATACGTTTATAAACTATCTTCCGCCAAAGAACCTCACGAAGAGGATTGAAAGTGAACGGTTCGGCGAGTCTTGGCCTCAGCTCGTGAGAGAACCTCACGAAGAGGATTGAAAGTGCAAAAACGCGTTATAGTCGTTCGCGTTCAAGAAATGTAGGAACCTCACGAAGAGGATTGAAAGTAATATATACGATAGGCGAAAGTGTCCGGCCACTCTTTTGAACCTCACGAAGAGGATTGAAAGTGTTGTCGAAGTGAGGGTGATGGGCTACCATGTAATTAGAACCTCACGAAGAGGATTGAAAGAGAAATAGTGTTTGCCCAGCATATGTCGCTAATTCACCGTCAGAACCTCACGAAGAGGATTGAAAGTCGGCGAATCGCTCATAGACCTCGGGACTCTGGCGCTCAGAACCTCACGAAGAGGATTGAAAGGACCGGATGGCATCTCTTCGCCCAGATCAGGGCATCTATCGAACCTCACGAAGAGGATTGAAAGCTATAGATTTGCACAAATGTGTGACCCACGACACGAAACGCGAACCTCACGAAGAGGATTGAAAGGCAATCTTCGAGATCGCATCGGCAAGCCGTTGTTTCGCCGAACCTCACGAAGAGGATTGAAAGGGCCGAGGTCCTCGCATGCAGGCATCGCGGGTTGCAGGTGAACCTCACGAAGAGGATTGAAAGTGTCCGTGCTCAGTTAGACAGTGTCAACGGAAAAAACGTGAACCTCACGAAGAGGATTGAAAGGCTCGAAGAAATCACGTTCACGCTCGTTGACGAGGACCGAACCTCACGAAGAGGATTGAAAGCCGATGACTACACTCCGAAGCGTTTTTTCCTCTATCTTGAACCTCACGAAGAGGATTGAAAGGATGGCGAAGTCGCTGACCCGAGCCGAGATCCTACAGAGAACCTCACGAAGAGGATTGAAAGAGCCTCAGCAATCACTGATTTC
>JBCNVM010000036.1:0-1294 GCA_039630085.1 Candidatus Caldarchaeales archaeon
CGTGCCTCGAACTTAGCCCCGAGGTATCGGTTAATCTTTCAATCCTCTTCGTGAGGTTCTTCGAGATCTTTCTTGAACAACTCGATGAGCTTCGGTTTTCACTTTCAATCCTCTTCGTGAGGTTCCCAACCGTGGGGGCTATGGCGCAAAATTGTGTATAAACGTCTTTCAATCCTCTTCGTGAGGTTCCGAACTGAAGCCCGTGAAGAAGGAGGGGGCTGCTAAGGTAACTTTCAATCCTCTTCGTGAGGTTCCTTTGCGGATATCGACCACGACACGCGCGTCGCCTACAACACTTTCAATCCTCTTCGTGAGGTTCTGTGAACGAACGGGGAGCCGGCAATACGGACATTTTGAGACCTTTCAATCCTCTTCGTGAGGTTCCCCCTCGTGAAAAACTCGAAAAAATGAAAAACGGTTACCTTTCAATCCTCTTCGTGAGGTTCTTAGACTTTGCAACGCTCTTAGCCCACTATTTTGATTCTAAAGCTTTCAATCCTCTTCGTGAGGTTCAGAGGATGGAAGCATCGTCAGTCCGCGAGACCGAGAGACTTCTTTCAATCCTCTTCGTGAGGTTCGTGACTTTTGCTACCGATTTTTGGCGTCTCTTAGAAACCACCTTTCAATCCTCTTCGTGAGGTTCCGAAGAGATTCGGCAATTACTAACAGATTTTAATGCCTTTCCTTTCAATCCTCTTCGTGAGGTTCAACACACGCTCTCCGTCTTTCCCGTGCCGACCAGTAACTTTCAATCCTCTTCGTGAGGTTCGTCGTCTCGCGGAGCTTGTGGCGAGTATTGCCAAGAGACTTTCAATCCTCTTCGTGAGGTTCATACCCGTGTTTCACCACAACGTCCAGGTCTCCCTAGCCCTCCTTTCAATCCTCTTCGTGAGGTTCGGTGAGCTTCGGTGTTGGTGGAGTGAGCACTGCTACTCTTTCAATCCTCTTCGTGAGGTTCCAAAGCGAAACCTCGCCTTCGAGCTCACGCGCGAAGGTGACCTTTCAATCCTCTTCGTGAGGTTCATCGCGCTCCCGTGTGGAACGAGTGGGGCTACTCTACCTTTCAATCCTCTTCGTGAGGTTCCGGACGAAAATGGTTGTCATTTCCTGAAGATGATGCCTTTCAATCCTCTTCGTGAGGTTCTTTGGCCAAAATCAGGACCTCGATAGCCGCCTTCATCAGGGTACTTCTCTTTCAATCCTCTTCGTGAGGTTCATCGAGATAGTCCGTTTCGTGAATGGGAAATAGAACTGATGACTTTCAATCCTCTTCGTGAGGTTCTTCTTCCTAATT
>JBCNVM010000037.1:0-1164 GCA_039630085.1 Candidatus Caldarchaeales archaeon
ACCACCGGGTGGCTCAGGACATGTTCTTGCGCCTCCTGGAGAAGGGTTATCTCTTCAAGCAGACCCAGCGCCAGTTCTATTCCGAGGTCTCCCGCCGGTTCCTGCCCGACCGCTACATCGAGGGGACATGCCCGATCTGCGGCTACGAGCGGGCCCGGGGAGATCAGTGCGAACGATGCGGGACGCTGCTGGAGGCCACTCAGTTGATCCACCCTCGTAGCCGGATCGACGGCAGCGTGCCGGTGCTGCGGGAGACCGAGCACTACTTCTTCAACCTGCCCGCCTTCACGGAATCCCTTCTGGATTATCTGCGCGACAAAGGATACTGGCGGCCGAACGTGCTGACCTTCACCTTGAACTACATCCGCCAGGGCCTCCAGCCCCGCCCGATCACCCGCGACCTGGACTGGGGCATCCCGGTCCCCCTGGAGGGATTCGAGGGGAAAGTGCTTTACGTATGGTTCGAGGCGGTCATCGGCTACCTCTCCGCTACCATTGAGTGGGCCTCCATCTCGGGGAATCCGGAGGCCTGGAAGGACTGGTGGTATGATCCGGCGGCGAAAATCGTCTACTTCATCGGGAAGGACAACATCCCCTTCCACACCATCATCTGGCCCGCCCAGCTGATGGGGACCGAACGGCTATACGAGGAGGATCCCTCGAAACGCCTGGCCCTGCCCCACGACGTGCCGGCCAACGAATTCCTGAACCTGGAAGGGGACAAATTCTCCACCAGCCGCAACTGGGCGGTCTGGGCCCTGGACGCGGCGGAGCGTTACGCGGTGGACGCCCTTCGCTATTATCTGACGGCGATCATGCCGGAGACCCAGGATGCAGAGTTCCGGTGGACGGATTTCATCCGCCACAACAACGAAGAGCTCCTCTCCATCTGGGGCAACCTGGTCCACCGCGTCCTCACCTTCGCCGCCCGTCATTTCGACGGCGAGGTCCCGATGCCCGGCCTGATGGAGCCGCGGGACGCCGAGATCCTGGCCCAGATCGATGTGTCTTTCGAAACCGTAGGGCGCCTGATCGAGGGCTGCCGCTTCCGGCAGGCCCTGGAGACCGTGATGGGGCTGGCCGCCGAGGTGAATCGCTACCTCAACGAGCGCGAGCCCTGGAAGGAGATGCGGGAGGATCGAACCCGCGCAGGAACGACCATCT
>JBCNVM010000038.1:0-1098 GCA_039630085.1 Candidatus Caldarchaeales archaeon
CTGCCGGGAACCTCACGAAGAGGATTGAAAGGAGAAAAGTGAAAAAAAGCGGAGAGGAGGTAGTCAAGAGGAGAACCTCACGAAGAGGATTGAAAGGTGCTTAGGGTATACGCTCGTGCGCTTCAGGTAGTCTCTGATGAACCTCACGAAGAGGATTGAAAGTTAAAACACGAAACTCGTACCTCATGCCCCCGAATAGAACCTCACGAAGAGGATTGAAAGAGCTCCGTTTTGAGATGATGATGCCCTTCTTTGTAACTTGAACCTCACGAAGAGGATTGAAAGAAAAGAAAGCGCACCACAACTTCAGGAATCGGTCGTTCTACAGAACCTCACGAAGAGGATTGAAAGCGCTCATAGAGGCAAAGAAAAGCCGATGACGTTTTTCGAAGAACCTCACGAAGAGGATTGAAAGCGCGAGCCCACGGCGGGTCTTCGTCGAAGATCTTCCGATAGAACCTCACGAAGAGGATTGAAAGTCAGAGAGGAAGACATCCGGCTCATCGAGAACATAGGGATAAGAACCTCACGAAGAGGATTGAAAGTGAACCGTGTCACAAGGAACGCCGCGAGAGGGGCAAGCACGGAACCTCACGAAGAGGATTGAAAGTCCACTCACACAATATGAAGGACGTGAACGAAGGAGCGAACCTCACGAAGAGGATTGAAAGTGAACGTGAGATATCGCTTCCCCGTCGCGCCGCGCTGGTAGACAAGAACCTCACGAAGAGGATTGAAAGGTGACACTGATTCGCCGGGCAACGAGACACTGAGACTGCAGAGAACCTCACGAAGAGGATTGAAAGAGCCTTAAGGAATTTAGGAAATTTAGGAAATTAGTCACCGAACCTCACGAAGAGGATTGAAAGGAATCTCTCGGGTCTCATATTCTTCCCAAAAACGCACGATGAACCTCACGAAGAGGATTGAAAGTGATAAACAATTGATTCCGAGTGAGCCCCACAGAGAAGTCATAGAACCTCACGAAGAGGATTGAAAGATTCGCTGACGGTCGGCGGGGCAACGGTCACAACGTTGAAGAACCTCACGAAGAGGATTGAAAGACAAGAGCGAGGACGGGATAGACTTGGACTTCGT
>JBCNVM010000039.1:0-1010 GCA_039630085.1 Candidatus Caldarchaeales archaeon
GATCGGCGTTTATTTACCATAAGAAATCGGGAGGCCGGGCTGGCATCATCGTGCTTGCCGTTAAAGATATAGAGTTTGCCGACCATTTTGCACGGGCGTTAGGGAACGTCTTGAAGAGGAAAGTTCAAGTTCGAGAAATAGTCAGAGAAGGAAGGACATTTTACGAGGTCAAAGCATGTGACCTTACCTTAGCTGAGCTGCTGACGAGTAAGGACATCAATACTGTTAGGAGGTTCGTCAAGCACGACGTGCGGACAAAAATCGCTTTCCTCCGGGGAATCTTCGACAGCGAGTCCTGCGTCAGTGGCAACGGTGTATGCCTATATAACACGAACCACGATTTGCTGAAATGGGTACAAAAGTTATTGGAAGAGCTAGGGATATTGACTACCGGGCCAAAACTCCGCCAAAGAGCTGGCACGCGTCGTGAATATAACGGACTTATTATAATGCTCAGAAGGGATTATTTTCACCTACGGATAAGAACCGCGAGTCTTCTGCTGTTTGCTGTCAGTTAGGGTTCTCCATCAGTAGGAAGAGGGAGAGGCTAACGATGTTAATTATGAAAAAGATGGATCGAAACCGATCGATTTGGGTTGCGAGTCTATATAATCAGCAGCTACAAAAGCAGGCAAATAAGCAGGCAGAGAAGCAACTTGATACGAATACGCAGACGGAGAAGCTCGGGACGATTGTTAAAGAATTTTTCCTAAAGCTCTTGAGGAAACTTCGGCAAAAGCTAATGGACAATAATGCCGGCGACGCTCAGGACGAAGCCGGTGAGGAAGAGGGTGCAGAGGACGTTAAGGAAGTAACAGCCATCGTGGTGCCCCCTCATTAAATTTTTAACCCGCTCGCGCTCATCATTAAAACATTACGGGGAACTAGTGGACCCAGCTCTGTTTGGTAATCCTTTATCACGTAGCGTCGTCGAAAATGTCTGACGCGGAGGCGTCGGGATGCTGACGGGTTCCGCCGGAAGTCCGTCGGAAGAAGGGGCTCAGGTCCTT
>JBCNVM010000004.1:0-119465 GCA_039630085.1 Candidatus Caldarchaeales archaeon
CATGGTGTATCTTTAAACACTTAAAAAGCGTTAATATAAAGCCTTACTACACAGACTCGACTCGATAATTAAACAACAATTATCATAAGCGACGGTGCCTTTCATTCTCTGCCATCCACACTATGGTAGATCAGGCTTCTTATGACTACTAATATACGTGTTGGAAAACATAGGCGCTAAAAAAGACGCAAAGCAAAGAGGTAGATTAGAAAGAATGAATAGCCGATAAAAACTGTGAGGAAATCCTCGTTAAACTTCTTTGCGAGGACACTCGCCCACCGCATCTCATCGTATCGCTGAGCGATTTAAGAAACTTTCCCGCCCAGACGAGGCTCTGGGAACCGAGGGACCCTAATTAAGGGCCCGCAATCAAGGAGTACGTGCCGGTCCTGAAGGAGAGGGAGCGGAAGTACGTGAAGTCGCTCTTCGAGAAGGAGCTCTCGGGAGAGGTCAGGCTGGTGGTCGCTACCCAGAGGTTCGAGTGCGAGGGCTGCGAGGTCACGAGGAGCATCGTGGAGGAGCTCGCGGAACTCTCTAACCAGATCAATGTGGAGGTCTACGACCTCGAGGGTGACGCCGAGAAGCTCAGGAAATGGGGCGTCGACAAGATACCGGCGCTGCTGGTCTTCGGCAGGAGGGAGTACGGCGTGCGGTACTTCGGGATGCCGACCGGTTACGAGTTCGCCGCGCTACTCGACGACATCGTCGACGTCTCAAGGGGCACCTCGAGGCTCTCCCAGACGACCAAACAGAGGCTCTCGGAGATCAGGGAGCCGGTGCACATTCAGGTCTTCGTGACGCCCACCTGCCCCTACTGCCCGAAGGCGGTGAGGGTAGCGCACCAGATGGCCATCGAGAACGAGCACGTGGTCGCGGACATGATCGAGGCTTTAGAGTTCCCCCACCTAGCCAACAGGTACGGCGTGATGGCGGTCCCAAAGGTCGTGATTAACGAGGAGGTGGCGTTCGAGGGCGCGCTCCCGGAGCACTACTTCCTAGAATACGTCTTCCACGCCCTCGAGCACCGGCGCGGTCACCAGCATCGACACTGAGGGCGGACGCAGGTCACGGCCTAGAGGGCTCGTCGAGGGTCACGCAGTGGAACCCGCCCAGCCCGTAGAAGAGCTCTTCGGCCCTGATGGTGACGAGCTTCCTCCCGCGGAACGCCTCCGCTATGACCGAGGTCGCCGCGTCGTCGGTCTCCTTGCCGAAGACCGGGACTATCACGCTCCCGTTGGTGACGTAGAAGTTCAGGTATGTCGCGGGGACTGGTTCGCCCAGAACCCTGACCTCGGGAGGCATAGGCACCCCTACGACCTTTAGGTCGGACCCGGCGGCCTTCAGCTGCTCCTCGAGCTCCCTCCGGGATGCCTCGAGCCTTTCGGCGTTCGGACCACCGGACTTGTCCTCTCCGATGAGCACCACACCTCCTTCGCCGAACCTAACGAACGTGTCCACGTGGCCCCGGGTGTCGTCGCCGACGATGCCCCTGCTCAGCCAGATGACCCTGCTCACGCCGAGGTGGTTCCTAAGCACCGACTCCATAGCCCTTTTAGTGGTCCTCCCGTTCCTCCTGACGTCTAGGACGCACTCCTTCGTGACTATCGCCTCGCCGGTCGGTCCTATCTCGACCATTCCTCCCTCGACGACGTGGTTCGATAGGAAGCAGATGTCCGCTGCCATCTCCAAGACCCTGAGACCGGTCAGGTCGTCAGCCATCAGCTCCGGGTAAAGCCCTCCCCAGGCGTTGAACGCGAACTTGACGCCCCCCAGACCCCTTCGGCCCGTGAGGAACATCGGACCGTAGTCACGGATCCAGACGTCCTGTGCCGGTATCCTGATGAGTTGAACGCCGTCCAATCCGATCGACCTGCTGAGGGTGAGCTCCGCGTCCCTCATCGCCTGCGCGTGACCGACGATCAGCTTGACCCTCTCAGACGACCTTATCGCGTCGATCAGCCTGACGTAGATCTCCTTGACCCTCTCCATGACGGGCTCCGGGAATGTCCCCTCGTTGTCAGGCCAGACGAGCCATGTCGCCTCGTGCCGGACCGTCTCGGGAGGCCTCTTCAACCCCAGCTTCGCGGGATGCAGTTGAAGGGATTTTAGGCCGCTCAAGTGACGACCCTCCCGTAGAGCTCGGGCCTCCGGCAACTGAAGAACCTCCACCCCTCCCTGATCCTCTCCCCGAGATTCAGGTCGACCCGCCTCACCAGCACGCCCTCCTCATCGACACCCATTCTCGCGACGACCGATCCGAACTGGTCCGCGATGAAGGACGAGCCCCAGAATGCGATCCGCCCCTCCTCTCCGGTCCTGTTCACCGCGACCACGGCGACGCTGTTGGCTATCGCGTGTCCCCTCTGGACGACCTCCCATGCCTCCCTCCAGTCGCCCTCGGTCTGGGTTACACCGCTGACCCAGCCTATCGCGGTCGGGTAGAAGATCACCTCGGCGCCGTTGAGGGCATAGGCTCTCGCGGGCTCGGGGAACCACTGATCGAAGCATATCAGGACCCCGACTTTCGCCTCGCGCACCAAGAACGGTCTCAGTTTCGAGTCGCCTGGCGAGAAGTATAGGTCCTCGTGGTAGCACTCGTCACCCGGTATGTGAGTCTTTCGGTACTTGCCCTCGACACGACCTCTTTCGTCTATTATGACGGAAGTATTATAATATTTCTCGCCCTCTCGCTCAACAAGTGATCCGGCCACGAGGCAGATCCCGTAGGTCCTGCATGCGGACCGCAACTCCTCTAATATCGGGGTGAAGAGCTGAGCGTAGTCCTCGATGACGGACTGTGGGACGTCCCTGTGTTGGGGGAAGTACCTGTAAGCGAAAAGCTCGGGGAGGCAAAGGACGTCAGCACCCGAAGCGCTGGCCTCTCGAACGAAGTCGACAGCGGCCTTGACGTTCTCGGATACGCTCTCCCTGACCCTGAACTGGGATATTCCCACGGAGAGGGTCCTCCTCATCTGCCGCGAAGGCTCCTGCGCGCTAAATTAAGTAACGTTTTATTTCCGGGGTCTGAGTCGCTGATGGAATGAGGCTGCTGGTCAGGGACGTGATGAAGGGTCCCGTGGTCACGATCAGGCCGGAGGACACCGTCTGGCAGGCGCTCGAGCTCATGGCCTCACAGGACATAGGGGCCGTTGTGGTCGCTGACGGGTTGACGCCACTCGGAATAATCACGGAGAGCGACGTCGTTAGGGCCTTGACCAACAAGGGGTTAAGCGTGCTCGATCTGTTGACGACGAGGGCTGGCGACCTGATGTCCAGGCCGCTCAACACCTGCTCCCCCGATGACCCGCTCGCGGAGGCCGTCAGGCTGATGGTCGAGAAGCGGATTAGGAGGGTGCCGGTGGTAGAGGGAGGGAGGCTCGTGGGGATCGTCACGGAGAGGGACTGCCTCCGGGCCCTTCATCAGCTGCTCGTGCGGGAGGAGACTAACTTAGGTTGACGATGACCCTCACCTGACACTTGACTCCGTGCTCCGAGCCCAACCTCTGGACGGAGTCGGCGATCGAGGCCAGCGCGAAGACGCCGACGGGGTTCGCGCCGGACCTTACTGCCATCCTGTAGAGGGCGGCGACGGTCCTTCCCGACCTTATCACGTCGTCGACGATGAGGACGTTGTCGTTCCTCCTCAAGGCCCTTCTAGGGATGTAAAGGTACTCGACTACGGGGGGCGACCTGATCACCCTCTCCTCTATGAACTCGTCGTAAACTGGGTCCTTCCAGTCCTTCGCGACGACGAGCTCGGCGCCGAGCTCCGACGCGACGGACGTGGCGTAGGGGATGCCGTCGGTCGCGACAGTGAGGACCTTCGTCGGCCTGTGGGCCCTGAACGCGGCACAGCCGGTCAACGCTATCAACCTCAGGAGGTTGGGATCCCTCATCGCGACCGAGAGGTCGTAGAGTCCCTCACCGGTCTTCTTGATCACCGACTGGATCAGCTCAGGAAGGACCTGCTCCGTCACGTACGCTAGGATCGCTTCCGCCCGTCGCCTGCTCGGGAGCGACCGGCCGTTCGAGTACCTGCTCAGCACCGATGGCGAGATGTCGAGGGCCTCAGCGACCCTCTTCTGGCCCAGCCACCTCTTCACGACGAAGAGCGCCTCGATCGCCGCGAGCCTCGTCCGGACGTCGACGGCCTTCTCGCCGAGCATCACACTTCCTGTGCAAAGTACGTTTTAAGTCCACCGCAGTTACATGCCCGACTTTCACCTGATTCGGGCTACGGCTCGGGTCAACAGATATTATTTAATCATGCGGCTGTATGGTGAATGCGGAAGGTCTTCAGGAGGTCCCTTACCCTTACCGGAGGCCGGTCCTACAGCGTGGTCCTCCCCAAGGACTGGGTGAAGACCAACAACCTGCGGAGGGGGGACGCGCTTCTAATAGAGGTCCGCGACGATGGAGGTCTGCTCGTGAGGCCAGAAAGGGCCAAGAGGGGCGAGAGGGACCTCAGCGAGTCCGTCACGATAGGTGTCGGACCTCTGCTTTACAGGGATCTCATCGCCGCGTACCTCGCCGGGTACGACAAGATCGTCATAAAGTCCTCCGAGGGCATCGCGAGCTCGTACAGGGAGCTCGTGAAGCGGACAGTGAGGTCCCTCACGGGGGCCGAGGTGATATCGGAGGGTCACGACGTCATCGAGGTGCAGGTCCTCTTGGACGCGGGCCTCATAGAGCCCGAGAGGGTCCTGACCAGAGAGAACGCGCTGGTCGTCAGCAACCTCTCGATGGTCCTAGAGGCGGTCAAGAGTTGGGACCCCGACGAGGCCGCCAACGTCATCATGATGGACGAGGAGGTCGACAGGCACTACTTCACTTTCGTCAGGGTCGTCAGAAGTTACGCCCTCGGAGCCTCGTCCCCAAGGGGGCGCGACCTGTCTCCGATCAGGCTGCTGGACATGAGGGTCGTCGCGAAGTTCATCGAAGACGTTGGCGACCGGGTGGTCAAGATCGCTGAGGTCATTAGGTCCAGCCCGATCCCGCCGGATCCGGGAAGCTGGCCTCGGGAGCGGCTGTACGAGGCCGCCAGCCCCCTGATCAGGACGCAGAAGGGAGTCTTCGAGGCTTTCGTGAGGAACGACTCCGACTTGGCGAACGCCGTCATCGCTGAAGTCGCAGGGGTCAGGCGACGGATCTCAAATGTTCAGGTCGCAGGTGAGGTCACCTCCACGAGGGCGCACCAGCTCATCGCCTCCGAGCTTCTGAGGATCTGCGACGATCAGATCGACATCGCGGACATCGCAGCCCCGTTCCCCAAGTGATGCCTCAGCCGGTGCCGAACGAGTCTATCTCGATCATCGACCTCGTGACTCCTCCCTTCTCGAGCTTCTGGATCATCCCGTCGGTGCCCCTCTCCCTGTCGCCGGCGATGAACTTCGCACCCCCGCAGATACCATAATAGGCCGAGTCCCAGCCTGCGACCCTGTCCCTTATGTCGTCGAAGAAGACGTGCCGGCCCAGTATCGTGTCTACCCTCCCGCCCCTGTCGTCGCCGAGGAGGAGCTCGTCGATTATCTCCTGGCGCGAGACGTCGTGCTCCCTCGTGAAGTTGATCACCAGCCGGAGCCTCGGGAACTCGTCCATCAGCCTCGGGATCGTCCCCCTGTAGATGAAGTCCCTCCTAGTCCGGTTGACGTAGAAGATGTAGACGTCGACGTCCAGTCCCCTGTCGGACGCGTAGTCGACGAAGCACTTGAACGGGACTATCCCGCTCGAGGCTCCTAGGAATACTAAAGTCTTGAGCGTGCCCTCCTCGATCATCTGGAGGGCCTTCCTCATGAACCGGCCGTAGGGCCCCTCGATCGTGACGATGTCGCCAGGCCTCGCGAGCTGATGGAAGTACGGCGCGAAGGTCCCGCCCTCGCTCTTTATCATGAGCTCGAAGGTCCCGTCGCGGGTCCTAATCGGCGACCCCGCTATCGAGTAGAACCTGAAGTCGCCCCTCTTCAGCGGCGTGTCGAAGTACAGCTTCACGTCCTGACCCGGGTGGTAGTCGAAAATCGGCATGTCGCTGACGTTCTTGAAGAAATAGGTCTTGGCGAGCTCGGTCTCGTCGATGATCTCGGTAATCACCAGATCGTATTGGTACACCTTTTGGCCTCCCTGTATCACCTCTCGGACTTTCCTCAGTTCCATCCTCAGCCTACGCTCTAACCCCTCAGCTTTAAACCAAATTTGCCGCGGCTTACCGTCCGAGCCCATCGGAGGCTCATCGCGGAGAAGCCGAAATACAGCTATTAGGCGTGTGAATAACATAGGGAGTCGATGAGGACCGCCAGGTCCCAATCGAGGTCTTACCCACTAGTGCTGAAGACCATGCTCGTGCCGGTCGGTTACACGGTGGAGAGGTGGAGCTACACGCTTCAGCGCGTCACCGGGGTGGTCGTGACGCTCTACTTCGTCCTCCACGTCGTGGAGACCGGGAACTTCATCGGGGGTCCGTCCGTCTGGTACGTGCCCTCAAAGGACTTCGCGGCCGCCTATTACCAACACGTGAAGGAGCTGCTTCACAACCCCCTCTTCGACGCCGGCCTGATCGTCATAGGCTGGATGTTAGCCTTCCATACGATCAACGGCATAAGGCTCACGCTGGCCCACTTCGGCGTCACGCTCGGGAGGCCCGCGAGGGTCGACCCCGAGAGCCCGCCGAGGTCCTTCAGCAGCCTCCAAAGGGCGATCTTCTGGGCATCGATAGCCCTCGCGACATTCGCGGCCGTCTACTCCGTCGACGCCCTCTTCGGGGTGTTGAGCGGATGAGAGAGCGCAACGTGATGCTGCTGCACTACGTCTCGGGGATCGGCATCCTGGTCTTCGGTGCGGTTCACCTCTTCACGGTCTTCTTCACGAAGCCGCTCGGCGAGACGATCTGGGAGACGACGATGCTCTTCGAGGGACACCGGTTCGCCGTCCTCGAGGTCTACAGGAACGCGCTCCTCGCGACGTCGCTCTGGTTCCTGCTGCTCTTCACGACCATCCACGCCCTCAACGGCCTCAGGGTCATCATCACGGAGCTCTTCCCGGTCCGAGCAGTCCGGACGGCCTCGAAGTACGTCCTCCTCGCGCTGGGCGTCTTCCTGATGGTCTACGGCACAAGAACCATAATCATCGCGCACATGATCGGGTGAGGGCATGAGGTCTGTCAGGCTGACGGTTTACAGGTTCGACCCGACGAGCGGCGAGAGGCCGAGGTACGCGACCTACGAGGTCCCTTACAGGAGCGGGATGACAGTGCTCGACACCCTCCTGTACGTCAAGGAGAGGCTTGACCACACACTCGCCGTCAGGTACTCCTGTAGGATGGGGATCTGCGGGTCATGCGGGATGACGGTGAACGGCCTGCCTAGGCTCGCCTGCTACACTCAGGTCAAGGAGGTCGGCCGGCGGATCAAGGTCGAGCCCCTGAAGAACCACCCGTTGGTGAGGGACCTCGTCACCGACTTCACCGACTTCTTCAGGAAGCACAAGTCCGTGAAGCCCTGGTTGATCAGGACCGACAGGGAGGAGCAGGAGAGCCCCACGAAACAATACACCCAGTCCGACGCGGAGCTCGAGCGCTACATCCAGTTCTCCTACTGCATAGCCTGCGGCCTCTGCTACGCCGCGTGCCCCGTCGTGACCGCCCTGCCCGAATTCCCCGGGCCTCAGGCCCTCGCGAGCCTCTACCGCTTCCTCGCGGACACTAGGGACCACGGCCGCAAGGAGAGGCTCAGGATCGTCGACGAGGCCGTGGGCCTTTGGAGGTGCCACTTCGCAGGATCCTGCTCCCAGGTCTGTCCGAAGGGAGTCGACCCGGCCCTCGCGATACAACTGCTCAGGAGGGAAGCGATCAGGGTTTGAGGGTAAGGCAGGTCGACGTCTCGGGGAAGGAGGAGGTCCTAAGGGAGGCGATCGCGGAGGGTTACCTGAGGCTCAGGCCCGAGACCGTCAGGAGGATCGTCGAGGGCAAGCTGGAGAAGGGGGACCCGATCGCGCTCGCCGAAGTCGGAGGCCTGATCGCGGCCAAGGAGACTCCGAAGCTCCTACCGCTTTGCCACCAGCTGAGGCTTGAGAAGGTCGAGGTCGACCTGACCGTCGACGAGGGAAGCTCCTGCGTGAGGGCGAGGTCCTTCGTCAGGGCCCGCGAGAGGACGGGAGTTGAGATGGAGGCACTAGTTGCGGTCACCGTCGCGCTGCTGAACGTTTGGGACGCGGTCAAGCAGTACGAGAAGGACGAGTCGGGCCAATACCCTCACGCCGAGATCTTCGGGGTCAGGGTCCTCTCGAAGGTCAAGGGTGAAGGGGCATAGCGAGGGTGAGGCTCGTACTGTTGGGGACGGGGTCCCTCAAGCCGACGGCCCTGAGGTACGGGAGCTCAGTCCTGCTCGAGCTGTCGAGGATTAGGTTGCTCCTGGACTGCGGCCCCTCGACGCTCGCCAAGCTCGCTAGGCTAGGGGTGGACGCTAGGGACCTCGACGCGGTCTTCCTCTCGCACTTCCACATCGACCACACCTCCGACGTCCCCGACCTGATCACCTCGCTCAGCATGGATAGGTCCGGAAGGCCGAGCCCGCCCGAGAGACCCCTCAGGCTGTTAGGGGGCGAGGGTCTGAAGGACTTCCTCGACGCGGCGCTGCGTCGAAACCCCTACTATGGCTACGCGGCGGAGTGGATGGACCAGCTGAACCTCGCGGAGGCGGTCGAGCTCCGTCCGGGCCAGGAATATGTGCTTAAGGGCCTTCGGCTCAAAGTCGCGGAGGTTGATCACCCGAACGGCGTCGCGGTGCGAATCTCCTCGCCGGGCCTTTCGGTCACCTACTCGGGCGACACGGCCCCTTGCGAGCAGCTGGTCGAGTTGGCGAAGGGGACCGATGTCCTGATCCACGAGTGCTCCTTCCCCGACGAGGCGCTGATGGGGAAGCACACCTCCGAGAGGGGCCTCGCGGAGGTCACCTCAAGGGTGATGCCGAGGCTGCTGATCGCGACCCACCTCTATCCCCACTGGGAGGGAAGAGAGCACGAGATACCGGAGGCAGTCCGGAGGCTCTGCGAGGCGAGGACCGTCGTCGCTCGGGACATGCTCGAGGTCAGACTCTAGGCCTCTCCCTCAACTCCGGAAGCCTCACGCCCTTCTGGCCTTGGTATTTGCCCCTGTAGGGCGACGATACCTCTGAGGTCAGCTTCGCGAAGACCACGTGGAGGAACCTCTGGCCGGCGTGGAGCCTCACGGGGAACTCTCCTCCTACCATCTCGATCGTAAGCTGTCCCTCGAAGTCGGCGTCTATGATGGTTGGCGGGATGGACAGCCCGAGCCTAGCGAAGGTGCTCCTCAGGTTCACGAAGCCCATGAGGTCCTTCGGCATCGAGACGTACTCGACCGTGTGGAGGAGGACGTGCTCCCTCGGCCTTATCACGAACGAGCCCCCCCGCTCAATCTGGTAGAACCTTCTGACGTCGCCGTCCATCGTGTCGAGGACCTCCTCTACAGGCCGAAGCCTCGCGATCTCCTCTCCTATCCTGAGGTCGAGGCCGTTCTCTCTGACCGTGTCCTCGAAGATCGGGTCGACCCGAAGCCTCCCGCTCTTGATGTAGTTCCAGAGGTCGAAGTCCGAGAGTATCATCTCATCCGGACGCTTCAGCCCCTCGAGAAATAATGAGCTTTGTTTCCTCGCCCCTGACGACTTGATCTCCGGATTCGGTAGGTACTACCTTACCTCCGTGGTGACCGACGACCTATCAGCGTAATGCTTGACGACCCTTGACGGCCTCAACGCGTTCTTGATGTGCTCGAACGCCGCCATCGGGTCGCTCCTCTCGCCGCAGGTGAAGACGTCGACGGTCGCGTACCCGTATTCGGGCCACGTGTGTATCGCGATGTGGCTCTCGGTCACTACTGCGAGGACCGAGACCCCTCCCTTGGGGCCCTCGAGCTTCCACTTCTTCAGCTCGAGGAGGTTCACCCTCGCGATCTCGACGGCCTCCATCACGACCCTCTCGAGCATCCCGTCGTCCCAGAGCGCACCCCTGTCGCATCCGTACAGGTTTCCGTAAACGTGCTTACCCACGATCTCGCTACCATCTCTCAGGACCAAGGATGTCCTGTTCCTCTTTCCGCCCCTTTCCCCCATCTTCCTCCTTTTCGATCGAACCCGCGATCCGTTGACTTATAAATTATTCACCGCCGGCCTTCACGTAGAACGGCCGAACCCCCTCGATCGCCGCGGCAAAACCCGGCGAGCCCTCTTGGCCGATAGGTGGACACGCGAACGGCGTAATCGAGCGAATGGTATGTTTAAGGTAAACCTCATACCTTTTACCGTAAACTGTCTACGATTCAGGTTTTCGGGAGAGCGGGTATCCACATGCAACCATAAACCTCAGGCGACACATTTTATTCCAGTTAAAAGTGAGATCATTCGGCACCCTAGCCCGTATATAAAGGACCGTCCGCCGCTAATTCGTAATGAACCGAGTTAACGCCCCTATGTGTTCACTCCTGCCCCGGTTCACCTTAAGCTTCTTAATGCATGCCCCGCATTTCGATCTGAATCGGTTGGGGGAAATTAGTCTGGAACGTTATTGCTGTTTTAATTGTAATGGAAAACCTGACCGTCTAACCTAGTTTACCTTTTACCATATAACGTATAAGTTAAAACCAAGTTTGGATGATCGATCGTCGTGGTCAAACGGGAGGGGAACCAGCGAAAGAGGCAGGCCAAGCAGGTCCCCAAGGAGAGGTCGGGGAAGGAGGAGGTCGACAGGAAGCTGGCGGCAGTAGCGGTGTCCCAAGCGTTGGCCCAGCCCCGGTTGGCCCTTTACTCGCCGCTGGCCTCGGCGGTCCTGAATTACCTGAAGAGCGCGACGCCCCGGTTCAGCATAAGCAGGGAACTGGCTAGGCTGGTGGAGGCGGAGCTCTCCAAGAAGTACCCGGTGCTGGCTTCCTATATGAGGAGGTCGCTCGAGGCGAGGGGAAGGCGGAGGAGGGCCGGCGAGGGTTGATGGGAGAGGCGGTCGCGTCGGCGCTCTGGAAGGCGAGGTCCGTCTACGAGGACCTCAGCTCGCGGGGCGAGGCGACTAGGAGGCTCGGCAGAGGGGGCTTTGGCGACGTCACGATGATGGCCGACATGATGTGCGAGGAGGCGATAATCTCCGAGCTCACGAGGGGCCTCGGGACCGAAAGGGTAACGATCGTCGCGGAGGAGTCGGGGATTAAGGAGTGGAGGGGGACTCCGGACTACGTGATAGTCGTGGATCCGATCGACGGCAGCACCAACCTGAGGAAGGGAATCAAGTGCGTCTCAACGGGCGTGGCGGTCGCTTGCGGCGAGAGGTTCAAGGACGTGATGGCGAGCGGCGTCCTAGACCTGATCCACGGAGAGCTCTACCTGGCCGCAGAGGACGAGCTCAGGCTCCCCTCCGATTCCAGGCCTTCGGACGTAAGGGAGGTCAGGGAGGCGGTGATGATGGTCGACTTCAGGTCTGCGAAGAGGGGGTCCGAGAGCGCCGCCAAGTACCTGAGGTTGATCTCGGAGGCGAAGTACGTCAGGAACTTGGGCTCCTCGCTCCTCGAGCTCGTGCAGATCTCCGTTGGCAGGATCGACGCTTACGTCTGCATTACTAAGGAGATGAGGGTCTTCGATGTCGTGCCGGCGATGTTCGTCCTCTCCCGACTTGGGTGCCCGATGTGGTCGTCCGGACTGGACATCGGGTCGCTGCCCTTGGTCACGAAGGACCGCGTCGCTCTGATAGCGTCCGCGAACCGGGAGCTGCACGACGCCCTCTTAGACCTCCTTGAGCTGCCCCGGGCTCAACACCGCATGGAGGGAGACGGAGGCGCTTAGGGACGATTGCCTCTTGCCGGAATTTGAAAACCAACGGTAAACACTTATTTGAGGGTGGTGAAAAAGTAGTAATTGATGTCGACCGTAGACGAGTTAATCGCGAACAGATTTTGGAGATCCGTTTACCCGCCTGGCGTCAGCCACGAGGTCGAGATACCGAACAAGTCTTACCATCAGCTTTTCGTCGAGTCCGCTGAGCAGAGGGCAGACAAGGTCGCGGCGATCTTCGCCGGAGAGCAGTACACGTACAGGTGGCTGCTTGAGAACTCGCTCAGGGTCGCAGGCTATCTGAGGTCGGTTGGGCTGAAGGTGGGGGACAGGGTGGCGCTGGTCCTCCCCAACTCGTCCCAGTTCATCGTCTCCTATTACGGAACCCTGATGGCCGGTGGCACCGTCGTCCCGATCAACCCGCTCTACAAGGCCACCGAGATCAACTACATCCTCGCGAGGAGCAAGTCGAGGTTCGTCTTCTCGCTGGACCTCTTCCACGACGAAGTTCTCAGGGCCCTCGAGGGCACGAAGGTCGAGAAGGTCGTCGTCACCAACATCGCGGACGTCCTGCCCAAGTTGAAGGCCGTGCTCGGGAAGCTGCTGAAGAAGGTCCCGACGAAACCGCTCGTGAGCGATCCGAGGGTCGTCAAGTTCAGCGAGGTGTTGTCTTACAGGCCCATCCGCCGGGAGGAGGTCGCGAGCGTGGACCCGGAGAGGACGCCTGCAGCCATCTGCTTCACCAGCGGCACGACAGGCCTCCCGAAGGGCGCCGTTCTCCTCCACAGAAACCTAGCCGCGAACATGTATCAGAGCTACGAGATGGCCAGGTCCGTGCTCACCGAGGACGAGACCGTACTTGCCGTGCTCCCGTTCTTCCACATCTACGGCCAGACAGCGATAATGGGGACCGGGCTATGCTTCGGTTACAAGCTCGTGGTCGTGCCAAGACCCAACGTCGACGAGATGCTCGAGCTGATCGAGCGGTACGGGATCACCATAGTGTTCGGGGTGCCAGCGCTGTTCAACGCCTTCATCAACTCCCCGAAGTTCAGGAGGGAGATCTTCTCACACGTGAAGCTCTGCGTGTCCGGCGCCGACAAGCTTCACCAGGAGATCGCGAGGAGGTTCGAGCAGGCCACCGGGAAGAAGATCGTGGAGGGCTACGGACTGACCGAGACCAGCCCCGTCACGCACCTGAACCCTCCGACGAACCCGCGCATCGGATCTATCGGGCTTCCCGTCCCGAGCACCTACGCCTGGGTCTTCAAGCTTGAGGCGAACGAGCCGCTCGGCATCGGCGAGATAGGGGAGCTGGCCGTCTCGGGGCCGCAGGTGATGGACGGGTACCTCGAGGACCCGGAGGCGAACAGGGCTGCCTTCTTCAACCTCCTCGGCAGGAGGTGGTTCAGGACCGGTGACATCGCGAAGGTCGACCAAGACGGCTTCTTCTACATCATAGAGAGGAAGAAGGACCTGATCAAGTACAAGGGCTGGTCGATCTACCCAGCCGAGGTCGAGAACGCGGTCCTGAGGCACGAGGGCGTGAAGGCGGTGGCGGTCGTCGGTGTTCCGGACATCGAGGTCGGCGAAAGAGTGGTGATGTTCGTGGTGCCGAAGCCCGAGTTCAAGGACAAGCTCACCGAGGAGTCCCTGAAGGCCTGGTGCGAGAAGAACCTGGCGCCCTTCCAGGTCCCGGAGAGGATATACTTCAAGGACGAGCTGCCCGTGAGCATGACCGGAAAAGTGCTGAGGCGGGTTCTAAGGGAGGAAGCGATCGCGACGCTGAAGAGGTGATCACTCTCCCTTGAACTCCGGCTTCCTCTTCGCGAAGAACGCCGAGATCCCCTCGATCAGGTCCTTCGTCGCGAAGAGCTGACCGAATAATGACGACTCGTACCTGAGTCCCTCCTCTATCGGGACGTCGAGCGCCGCGTTGATCGCCTTCTTCGCGTACTCAAGCCCGATGGGCGGCATCTCCGCGAGCTTCAGGGCGAACTCCCTCACGGAGTCCATGAACTTCTCGGTCGGGAAGACCTTGTCGACCATTCCGAGCGCCTCAGCCTCCCTCGCCCTCAGCCTTTCACCGAAGTAGATCACGAGCTTTGCCCTCGAGGGCCCAATCAGCCTCGCGAGCCTCTGGGTTCCTCCGGCTCCAGGTATCAGGCCGAGCCTGATCTCCGGCTGACCGACCTCTGACCGCTCCGATGCGATCCTGAAGTCGCAGGCCAGGGCTATCTCCATCCCACCTCCGAGGGCGTACCCGTCGATGGCTGCTATGACGGGCTTCGGGCACCTCTCGACCTTCAGGAGGACCTCGGAAAGCTTCCAGGAGAACTTCGAGGCGGCGTGGACCTTGTTCTCTAGGCTCATCAGCTCCATGAAGCCCGCGATGTCAGCCCCAGCCGAGAAAGCCCTGCCCCCCTCGCCGGCGATCAGTATGACCCTGACCTGCTTGTCTTCCGTCAATTCGTCGATGGCCCTGTCCAGCTCCTCGATCATCGTCGGCGTGATCGCGTTCAGCCTGTGGGGCCTGTTGAGCACGATCCATCCGAGAGGCGGCTCCCTCCTGACATAGATCTCCTGGTACTCCCTTTTCACCTCGGGCGCCCTGCCCACCAGACTGAGGAGGTAGGGAACGGGCCTGTAGCCCTCTCCCAGCTCCCGCTCGAGCTCTGAGAGGACTTGCGTCACCTTCTCCACGGTCAGCTCAGGCGCGTACCCGAAGACTCCCTTCGGCAGGTTAGTCCCGAGCTTCATCGCGGTCTCGACGTCCTCGTGGGTCGCGTAGCCCTCCTCCACCAACCGTGCAGCTTCGTTCATCGCAGGGACGAGTATGTAGGCGAGGTCGACGTCCTTGCCCGCGTCGGTCGGTATCTCGGGCCTCGCGGCCTTGCTGTAGTCGTAGAAGCCCCTCCCCGACTTGACGCCCAGCTCTCCACGTTCCACGCGCTCCCTGATTAGTGGAACGTCCCCGAACCTCCTGTCCCTCTGACTTATGACCTTGGAGACGTTGTGCGCGACGTCGATGCCCACGAAGTCGGCGAGCTCGAAGACCCCCATCGGGAAGCCGGCCCTGTACTTCGTGGCGGAGTCGATCTGGAGGACCGTGTACTTCCCCTTCTGGACCAGATGGCACGCGACCTCGAAGACCCTGGAGAGGATCCGGTTCACTATGAACCCCGCCACGTCTCTCTTCACGAGGACCTGCGTCTTGCCCAAGGACTTCACGAACTCCTGCGTGGTCCTCAGGGTCTCCTCCGAGGTCTTGTCGCCGAGGATGATCTCTACGAGCTGCATGAGCTGGGGCGGGTTGAAGAAGTGGATCCCGATGAACCTCTCGGGCCTGCTGAGCGCCGCCGCGAGCTCGTTGATCGGGATGGAGCTCGTGTTGGTGCCGATCACCTTCACCCTTTGAGCCGCCGCCTCCGCCCTCCTCAGGACCTCCTTCTTCACCCCTAAGTCCTCGAAGACCGCCTCGATCACGATTTCGGCGTCCCTGCAGGCCTCCTCGATGGAGGTCGTCGTCGAGATCCTGCCCAGCGTGGCAGCCACGTCCTCTTGCTTTATCCTCCCCTTCTCGGCGAACTTCTCCAAGCTCCACTTGATCCTCTCCATAGCCCGCTTCAGGATCTCATCGGACACGTCCACCACGTTCACCCTGTAGCCGGCCATCGCCGCGACCTGTGCGATCCCATGGCCCATCGCGCCGGCCCCCAGAACGGTAACTGAACTGACCGGGCCGCTCACGATTTTTAAATGACGTCTTGGGTTATAAGTGTTCTCAGCAAAATCTCAGACAACGTTGATCTATTTCGGCCGGGTCGGTGGAACGTATGGCGCCCGAGTTCGGGCTCTCCGATCGGCTGAGGTCGTCGATGAGGAGGCTCGGGCTGACGGACTACGAGGTGAGGGCGTACCTCGGGCTTCTGGAGGTCGGGTCAGCGACGGCTGCGGAGCTGTCGGGACACACGGGCATACCGATCTCTAGGATCTACGGCGTGATCAACTCGCTAGTAGAGGCCGGCTGGGTGCTAGCGGAGGGCGGGAGGCCGACTAAGTACAGGCCCCAAGACCCCGAGACCGCGGTACGGGCGAGCCTATCGAGGGCGAGGAACCTGCTTGAGGAGGCGGGGAGGCAGTTGGTCGAGGAGCTCTCCCCCCTCTACCGAAGGAGTGGCGACAGGGAGATGCCCCAACTCTGGATAGTCAGGGGCGAGTCCGAGCTCTGGAGGCAGACGAAGGCCCTCATCGCGAAGGCCCAGGTCAACCTGTCCGTGGCACTGCCGGTCCTGCCGGAGGAGGTTCTCCAGACGCTGGTCCCTGCGGCGTCGGTGATGAGGGAGAAGGGACGGGAGGTGAGGGTTCTGGTCGGAGGAGGTGTGGGCAGCAGGGAGCTCAGGGGCCTGACCGACGTCGCAAGCGTGAGGAGGAGAGAACTGACGTTCGGAGGCGGCGTCATAGCCGACTCGGCCGAGGTCCTCCTGATACTGATGGACGCGGACCAGCAGCGCCCCAAGGCCGGGATTTACTCGGACCACGCGATGCTCACCGCGTTGGCCCAGACCTACTTCGACCTGCTCTGGTCCTCATCTCAGCCCGTCGACTGAAGGACGCGGAGGAACCTGAGGGCGTCGTCGAACATCGTGACGTTGTTGAACATGACGTAGACCTCCTCAGCCTTGACACCTCTAAGCTGCATCGCCAGCGTTCTCAGGTCATCATCGGTGTAGGTGTAGCTGTACATCTTCTTGCCGGGAGGCGAGCCGTGAAGCCTGAAGTAAGCGACGGATCGGCTCGAGAGGGCGACGGGCATCGCGGAGAACGGGTCCGTGACGTGCGTGACATCCGTCTCCTCGCAGACCCTCCTGACGCTCCCCGGCGACCAGCCCCTGGGTTCGAACCCCACGACCGCGTCGTCCCGCTCGATCGAGCCGAAGAACCTGATGGCGTTTGCGACGTTCTCAGACGTGTCCCTGAAGGCTGGGGGCGTCTGGACCACCACCGCCCTCGCGGAGAGGGCCCTGACCGCTTCCAACGTGACCTCCCAGCTCTCCGTCACCTCCTCGGTAAGCCTGAGGAGCCCGTGTCCGTCCCTGGGCCTGACGTTGGACCTCCTCCAGGTTGGGCTCTCCTTCGGGTGCGTGACGCCTTGGAAGGCCTTCAGGGCGAAGACGAAGCCGTCCGGGGCCTCCCTCCTCCACCTCTCGAGCGTCGACTTCCTGACGACCCTGTAGAATGTGGTCTGGACCTCGACGGCCCCGAGTCTCCGGTAGTACCGGTTCCTCGCGACCGGGAAACCGCAGCACCCGACGATCGCCTTCATCTCCCGACGAGGCTCCTCAGCCCCTCCAGCAGGTCCTCGACCGAAGCGAGCCTCGAGACGACTAGCGGTATCCTCTCGAGCTGGCTCAGCTTCACCGCCAGCGGGTCGACGGAATCTGCGTTGACGGGCCCGTGGAGCACGACGGCCCTCGGCTTGAGGGGGAAGACCCTGATCGCGACCATCGGCGACCTGCCCGTCGTCACGTTCGCGAAGGCGATCACCCGCATCGAGTTCCTCCCGAAGATGTTGACGAAGTCGTAAGGCCCGAGCTCGAGGATAGCCCTGATGCTGTCTACCAGCGTGTACCCGTGCACGAGGGCCCCTTGCTCCTCCTTCAGCGTCACGAACTCGCCGTTCACGGCCCTCACCACCTCCCTGAGCTCGATGGGGACGTGGAACTCGACGATGTCCATTATCGAGCGCTGGACTTTGATCGCGTCCTGGACGAACCTCATCACGTTGTGCCCTCCCCTCTTCACGTCGAGCTCGATCAGGCTCCTCACGAACCTGCTGACGAACTGGACCCCCGGCGACATCCTCTTGCCCTTCTCGTAGTCGCTGAGAACCGGCGGCGAGACGCCCATCTTGGACGCGACCTCCCTCTGCGAGAGCTGGAAGAGCAGCCTCCACTTCCTCATCGTCTTGCCCGGCTCGGGCGATAGGACGATGTCCGAAGCGACGTAGGACGCGACTTGGTTCACCAGAACCTCGTCGGGTTCAGCCATCCCTGCGGCCCCCGCGAGCTGAGGTTAATAAGTGATTAACTCTCGATAGCCGGATGCCTAAAGAATTACAGCTTGGCGTGGCGGCATTCGCGAGCCATTCAGCGATCCAAGTGGTGATCGGCGCAAACGAGGAGGGACTCAGGGCCGCTCTTTTCGGGGACGAGAGGGCGCTCAGGCTGTACAGGAGGTTCCCGGTCCTCAGGTTCGATCCGAGGCCCTATGAGGGCATCGGGACGCTGGACTCGCTGGGCGAGGAGGGCTACGTCCTCGTACCGAACGGCTCAGTCGTCGAGTACGTGGGCGCGGAGAACGTCAGCCGCGCGAGGATCCCAGTCTTCGGGTCGAGGAGGCTGCTGGCGATAGAGTCGTCCCAGGAGTCAAAGATGCGGCTCCTCCGAGAGGCCTCGATACCCGTCCCGAAAGAGTACGGCTCCCCAGAGGAGGTCGAGGGGCCCGTGATCGTGAAGGTCCCCGGCGCAAGGGGAGGGCGAGGTTACTTCGTCGCCAGCTCGCCCGAGGAGGTGCAGAGGGGCATAGAAGCCGCCCTCGCCTCCGGCGCGCTGAGGCCCGGCGAGCGGCCCGTGATTCAGCAGTACGTGGTCGGCACCACGCTCTACGCCCACTTCTTCCACTCCCCGATCCACCGGAGGACCGAGCTCACGGGCTTTGACGTGAGGTACGAGTCGGACGCGGACGGCCTGAGGAGGGCGCCCGTCGGCGTGGCCGAGAGGTTTTCGCCCACCTTCACCGTCGTGGGGAACTTCCCCGTCTTCCCAAGGGAGAGGCTTCTCGAGACCTTCGCGGAGCTCGGCGAGAGGTTCGTCGAAGCGGTCGTGAGGGCTACGGGCCAGCCCTTCGCGGGGCCGTTCTGCCTCGAGTCGGTCGTCGACAGGGACCTGAACGTCCGCGTCTTCGAGTTCAGCGGGAGGATCGTCGCGGGGACCAACGTCTACCTCGGGCACGGGAGCCCCTACCTCGCCCTCTACTTCGGCGAGCCCATGACGGTCGGGAGGAGGATCGCGGTGGAGCTGAAGGCCGCCGCGGAGACCGGGAGCCTCGGGGAGGTCCTGACGTGACCGTTTTCTCATAGTGCGGCCAAGGTGGTTCCGTGGTCCGCGTGGCCTGCGTCGCATCCCACTCGGCGCTCGACGTCTTCGACGGCGCCAAGGACGAGGGCCTCGGGACTGTAGCGATTTGCAGGAAGGGACGCGACCTCATCTACAAGTCGCTGACCCGACTGGTGGACCTCTGCGTCGACCTGAACGACTACGGGGAGATGCTGAGGGAAGACGTTCAGACGAGGCTGATAGAGCTCGGGTGCGTCGTCGTCCCGAACAGGAGCATGGCCGTCTACGTCGGTTACGACGGGATAGAGCGGGAGCTCAGGGTTCCGGTCTTCGGTAACAGGAGGATGTTGAGGTGGGAGGAGAGGGCGGGTGAGTCCAATTACTACAGGCTGCTCGACGAAGCGGGAGTCAGGAGGCCCAAGGTCTACGGCGATCTGGACGATGTCGACGGTCCCGTGCTCCTCAAGGTTCAGGAGGCGAGGAGGCCCCAAGAGAGGGCCTTCATCTATGCGACGGACCGCGACGAACTGAACGCGAAGGTGAGGGCAGCGCTAACCTCGGGTTTGATATCAGAGGAGGGCCTGAGGTCTGCGGTGGCGGAGGAGCTGGTCCTAGGGGCCCACTTCAACGTCAACTTCTTCTTCAGTCGGGTGCACGGGAGGCTCGAGATTGTCAGCGCCGACAGGAGGATCCAGACGAACCTCGACGGCGTGGTCCGGCTGCCGGCTAGGGTCCAGCTGGGACTTGAGGTGCCTCACTCTATGATCGAGGTCGGGCACGTCCCCTGCACGCTCAGGGAGAGCCTCTTGAACGAGTGCTACGGGATCGGGCTCAGGGTCCTCGAGGCCTCGATGAGGTTGGAGCCTCCCGGCCTGATAGGGCCCTTCACCCTCCAGCTCCTCGTGACCCCGGACCTGAAGTCGGTCGTCTACGACTTCGCCCCTAGGATTGGAGGAGGTACCAACGCCCACATGGGGACCGGCGGGAACTACTCGAAGCTCTGGCTGGGCAAAGCGGTCAGCATGGGGAGGAGGATCGCGATCGAGCTGAGGGAGGCCGAGGAGCAGGGGATGCTCGAGGAGGTCCTGACCTAGAGGAGCGGGAGCGAACCGGTCACCCTGTCGATCAGCTCCGAGGGCGCGGGCCCAAGCCCGAGGGCCGTCGTGGTCCCGGGCTCGAGCTCCGTGAGCCCCGCGTCCTCGATAAGGGCCGCGGGTATCCCCAGCGCCTCCGCCTTCCGCTTCAGGCCCAGCAGATCATCGAGGCTCCCGACCTTCAGGACGACCTTCTTCTGGCCGGACGCGAGCCACCTCTCCGCCCACTCCGGCCTCGACCTCCTCGCCTCCAGGAACGCTGATACCGCGGCGTGCCCCGCTTGGGCCGCGAGCTTACCGACGCTCATCCTGATGTCAGTCCGGATGACGATCGCTTGCTTCAGCTCGCTCAAGGCCAAGACCTCCCGCTCCCGAGGCTCGCGGGCCTGTTGTTCAGCCCGACCACCATCACCTCGCCGTAATCCGAGAGGGCGTCGGAGACGGCGTCGGAGTCCGACCTGCTGACCAGTGCGGCCATCGCGGGTCCGGTCCCCGAGATCGAGCAGGAGCGCGCCCCTCGCCTCATCGCCTCCGCGAGGAACTCGGCGCCGTATCCGAGGGCCGCCGACATCGCGAGTCCGTTGACGGTCATGGCCCCGAAGAGGTCGCCGCGCAGGGCTAGGTCGAAGGCCGCATCGAACGCGGGCCTAAACGGGTCGAGGATCTCGCGTCTGAACTCGGAGGTGTAGGTCCTCCTGCCCTTCGGGACCGAGACGACCGCCACGATGTCGCCACCGACCCCCTCCCTCCTGAGGAGCGCCTTGGCCGCGTTGTCGGTCACCACGAACCCTCCCATGAAGCAGGCCGCCGCGTCGTCGGCAGCGCCGGTCACCGACGTCCCCGACCTCAGCGATGCCTCCGCGATCAGCCTCAGGGCCTCTTCGGGAGCGGGCAGCACCCCCAACGCGTCGAAGAGCGCGAACGCGACCGCCGAGGCCGCGGCGCTCGAGCTCTTCAGCCCCACCGCTACCGGGACCTCTGAGATTACATCGACCTCACAGCCTACCCCCCTCGTCCCCGCCCAGTCCAGAACCACTTCGACCGTAGCCCTGACGACCCTGTCGTCCCCGACCCGACCCACGTCCAGGAACCTCACCCCCGACTCGCCCTCAATCAGCCTAACCCGTGCCCGCGTCCTCAGCCCGATCCCGAGCGCCGCTCCCCTCCCGGTCGGTATCGCGTTGACCACCGTCACCGCCCCTCCCACGACCGCCTCGCCTTCAAGCACCATTTCCGGCATGCTCCCGGGGACCTTCAGGGCTTTATGGTTCAAGAGCACCATCGGTCCACCACACGTTTTTATCGTGGTCGTTTCGCGGTGGTGCGAGCGGAGGGGGTAGGTGTGGTCCTGAGCTCGGTGAACGCGTTCTGGTTCACGACCTACCCCTACTTCTACTTCGGGAACTGAGGATGAAGGAACCCACGCCCGCCCCCTCCGCCTCCGTCTCCGGGGTGATCCGTGTTTGGCTAGGTTGAAGGTGGGAGTTCTGGGAGCGACGGGCATGGTCGGGCAGATCTACCTGAGGATGCTGGACAGGCACCCGTGGTTCGAAGTCTCCTCGGTCTCAGGAAACACCACGGTCGGGAAGAGTCTGGCAGAGGCCTATGGCGGGAAGGGCGAGGTGCCCGAGCGGCTAAGAGACCTCGAGGTGCTGCCCTCCGACCCGAGGAAGTTCGACGTCGACTTCGTCTTCAGCTGTCTCCCGACAGAGGCGGCGAGGTCCGTCGAGCCGGAGTTCGCGAGGGCCGGCTTCCCGGTCTTCTCCGACGCCTCGGCCCACAGGTATCAGGAGGACGTGCCCCTGATGGTCCCCGAGGTCAACCCCGACCACCTCGACCTGATCGAGGTCCAGCGGAGGAGAAGGGGATGGGACGGCTTCATCGTGACGACGCCCAACTGCACGACCCTGACCTTCGTCCTCCCCCTTAAGCCGCTGGTCGACGCGTTCGGCGTGAAGCACGTGGACGTCGTGACGATGCAGTCCGTCTCGGGGGCCGGTTACAACGGCGTACCCTCGATGGCGATCCTCGGGAACATAATCCCTTACATCAAAGGAGAGGAGGAGAAGGTCTCGTCGGAGCCCAAGAAGATACTCGGGAGGCTCTCGGACGGGAGGATCGAGCCCGCGAGGTTCGAGGTCGACGCCACCTGCACGCGGGTCCCGACGCTGGTCGGCCACCTCGCCTCCGTCTCGGTCGAGCTCGAGAGGGACTTCAGGTTCGAGGAGGTGGTCGAGGCGCTGAGCTCGTTCGAGGGCCTCCCGCAGAGGTTGGAGCTCCCGACGGCTCCCCGCAGGCCGATTGTGGTGGCGAGCGAGCCCGACAGGCCCCAGCCGAGGCTCGACGCGGAGGCGGGCGACGTCAGAGGCATGCCGGTCTTCGTCGGAAGGATGAGGAGAGGTGCGAGGGAGAGAACGGTCAGGTTCGTCTCGCTGAGCAACAACCTCGTCAGGGGAGCCGCGGGTATCGCGATCCTCACGGCGGAGCTCGCCCACGCGACGGGGAGGCTGAGGTGAAGTGGTCTCCGGGAAGCAGGTCAGGCTCTCGAGGATCACCGAGTCCGGGAGGATGCTCTGCGTGCCGATGGACCACGCGGTCTCGACGGGACCGGTGAAGGGCCTCGACAGGATCTACTCGACGATCGAGGAGGTCGAGCTGGGAGGAGCGACCGCGGTCCTAACCCACAAGGGGATCCTGAAGCACATGCCGAGGCCCCCGAGGGTCGGTTACATCGTCCACCTCTCAGGGAGCACCTCCTTAGGCCCCGACCCGAACTGGAAGGTCCTCGTAGGGGAGGTCGTGAACGCGATCAGGCTGGGAGCGGACGCGGTCTCCGTGCACGTCAACGTCGGCAGCAGGGCTGAGCCCCACATGCTCGAGAAGCTCGGGAGGGTCGCGGACGAGTGCGAAGGATACGGGATCCCGTTGATCGCGATGATGTACCCGAGGGGAGAGAACGTCAAGGACCCAAACGACCCGAGGGTCCTCGCCCACGTCGCGAGGGTCGGTGCCGAGCTGGGCGCGGACGTCGTGAAGGTTCCCTACACTGGCTCTCCAGAGACCTTCAGAGAGGTGGTCGAGTCGTGCCCGGCCCCCCTAGTGATGGCGGGAGGCCCGAAGTCCGGGAGCGAGTTGGACGTCCTTGAGATGGCCTACGGCGCGATGAAGGCCGGCGCGATGGGGGTCACGATAGGCAGGAACGTCTTCATGCACGACAGGCCGAGGTCGGTCGTCGCGGCCCTCCGGAGGATCGTGATCGAGGGCAGGACCGTCGAGGAGGCGCTCAGGGTTGTCCGGGGGTAGGACGAAGGAGCTGGTGGTCGAGGCCGGGTCGGAGCTCGAGGCGAGGGAGGCGCTCGAGCTGGGCGCCGACGCGGTCCTCCTCCTTGACGCGAGCTCACGGGGAATCGAAGCTAGGTCGTACGTCCCTGGAAGGAACCTGAGGGTCGCCAGGATCAGGGACCAGTCGGACGTCGAGGAGCTGAGGTCGCTTGAGGGTTCGGGCCTCGAGGCAGTCCTTGTAGAGCCAGAAGACCTCAAGGTGATCGCGCTGGAGAACGTCATCGCGGCCCTGCAGGGCTCCGGATTAAAGGTCCTCGCGAGGGCGAGGTCGCTCCAGGAGGTCGAGCTGGTTGCGGGGGCGCTGGAGTCGGGCGTCGACGGCGTCGTTGTCGGGATGGAGCTGCTCAAAGAACTCAGGGTGATCAGGGACCTCCTCTCAACCCCGCAGAGGCTCGAGCTGAAGGAGGCCGAGGTCAGGGAGGTCGTCGGGCTAGGACTCGGCGAGAGGGCCTGCGTCGACACGACCTCGATCCTCAGAGTCGGCGAGGGGATGCTCGTCGGGAACATGTCACGGATGCTCTTCCTCGTCCACAGCGAGTCCGTCGGGAGCAGGCTCACCCCGCCAAGGCCCTTCAGGGTCAACGCGGGCTCAGTCCACTGCTACGTCCTTGCCCCCGGCGGGAGGACAAACTACCTCTCGGAGCTGAGGTCGGGGAGCAGGGTCCTCGCGGTCTCGAGGGACGGCAGGTGCAGGGTCGTCTCGGTGGGAAGGGTGAAGGTGGAGAGGAGGCCGCTCGCGAACGTCGTCGCCGAGGTCGACGGGCTGACCGGCTCGGTGGCGCTCCAGGCCGCTGAGACCATCAGGCTCGTCTCGCCCGACGGCGAGCTCCTCGACGTGACCTCGGTCTCGGGAGGAGACCGGGTTCTGGTCTGGACCTCCGGCGCTGCCGCCCGGCACATGGGACTGGCGGTCGACGAGTTCATCGAGGAGGTCTGAACTTGGGGCCCTTCAGGGTCTGCGCGAGCCTCATGTCCGAGACCGTCGAGGGCTTCGAGGTCCTTGCGAGGGAAGCGCTGGACGAAGGCGCCGACCTGATCGAGCTCAGGCTCGACGCGCTCACAACACCTGACCTCGCCGCGTCCGCCGTGAGGGGAGCGAAGGACCTTGGGGCTACCGTGATCGCCACCGTCAGGTCGAGAGAGGAAGGCGGTCGCTACAGCGCGGGGCCGAAGAAGCTCGTCGAGGTCTTGAAGGCGGTCTCCGGGCACGCCGACCTCGTGGACTTGGACAGGGCCTCGCTCGAGCTCCGCGAGGTCAGGTCGCTCGCGTCCGAGCTGGGGGAGGACAGGGTGCTCGCGTCTGCGCACCTCGGGCCCGGAGATCCGGGCGTCCAGGAACTCGTCCAAGTCGCGGAGGCGCTCAGTTCCTACGGTTACCTCGTGAAGCTGGTCACCTCGCCGGTCACAGCCGCCGGGGCCGCTTCAACTCTCGGCCTTTTCAGGGAGGTCGGGTGGTCGAGGGGGAGGCTCGTCGCATTCTCGGTCGGCGAGAGGTGGAGCCTGACCAGACCGCTCTCGCTCGTCCTCGGCGCGCCCTTCACCTACGCGGCTCTGAAGGGGAGGGAGGTGGCGCCCGGACAGCTAAGCGTACGGGAGACGAAGCTCCTCGCGGAGATCTTCAGCAGGGTGATGGCCCTTGCCCCTGCTCGGGCTGATCGGTGACCCGGTCTCGCACTCGATATCGCCGCTGATCCACACGCTGACCGCTAGGTCGCTGGGGCTCGACCTCAGTTACGTTACGGTTCACGTCAGGTCACCAGGCGCGGTCGGGCCGGTGATGAGGGCCCTTCACGACCTAGGCTTCGCGGGGCTGAACGTGACGATCCCCCATAAGGAGGAGGCGGCGAGGCACGCGGTCAGGCTGACCGGGGACTCGGCGCTGATCGGGGCCGTTAACGCCCTCAGGAGGTCGGACGGCGGCTGGGAGGGTCACAACACCGACTACGTTGCGATCAGGGACGCAGTCGCAGAGAGACGGGTCGGGAGCGGGTTCGAAGCCCTCGTCTTGGGGGCCGGGGGATCTGCGAGGGCCGCGGTCGCAGCTCTGGTTGCGCTCGGGGCCGGGTCAGTCGCGGTCGCGAACAGGACGCTCGCTAGGGCCCAGGAGTTGGTCGAGAGGCTCGGAGCTTTCGGCGGGTCGAGGCTCGCGGCGCTGCCGCTCGAGAGGGCCCGTGAAGCCGCGAGGAGGTCGGACGTCGTCGTCAACACGATACCCGTGGGCCTAATTGGCGGCGCTGAGCTCCCGATCGAGCCCGAGGACCTCAGGGAGGGCGCGCTGCTCGTCGACCTCGTCTACGGGCCTGAGGGCTCACCGACGGCCCGTCTGGCCTCAGCGAGGGGTCTCGAGCTGGTCGACGGTGTGGAGGTGCTCGCGAGGCAGGCGGCAGCGTCCTTCAGGCTATGGACGGGGATAGAGGTCGGGTACAAATCGATGGAGGCGATCGGGAGGTTCGCGCTGAGGAGGTCGGTCGGATGGGAGCGGTCGCGCTGAGGCCGAAGCGGAGCATCGGAGGGGAGGTCAGGGCTCCCCCCTCCAAGAGCTACACCCACAGGGCGGTCTTCCTGGCCTCGCTCGCTGAGGGCGAGAGCGTCGTCTACAACCCGCTAATCTCGAGGGACACGAGGGCGACAATCGAGGCCGTGAGGACGTTCGGCGCCGACGTTGAGCTCCTAGGGGATGCAGTTGTCATCGAGGGAGGCTGGCCCAGAGTCCCCCAGGACGTGATCGACGCGATGAACTCCGGGACGACGCTGCGGATCGCGACGGCAGTGGCGGCCCTTGTTCACGGAGGCTATTCGGTCCTCACAGGAGACGAGAGCCTGAGGAAGAGGCCTATGCAGCCGCTCTTGGACGCGCTGAACCAGCTCGGCGTCGAGGCCTGGTCGACGAGGGGGAACGGCCGCGCTCCGGTGGTCGTGAAGGGGAAGGGGACGCTGGGAGGTCGGTGCAGCCTCAGGGGCGACGTCAGCAGCCAGTTCGTCTCGGCGCTGGCGATCGCGGGCTCCGCGTGCGAGGAGGTGACTGAAGTCGATGTCGTCGGGGAGCTGGTCTCGAGGCCCTACGTCGCGGCGACGCTCGAGACCATCAGAGCCTTCGGGGGCGGGGCCGAGTTCGACGGCGAGCGGCTGGTGGCCGGCGGTCGCACGATAAGGCGGAGCAGGTTCACCGTCCCCGGCGACTACGGACTTGCAGCGTTCGTGCTGGTGCTGCCTGTCCTCCTCGGCGGTTACGTTAGAGTCACGGGTCTGGACCCTGCTCTGCCTCAAGCCGACTCCGCGATCGTGGAGATACTGGAGGCCATGGGCGCGAGCGTGAGGCGGGGCGAGGACTACGTGGAGACTATGGGGTCGACCCTCGAGGGCATCGAGGTTGACCTCAGGGACTCGCCGGACCTCCTCCCGGTCGTCGCGGTGCTGGGCTTCTTCGCCGACGGGAGGACCGTCGTGAGGGGCGTGAGGCACGCGAGGTTCAAGGAGAGCGACAGGGTCTCGGTCCTCGCGGCCGAGCTGGCGAGGGCGGGCGCGGTCGTCCAGGAGTTCGAGGACGGGCTCTCGGTCTCGCCAGGGACCGTGAACGATGTCGTCCTCGACCCGCGCGAAGACCACAGACTCTTCATGGCGTTCGCCGTCCTCTCCGCGGCCACGCACGGAAGGGTGAAGACGCTCGGGGTCGGCTCCGTCGACGTCTCCTACCCCGACTTCCTGAAGGACGTCTCAGGCATCGGGCTCGAGGTGGTGGAGGTTGGCCGGTAACTCGATCGGCGAGAGGTTCGTGGTGACCAGCTTCGGCGAGAGCCACGGCAGATGCGTGGGCGTCGTGATCGACGGCTGCCCCGCCGGACTTCCCCTCTCGGGGGAGGACGTCCAGCCCCTTCTTGACCTGAGGAGACCGGGTCAGTCGCTCGTCGCGAGCCAACGGAGGGAGGAGGACAGGGTCGAGATCCTCAGCGGTGTCTTCAACGGCTTCACCACCGGGGCTCCGATCGCGATGGTCGTCTGGAACAGGGACGTCGACTCGAGGAGCTACGAGAGATTGCTCGAGACACCGAGGCCCGGGCACGCCGACTACTTCGCGAGGGTCAAGTACGGCGGGTTCAACGACTGGCGCGGAGGCGGGAGGTTCTCTGGAAGGATAACCGCGGGGTTCGTGATGGCGGGCGCGGTCGCGATGAAGCTCCTGAAGGTGACTCTGGGCGTCGAGGTGCTCGCCTACGTGAAGAGGATCGACGGCGTCGAGGCCAGTGAGCTCGCCGTTGACGCGATCAGGGCCAAGAGGTACTCCAACGACGTCAGGTGCCCCGACGAGGAGGCCGCAGAGCGGATGAGGCAGGTCGTGTTGGAGGCTAGGAGGTCCGGGGACAGCGTAGGCAGCCTCGTGGAGTGCCTAGCCCTCAACGTGCCCTTGGGCCTCGGCGAGCCGGTCTTCTCGTCCCTCGACTCGGACCTCGCGAGGGCCCTCTTCTCGGTACCGGCGGTCAAGGGCGTCGAGTTCGGCGCGGGCTTCGGCGTGGTGGGCTCTAGGGGCTCCCTGAACAACGACCCCCTCGGGTTCGTCGACGGCAGGGTGACATCGCTGACCAACAACGCGGGCGGTATTGTCGGAGGGCTCTCGACTGGCAGGGAGATCGTGGTGAGGGTCGCGTTTAAGCCGCCTGCCTCGATCGCGCTCCCCCAGCGCACCCTGAACCTCCGAACGATGTCCCAGGAGGAGGTCGTGGTAACGGGGAGGCACGACCCGGTGATAGGGCCGAGGGCCGTCCCGGTCGTCGAGTCTGTGGTAGCGATAGTCTTGGCTGACCACGCGATCAGGGCGGGCTTAGTGCCTCCCGTGCTGAGGACGGGTAAAGACGAGGCTCTCGGTAGCAGTGGTGAGGTGACGCGGGCGTGAAGGTCGTCGTGAAGGCGGGCGGAAGGGCGCTCCTCGGGAACCTCGCGGGGATCGCGGAGAGCATCGCGAGGCGCTCCGGCCCGCACCGGATCGTCTTCGTCCACGGGGGCGGAGACGTGGTCAGCGAGTACTCCAAGCGGATGGGGATCGAGCCGAAGTTCGTGACTTCGCCGCAGGGTATCAGGAGCAGGTACACGGACCTCCAGGAGCTCGAGGTCTACGTCATGGTGATGGCGGGGAAGCTGAACAAGGAGATCGTCGCGGCCCTTAGAAGGCTCGGCGTGCGGGCGGTGGGGATCTCCGGGGCCGACGGCGGCCTGCTCACCGCCGAGAGGAAGAAGAGGATCGTCGTTGTCGACGAGCGGGGGAGGAAGCGGGTCATCGAGGGCGGGTACACTGGGATGATCACCTCGGTCTCGCCCCAGCTCCTCGAGCTCCTCACGTCGAGCGGGTTCACGGTCGTGGTCGCGCCGATCGCCGTCAGCGAGGACGGGGAGCTCCTGAACGTCGACGGAGACCAGGCAGCTGCCTCGATCGCGAAGGCGACCTCGGCGGACGCCCTCGTGCTGCTCAGCGACGTGGAAGGAGTCCTCGTGGAGGGAGAAGTCGTCGGGAGGCTGACGCCTCAGGAGGCGGTCGAGCTGTCGCAGCGGATCGGCCCTGGGATGAACCGGAAGCTTATGCTGGCCGGCGAGGCCGTCTCCTCCGGCGTCAAGTTGGCCATAATCTCCAACGGGCTCGCGGAGGACCCGCTCAAGGTCCTAGAGGAGCCGAGGGGGACGGTGGTAGCGCCGCCGTAATCCGGACACGATCAGGCGCGGTCGGAGTTCGGGATCCGGTTTTATCGCAGCCGGAGAGTGGAGCCGCGGTGGAGGCGGCCAAGAGCGAGGTCAAGCGCGTCGAGGTGATCAGGAACCTCTTCGCCCAGTATTACCGATCTCGCCCCCCGATCAGGGTCACGAGCGCCGAGCAGAGGGAGTTCGGGTACTTCGAGTTCTCGAAGCCCGTGATGGTCCGTCACCTCTCCTTCAGGAACCTCGAGGAGCTCCTGACCGCGCTCGCTAGGGTGGCCCCGCTCCACGCCTACAGGTCCTCCGCGTACTTCAGCTACCCCTCCGCGCCCATGGAGGAGAAGGGGTGGCTGGGCGCAGACCTCGTCTTCGACATCGACGCGGACCACGTCGATCCGCCCTGCGGCGGACACCACGTCCTCCGGGTCTGCTCGGAGCACGGCTTACTTTCAGGCGGGGAAGAAGTCTGCGGATCGTGTGGTGCGAAGCCCATCGAGGTCGACTGGGTCTGCGAGAGGTGCATAGAGGGAGCCAGGAGGGAGCTGATCAAGCTCGTCGACGTGCTGCTGGGTGACTTCGGCGTGAAGGAGGAAGAGGTCGAGGTGAACTTCTCGGGGAACAGGGGCTTTCACGTGATCGCCGACTCATCCGAACTGAGGGGTCTGGACCAGCAGGGAAGGCGGGAGATAGTTCAGTACCTGACCGGGGAGGGCCTCGCTCCCGAGACGATGGGATTGGGGCCCGCGAGAGGCAGGCCCCGAAGGGCGACGGTCGTAGAGGCGGAGCTCAACGCCTACGGGTGGCGCGGTAGGATCTGGAGGAGGATTTACGCGAGGCTACCGAGCGGGACGGACGAGGACGTCGGATCGGCGCTGGCGCGGATGAGGCCCTCGGAAATCAGGCAGCTGCTCGAGGAGGTCGTCCGCGAGGAGTCGGTGAAGATCGACCCGGTCGTCACCTCTGACGTCCACAGGCTCGTGAGGCTCTCGGAGTCGCTGAACGGCAAGACCGGACTGGCGGTGAGGAGGATACCGCTCGAGAGGCTGCACGACTTCGACCCCTTCAGGGAGGCCGTCGCGTTCTCGCCGAAGGTCAAGTTTAGGGTGAGGGTGCTTTACTCTCCGGGGTTCAGGCTCAGGGACCAAGAATTCCCAGAGATCCACGGGCCGGTCGTGACCGAGCTGCCGGCTCACGCGTCCGTCTTCTTGGTCTTGAAGGGGCTCGCCGTCTTAGTGTGAGGGGCGCCCTTTGCCTGTGTGCATCGCTGCCAGTGCCGATCGCGATGCAGGCTCTCGGCTGACGCCCGCGAGACAAAAACGACCTGTACGCTCGGTTACGCGATGCGGCCCCTCACCCGAGGAGCTCCGCCTCGATCAGCTGGTCTGCGAGGTTCTTGATCGCATCCCGGATCTCCGAGGCCTCTATCCCCAGCTCGTTGGAAAGCTCCAGCACGACCTCCTCGACGGTCTTGTCCTCGAAGAAGCTCCAGACCGCGACCACCGACTCGTTGACCAGATACGCGACGCCGCTCTCGTTCACGAGGAGGAGCTCACCTTCGGGGGACTCGACCAACTGGCCGCGCTTCGTTAACTTCCTCTCCTCCGACGACATTCGGGTTCGACCCCCACCAACTCAGTCAGTAAAAAGCGTTCCCCGTACAGCCCGGATCGGGATCAGCCGTGCGGTTCCACCTTCAGGCAGTAAATCTCCTCGAAGAAGATGCGCCTCCGCGCCACGAAGGTGACCTCGAGCCCGAGTCGCTCGGCGTGACGGACCAGCGAGCCGAGGTCGGAGAGGGAGGAGGCGATCAGGAAGAGGGCCCAAGCCTTGCCCTTCAGCCTCTCGGCCAGCGAGCTCAGGAGCTCCTCCGAGAACTCCACTCCCCTGGGCCCGCCGTGGACCGCCGGGTCGTATTCCTCGCCGGGCTCGATGGGGAGGTAGGGCGGATTGCAGGCTATCAGATCGGCCGGCGCCCCCGCCCTCAGGAACCGGACGCCGTCGGACGCGATCAGGTGGACCCTGCGAAGCTCCCGCCTCAACCGCTCCTTAGTCGCCTCGAGCGCCGGAAGCGCGACGTCGACCGCTATCACTTCGTCTGAGACACCCAGCAGGGCCTCCGCGACCGACCCGGACCCGCACCCGACGTCGACCGCGAGGACGTGCCCACGGGAGGCCTGATCCGATATCGAGTCGATCAGAAGGAAGGTGTCCTCGGAGGGCCGATAGATGTCGAGGGGGCGCTTCAACTCTGTGCAGACTTCAGGATCCCCGCTATCCCGCTGAACATCCTCAGGAACATCTCGCCCGCCTCGTGGTCCGAGGAGATCAGCTCGACCTGAGTCCCGACGAACTCGGCCTCGCGGATCAGGACGTCGACCAGCGGCTCGCGGCCGGCTTCGAGGAGCGAGGCGTTCCCGCAGCTCGGGCACGCGGCGCCGAGCCTCTTCGGGAGCTCCGAGACCAGCTGCTCCGAGTTCATCGTGACCCTCTCCGTGTGGCCGCACTTGGAGCAGGAGATCGTCACCTCGAAGGCATCCAGGTCCTCGTTCACCACGAGCCTCCTCAGCTCGCCCCTAGCCAGCGCCTGCCTCACCTGCCTCTCGCCGTACACGACTCCGCTCCCCTGCGTCGCCATCCTCATCACCGCCTCGACGATGCGGCGCTCCTCGACGAGCCTCAGCTCCTTCAGCTCGTCCGCCGCCCTCTCTATCGCCTCCCTTACGCCCTCCTCCCCGGAGTACGACGTGTCGACGAGCTTCACCTTGTCCCTGAGGGAGTAGTGGAGGTAGTTCCCCTGCGCGAAGACCTCCTTCGTGGGGCCGGGGCCCGCGACGATGATCGCCCTCATCTCGGGATAGCTGAGGTAGACCTCGTTCGCGTGGTCCGCGACCCTCTTGTAGTACTCCTCCAGCGCCTGGTCCCTGAGCCTCTCGAACCTCCTCGCCGACTGGCCTCCGGCCCTGTGCTTCCCTGGAACGCCAGACGTGTAGACCTTGAGCTCCACGACCTTTCGCCCCTTCAGGACCGCGACGGCCGCCTCCTCGTTGTCTATCACCAGAACTCCGTAGACGTCCCTCTCTTTCAGGAGGTCCCTGAGGGGCTCGAGGTAGAACTTGCTGTCGCACCTGTAGAGGAAGAGGTTGAGCGGCTCGGGCGGGACGACGTCGTAGACCTCGACCTTCTCCTCGCCGGGCCCTCCGTAGGAGATCGCGCCGCTGAAGATGATGAGGCCGTTGGGCCCGACCTCCCTGTAGAGCTTTAGCCTCTGGATTGCGCTCTCGATCGCGGACATTACGTTCTTCCTCGTGCTCTTCGACTTGATGTTCGCGGCGGTCGAGTACTCCTGTCTGAGGTAGCCTATGACCTCGTCGACCCTCTTGCCCGGAGGTATGTAGAGCGAGACGAGCTCGGTACCCCTCCCCTCCTTCCGCTCCAGCTCCTCGATGAACCGCTTGAACTTGTAGACCGATACGGAGTCCCTTCCGGACACGAGCGATCACCCTGACGCACGCTAGGCGACTGTTCCGTCAGCCGGTGCCGACCCGAGAGGGCCTGACGACTTCACGGCACCTCCTCTTGGCGCCGGCGGAGACTAATAAAGGTAGAAGGACGGCTCCCGTCGCTGCTAACGGGAAGACCGGAGGTAAAGTGTCCTCACGGGCGCGACCTTGAGGACCTGAAGGGGGCCCTTTTGAACGTCGAGGCGTCCGGGCTCGAGGATACCCGGAGCACCCTGACAGGCGGGGACTCGAGCGCCGCCGCGGGTTCCGAGAGGAACGACCTCAGGTGCCTGACGGACGCGAAGTAGACGTCGCCTGCGGTCGGTGGGACGTAGGACGCGACAACCAGCGGCACGAGCCGCACCTGCGTCCGGCCTTCCCCGAGGAGGTGGAGCAGGGCGCGCTCCAGAGCGTCGAGCTTCTTGAGGAGCTCCGCGGAGACCCTCCTCATCAGCGAAGGTGTGAGGGTCCTGCGCCACCTCTTGCACTCGACCGCGTAGACGGCTCCGCTCCCGACTGCCAGCAGGTCGAACTGATACCTCCTCGCCCCGAAGTTGAGCCTCACGTCCCACAGCACTTCTAGGCCCGACCTCCTCAGGAGCCTCCCGATCGCCCTCTCGAAGAGCGTCCACCTGAGGCCCTCGAGGAGCCGATCCGATCCTGCGGACCTCAGGAGAAGGCCCTCGACCAAGCCGAGGAGCTCGTCGTCGTTCAGGGCTCCGGCTTCCACGCCCCACCTCTTCAGAACGGCCCTCGCCACCGCTGTCGCGACGCCGGCGCGCTCCGCTACGTTCTGCTCGTCCACCGTCAAGCCCTTCTCGATCGCGTCCATCACCCCTTTCAGGACTCTCGCCTCGACCTTGGGAGTGACCGGGGGCTCCTCATCGTAGCTGACGTCAGCTGATGGGACGTCCGGCATCTCTTCGCTGGAGGTCCTAAGAGAATTGGGGCGCGGGTCCGGAGGCGACACGAGCCGTTCACTCGATTCGGGCTAGCGCCGAGACGACCTCGATCCAAGCGTCGCCGACGTTCTGGGGGTCGTAACCACCTCCGCCGAGTGCGAGGATCCTGCCGCCGCACTTCTCCTCCGAAAGCTCCACGAGAGACCTCGCCGCGAACCTGTGAGCCTCCTTCGAGTAACGGAGGTTAGTGAGCGGGTCCCCAGCGAGGCCGTCGGCGCCGCACTGAAGGACGACTAAGTCGAACTCGAAGCCCTTCAGGAACTCGATCCCCCTCTCGAAGCTCCTGAAGAACTCCCTGTCGCCGGCCCCGGGCGGGAGCGGGACGTTCATCTTCTTCCCGAGCGCCTCGCCCTTCCCCTTCTCGTACTCGAAGCCGGTCCCGGGGTAGAGCGTCCTGCCGTCCTGATGGATGTCGAAGAAGATCACGCGCGGGTCGTCCTCGAACTCGTAGTAGACGCCGTCGCCGTGGTGAGCGTCGATGTCCACGTACGCGATCGACCTGTAACCGAGAAACCTAAACGCGTACTCCATCGCGACGCCGATGTCGTTGAAGATGCAGAACCCGCCGGCGGAGCTCCTCATCGCGTGGTGAAGGCCTCCTATCGGGCTGAAGGCCCTCCTGACTTTGCCCTGGGCGATCGACCTGAGGAGCTTGAGGGTCGTGCCGACGACAGTACTGGCGCTCTTGAAGCAGTTCGGGTACGCGGGGGTGTCACCGTAGTCGAGGTACCTGACGTTCGAGCCGGGTGAGCAGGCCGCCTTCACGAACTTGACGTACTCGGGCGCGTGGAAGAGCGTGAGATCCTCCTCCCTGCATTCCTCCGGCTCGACCAGCTCGAACAGGTCCCCGTGCCTCGAGAGGAGCTCCTTGAACTTCGCCTCGAAGACGCTCGTCCTTATCCTGTTGAACGGGTGATAGGCGCCGAAGCCGTAGCTGAAGAGCTGCTCGCCGTACCCGATCTGAATTCTCTCCGGGGGCATTCCCTGGATCTCGTCCACCTAAGGTACTGATATCCTTTGGCGAGGCCTCAGATCATCCTGCGCAGGAGCTCGTTGATGGCCGTTCCCCGGTACCCGGCCTCGCCCTTGTCGGCGTACATCCTCTTGGTGCTCCTCCTGTAACCTCCTTTGGGCGGGTGGAGCCTGAAGTAGGGCTTGAGGTGGCTGAAGAGCTCCCCTATCTGTATCTCGCCCGACACGACCTTCCTCGCCAGCTCGAGCTCGTCCCTGCAGCCCAGCTTGGAGAGCGCCTCCGAGAGCGGCGCGCGGTCCCAAGTCTCGGCCCTCTTCCTGAACAGCCTCGCGAGCACCTCGGGGTCCGGCTCGCCCCAGGTGACGTAGGGCGCGACCTTGTTGAGCATTCCTAGGTGCGAGGGGTCGGCCCTCACGAGCGAGGCCCACTGGCTCCTCCTCAGGTGCATCAGCCTGAGGGTGTACTCTACCTCCTCGCTGAGGCCCGAGGGCCCCCTAAGCCTGACCACGAGGTAGCACTTCGCGGAGCCCTCCAAGCGCCACCACCTCAGGCCTTCCAAGTGGCGGGGAGGACGAACTTCAGCGTGTTCTTCAGGGCGACGTACGTCGCGCCGGCCATGCTCAACGGCGTCCTCGTCTCGCCGAAGGTCCTCGTCCAGCAGTCCCCGACCCCGGCCAGCCTCAGGATCGTCTTCGCGATGTCGCCCGCCACCAGCCCCAGCCCCCTCGGCCCCGGAAGGACCTCGATCTCGACGCTACCGTACTTCCCCTTGACCCGCGTGATGAGGCTGTGGGGCTCGCCGCACGCGCACTCCCAGCTCCCGCACCCCCTGACGACGTGGGAGAGGTTCATCTTCGCCCTCATCGTCGCCTTCTCGATCGCCATCACTACATGTGTCGACTTCCCGACGCCGAGGCCCACGTAGCCGTCCCTGTTCCCCACCGCGACGATCGCCCTATAGCTCGACCTCTCCCCGGCGTCGGTCTGCCTCTGGACCATCTGGATGTCGATCACCTCCTGCTCGATGTTGGGGATCAGGTAGTCGACGATCTCGGGCTCTGTGATCCTGTAGTGGTTCGCTATCAGCTCCTCGATCGAGCTTATCCTGCCCGACTTGACGAGTTGGCCCACCTTCGTCCTCGGCGTCCACGTCTCCAGCAATTCTTTCACTATTCGACCTGCGGGTCTTTTTAAGCCTAAACCAACGCGGTCCGGAGGTCAGCCCGAGCTCAGCCTGTAGGGCAGGTAGACGCTGGCGTGGTAAACGACGCAGGACCTGACCAGCTTCCCGATCTCCTCGGTCTCCGCCTGTACCTGTATCCCCGGGAGGACCCAACCCTCGGAGAAGTCGACTACGTAGAGCGCGTAGGCGAACCTTCTCGGGTCGTGAAGTCTGAGCAGGCCCTTGACCGAGTCGGCGACCCTCGCGAGCTGTCCGTCCTCGAGGTAATTGGACTTCAGCCTCCTCATCCACGGCGAGGTCCTGAGGACGACGATGTCCGAGAACGCGGCCGCGTCGGCGACCCACTCCGCTTGCTCCGTCAGCGGGTCGATCCCGTCGAAGACCAGCATCGCCCTTCCGGCCCTCCTCCTCAGCTCGGCAAGCAGCTCGATCGCGGTCGGGTTGAACCTCCAAGCGCCGTCCCTATGTTCATACTCCGTGATCACGTAGAGTCCGTCGAACCCCACGTCCCTCATCAGGGAGACGGCCCTTTCAGCGATCAGCGCCGCGAGCGTGATGTTTTGCTGATCCAGCTTGGCCGTGAAGTCGATGAGGTCTCCTCTGACCGATTGAGGATAGGTCGACTCGAGGAGCTGGGTCGTGAAGCCCTGAACTCCGTAACTCACCAGAGGCCTCCCCCGGTGCGCGTAGATCCCCAGGAGGACCTTCAGCCCGAGCCCCTTGAGCGACCTGACGGACGATGCCAGCTTCGAGAGGTCCCAGTCGTCCCTTCCTATCCTGAACTTCACGTGCGGGTCCAGCTCGATCTCCTTTCGGCCGTCGTACAGGAGGAAGAGGTCCAGCCCGAAGGGTATCGCGACCGAGGTCGGCCTTCCGGCCCTCTCGATCAGCTTGAGGTCCGGCGACCCGTCGGGGAGGAAGAACGAGTCCGGCCCCTCCACGACCGCGATCCTCTCGCCGTCGCAGCTCAAGTTCACGCCCCTTGGCGCGGGGACCACTAGGGCAGCGGCGATCAGCACCGTCAGCATCGACGCCACCCCGAACCTCCTGACGAGCTCCGCGTCGAACTTGGCGCCGATGACCTCGAACAGCCCCAACCTGACGAACTGCCATCCCGCCAGTACCGCGGCTAGAACCAGGAGTGTCCCGGCGATCCCCACGTCGATCGGCGCAGTAGGCGAGACCCTGCCGAGGGAGTCGACCGAGAACCCGGTGAGGTTCGCGACGTACACGAGGAACAGTACCGCCGCCCCGTTCAGGATCGCGATCGATCCCCACATCCTTCTCCCCGTCCCCTCTGGGTCCATTGAGGCTGCGACGAAGGCGACAGGCATCAGCCACAGCAGGTACTGGACGTTCACCTTCGTCGAGCAGGCCAGGAACACCGCGATCATCGCCGTCGAGCGCTTCACGACCCCTGCCGCGTCCGGGATTCCCTCCCTCGCGTACCTCGAGAGCAGCCTCGCGTACAGCGCCGCCAGCAGTGCCAGAGACGCCGCGGACGAGAGCTCCTTCCCGAGGAAAGGGTAGATCAGGGCCCAGTAGGTGAACTGGCCGACGTTCGACGCGTGGTAAAGCAGCTTCCCCAGGAAGCTCAGCGGCGCGTCCGCGAAGAACGGCATCGAGAGCGCGACCGGGACGCCGATCGCAGCCACGAGGTGGCCGATCACCGCGCTGCCGAACCGCTCGCGTCTGACCGTCTGAATGTGGATCGCCGTGACCGGCAGGAGCAGAACCGGGAAGAGCTTCGTCGCGACGCCTAGGCCCAGCATCGCCCCGGAGGCCATGAACCTCCCCTTGATCAAGAGCTCGAGCGCCACCAGCGCGAACAGCACCGCGATCGAATCGAACATGCCCCAGACGCCGGAGATGAAGACCCCGATCGGGTTGAGGGCGTACGCGATAGCGAGGAGCTGGGACCTCCGCTCTCCGACCCCTACCGCCCTGGAGAGCCTGTAGACCCAGACGGCCACCAAGACGTCGGCGATTATGATCGGCGCCTTGATCGCGCCGACGGCCGCCCAGACCGGGGCCGAGTGGGCCCCTGAGGCCGCGTAGGCCGCCGCGACGACCAGGAGCCAGATCGGAGGGTAGCTATAGAACCCCCAAGGGAACTGGGGTATCTCGGAGACCGTGTAGACGTTCCAGTGACCGCTCACGAAGAGCTCCGCGGTGCGGAGCCAGACGTACACGTCCCAGGGATGGCCGGTCACCGGTGCGAAGGCCGACCTTACGGCCAGCCCCGCGATGAGCGAGCCGACCAGCGCGGCTCGGCCCCGCATCGTCACGTTCAGCGACGGGCTCAATATAAGTGGAATTCGCTCGTCCCCCAGGCGGTAAAGCTTAATCACTCTCGAGCGGTAGGAGGTTTGGATGCAGCTGAAGCTCACCGACGTTCTCGCGCCCACGCAGCCAGGTGCCGTCAGGCACGAGTCCCCCCGCTCAGAGAGAGCGTGGCCGGAGAACCTCAGGTTCCTGCTCTCGGCGGCGTACGACGGCTCCAGGGGTAAGGCCTATCTGAAGCTCTACAACCCACACACTAGGAAGGTCGAGCTCCTCGAGGACAACACGGGCCACCTGCCCTACTGTCACACCGACCTCGGTGAGCCGGAGCTGCGGGCGGCCCTGAAGGAGACCGCCGAGAGGGTTGTCGGGTTCGAGAGGGTCAGGCTCTTCGACGCGCTCAGGCAGCAGGAGAGGACCATGACGAAGGTGATCGCGAAGGACCCGCTGACGATCGGCGGTAGGGCTTATTCGGTGAGGGAGAGGGTGACGGCCTGGGAGGCGGACATCCCGTATCACCTGAACTACTTGATGGACAGGGGCCTGATCGTCGGAGCTCCCTACCTCCTCGGGAACGACGGCCAGCTCACGATGTACACCATGGAGATGGCGGAAGCGGTCTCGATCGCCAGAAGGCTGAAAGGCGTCGAGGAGAGGGACGTCGAGCTCGTCGCGGACTGGATACGGCTCCTCGAGGCAGAACAGCCCGACTTACCGGTCTGCGGGATCGACATCGAGGTCGCGAACCCGATAGCCACGAGGGTCCCCGATCCCTCCAAGGCCGAGGACAAGGTCGTCGCGGTCGCGATTCGGGGCTCCGACGGAAGGAAGGACGTCCACATCTTGGTCGAGGCTGCCGAGCGGTCGGTGATCGAGGGCGACGGCTACAGGACGATAGCCCACGGATCGGAGCGCGAGATGCTCGAGGAGGTCTTCGAGGTGCTGGACAGCGAGTACGCGGTGATCGCGACCTTCAACGGAGACGACTTCGACCTCCCGTACCTCCGGAACAGGGCCGAGAGGCTCGGAATACCCAGGGAGAGGGTCCCGATAGTCCTCGGCCGCGAGGGCGCGACCTTCGTGAGGGCGGTCCACGTCGACCTTTACGCGTTCTTCCTCAACAAGTCGATCCAGATCTACGCCTTCGACAACAAGTACAGGGAGTTCACGCTAGAGGGGATCTCTCAGGCCCTGCTCGGGAAGGGGAAGGTGAAGATCGAGGAGCCGATCTCGTCACTCTCGGCCGTAAAGCTCGCGGAGTACTGCATGAACGACGCCGAGCTCGTCTACAACCTCCTCACCTTCGAGGACAGGCTCGTCCTGAGGCTGATGATGGTCCTCTGCAGGATCAGCAGGCTTCCCGTCGAGGACCTCTGCAGGCACGGCGTCTCGGGTTGGATCAAGAACCTGCTCTACTTCGAGCACAGGAGGAAGGGCTGGCTGATCCCCAGGAAGGAGGAGATCCTCGAGGTCAAGGGAGGGACTGTCACGAAGGCCGTCATCGAGGGGAAGAAGTACAGGGGGGCGATCGTCGTCGACCCCGCGCCCGGGATCCACTTCGACGTGAAGGTCGTCGACTTCGCGTCGCTGTACCCGTCCGTCCTCGCCCGTTGGAACCTGAGCTACGAGACCATCAGGTGCCCCCACGAAGAGTGCACGAGGAACTTGGTCCCGGAGACGCCCCACTGGGTCTGCACCAAGAACAGGGGCCTCCAGAGCTCGATCATAGGTGCCCTGAAGGAGGTGAGGGTCGGCCTCTACAAGCCCCGTAGCTCCGACAGGAGCCTCCCCGAGGGCCAGAGGAGGTGGTACGACGTGGTCCAGAAGGCGACGAAGGTCTTCCTTAACGCCTCGTACGGCGTCTTCGGGTTCGAGGAGTTCCCGCTCTACTGCCCGCCCCTCGCCGAGAGCACCGCCGCGATCGGCAGGTACGTCTTCAAGTCCGCGATAGAGAAGGTCAGGGAGCTGGGCGCGACCGTGGTTTACGGCGACACCGACTCGCTCTTCCTCAAGGGCGCGGACGGCGCGATCCTCGAGAGGCTGATCAGGTGGGCGGCGACGGACCTCGGACTCGACCTCGAGCCCGACAAGGAGTACGTTTACATCGTCTTCTCGTTAAGGAAGAAGAACTACCTGGGCCTGACGTCAAAGGGGGTAGTCGATGTCAAGGGTCTGACCGGGAAGAAGAGGCACATCCCGGACTTCATCAGGGAGGCCTTCAACTCGATGCTCCAGGAGCTCGCCAACGTCAGGACCCCGGAGGACCTTGAGACCGTGAAGAGGCACATCGCGGACCTCATCAAGACGTGGCACAGGAAGCTGAGGAAGAGGGAGTTCGAGCTGGGCGAGCTCGCGTTCAGCGTGATGCTCTCCAAGCAGCCCGAGAGCTACACCGAGACGACGCCTCCACACGTGAAGGCCGCGAAGATCCTGCAGCAGCACGGCGTCCAGGTCACCTCTGGGGACATAATCAGGTACGTGAAGACCAAGGACAAGGTCGGCGTCGCGCCCCTTCACCCGAGCGTCAGGGTATCCAAGGACCAGATCGACGTCGAGAAGTACATCGAGTACATGAGGTCGACGTTCGAGCAGGTCCTCGACAGCCTCGACATGGACTTCGACGTGATCGTCGGGGTCGGGAGCCTAGAGCAGTTCTTCGCCTGAGGGTGCCGGTCTCCGGTATATCTTCAGGCGCTCCGAAAAAGACCAGGTGATCACATGCGGGCGAAAGGCGCTGCTTACCCCCTGATACCGCTGACGTTCGGGGTCCTGGCGCTCGTCGCGGGCCTCTCGACGAGTCAGGCGGTAGCGACGGCCATCTTCACCGCCATAATCGGTGGAACGCTCCTCTTCTGGAAGTTCAGGCTCGCCTTCGCGCTGGTCGGCGTCTTCGTCCTGATGGCGACCAGGCTCCTCGACGTCCCCACGTTCATCGAGTTCGCGAGTCTCGACGTGATAGTTTTCCTCCTCTGCATGATGACGGTGATAGGGTTCCTTGAGGAGAGGAGGTTCTTCGAGGTCGTGGTCGACAGGGTCCTGGAGGTCGGGGGGAGCAGCGCTGACCGGTTGGTACTGATATTGATGCTGATGTCGGCTCTCTCGGCCGCTCTGGTGGACGAGGTTACGTCGATCCTCTTCATGATGTCCTCGGCCGTAACGCTCGCGAGCAGGTTCCAGGTCTCTCTGATCCCGCTGATGCTGATGACGGTCTTCGCGACAAACATAGGGAGCAGCGCGACGGTCGTCGGCAACCCGATAGGAGTCCTGATCGCGCTGAACTCAGGCTACGGGTTCTTGGACTTCCTAAGGTGGGCGACGCCTCCAGCGATAATCGCCACGCTCGTCACCTACCTCGCGTGCCGGTCCTACTTCAGTGGCTTCATGGAGGAGCTCGACGCCAAGCTGAGGGGGGCGAGGGCCGTCGATGCGAGGCAGGTCGCGGCGGCGCACGCGAACGGCGTTCAGGGCGTCGACAGGACCGCGCTAATCGTCTTCCTAGGCGTCATCGGCGGACTCGTGCTCCACACGCCCATCGAGGAACTCCTCGGGCTGAAGAAGAACACGATGCTGATCGGGGTCGCGATGGTCGGCGCCGGCGCGGTCCTCCTGATAGAGAGGGAGAGGGCGAGGGAGCTGATAGAGAGGAGAGTCGACTGGTGGACGCTGACCTTCTTCATGCTCTTCTTCGCGTCTGTGGGCACGCTGAGGTATACAGGCGTGACCGAGTTCATCGCTGGAGGCCTCATGCCCTTCTTCGCGCTCCCCGAGCACGTCTGGATACCCGCGTTCTACCTCGTCGTCGGGATCATGAGCGCGTTCATGGACAACGTGCTCGCGGTCGCCTTCTGGATCCCGATAGTCCAAGATCTCCTGACCACGGGGACCGTCGGGCCGGTCGTTTGGTGGCTGATGCTCTTCGCCGGGACCTACATCGGCAACCTCACCATGATAGGGAGTACGGCGAACATCGTCGCGATCGGGATGATCGAGAGGCAGAGGATCGGACACGTAACGTTCAGGGAGTGGCTGAAGCCGGGACTCATAGGGTCGATGCCAGCCTCGGTCGTCGCGGTCGTCTGGTCGCTCCTGAACTGAGCCACCGTTTATCAGTCGGCTGGCGATATTTCTAGGTGCGATGAGGGGTCTGGCCAGGTCGATCCTCCGGAGATGAGAGCGATCTTGAGCGCCGAGCGCCCCCACTCAAGCTAGTCTTCGATCGGCGCTAGCGCGTAAGAGATCATAGTTGAATTCTTGAGCTCTCGCGCAGAACCTGCGAAAGGGTTGCGCTTCGTTATCTATGGGCGTCAGCTGTCGAAGTAGAGGTAGAACTCGTACGGGTGCGGCAGAGCGCTGACTGCCCTGAACTGCGACATCTCCCACTCGACCAGAGCGTCGACGACGTCGTCGGTGAAGACCGGCCTGAGGAACTCCCTGTCGGAGAGGAGGGCCTCCACGGCCTCCTTCAGGCTCCCCGGAAGCTCCCTTATCCCCAGCTCCCTCCTCCTCTGGGGCGACAGGTGGTAGATGTTCTCGTCGACCGGAGGGCCGGGGTCGATCTTCCTCTTTATGCCATCGAGCCCAGCCATCAGCATCGCGGAGAAGCAGAGGTATGGATTCGCTGACGGGTCTGGCGTCCTGAACTCGACCCTCTTCGACTTCGCGGCCTTGCTCGTCCTCTTGACGTATACCGGGATCCTGACGTTCGCGGACCTGTTGGACCTGCTCCAAGCGATGAAGATCGGCGCCTCGTAGCCCGGGACCAGCCTCCTGTAGGAGTTTGTCGTCGGGGCCACGATCGCGGCGAGGGCCCTGCTGTGCTCGAGGAGTCCCCCGATGAAGTACCTCGCGAGCTGGCTGAGCTCAGCGTACTCGTCGTTCGGGTCGTAAAATAGGTTCACGCCGTCCCTCCAAAGGCTGACGTGGACGTGCATCCCCGAGCCGTTGTCGCCGTATATCGGCTTGGGCATGAAGGTCGCTATCAGACCCATCTGGTTCGCGACGTTCTTGGCGACGTACCTGTAGGTCTGGGCCTTGTCGGCCATCCTGACGAGCGTGTCGTACCTCATGTCGATCTCGCACTGGCCCGCGGTCGCCACCTCGTGGTGGTGAGCGTCTATCTGTATGCCGAAGTAGTCGAGGAGGACCCTGCTCATCTCGTTCCTGAACTCCATCAGCGTGTCCTGCGGCGGGGCCGGGAAGTAACCCTCCTTGTACCTGATCGGATAGCCCGAGCCGTCTGCGGAGGAGTTCCACGCGCCCTCCCTCGACTCGATCCTGAAGGCCATGCCCCGCTGAGGCGTCGAGACGTCCCAGTGGACCCTGTCGAAGACGAAGAACTCGATCTCCGGGCCCCAGTAGGAGACGTCGAAGCCCTGCTCCCTCAGGTACTGCTCGGCCCTCTGTGCGACGTACCTCGGGTCCCTGGAGAACCTGCCCTCCCCGAATCCCTTGTAGACGTCGGCGATCATCCTGGCCGTCTTGGTGCCGTCAGGGCCCCACGGCAGCAGCGCGAACGTCGCCGGGTCGGGCCTCAGGACCATGTCGGACTCGTAGATCTCCGCGAAGCCCCTGATCGAGGAGCCGTCGAGCTTCGGGACGCCCTCCTCGAAGTGCTCGATGTCGAAGTACTCCGCGGTGACGGTCACGTGCTGGAGCTTCCCGGGCAGGTCCGTGAACTGGAGGTCGAGGAACCTCACGCTCTCCTGCTTCATCAGCTCCATCACCTGCTCCGCGGTCGTCTCCCAAGGTATCGCCTTCGCCCTCTCGTACGCTGCCAGCACCATTTCGCGGCCTTCGCTCAGACTCTGGCTATAAGCTTTCCGCACGCAGGATACGTTTGTCCAAGGTAAAGGTAAATTTGTTGTCTGATTGTACAGAGGGTATGAGCGAGGATGTAGAGCTGGATGAGCTAGACGTAGCCATTTTGAGGGAATTGGTGGAGAACGGCAGAAGTTCGTTCAGGGAGATAGCGAAGAGGCTGAACACTTCGGTCGGCACGGTCACGAGCAGGGTGAAGAGGATGGAGACGGCGGGCGTGATAAAGGGCTACACGGCGCTGGTCGAAGCGGAGAAACTGGGCTTCGAGCTCACGGCGATAACCGCAGTCACGGTCTCGAGGGGGAAGCTGCTGGAGGTCCAGAGGGAGATCGCCTCGCTCCCGAACACGGTGGCGGTCTACGACGTGACCGGCGTCGTGGACAGCATCGTCGTCTCGAAGTTCAGGAACAGGCAGGAGCTGAGCGAGTTCACGAAGAGGATACTCAGCATCCCGTACGTGGAGAGGACCAACACCCACATCGCCCTGACGGTCGTCAAGGAGGACTTCAGGGGCCTGCTCAGGACGCTGGGCGAGGCCCCCGCGGCGAAGAGGGGCCCGGCGAGGAGGCCGGAGGTCGAGGGGTACGGCTGAGCCAAGGAGGTTCGGGATGGAGAGGCTCAGGGTGGGGCTCGCGCAGGTCCAGAGCAGGATAGGCGACGTCGGGTGGAACCTGAGGAGGCACCTCGCGATGGTCGAGGAGGCCAAGTCGAGGGGCGTGGACCTCCTGATCTTCCCGGAGCTCTCGCTCACGGGCTACGTCCTGAGGGACCTCGCCTACGAGGTCGTCGGGGCGTGCAGGGCCGCGGCCTCTAGGGTCAGGGAGGCCTCGAAGGGGTGCGCTGTGGTCTTCGGAGGCGTCGACGAGGTCAGGCCGGGGGTCCTGAGGAACACGGCCTTCGTCGTCAGCGATGGGAAGCTGATGGCTCGCGTCCCGAAGTTCTACCTGCCGACGTACGGTCTCTTCGAGGAGGCCAGGTACTTCGAGCAGGGAGACCCCCTGAAGGACCTGAGGACCATCGGACTGGGGAAGTGGGGCTTAGGGGTCGCGATCTGCGAGGACCTCTGGCACCCCGAGCCGGCGGAGGCCCTCACTAGGATGGGCGCGGAGCTGATCGCCTGCATCGCCGCTTCCCCCGCCAGGGGGATAGGCGGGGGGCACCGGGGGCGCGATGGCGTCTGGATCAGGGAGGCCTGGAGCGCGATCCTGAGGGCCACCGCGATCACCAACACGGTCCACGTCGCCTTCGCGAACCTCGTCGGTCCTGAGGATGAGGAGTACTTCTGGGGAGGGTCTATGGTGGTGGGCCCCGACGGCTCCGTGCTCTGTGAGGCCAAGCTCTTCGAGGAGGACCTCGTGGTCTGCGAAGTCGACCTCGAGGAGAACGTCAGGGCGAGGAGGTTCAGCTCCTTCAGGGTCCACAGGAGGGAGTTCCACAGGCTGCTCTCAGAGCTCTAGCCTTGAACAGGGAAGACGTTCCGCACATCGTCGCCTCCTCCGCGACCTCGGCCCTCCTCGTCGAGCTGCTCGCGACCCCGAAGCCCGGGCTGGTCGACCGCTGGAGCGACCTCAGGGAGCTCAGCGCGATCAGGATGCAGGCGAGCGCGGTCTCGCTCTACAGGTGGTTCCACGAGTCCGCGGAGAGGGGGAGCAGGGGTTTGAGGCCCGGCGAGCTCGGCGAGCTGGTCCTCCGGGCCGTCGAGTCGTCCCTCTCGGCCCAGAGGGGCGGGAACGCCCACCTCGGAGCGGTTCTGCTGCTGGTCCCGCTCTGCGCCGCCGCCGGGGCCTCGATCGGGAAGGGCGGGAGTCCAGGTGAGACAGCGCTGAGAAGGGCGGCGAGGGATGTGCTGGCGGGTGCCGATTGGCGCGACACGCTGGGCGTCTTTAGGGCGATCAGGCTCTCGAGGCCCGGAGGGCTCGGCTCGGTGCCGTATCTGGACGTCAACGACGAGAGGACGCACGGAGAGGTGAGAAGGCGAAGAATCGGTCTGCTCGAGGCGCTGGGAGCGTACCCCGGCAGGGACCTCGTGGCCGACGAGCTGGTCGGCGGTTACCCCATCGCGTTCGGGAGGTGCCTGCGCGAGCTGAGGAGGGCCCTGAGGGCCGGGAGCGACCTGAGCGCGGCCGCGGTCAACGGCCTGCTGGCGGTGATGGCCGAGAGGCCCGACACGCACGTGGTGAGGAGGAACGGTCTCCACGCGGCGCTACTCGCCAGGGAGATGGCCGCCAGGGCCCTCAGAGCGGGGAGGCGCGACGACCGCTAGGGGAAGGAGGGTCCTCGAGGAGATGGACAGGCTCTTTCGGGAGAGGGACATCAGGCCAGGGTCCTCCGCCGACGTCCTCGACGCGGCCCTCATGGTCCTGCTGCTGGTCGACCGGGTCAGGCCCTGAGCGGCTTCGAAGGCCTCCCGATCACCGCAGAGACCATCCTGATCGCGTCCAGCGAGGGCCCCACCTCGTGAGTCCTGACCACGTCGGCGCCGTTCATCACCGCCACCGCCTCGGAGGCGATCGAGCCGAATACCCTCTCGTCGGTGGCCTGCCTCCCGGTCAGCTTCCCTATGAAGCTCTTCATCGAGCACCCCACGAGGAGCGGCCTTCCGAGGTCCCTGAGCTCCCCCAGCCTCCTGAGGATCTCGATGTCCACTTGGTACCACTTCAGCGTCGCGTGCTCCCTGTGGAACCCCACGCCCGGGTCGAGGACTATCCTCTCCTCCTCGATGCCCGCGGAGAGCGCCCTCTCCATCGCGGACCTCAGCCTCGACCTTATGCCCTCGATCACGTCGCCCTCTCTGACCTCCCTCGCCATGAGGACCAGCGAGACTCCGGAGTCCGCGATCTCCCCCAGGATGCCCACGAGGTGCGCGAGGCCGTGGACGTCGTTGATCGCGTCGACGCCGAGCCTAAGTCCCTCCAGCGCCGGTCTGACCCTGTAGGTGTCCAAGGAGATGGGCACGTCGACCGCGTCCCTCACCGCTCTGATCGCCATCCTGACCCTCTCGGCCTCGACCTCCTCTGGGACCGTCGTCTCGAGATAGGGCGCCGAGGACATCCCTCCGACATCTATCACGTCGGCTCCCTCCTCTACCATCCTCGCCGCTGCCTCCGAGACCTCTTCGGGCGTCCTCCTCACCGAGGACTTGTGGAAGGACTCGGGGCTGACGTTGATGATCCCCATCACCGCGACCGGCCTGCCCTCCCCGACCTCGACCCTCCCGATCCGGGCGAGCCTGGGCACCGGGCAACGCGGGGCCTCTTTCCTTTTAGGGCTTAACCGGCTTTGCCAACCCTTAAAGTCCCGGAGAAGGACGTCGAAGAGAATGCGGCTCCAGAGGGCCTACGACGACTTGGTTCAGAGGAAGGGCACGTCGATCACGTTGAGCCTAGATCCTCCGCCGGAGCGCTTCCGGGACCCGAAGTCGAGGCTCGAGTTCTGCAGGAAAGCGATCGAGGAGCTCTCGGCATATGCGGTCGCGGTCAAGCTGAACGAGAACTTCGTCAGGGGCATCCCAGCCGAGGACCTCAGGGCGCTGAACGAGCTCGCGAGGTCGAGGGAGTGCATCACGGTCCTCGACTGCAAGATGAACGACGTCGAGCACACGATCTCCGCAGGCGTGAGGACAGTCTCAGAGCTCGGGTTCGACGGGTTCACCTTCAACCCCGTTATCGGCAACTCGGAGCACGTGGTCAGGGAGGCGTCGTCGAGGGGGCTCTGGACCTTCGCGCTGGTCCTCCCCTCCTCGCCGCGCGCCGCCGCGACCTACCTCTCGACTCTCTCGACGGGAGAGAGGCTCTACGAGCGGCTACTCAATGAGGCGGTGAAGGCGGGCTCGGAGGGCTTCGTGGTCGGACTTGGGCCCCACGTCGACGGGCCGACTCTCAGGAGGGTGAGGAGGAGGGTCGGGGACGACGCGGTCCTGCTGATACCGGGCCTCGGCGCACAGGGCGGTGAGCTGAGGCTCGCGGCCCGGTACGGCGGCGAGAGGGTCCTCTTCAACTATGGTAGGTCCGTGCTCGAGGCGGCTCTGCCCGCGGAGAGGGCTCGGGAGCTGAGGGACGAGGCCGAGCGGTTGAGGGCGAGGTACTCCGTGATCGAGGCGCTCGCCTCCTGCGAGGGCGCGGTCGTGGAGTCGGAGCAGCCCATCAGGCTCTCCTCCGGGAAGCTCTCCCACTACTACATCGACACGAGGGCCCTCTACTCGTACCCGGCGGCGAGGGAGAAGGTCGTGAGGCTGATGGTCGCGTCGGTCAGCAGGGCAGTCGGCCGGAGGGGGTTCAAGGTCGCGACCACCGCGACCGCGGGGATCCCGATCGCGGCGCTGGTCGCGGACAGGCTCGGCGCGGGGCTCGTGTACTACAGGTCAGGGTCGAAGGACCACGGCCTCGGGAAGAGGATCGAGGGCGTCGTCTCACCGGGAGAGGAGTTCGTCGGGGTCGACGACCTGACGACGACCGGCAGGACCGCGGCAGAGTGCGCGAGGGCGCTGAGGGAGTCAGGCGGCAGGATATCGCAATACTTCGTCGTGGTGGACAGGCAGGAGGGCGCTGCGGAGGCGCTGGCCTCTGAGGGGATGATCCTCCACCCGCTCTGCACCGTCGACGAGGAGTTCTGGGAGGCGGTCAGGGAGCTCAGGTCGCAGGGGAATGGCTAGGCCCGACCTGGTCGTCAGGAACGCGACCGTAGTCACTCCGGTCGAAGTCTTCAGGGCGACGATCGGCATCGAGGACGGACGGATCAGCGCGATCGGCACGGACGCGACGGTCCCCCGGGGTGAGGTCGAGGTCGACGCTTCCGGGCTGGTCGTCCTGCCGGGCGTCATCGACGAGCACGTCCACTTCAGGGAGCCGGGCATGGAGCACAAGGAGGACTTCGGGACCGGTTCGACGGCCGCAGCCGCAGGTGGCGTCACGACAGTCCTCGATATGCCCAACACGGTCCCTCCCACCGTCGACGGAGAGTCCTTCGACCTGAAGCTCGAGAGGGCGTCGGCCAAGTCGGTCGTCGACTTCGGGCTCTACGGGGGCTACAGGAGGGGCCGCTGGTCGCTCGAGGAGCTAACGTCGAGGGGCATCGTCGGCCTCAAGCTCTACCTCTCCGAGACGACCGGGATCTCCGAGTTCCCCGACGACCACGAGGTCATCGAGCTGATGCGGCGATGCGCCCGGGCCGATGTCAGGGTCGGAGTCCACGCGGAGGACGGCAGGATGATAGCGGCGCTCAGGGAGGCCCTGAGGGCAGCAGGCAGGAGCGACCCGATGGCGCACCTCGAGGCGAGGCCGGTCGAGGCCGAGGTCGTCGCGGTCGCGAGGGTCCTGACCGCCGCCTGGCTCACGGGCGCTAAGGTCCACGTCTTCCACGTCACCTCCTCCCAGTGCCTGCAGCTGGCGGAGAGGTTCAAGGCGATGGGCGTCGACGTCACCCTTGAGACCTGTCCCCACTACCTGATCCTCGACGGAGACGAGGCGCTGAGGAGGCTCGGGAACGTCGCGAAGGTCAACCCGCCGATAAGGGGTCGTGGCCACGCGGAGGCCCTGTGGGAAGGGATCAGGCGCGGGTTGATCGACGCGGTAGGCTCGGACCACGCTCCCCACCTCCCGGAGGAGAAGCGGTCCGAGGACGTCTGGACGGCTCCGTCGGGCTTCCCGGGCGTCGAGACGATGCTCCCCCTCATGCTCGACCGGGTCAACAGGGGAGACCTCGCGCTGGGGGAGTTGGTGCGTCTTGTCTCCGAGAACCCCGCCAGGATATGGGGGCTTTACCCGCGGAAGGGCGCGATCGCCGTCGGATCGGACGCCGACCTAACCGTCGTAGACCTCAGGGAGGAGCGGAGGATCTCGTCGGAGGCGCTCCACAGCAGGAGCAAGGTCACGCCGTTCGAGGGGATGAAGGCGAGGGGCTGGCCGGTCTACGCGGTCGTGCGGGGCGAAATCGTCGCCGAAAGGGGTGAGGTCGTAGGAGGGGCCGGACACGGTGTACTGGTCGTGCCGAAGAGATGAGGGGGCGGTGGACCCGGGCGGATCGGCGGCCGCTGAGGGGACGGACGGAGGGCGGATCGGTCGCGCACGTCACCCCGGCAGCAGACGGGCCGCGCCTTAGTGCTGCTCCCTCCCGGGCCTGACACGGTTCGGCGCGCGCGGACCCCAGAGGCCCTCCCTACGGAGGGCGTGGTGCCCTACCCGCCTCCACCAGGACGCGCGTTCACCCCTCTCCCTGCCCGCGTCCGGCCCCTCGCGGTCGCCTCCCCGCACGGTTGCTGGCCCCCGCGTCCAGCCCGTTTCGGGTCCCCTCGGGGAGGGGGAGGGCTAGCCCCCCGGCCCTACCCACCGCCCCCGATCGATTCTCACCTTCATGGAATTTATGAGTTTCATGCATCGCAAGCGTTGCGCGAACCCGCACCGGAGCCGACGTTTATCGCGCGGGCAGGGTCACGAGGCGCGATGCGAGCCGGCCTGAGGGCTGTCCTCTTCCTGGGACTCCTGAGCCTCTTCGGCGACTTCGTCTACGAGGGCGGGAGGGCCGCCGCGCCGGATCTCTTCAGGCAGCTCGGGCTCACCGCGGCAGGCGTCGGGCTGGTTATGGGCGCGGCGGAGCTCGCGGGCTGGATCGCGAGGCCGATCGGTGGAGCGGTCGTGGACAGGTACGGGAGGTACGACGTCCTGGTCAGGGCGGGCTACGGGATGCTCTTCGTCGTCCCCCTGATGGCGCTCGCGCAGAGCTGGGCCGCGCTCGCGGCCATCGTCTTCGCGGAGCGGGTCGCCAAGGGCCTGAGGACGCCCGCGAGGGACGCGATGCTCGCGAGGCTGAGGGGAGAGATGGGCTTGGGTTCGGCCTTCGGCCTCCACGAGTTCCTCGACCAGTTCGGCGCGATAGCGGGTCCGCTGACGGTCGCGGCCGCGGCGGCGATCTACGGCGACCTCAGGACGGCCGTCCTATACACGCTCCTTCCCTACGCCGCGCTGCTGTTCCTACTTTGGAGGATTCCCGCTGTGAGCGCGGGGGCGGAACGGGATCCGCCTGAACGGGGCTTCCAGCGCCGGGTGATCGCGTACACCGCGGCCGCGTCGCTAAACGTCGCCGGGCTCCTCCCGGTCTCCGTCGTCCTCTACAAGGTCTCGGCGGTCGCGGAGGGTGCCGGGTGGATGGTCCCGCTGGCCTACTCGGTCGCGATGATCGCCGACGCGGTCGCCGCGGTCTCGCTGGGGAGGGCCTTGGACCGGTACGGGGTGAGGGTCGTCTCGCTCACGGTGCTGGCCAGCGCGGTCCCCGCCGCCCTTCTCTCGGACGACCTGAACCTCCTCCTATTCTGCGCGGGTCTGGTCGGGGTCGTGATCGGCGCCCACGAGTCGATCTTCAGGGCGGTGGTAGCGGAGCTCGCGGGGCCTGGCCGCCTCGGTGCCGCGTACGGCGTCTTCGGTCTGGGCGTCGGTATCGGGTACTCGGTCGCGGGCTTTGCCTTCGGGCTGATGGTGGACGCGGGCATCGGTCCGGCCGGGCTCGTCGCCTACTCCCTCGCCGCCCAGCTCCTCTCGGTCGGGTTACTCCGGACCGCGGTCGCCCCCGCCCGAAAAGGGGGTTGACTGGCAAAACCTATGAGCGCCCCCGACCCTTTAACTCCGGTGGCGAAAGTAAGGGCGGAGGAGGTCCCGGGAGCTCCGGCGAGGCTCTGGACCGAGGGCGTCCCCGGTCGGGTGAAGTGCACCGCCTGCGCGAGGTACTGCCAGATCGGCGAGGGACAGGTCGGCCTCTGCGGGATAAGGGGCGTGGTGGGAGGGAAGCTCTACCTCTTCGTCTACGGGAGGATCATCGCGAGCCACGTCGACCCGATCGAGAAGAAGCCCGTGACGCACTACATGCCCGGGACCAAGATCTTCAGCATCGCCACGACGGGGTGCAACTGGCTCTGCGCCTACTGCCAGAACTTCGACATCAGCCAGCGGAGGAAGGTCGAGGGTATCGAGGTCACGCCCGAGGAGGTCGTGGAGGAAGCGGTGAGGTACGGGTCCCACGGAATAGCCTACACCTACAACGAGCCGACGATCTTCATGGAGTTCGCCCGCGACGTCGGCGTGATCGCTAGGCGTAGGGGGCTGATCAACGTCTTCGTCACGAACGGGTACTGGACTCCCGAGTCGGTGAGCATGGCCGCCGAGTTCCTCGACGCCGCGACCGTCGACTTCAAGGGGAACGGCGAGGTGAGCTTCCTCAGGAAGTACGTGGGGATACCGAGCCCTGAGCCGATCTTCCAGACCCTCCTCGAGATCAAGGAGAGGACAAGGATACACGTCGAGATCACGGACCTCGTCGTGCCCGAGATCGGCGACGACCTGAACGCGGCAAGGAGGCTGGTCAGGTGGGTCCACGACAACCTCGGCCCCGACACGCCGATCCACTTCCTGAGGTTCCACCCAGACTACAAGTTGATGCACCTGCCGTGGACGCCGGTCGAGACGCTCGAGAGGCACTACAGGGTCGCGAGGGAGGAGGGGATGAACTACGTTTACATCGGGAACGTCCCCGGCCACCCCTACGAGAGCACCTACTGCCCCGGGTGCGGCGAGATGGTGGTGGAGAGGTACGGCTTCGACATCGTCGACTGGAGGCTGACCAGGGACAACAGGTGCCCGAGCTGCGGTTACAACGTCGCGATCGTCGGCTCGCCTCCCAAGGACTACGGCAGGACTAAGAGGTTCGTTCCGGTCTTCTGGAGCAAGGGCGCCTGAGTCAGTAGACCCTCTCCGTGGGCTTGTACTTCGTGATCACGACGGGCTTGTACTCGATCTCGAACCCGTCAGCGGTCCACCTCAGGAGGATGTGCCTGAGCCAGGCCTCGTCGTCCCTCTTCGGGAAGTCCAGCCTGTAGTGGGCTCCCCTGCTCTCGGTCCTGTGGAGGGCCGAGACCGCGATCGCGTGACTAGCCTCGAGCATCGCGTCGACCTCCATCACGTGGACGAGGTTCGTGTTGTAGGCCCTGCTCTTGTCGACGACGCCCAGCTTGAACTCCGACCTTATCCTCCTCATCCCCCTGAGCCCCTCCTCCATCGAGGTTCCCTCCCTGAAGACGTGGAAGTGCTTCTCCATCGTCGTCTGGAGCTCGGACTTCAGGTCGTACGGGTCGACCCTCGGCGCTGGCCCCAAGAGCACGTCGAAGACCCTCCTCTCCTCGGCCTCGATCGCCTCTCTCGGCGCGTTTGGCTCCTTCCTTCTCAACGCGAAATTCGCCGCCTCCCTCCCGGTGATCTTCCCCCAGACGAGGCACTCGGTCGTCGAGTTGGACCCGAGCCTGTTGGCGCCGTTCATCGTCACGCACGCGGCCTCGCCCGCGGCCCACAGGCCCGGAAGCGAAGTGGCGCCGTTGATGTCGACGTCGATCCCTCCCATGTAGTAGTGAGCGACCGGCCTGACCGGGATGGGCTCGTGGAGCGGGTCTATCCCCCTTAGCTTCAGGCAGATCTCCCTGATGCTGGTGAGCCTCTTCAGGAGCTTCTCGGGCTCGATGACGGTCAGGTCCAAGTTGACGTACTCGTACCCGCTCTCCTCGTCCTTGAGGCCCCTGCCCTCCTTGATCTCGGTCATGATCGACCTCGAGACGATGTCCCTCGGGGCCAGGTCCTTCGCCTTCGGCGCGTACCTCTCCATGAACCTCTCGCCCTTCGAGTTCCTGAGGACTCCTCCCTCGCCCCTCGAGGCCTCGGTGATCAGGATCCCGCTGGGCACGAGCCCCGTCGGGTGGAACTGGACGAACTCCATGTCCTTCAGGGGCACGCCGGCCCTGTACGCCATCACTATCCCGTCAGGGGTCGAGCTGTGCCCGAAGCTCGCGAACGGGTAGAGCCTCCCAGCGCCGCCCGTCGCGATGATCCCGGCCTTCGCCCTGAAGTAGGCGACGTTGCCCCTCTTGATGTCAAGCGCCACGAACCCCGCGAAGGCGCCGTCGTCCTTGACGACCGCGAACGCGAACCACTCGTCGTAGAAGGCGACGTTGTCGTATTTCAGGCAGGTGCTGTAGAGCGTGCTCATCTCGAAGAACCCGACCCTGTCCTCCGCGAAGCAGGCCCTGGGGTAGCTCTGACCGCCGAAGAACCTCTGGGCGATCCTGCCGTCCTCCCTCCTCGCCCACGGCATGCCCCAGTGCTCGAGCTGGACGATCTCCTTCGGCGCCTCCCTGACGAAGAGCTCGACCGCGTCTTGGTCCGCCAGGAAGTCGCTGCCCTTCACCGTGTCCCACTCGTGAGACTCGAGGGAGTCGCCCTCCTCCGGGTAGAGGACCGCGGCCGTCCCTCCCTCCGCGGAGACGCTGTGGGACCTCATCGGCTGCGTCTTCGTGACCACGGAGACCCTGAGCCGCTCGCCGCCCGTCCTCGCGGCCTCGATGGCCGCCCTGAGGCCGGCGAGTCCCGACCCGACTATGACGACGTCCGAGTCTATGACCTCCAGACCCAATTCGGTCTAAGAGAACCGGGGCAGCTCATAACGATGACCGCGATCGCCTGCCTCGGATTACCCGTCGCTCCCCGTTCAGTCAGCCCGGAACGTCCCTGGGAGGGAGGGCAACGGTCATATAAGATGGGGGAGGTGATCCGCTGTGGCCGTTAAGGTGACGCTGGTCGGGGTTCTGCCGACGGTCTTCTCCACCAGCTGCAAGGCTGTCTGCGACCCGACCGGGCTGGCGGGAGTCCGCACGACCGCCCATCAGCTCTCCGAGTACCCAGAGGAGGTGAGGAGGAACACCGAGGTCGTCCTGAGCGCGGCCCGTTCCCTCCTCCGTTACTGGCCCGACGTGGTCGTCGAGGTCGTCAACGCGATGAGCCTGAAGGGGCTCGCCCTTTCGGCCATTCACAGGGGAGCAAGGGGCGTCTTCGCGGTCCTGAAGGGGAAACGTTACTCCCTGCCGTCTGAGCTCCAGCAGCTCCTCGAGGACGTCGAGAGGGCCATAAGTCACTTAACATATAATTCATAACATCCCGGCGCGTGGACCGTGGCCGATGGAGAGGGCGACTAGGACGGTGGCGGTCTGGGTCGTGCTCTCGGCGATGGGGATAGCGCTGGCGCCGGTGCTCTGGTTCCCGTTCCTGGGGACGAGGGCCTACCCGGGCCAGCACATGGTGAACGTCCTCGCGGGCGTGATGCTCGGGCCCCTCAGCTCCCTCGTCGTGCCGTTCGTCGTCGGGACAGTGAGGATAGCCCTCGGGTTGGGCACGATCTTCGCGTATCCCGGAGGGCTACCGGGCGCCCTGATGGTGGGCCTTCTCCACCGGTACGTCACCTCGAGGCTCGGAAGGCCAGAGCTCAGGTTCCTGTCGGCGCTGGCGGAGCCCGTCGGGACGGTGCTGATCGGCGGGACAGTCTCGCTGCTCGTGATAGGGCCCCTGATAGGCTCAGAGCCGATGCTGAACCTCTTGAGGGGCCGCGGCCCGATCGGGGCTCTCCTCGTCTTCTGGTCCGGGTGGGCCGTCAGCTCGGTCCCCGGCGCCCTACTGGGGTACGTGCTATGCCTCGCGCTGAGCAGGGCACTTCCGGAGAGGTTCTTCGAGCCGAGGGCCTGAGCCTGAGGTCGGTCCTCGGCAGGAGGGTGCTGATCGTGGGAGAGGCAGGGTCAGGGAAGTCCAGGCTGCTCGCGAGGCTGGTCGTCGAGGCCTTGGCTTCAGGCATGGGGACGCAGGTCACGGTGATCGACATGGCGCCGGAGAGGACGGGCGGCTTCGGCGGCAAGCTCAGGGAGATCGACCCGCAGGTCCTCAGAGCAAGGTACCTCACCCCGGAGGGGATTGTGGGCCCGAGGCTCACGGGGCGTGACGCGGAAGAGGTCCTCTCCTTTGCGAGGAGGAACGCGGAGCTGATAGAGCCCCTGCTCCTCGAGTATCTCTCCTCCCCCACGTCGCTCCTCTTCGTCAACGACGTCACCGTCTACCTTCACGCCGGAGATCCTGAAGTCCTGACGAGGGCAGTCGAGGCCTCCCGGACCTTCGTGGGCACGGCCTACGAGGGCGCGAGGCTCTCCGACGACAAGGGCTCCGGGTTGACCGCGGTGGAACGGGAGAGGCTGAGGGCGCTGAAGGCTAGGGTCGATGAGGTTTTCCGGCTCTAACCCTCCGGTCGAGCACCTTTATCCCTAGGCTCCGCAGGTCATCGCCGTGGAGCTCCGCGGCCGCGCCGCCTACGAGATGCTGCTCGAGAGGGTGAGGGTCCAACTCAAGGCCAAGTCCTCGGCCTCCGGCGAGAGGGAGATCGCGCTTCGACCCTCGCTCTACCACGACGAGCGCCGGACCATCGTCCTCAACTTCAGGCAGCTCGCCGACTCGCTCAACAGGGAGCCGGAGCACGTCGCGAGATTCGTCTTTAAGGAGAGCGGGAAGCCGGGGACACTCGAGGGCGACAGGCTCATCCTGAACGGCAAGATCGGCGACCCCGAGTTCGCGAAGCTGCTCCAGCTCTACTTCAGGGAGTTCGTGAAGTGTCAGGTCTGCGGCGGCATCGACACCCAGATCCAGAGGGAGAAGAAGTTCAGGTACCTCGTGTGCGAGGCCTGCGGCGCCAAGACCCCCGTCCGGAAGGTCTGAGGTCCAGTCCGAAGGTTTATCAGCGGTCCCTTCCTCCGCGTCCTCGATGGCGAAGACGGTCTTCTCGAGGATTTGGGACGACCACGTGCTCGCGGAGCGCGAGGACGGGACATCGCTCGTCTACATCGACAGGCACTTCACCCACGAGGTCACATCGCCGGTCGCATTCGAGAACCTGAGGGGCGCCGGGAGGAGGGTCAGGAGGCCTGACCTGACCTTCGCGGTCATGGACCACAACGTGCCGACGTACGACAGGACGCTCCCCGTCACCGACGAGATGTCTGCGGCCCAAATGGAGGCCCTGAAGAGGAACGCGAGGGATTTCGGGGTCACGCTCTTCGACTACTTCAGCCCGTTCCAGGGAATCGTCCACGTGGTGATGCCGGAGCTCGGGCTGACGCTGCCAGGCCTCACGATCGCGTGCGGGGACTCCCACACCAGCACCCACGGCGCCTTCGGTGCCGTCGCCTTCGGGATCGGGACCAGCGAGGGCGAGCACGTCTTCGCGACTCAGACCCTCTGGATCAGGAGGCCGAAGGAGATGCTCGTGAAGGTGAGGGGCGAGCTGGAGGAGGGCGTCACCGCGAAGGACGTAATCCTCAAGCTGATTGGCGAGATCGGGACCGGCGGCGGGATAGGACACGTGATGGAGTTCGCCGGCGAGACGGTCGAGCGGATGAGCATCGACGACCGGATGACCCTCTGCAACATGTCGATCGAGGGTGGCGCGAGGACCGCGATAATCGCTCCCGACGATAAGGTCTTCAGGTTCGTGGAGGGGAGGCCCTTCGCCCCGAAGGGTGAGGACCTCGAGGAGGCCCTGAGGTTCTGGAGGACCCTCAAGTCGGACCCCACCGCCCGTTACGACAAGGCGGTCGAGCTGGACGTCGACGGGCTCGAGCCTCAGGTGACCTGGGGCACGAACCCGGCCCAGGTCGTGGAGGTCACAGGGGAGGTCCCGTCTCCGGAGGAGTTCGAGGACCCCGGCAAGCGGGCTGCTGCCGAGAGGGCGCTGAAGTACATGGGCCTAAAGCCGGGCCAGAGGATTGAGGAGATCCCTGTCGACGTCGTCTTCATCGGGTCCTGCACCAACGCGAGGCTCTCGGACCTCGTTCAGGTCGCGAGGTTGACCAAGGGGAGGAGGGTCGCCGGCGGCGTGAAGGCAGTCGTGGTCCCGGGGTCGATGCTGACCAAGCGCTGGGCGGAGAGGTTAGGGATCCACAGGGTCCTCATCGAGGCTGGATTCGAGTGGAGGAACTCGGGCTGCAGCTACTGCATCGCGATGGCGCCCGGCGATTACGTCGAGCCCGGGAAGAGGTGCGCCTCGACCTCCAACAGGAACTTCGAGAACCGCCAGGGACCCGGATCGAGGACGCACCTCGTCAGCCCGCTCGCAGCTGCAGCTGCCGCGATCGAGGGCAGGTTCGCGGACCCGAGGGACTACGATCTGGCTCCGGTCGAGGAGGTCGTCAGCGACTTAGAACTCTACGGATGGCTGAGGGAGAGGTATCAGTTCTGATCGCGGCAGGGGTCCCTCAGCGGGCCTCAGCGGGCAGCACCTTCAGCGGTTCGTCATCGCCCAGCCGACCTCGGGGGCCGTCAGACCTTCACCCTCCTCACCTCGAAGACGCATGCGACGCCACCGGCGTTGACGCACTCGACCTCTTCAACCTCGCACTCCTCACCCTCTGCACCCCTGAAGAGCGCCTCGAGAACCCCCGCGAAGAAGTGGCCGGTCCTCACACCGGGCCTGAGGTCCGAGACGCTGACGCAGTCGGCCAGCTCCCTCGCGACCACCCTCATCGCGCCGCCCTCCGTGGAGACGACCATGATCTCCCTCGCGAGCCCGAGGACGCTCGAGACCTCGTTCATCACGCGGACCAAGTCGACCGGTTCCCCGACCAAGGCCCCGAGCGCCCTCGCGAACCCGCCGACCCTTCTGCCCGCGTGGCGCAGGATCGCGAAGGCCGATCCGCCCAGCGCCTCGTAGAGAGTGTGATAGAGCCCTCTGAAGAGCGCCTGGGGCATGACGAAGAGCCTCTCTCCGAGGAAGGTCGGGAACCCTCCCTTGACGCAGGTCGCGAGGCCCCTGACCTCGGACTCGTAGACCGTCATCGCGGCCACCTCCCCGACCCTTCCCATCTCCGCGACGAGTTCGCTCAGGTCACCCTTCACGTCTGTCACGTCAGCGACCAAGTTGAGGCCTATCGACCTCTCGGGGTAGGGGGTGACCCAACTCATCAACCCGAGCACCTTGACGTTCCTGACCGCGAGGAGCCCCAGGACTCCCGCTAGCCCGCTGGATCCGCCCTCGACGACCGCTGAGATCGTCACGAGCCTCCTCTCGGGGTGATAGAAGATCAGCGGGACCTCGAAGGACATCACCGAACGACGTAGAGGAGAGGGAAAAAGGGTTCGCGCTCCTCGCCCTGTAACTCGAGAATCCGTGCGTATTACTCGGGTATGACCGGCGGATAGCTGGAGCCTGGGGCGGGTTGTCGCGCATTTTACCGGGTCGCATCGCGGAGCGGGGGGCTGACGGTTGGAAGCGTTCGTTCCCTACTCGAGGTGTGGGAAGCTACTGCAGGCGGTCGAGGAGGCAGGGCTCGATGTCGAGGAGGCCGCAGAGGTTCTCCTCGAGTACGGCAGGCTGAAGGCCGAGCTAGGGGGAGAATCACGGTGCTCGCTGAGCGCGCTGGTGGAAGAAAAGGTGGTACGGGCCTTAGGAAGGGAGCGCGAGGATGCCGAGAGGCTCAGGGAGGTCGGGGAGCAGTTCAACGCGCTCGTCCTCCTCTTCTCCAACTCCGGGAAGGTCAGCCCCGAGTCGCTCAGGAAGTTGGGATCGCTGCTGGCGAAGCTGGGCTCGTCGATGGAGTCGGGAGCCGTTCTTGTCGACGACCGCACCCTCGAGAGGGTGAGGACGCTGCTCGCGGAGCTGATCGCTCAATCCGTGAGGGAGAAGTTCGTTCCGATCTGGATGTTCTCGATGCTCGAGAGGAGCCTCAGGGAGGCGAGGGAGCTGCTCAGGGAGGTTGAGCTCGAGAACGAGAGGCTCAGGAGGGCGGTGAGGGAGGGCGGGCTGAGCGTCCCGGTCGCAAGGCTCTACTCGGTGAGCGGACTACTGATCGAGGAGACCCCTGTCAAACCCTCGGGCGTGACGGCGTTGATGAGGTGCGAGCTCTGCAAGGAGGCGGTGCACGTCAACCTGCCCTCGAGGGGGGAGTGCGAGGAGGCCGCGAAGACCGGCTCGGTCTTCAGGTTCCACTGCCCCTGGTGCGGCGCCCTGAAGGACCTCTCGCCGGAGGCGGTAGCCTTCATGGTCGACGGCGCGCGCCCCTCCGAATGCAGTGAGGCGATGGACCTCCACCCCTCGAGCTGACGCGGAGTCAGTCAACGGAGTAGGCGAAGTCGTTCGCCGCAAGGGCTCATATAGGGACGTTGAGGAGTCGCGACGGATTGAGGATACCCCTCGAGCCTCCGAAGGGGATGGACGACTTCGGCCCGGAGGAGTTCGCGCTCCACGAGCGGCTGACAAGCGTCGCGAGGTCGGTGATGAGGTTGTACGGCTACAGCCCGGTCGAGACGCCTCCCGTCGAGTACTTCGAGGTCTTCGCGGCGAAGAGCGGCGAGGAGATCCTGAGCCACATGTACTCCTTCGAGGACCCGCACGGTAGGAGGTTGGTGCTCAGGCCCGAGATGACCGCCGCCGTCGCGAGGCTCTTCGCGTCGAGGCTGAGCAGGAGGCCCCTCCCGCAGAGGCTCGCCTACATCGCGGACTGCTACAGGCTCGACGATCCACAGTGGGGCAGGAGGAGGAGGTTCTACCACGCCGGGTTCGAGCTGATCGGGGTCAGGGACCCATACGCCGACGTCGAGCAGGTCCTCATCTGCAGGGACTTCATGGAGGCGGTGGGCATCCCGGACTTCTCGGTCAAGCTCGGTCACGTCGGGGTCCACAGGGCCGTCCTGAGGGCCTGCGGGCTCGAGGCCGAAGGCGCCGACGCGGTCCTCTCGCTGATCGACAGGGGAAGGGCCGACGAGGCGATCGCGCTGGTGAGGTCGAGGTCGAACTCGGCGAACGCGGCCGAAGTCTACGAGGAGCTGATCAGGAGCGAGGTCGAGCACCCAAGTGAGCTGACCGAGGTCCTCGGCGAAGTCGAGGGCGCGAGGCCCCAGCTCGAGGAGCTGATCGAGGTTTACGGTGCCCTCGGGGAGCTCCTCGGCGAGGGTAGGGTCCGTTTCGTCCCGGGCTTCGCGAGGGGGCTCAGCTATTACACCGGGACGATCTTCGAGGTCTACGGGCCCTTAGCGAACGTCGCGCTGGCCGGAGGCGGTAGGTATGACGGTCTCATCGGGCTTTTCGGCGGGAGGGACTTCCCTGCGGTGGGGGTCGCGATCGGGATCACTAGGGTCATGCAGTACCTGACCGACAGGGCGGGGATCAGGGCCGCGCCTTCAGGACCCGCGGCGGTGGTGAGGCCGGTAACGCCGCAGGAGAGGCTCTACGCGGCCAAGGTGGCGGGCCTGCTGAGGAGAGTAGGGATCGAGGCCGAGCTGGCGTTCCCCGGCAGGCCGGTCGGAGAGGAGCTGGGGCTCGCTTCGGAGCGGGGCGTGAGGTTCGTCGCGCTGGTCGGCCCCCGGGAGAGGGAGAGGGGGACGGTCTCCGTGAAGGACCTGAGGACCGGCGAGCAGCTGGAGCTGGAGCTCGAGTCGCTGACGTCGGAGCTGGTGAGCGGTGTTGGCGCTCGTTGACCCGTACCTCATCCTCGAGGCCGCCGCCGTCCTCGCTTTCCTCGGGGTCCTGATCTGGAGGACGAGGGTCCTCGACCTGAAGGGCACCGTTGCAGCGCTGGCGGTGGGCGCCGCCGTCTACCTGACGATGGGCAGGGGAGGGATCGCGGTGCTGCTCACGTTCCTCGCGGTCTCCGCGGTCTTCACGAGGGTCGGTTACGATAGGAAGAGGGCGCTGGGCGCGGCGGAGCTGAAGGGCGGCGTGAGGGGCTGGAGGAACGTCCTCGGGAACGGGTCCGTCGCTGCCGGAGCTGCAATCCTCTACCACGTCGACCCGGCGAGGTTTCACGTCTACTCGGTGGCGATGGTCTGCTCGATAGCCGCGGTCTTCGCCGACACGATGGCCACGGAGATCGGCCTCCTCAGCAGGGGCAGGGTCCTCTCGATAATAGGGTTCAGGGAGGTCAAGCCTGGAGAGCCGGGGGGCGTGACGCTCTACGGATACGGCGGCGCCGCTCTCGCGGGGCTCCTGACTTGGGCCGTATCCGCGGTCGGCTTCCCCAACCCCCTCGATCCGGCTAAGCTGCTCGGTGCCACGATGCTCTCCGCGATATCGGGGACGACCGTCGACAGCGTCGCGGGCCAGCTCCTGCAGGGCAGGTACAGGTGCGGCGAGTGCAACGCGATAGTTGAGCATCCCGAGCACTGCGGCCAGTCAACCGTCCACCTCTCCGGGCTGAAGTTCGTCGACAACCACGTCGTGAACGCGATCTGCGCGCTCACGGGCGCGGCGGTTGGCGTCGCCTACTTCTCGGTCGCTTGAGGCCTCACCAGTCCGACAGGCCGCTCCGGATCACGCCCTCTCTGTACTCAACCGGGTCGAACTCATGGACGCTGACGCTGTCGACCTCGATAATCATCACCGAGTGAAGCCTCGCGTTCCTGAGCTCCTCCATCGAGACCGGCGGCCTCGAGTAGTAGAGGTCGCAGAGGGCCCTCATCTCCTCCAGCTCGTCCTGCGCCCTCTTCGAGGGCGGCTTGACGATGGCCCTGTGGATCTCGAGGACGTTGTACCGGGGGGTCGCGAGAGCGAACCGGTCCGCGTAGGCGCTGTACCTCGCCACCTTGCTCACGATCCTCGCCCTCAGGTACGTGAGCGGATCGAGGGCGTGCTCGGGGGGAGTGAAGCCCGTTTCAATCTCGACGATGAGGGTCCCGTCGCCCTTCCTGCCGTAGACGTCACAGACGAGCGGCTCCTCGAGCGGGTGCTCAACGTCGACCTCGTAACCCTTTGATGCCAGATAGGCCGCACAGACCATCTCCATCACCGAGTGGTTGATCTTGACCACGCCCTTCGAGTTGAGGTCGATCAGCTTCTCCACAGCCCCCGACAGCCGCCCCTTCACGCCGACGCCGTACCTCGACCCTATCGCGTCGAGTAGTGTCCTGACGTCCTCGGCGAACCTGTTCTCCGCCCCCCTCATCGGGTCCTTCCGCGGGCCGCTGTCAGCCCGTCAATTAGTAGTTGCGAGCGGACGCTTCCCCTCCACGCGACGTCGAGGAGACCCGATTTTTATCTGGGCTCGGAGACGACGGCCGGGTTGGCCGCGCCTAGGGCCCTAACGGACGTAAGGGTCTTCGCGTCGGGGGCAGCCGTGATGATCGTCGAGATCGCGGGAGGGAGGGTAGTGAACGCGGTCTACGGGAGCTCCGCGGTCATCTGGGGAGGGGTGATAGGGGTGGTGCTCTCGGCGCTCGCGGCTGGCTATTACGTCGGCGGGAGACTCGCGGACCGGTTCGACCCGGGGAAAGTCATGGCCGCGATGATGGCCTCTGCGGGGGCGTACGTCGCGGCGCTGCCCATCGTGATCGCGGTCGTGGGCTCCTCCCCCGGACTGATCCGACTCGACGAGCGGCTGGGATCGGTCGTGATGGGGTCGGCTGTGGTGGGCGTGCCCAGCTTCTTCCTAGGCGGGGTCGTCCCCTCCGCCGTGAGGCTTCTCTCCGAGGGCAGGTCCGGGATCGGGTCGGTCTCGGGGAACGTCTACGCCCTCTCGACCGCGGGCAGCATCGTCGGCTCCTTCGCCACCACCTTCTTCCTCCTCCAGCACGCGGAGATCAACGCGATCTTCATAGCCACAGGCTTGACGACGGTCGTCTTGGCGCTGATTGGGGGCGGCGGAGGGAGGGCCGTGAACGCGCTGACCGCAGCCGCGGTCCTTGCTGTCCTCGTGACGTCCCCGACGCTGCTAACATGCACCGCCGCGTACGCCGGAGAGGTGAGGCTCGTCACCGACTCCGAGTACTCGAGGATAGTCGTGGTCGACAGCGCGGGAATCAGGCACCTCTTCATCAACGGTCTGCTGCACAGCGGAATGGAGCTCGGCGACCCGACTTCCCTGCCCTTCGAGTACACGAGGCTCTTCGTGCTGGGCCCGCTCCTCAACCCGAGCTCGAGGACCGCGCTCTTCGTCGGGGGAGGAGGCTTCTCGGGCCCCAAGTTCTTCGCGGAGAGGTACGAAGGGCTCTCCGTCACCGTCGTCGAAATAGACGGGAAGGTCGTGGAGATCGCGAGGAGTTACTTCCACCTCGACGAGTACGAGCGGGAGATCGAGGTCGTCGTGATGGACGGGAGGAGGTACCTCGCCCTGACCGAGGAGCGGTTCGACGTGGTCGTCCTCGACGCCTACTCAAAGAACTACATCCCGTTCCACATGGTCACTAGGGAGTTCTTCGAGGTCCTGAGCTCGAAGCTGAACGAGGGAGGCGTCGTGGTCTCGAACGTCATCGCCTCGCTCTCGGGTCCCGCGTCGGCGATACTCTGGGCCTACGTGAGGACCGCGATGGACGTCTTCAGGGGGGAGGTGCTGGTGGTCCCCGTCTCGTCTGGCAACCCGCTCGACGTCCAGAACGTGATCGTGGTCTTCGGGAAGAGGCCGCTACCTGAGCCCGGGGAGCTGGTCGAGGCCGTGAGGTCCGACCCGGTGGCGTCGTCGCTGGGCATCGAGGGCGCCGTCTCGAGGGCCTTCGTCGTGAGGGAACCACCTCCGGACGCGGTCCTGATCACCGACGGCTTCGCGCCTGTCGAGAACCTCATGAACCCCGTCACGATGAGCAGGTTCGGCGAGGGATACGTCGCAGGGGTCTGGGGCCCTTCCCTCTGCGGGTGACCACCTCCACTTTTTAACCGGAGACACAGGAGAGGCCCGATGCTCGGGCTCCGGGAGCTGATAGGACTGATCCTCAGGTCGGAGGGTGTGACGTACGAGCTGAGGACGGTCGAGGGCGCGGGCGTGATCGAGACCGCGAACTCCTCGATCAGGGTCGAGGACTCTGGGAGGTTCGAGGTGTTGACGAGGCGGGGCGAGCGCTTCTCGGGACATGCCATCCTCTCATCCGAGGGCTTCGTGAGCCTCAGACTGAAGGACCCCTCCCTGAACTTCGACTACTCGCACTTCCTGCCGCACATCGAGAAGTGCTCGACGCTGCACGGCCACACCGCGACCGTCTCGCTGGAGGTCCTGGGGCTGATGGGGAGCGGCGGGTACTTGATCGACTTCGGCGAGCTGAAGAGGGCGCTGAAGTCCGTGTTGAACGAGCTCGACCACAAGCTGATAGCCTCCGTCAGATACGTCGTGGACTCTGCAGACGGTCGGGTGACGCTGAGGTTCCTCGGGAAGGGCGGGGAGTACGCACTCACTTTGCCCTCAGACCGGGTCGTGCTCCTTAAGGGTGAGTCGACTGCCGAGAACATCTCGATGCACATCGCGAGGAGGGTCGCGGAGCTCCTCGGAGCGGCGCCGCTGCTCGTCAGGGTGGAGCTCAGCGAGGGGCTGGGAAAGTCGGCGGTCTCCGAGGTCCTCGTCTCGGGGAGGGCTTCCGGTCCTTGACCGGTTCCCTCGTCCTGCTCTCGGGGGGCATAGACTCCGCGACTGCCCTCTTCATGGAGACGAGGTCCTCGGACCGGGTCGTCACGCTCTCGGTGAACTACCACAAGAGGAACCAGAGGGAGGCGGAGGCCGCGAGGAATATCGCGCGGGCCGCGGGCGTCAGCGAGCACCTCGAGGTCGACCTGCGGTTCATGCGGGAGGCGATGGACCTCGACGAGGAGATCAGGCGGGAGGTTACCGAGCTCGGCGTCCCTCTCACATTCATCCCGTTCAGGAACCTCGTCTTCTACTCCGTTGGTCTTTACTACGCGTACGTCCTCAGGCTCGAGAGGGCGGTCGTCGGGCACGTCTTCGAGGACGCCTCGCTCTTCCCCGACGTGGGGGAGCTGAACATCGCGGCCCTGAACGGGATCGTCGAGAGGATGGTGCCGTGGAGGAGGCTGAGGGTCGTCGCGCCCCTGCTCGGGATGACGAAGGAGGAGGTCGTGAGGACCGCGATCGAACTCGGCGTCCCCTTGGAGCTGACATGGAGCTGCTGGCTCGAGGGCGAGAGGCAGTGCGGGAGGTGTCCCGGGTGCAGGAAGAGGAGGGAGACGTTCGCGAGGACGGGCTTTCCGGACCCGACCGAGTACGAGACCCCTAACCCCTGAGGAGCCTCACGGACCTGAGCCTTATGTGGGGCCCTCCGAACCAGACCGGGATCGCCTGCATCGGGTCTCCCTTCCCGCAGTAGCCCGCGGTCATCTGGAGGTCCTTCCCGACCGCGTCTACCGACGAGTAGAGCGTCCTCGTGGTGACCTCGAGGATAGGTCTGAAGACCGGCTCCGCGAGCTCGCCGTCCCGGATCGCGTAGGCCTCGACTCCGACGTAGCGCTGGTTCCACCGCTTGTCGTCGATGTTCCACTCGGAGTAGGTCTTGATGTAGACGCCGGCCCTCACGTCCTCGATCAGCTCGTCGAAGCCGAAGTCGCCGGGCTTCATGTAGGTATTAGCCATTCTCACGATCGGCTCCCTGTCGTAGCTCGAGGCCCTGGAGGAGCCGTTGCTGCTCGTCCCTAGGTCGGCGGCGGTCTGTCTGTTCTGTAGGAGCTCCTTGATCACACCCCTCTCTATCAGCAGCCTCTCCCTCGCCCTCACGCCCTCGTCGTCGTAGAGGTAGAACCCGTAGGACCCGGGCAGCGTCGGGTCGTCCGCGACCGTGACGTGCTCAGAACCGATCCTCGTGCCTATCAGCTCCCGCTTGATGTAGGTCTCGCCGGCCTGCGCCGCCTCCCTGCCCAGCATCCTGTCGGCCTCACCGGGATGGCCAGCGGACTCGTGGCAGATCAGCCCGACGACCTCCGGCCCGATGACGACATCGACCGCCCCCTCCGGCGGAGCCACTCCACCGACCACCGCCCTCGCGACGCCCTCCGCGTCCTCAAGGAGCTCCTCGTCGAGCCTCCACCGCTCGACCCCCTCCCAGCCCCTCGTCTCGCCGAAGTCCCTGTGCCGCATTTGGGACCTCCCTTGATGATGGACGTGATAGACGAAGCTCAGGGCGACCCTGGGGATGCTGGTGAAGACGTCGGCGCCGTCCGAGTTGATCACGTGCTTGACCGTGTATCCGCACGAAAGGCTGAAGAATCTGGAGGGCGCTTCGGCTCCGAGCCTCTTCGCGCCCTGAACGACCGCGGCGTCCGCCGATCTGAGGAGCTCGGTCTTGTCGGAGACGTCGACGTCCTCGTGCCTGACCCTTGGCTTCACGACGACCCTCTCCCTTCCCATCTCCTCGTGAGACATCTCGATCGGCTTCCTCCTCGTCCTCGCCGATGCCCTCGCCAGACTGACCGCCTCCTCGACGGCCTGTTTCAGCGCGGTGGGCCTGAGGACGTTCGTCGAGGAGAAGCCGAGGGCTCCCTCGACCAGGACCCTGACCCCGACCCCGCGAGAGACGGTCGTGCCGCCTGCCACCGGGAAACCGTTCCTGAGGGCTATCGACTCCCTGACCTCGCTTTGATACCTGACCTCGGCGTACTTGGCGCCCCGCTGGAGGGCGTGCTCGAGGGCCCTCCTCAGTAGGTCCTCTTGAGTCCCTTCCAAGCCGCGCTCCTCCCCGCGTCGCCCCATTCCTCGCCGCTCTCCTCAATCCTCCTCTTTACCCTCTCGAGGAGCGCCCTGATCTTCCCCAAGAGGTCCTGGAGCTCGACCCTGAGGTCCTGCGGCAGCGAGGGGTCGTTCAGCGCTGACCAGAGCGTCGCCTCGGCCTCCGTGAGCTGGGAGAAGACGTAGTCCAGCCGCGAGCCGGACTCGCTCAGCGCGGACCACAGCTTCATCCCTTCCCTGACCTCAGCGATCAGTTCCCTAACGGTCTTCTGGTCGACGACCATCTAGCGCCGGCTCTACTTCGTCACCGAGGGATATATTGGTGTTTCCGAAGAACTGCCGAAAACGTGCATACGGCCTGAGATAAGACGTATAACCCGCTATACACGTTCATAATGACGTGGAGAGCGCCCCCAACCGGCGGACGACGATCGCCGTGCGGAGGGACATCCTGAAACAGCTCTCCTCGCTCGCGAAGGAGCGCAAGATGAGCGTCTACGCCCTCAGCAACAGCATCCTCGAGCAGGCGATCGAGGTGATCAAGGAGAGCGGGAGCGACAGGGTGATCGCCAACCTCTGGAGGGTCCAGAGGATCCTGAGGGACTTCGACGCGGTTGTCGTTCCCTCCTACTTCATGGACATGCTGATCTCGGAGTTCTACAGGCTCGACAGGGAGAGGCTCCTCTCGCTCTTCGCACAGCTGGGGAAGGACGTCGGGACGCTCGCCCGGGACTACGCGAGGACCTTTGACGAGCTGATCTCGCTCACCACACTTTTCGTCTACTTCTTCCCCCTCAAGAGAATTGAGCTGAAGGACTCCGGAGATAACGCGAAGGAGATCACGATCGTGGGCGCTGGAGGGACCATCGAGTCGACGGAGGCGGTCTTCGAGGCGGTGAAGGAGATCCTCAACAGCTACGGAGTCAAGGTGGTGAACCACACGCTCTCCCGAGGCCTGATCAAGATGGCGGTATCGCCGGCACCAAGCGAGGCTCAGGGGCCGTAGAAGGCGGAGTGGACGGCCCTCACCGCCTCCTCAGCGTCCGACTCCTTGACCACGAACGAGATGTTCAGCTCCGAAGACCCCTGCGCTATCATCCTGACGTTTATCCCCCTCGACGCGACCGAGCTGAAGACCTTGCCGGCCACGCCCGGGGTCCCCTTCATCCCCTCGCCGATCACCGCGATGGCCGCTACGTCGTCCTCCACCTCGACTTCGCCGCCGCCGAGCTGGGAGATCACGACCCTTCTGATCTCCTCCGCGACCCTCCTCGAGAGGTTCCTCGGGACCACGACGGATATCGAGGAGCTGGAGACGCTCTGGGAGATCATCAGCGCCTCTATCCTCATCGAGTCTATGACCGAGAGCACCTTCGCCGCTAGGCCCCCGCCCGAGAGGACCTCGCCCTTCACCGTCACCGAGGAGACCCTCGTCGTCATCAGGACGGCCTTCGTCACCGACCCGCTGGGGTCCGAGGAGCCGGAGATCAGGGTTCCCTCCGACTCGGGCCTGAAGGTGTTCTTCACCCTGATCGGTATTCCCTTCTCCCTCGCAGGCAGGATCGTCTTGATCTGGAGCCCCTTCGCGCCGAAGTACGCCATCTCGACGGCCTCGTCGTAGGAGATCCTGCGGAGGACCCTCGCGGTGGGAACGACCCTCGGGTCCGCGGACATCATGCCGTCGACGTCCGTCCAGAGCCAGACCTCCTTCGCGTCCAAGCAGTAGGCCAGGACGGTCGCGGTGAGGTCGGATCCTCCCCTCCCGAGGGTGGTGACGATCCCGTCCGGCGTGGATGCGATGTAGCCGGTCACGACCGGGACCTCTCCGGCCCGGATGAGCCCGCCGAGCCGCTCCCTCACCCGCTCGTAGGTGACGTCCATCAGGGGGGAGGCGTTGCCGAAGTTCGAGTCCGTGACTATTCCGGCCTCTTGGCCCTCGAGGTAGACCGACCTTATCCCGGCGCTCCTCAGTGAGCCCCACACGATCTTAGTAGAGAGCCTCTCTCCGTAAGAGGCTATCAGGTCCCTCGTCCTAGGCGTGCTCTCCCTCAGCAGCGCGACGCTCCCGACCAGCTTCCCGAGCTCGGCCACCCTCTCCCTGACGAAGGCCTCGACCTCGGACCTGATCGCGGGCTCCTCGACCGCCCTCCGTGCCGCCGCGAGGTGCGACCTCTCGAGCCCCCCGAGCAGCTCCTCGGCCCCCTCGACATCGCCTGCCTCCGCCCTCTCGAGGGAGCTGAGAAGTACGTCGGTCGTGTCGCCCATCGCGGAGCAGACCACCAGGAGCCTGTTCCGCCGAAGCCCGTCGGCGATCAGCGACCTGACCCGGAGGACCCTGTCGCCGTCGCCCAGCGAAGTACCCCCGAACTTCCAGACCAGCAGGTCGCCCGACATCCACGTCGGCGCAGATCCGTGTCCTTTTAACCTGAGCGCGATCCGATGGGGTGTCAAAGCTTTAATGGTCCGGACGGAGCCGGGATCTGGGATGGCTTCACCGGAGGACGCCGAGCTCGAGGAGATCAGGAGGAGGAAGATGGCGGAGCTCCAGCAGAGGATGGCCGCGGAGGAGGCGAAGAGGAGGGAGGAGGCCGAGAGGGCCGCGATCATGAGGGCGATACTCACACCCGAGGCGAGGCAGAGGCTCGCGAACGTGAAGGTGGCGAGGCCGGACCTCGCGGAGGCGGTCGAGAGGTACCTGATTCAGCTCGCCCAGAGCGGGAGGCTGAAGGGCCAGGTGACCGATGACGTCCTGAGGGAGCTCCTCGAGAGGCTGACGCCGAAGAAGAGGGAGACGAGGATCGTGAGGCTCAGCAAGGACGACCTCCTCGAGTGAGGGTCGGGGCATGGAGGCGAGGGCCCTCGTTCCCGGCGGACGCAGGTTCAGGGGAGGAAAGGGGTTCTCGAGGGGCGAGCTGAAGGCGGCGGGGCTGACCGTCTCCGAGGCCCGGGGGGCAAGGATCCCGGTCGACGCGCGGAGGAGGTCGGTCCATCCGAAGAACGTCGAGCTCCTGAAGAGGTTCGTCTCCGAGAGGAATAGGCCGGCTTGACGAGGACCAAGCGGTGCGAGGTCTGCGGCGAGACCTTCGAGTGCGGCTTCGAGGACGGCGACTGCTGGTGCGGGTCCGTCTTCGTCCCCCCGGAGAGGCTGAAGCTCCTCTCGAGGCTCGCAAGAGACTGCGTCTGCAGGAGGTGCCTTACGGGCGGGGGCTGACCCCCTTCACTTGGCCAGCGCCGTGGAGATCAGCATCAGCTCCGGACCCCTCGTCCTGTTCCCCACGACGGCGGCCTTCCCGTTCGCGAGCATCCCGCTCCTGATGAACTTGCTCCCGTCGTTGACCGTCACCCTCGTGAACTCGACCTTGAGCGCCTCCTCGAGGGCCTCCAAGTCCGACTCCGTGGCGTCGACCGTCACGAACCCGACCCGGTTCGTCACGACGGTGAGCGACCCGACCGTCTTCATCCCCGCGACGGTCCCCCTCACGACCTCGACGGAGAGGATGTCCTCGATCGCCCCGACCTCTTTCTGGGTGAAGTCCGGCGAGACTACCGCGCCCCTGTCGTTGGCCGCGATCAGGTTCCCGAGGGCCGTGAGCCTGCTCTTCAGGACCTCGACCCTGACGTCGGGCATCGCCCGCCTGATCTCCTCGACCTCCTCCTCGAGCGCGGTTGACGGGAGCAGCAGGCCGTTCGAGTTCCCGGCCACCATCACGCCGATCAGGAAGCTCGAGGCGACCGACCCCCTGACCGCCTTGACGTCCAAGGCCTCCCCGAGGATGCCCGCGTCCTTCTCGGTCATGATGGAGGGGACGACGACGAACCTCTCGGAGCAGGAGGCGAAGAGTCCGACGTAAGGCGTCCCGAAGACGTCCAGGACCCTGACCCTAGGGGCCTCGCTGGCCCGCTCCAGGGAGTTCATCCCTCCGACTCCGGGAGCTTGACCTCTGCCGTTTCCTCGTCGACCTTCTCGATCACGACCCTGAGCTTCCTCGGAGGCCTGGAGACGGATCTGCTCCAGAAGACGGCGTTGAGGGACTGGTCTATCACGACCCTCTTCGCCTTCGAGATCCTCATGGCCCTCTCCCTTAGGAGGTTGATCGCCCTCTTCGCCCTCCTCAGCCGCTTCGACTCGTAGGCGTCCCTCAGGTTCAGCGTGACCTCCCACCTCTTCTCGGTCACCGGCCCTCACCTCACGGCTTGAGGCTCGCGGAGCGCCTCCAGTTCCTCTGCCTCCTGCTGATCGACACCTCGTTTCCGGTCCTGAGCCTCACCCACGCCGGGACAGGCCTCGCCCTCTTCGTCGCCGCGGCGAGCCTCCTCTTCTTGGGCAGGGTCTTCTTCGACATGCCTAAGCCTCCACGGATCAGCTGAATTTAAGCCAAATTCCGGTCACGCCGACCTCCTCGTGACGTCGCTGTACCTGAGCCTGAACCAGGCCGCGATGACAGGCGCGATCGAGTAGGCGAGGATGCTGAGGTGGGCCCTGCCGACATCAACGAGCGAGAGCCCGGAGGCGGCCCCGAATAAGCCCGCCGCGAAGGCCCGCAGGTTGAGGAGGTCCGCGACCACGGTGACCGTGTAGCCCACCGCGGCCCAGCTCTGGAGGTAGGAGGAGATCTCGAGGAGCGACCTGTCGTCGTTGAGGACGGCGACGACGTTCGCGTAGCTCTGGAAGAGCACCGACCCGAAGAAGAGTATCCCGCCGAGGAGGATCGCGATCATGCTCCTTCTCGTCAGCTCCCCGAGCGCGACGCCCAGCGCGAACGAGGGCGCGGCCGAGGCGAGCGAGGCCGCGATTCCTACGGCGAGGACATCGAGCCTCGACTGCGGACCGAACGCGTACCAAGACAATGCCAGGGCCAGACAGGAGTAGAGGGCGACGATAGACCCTAGTAGGAGCAGCCCGCCGAGCAGCTTGCCGGCGAAGTACTCGATCCTCGAGATCGGCCTAGTGAACCAGAAGTCCGCCGTGCCGGTCTCGTACTCCTCCGAGGAGGTGGAGGCTCCGATCGTGATGGCGAGGACGTGGACGAGGGCCGTGGAGGGGGCGACGAGCCCGACCGACCACGCGTACTGCCTTATCGGGTTGACGATGAAGGGAGGAAGCCTGGTGAGGACGTAGTAGATCGCGACCTCGAGGAGCAGGGTTGCCGCGAGGAGGAGGAGAACGCGGCGCCTCGCGAGGCTGCGCAGCAGCTCGTACTCCACGAGCACGGCCAGGGCCCTAAGAGTGGACGCCATCCCTTACCACCCTGACGAAGACGTCCTCGAGGGTCGGAGGGGCAGTCCTCATCTCCAGCAGCCCGCACCCCGACCTGACCAGCAGGTCCGCTATCTCCTCCCTCGGGTCCCTCGACCCGTCGAATACGACCCTCAGGGCCTGTCCGTTGACCTCCAGCGACCTCACGCCCCCGGTCCCGAGGATAGCGCTCCTTACGTCGTCGGCCGGCGGCCTCCTCACTCTGACCTCGAGGACGACGCCCTCGCTCGACCTCAGGAGGTCCGCGACCGACCCCTCGAGCACGGTCTTCCCCATGTAGACCATGCCCACCCTATCGGAGACCCTCTCGACCTCGTAGAGCTCGTGGGAGGAGAAGACGATCGTCTTTCCCTGCCTCCTCTGATCCTGCATGACGTCCCTGATGTGGACCCTGCCGACCGGGTCGACGCCGAGCATCGGCTCGTCGAGGATCAGGAGCTCCGGGTCGCCGACGAGAGCCTGACCGATCGAGAGCCTCTGTATCATGCCCTTCGAGAAGCCCGCGACCCTCCTGTCGGCGTGCCTGACCAGCCCCGTGAGGTCCAGGACCCTCTCGACCTCCCTCTTCGTCTCCTGGAGGCCCATGCCCTTCAGCCTGCAGGTCACCTCGAGGAGCTTCCTAGCGGTGAAGAAGGCCGGGAAGGTCGGGAGCTCCGGCGAATATCCGACTTGGGCGTTGACCCGCTTCGGGTCCTCGAAGGGATCTGCGCCGAGGACCTCAACTCGGCCGGAAGTAGGCCTGAGGAGGCCCAGGACCGCCCTCAGCGTGGTCGTCTTACCGGAGCCGTTAGGGCCCACGAGCCCGTAGACCTCCGAACGGCCCACGCTGAGCGTTATCGGTCCGACCCTCCCCCCGTCCCTGTACTCCTTGACCAGCGACTCGACCCTAATGACCGCTCCCAAGCCTCAGGGCCTCAGACGTAGTGGGGTTTCCTCGCGGCCGCCTCGGTCGAACCTGTCCTCCTGGAGGCCCTCAGCGAGAGGGCAGCGACGGCAGCGACCGCGGCGAGGCCGGCGGCGCCAACAGCTGCTACCTTCAGCCCTTGGTCTTGGGAAGTCTGCTCAGCGGAGGTTCCGGGGACAGTCGGCTTCACCGCGTCAGACCTAGACGCAGCGAGTCCCGAACCAGCCTCGACGATGCCGAACGAGTAGGGAACGCTCAGCAGCCGCTCCACCGCGAACGAAGACGCGACTGGCCTGATCGAGGCGAGGTCGATGTTCGAGTCGGTGAGCCTGAGCTCGAGGGCCTTCAGCCCCCTGCCCTCGGAGGCGAGCGATGCCGAAAGCGCGTAGATCACCCGCGAAGGCTCGATCGTTTCGACCGTGGCTGTGAACTCGGTCCGCGGGTCGCCGCCAACGGCCGAGATTGCCCTGATCGAGTAGGTCACCGTCTGGTAGGTCTTCCCTCCGACCTGCCTCTGGGCCCTGCCGACCTCCTCGACGGTCACGGAGAAAGAGTAGTTCCCCCTAGAGTAACTGAAGGAGCCTGGCGAGAATTCGGCGGGGAGCGTCGGGACCATGAAGGCCGAAGCGGGGAGGTTCTTCTCGAGCGTCGAGACGCCGTCATTGAAGGTGAGCTCGACCCTCAGCCTGACCGATCCCTCTTTGAGTTCGGTCGCGGTGACCTTAAGGGTCCCGGAGACGGAGGCGCCGTCTGCGCGCTCCAGCCGGTACGCGTAGGCGAAGTAGGACTGCTCCCCCAGACCCACCGCCAGGACAGAGGACAGGGCGAGCGCCGCTGCGAGGACCGCCGCCCAAGTCCATCCGGACTTCAGGGACGAACTCATGTCTGAGCCTCGATAGCGCTCGGGAGATTTAACGGTATGCGAACGTAAACATGTCGCGAGGTGGCGAACCCTCAGAGCATCACGCCGGGGTTGAGGATCAGGTTCGGGTCAAAGAGCTCCTTGATCCGCCTCATCAGCTCGAGGGCCTCGCCGTGCTGCTCCCTCATGAACTCCTTCTTCTCGATGCCTATGCCGTGCTCCGCGGAGGCCGCGCCCCCCGCCGAGATCGCGTAGCTCACCAGCTCCGCGTTCGCCCTCCACGCCCTCCTCCAGGACTCGGTGTCGCGGCCGTCGGTGAGCCAGTTCGCATGGATGTTCCCGTCTCCGAGGTGCCCCGCAACCCCCACCCTAACGCCGTGACTCTCGCCGAGCTCGTACGCCTTCCTCACCGCGTCCATCACCCTCGAGAGCGGGACGATGATGTCCCCGGTTATCGGCGCCCTGCAGGCCCTCGTGACGGATGGGTAGAGGGCCTTCCTCGCCTCCCAGATCCTCTGCTCCTCCTCCTGGTCCCTCGGGAGGTCGATCCGGACCGCGCCGCTCTCTTCGAATATGCTCGCGGCCGCCCTCACCTCCTCCCCCACGCCGCTGGCGGAGTACCCGTGGAACTCCAAGATCAGCATGCACTCGTGTGCAGGGAGGAGGACGCTTGAGTGCGCCGAGATCAGCTCGAGGTGGACTCTGTCGAGGAACTCGATCGCCGCGGGCTCGAGGCCCTCCTGCCTGATCGAGTTGATCGCCGAGATGCCCCCCTCTATCGAGTCGAAGTATGCCGCGACGGTCGACCTGTGCCTCGGGAGCTTCCTCAGCCTCAGGGTGGCGCCGGTTATCACGCCGAGCGTCCCCTCCGAGCCGACGACCAGCCTGACCAAGTCGTACCCGATCGAGGACTTGAAGACGTTGGCGCCGACCCGCATCGGCTTGCCCGTGGGCAGCACCAAGTCCACCGAGAGGACGTAGTCCCTCGTGACGCCGTACTTCACAGCCCTCAGCCCAGAAGCGTTGTTCGCGATCATCCCGCCGATCGTGCAGGACCTGCTGCTCCCCGGGTCCGGAGGGAAGAAGAGTCCGTAGGGCGCGAGGTGGGCGTTGAGCTGGTCGTAGATCACGCCGGGCTGGACGTCGACTTGGAAGTCGTGCGGCCTGACATCGAGGACTCTGTTCATCTTCATCGTGTTCATCACGATACCCCCGTATACCGGGACGCAGGCGCCTGCGAGTCCCGTGCCGGCTCCCCTGACGTAGACCGGGATGCGCCTCTCGTTCGCGAGCCTCAGCACCTCGGAGACCTCATCGGGCGTCTCGGGCCAGACGACCGCGTCCGGGAGGTGGAGCTCTCCGGGGAAGGCGTCCAGCGCGTTCGTGACGAGGTCGTACCTGTCGGTCGAGACGTCCTCAGGCCCCAGGACCCTCCTCAGCCTCTCGAGGTCTGAGCGCGATGGGGAATTGTAGCCCTCCAAATCGGTCCTCGCAGTCATGAGCGCGATTAAGCGTTTTCGGGAGGTCGGCAGCTAGCGCTCCAAGAGGTACCTGCTGAGGTCCTTGACCTCTCCGTCCTTGAGGACCTTCACCGATGTCGATGGCTTGACCGGGACGCCCAGCGACCTGAAGAGCTTCAGGAGGGCGCCGGCATCGATGGGGGACTCGAGCCTCCCGCTCCTCACGGCGTTGAGCAGCGCCTCCGCAACCCTCTCGGCGACCGCCGGGTCGAGCTCGCGGGCCTCGTCCAGCACCTCGATCCCCTTCTCGTCCAAGTGAGCCCTCAGCTCCTCCACCGGCGACCGCCTCTCCTCGACGGCCTTCGCGCCCTGGTCAGACCTCGATGCCAGAAGCCTGCTCAGCCTTCTCAGCCTGATAAGCTTCAGCTCGATGTCCTCGTCCTCCGACATCACCCTTCGGCCGACCTACGCCCGTATAAATGATGGCAGGCTCGCCCTGTCCCGTAGGACCTCACCGGTCGGACCCGGTCAAACCCGTCATCGCCCGCCGGCCTGCTCCTGGGGGCCGCCAGCTAGTTAACCTAAACCGAGACGTAGACGTAATCCCCCTTAGAGCCCATCCTCCGGAGCCTGCCTCTCTTGTACAGGTAGCCGAGGGCCTGGCTCACCTTCCTGCTCTGGAGCTTGTACCCCGTCAACCGCTCGATCTCCTCCCTGACCTCGGAGGTCCTCCTCGGCCTCGCGAAGAAGCCCGTCGGGACCAGGAGCGACTCGATCGCCTCGAGCGCGAGGGCCGCCTCCGACGAGCCCCTCCTCTTCCTCCGCGACGCCCGTGCCTCCGGCGCGGCGCTTTGACCCTCGAGCTCCTCGAGGAGGGCCCTAAACTCGACTGCCAGCGACCTCAGCTCCTTGACGCTGTCCGCGTGAACCGTTACATCCGCGCTCCTGCCCCTAAGCGTGAGGGAGAACCTCGCCATCGGCCCCCACCGGGTCCGGCCGCCCATTTGACTTTTAGTCGCGGGCTTCACGTGGAGACCCCCGTGAGGGTGAGGATCGTCGCGGAGGTCAAGCCGACCGAGGACCAGAGGAAGGTCTTGGCCGCAGTCTCGCGGCTCTTCCCCGAGGTGAGGTTCGAGGTTAGGGAGAGGGGAGGCTCGGTGGAGGTCTGCGGCGAGTCCGACCAGCTCTCCTCGCTGAAGTACCTCAAGGAGAACCTGAGGAGGAGGAAGGTGAGGGCAGCTGCTGAGCGGATCATCAGGTCCTACTCCGGCACCGGCTACGTGAGGATGGTCCTGAGCAAGCAGGCCGCCTACGTCGGGACGGTCTCCTTCCTCGAGGAGGACGAGATCCCCGAGATCGGGTGGATCGACGTCTACGTCGAGACAGAGGACCCTGAGGGGCTGATCGGCTGGCTCACCGAGAGGTGACGTCCGAGGTGCGCGTGAGCGGTGTCAGGTGTTCATGGACGATCCTCCACCTCTCTCCCTCTCTCACGAGGACCGCGGTCCCGATCGCCTCGACCTCGAGGAATGCTCCCTCGAACCTGTACTGGTAGACGAGGATCCCCTTGTAACTCAGCCTGTAGACGACCAGCGCCGCTCCGTCGCCGATCAGCCTCGTTTGGACCTCCTCCAGCGAGAACTCGAGGTCCGCGATCTGAGCCGGCATGGACCTCCTCGTCACGATCGCCCTCTCAGGCTCGAGGAGCTCTCCGGGGTTGAGCTCGCTGACCAGCGTGTATCCGTCGGCGTAGGCCTCGAGGAGCGACTCGACGTCGCCCCGCTTGATCGACTCGTAGACCGAGACCACCGCCGCGAACGGGTCCTGAGGCCCTCGATCTGTCAAAGTGGCTGACCCCTGACCCTCTTCTCTCCCTCGAGGACCAGGTCTCCTTCGACTATGCGCCGCGTGAGCTCGCCGAGGAGCTCGTCCACGGCCTCTCCGGAGATCCCCCTCGCCGCGAGGCTCGACTTAGAGTCCTCGTCCAGCTCGATGCCGACCGTCGGCCCACCTACCGTGTAGACCGCTATCCCGCTGAAGCCCACCTCGACCCCCGAGACCCTCGCCCTTCCCCTGAAGAGGCTGACCTTGCCCTCGGTCTCGACCGATTCGATCCTCACGTCCTCGACGGAGCCCATGCCGCGCCCCTCGAGCCCCGGGTAGATAACCCTGAACCGCGAGGGTCCTCAGCGCTCCCGCTACCCGTTTAAGTTGAGGTCGACCGGTGGCTCACCTCAGGGGAATGAGGGCGCTGCAGCTGCACGTCGACTCGATCGAGTACGAGCCGATCGCGGTAGAGGGGCCGGTCCACGAGGAGGCGGAGAGGCGCGTCAGGAGGCACGAGGACCTCCTTGTGCTCTTCACGACCGTCGAGCGGGACGACGGCGAAGAGGTCGCGGACGAGATGGTGAGGCAGGTGAAGGAGGCGATGGACAGGCTCGGGGTAAGGAGGCTCCTGATCTACCCGTACGCTCACCTCAGCCCCGACCTCGCTCCGCCCTCGAGGGCCCTGGAGCTGATCAGGTTCATGGCCGAGCGCGCCGCGGGCCTCGGTATCGAGGTCCACAGGGCGCCCTTCGGGTGGAACAAGAGGTTCTCGGTCGAGGTGAAGGGCCACCCGCTCGCGGAGCAGTTGAGGGTCGTGACACGGGAGAGCGCCAGGAGGAGGGCGGAGCAGGCGCAGGTTCAACGGACCGAACAGAGAGTTGGGGCAGCTGCCGCGGTCGAGGTGAGGCAGGCGGAGCCCGTTCACATATCGCTGGGGAGGGAGCTGGACGTCTTCAGCGTCAACGAGAACGTCGGGCCGGGGCTGATCCTCTTCCATCCGAGGGGCTTCGTCATCAGGGACGAGCTGATCAGGCTGATCAGGGAGGTGAACAAGAGACTGGGGTTCCAAGAGGTCTGGACGCCTCACCTCTTCAAGTCGACGCTCTGGTACAGGACTGGTCACTACGAGACCTTTAGGGACAGGATGTTCCACTTCATGCTCGGCGACGAGGAGTACGTCCTGAAGCCGATGAACTGCCCGGGTCACGCGATGATCTACGCCAGCAGGCCGAGGAGCTACAGGGACCTCCCGGTGAAGCTCTCGGAGTTCGGGACCGTCTACAGGAACGAGCAGGCCGGCGAGCTTACCGGCCTCCTCAGGGTCAGGAGCATCACCCAGGACGACGGACACGTCTTCGCGAGGCCCGACCAAGTCGAGCGGGTGGTGACGGAAATACTCGGGGCGGCGTTCGACGTGCTGGAGATGACCCTCGGCGCGCGGCTCCACGTCAACCTCTCCACGAGACCGGAGAGGTTCATCGGCACGCCGGAGCTCTGGGACGTCGCCGAGTCAGACCTCAAGGCCGCACTCGACGCGGTCGGGGTGAGCTACCAGATCAAGCACGGCGAGGGGGCCTTCTACGGCCCGAAGATAGACGTCGACGTCGAGGACTCGATAGGGAGGAGGTGGCAGTGCACGACCGTCCAGTTGGACTTCTTCATGCCCGAGAGGCTGGGGCTCGAGTACGTCGACCAGGACAACGTCAGGCGAAGGCCGGTGATGATACACAGGGCGATCCTCGGGAGTCTCGAGAGGTTCATCGGGATCCTCCTCGAGCACTACAACGGAAGGCTTCCGGTCTGGCTGACCCCGGTCCAAGTCGCGGTGCTCCCCGTCACCGAGGGTGATTCGGATTACGCGCGGAGGGTCGCCGGGCTCCTCGAGGAGCGCGAAGTCAGGGCCGAGGTCTGGACAGAGGGTACGCTGGAGAGGAGGATAAGGGAGGCCCACAGGCAGAGGGTCTCCCTCGTCGCGATCGTGGGGAAGGCGGAGGCGAGCGAGGGGACGGTCTCGGTCAGGGACCACAGGGGCAAGGTCGCTAAGGGCGTCCGGGCCGAGGAGTTCGCGGAGTGGGTGGGATCGTTGGTCGCGGGGAGGGTCAGGAACGTCGGCGAGCTCGGGCCTCCGCTGCTGGGTTAACCGTTTTTAGAGGGTCGGGACGTGGTAGGTCGGTTGGAACCCGAGAGTTCCGAGGTCCTCCCTGAGGTCTGGAGGCTCAGGATACGGTCGAGCGCCGAGTACGTCGAGCACGTCAACGCCTACCTCCTGAAGACCGGCGGCGGCTGGACGCTGATCGACACGGGCTTCCCGGACAGCTCCGCGCAGCTGATCAGGGAGGTCAGGAGTGTCACGGGAGGCTCGAGGCCGGACGAGGTCGTCCTGACGCACATCCACTACGACCACTCCGGAGGCTCGAGGGCCGTCGCGGAGGCCTTCGGGTGCGACGTCAGAATGCATCCGGGCGACATCGGCGTGCTGGAGATGGTGAAGAGCGCGGTCCGCAGCGGTCATGGGTTCTTCGACCTGCTCGGAGTCGAGGGGAGGGTGAGGGAGCTGATAAGGTCCTTCTTCGAGCGGAACGTCAGGCTCCTGCCGGAGTCGCTGAGGCCGGTGAACGAGGGCGAGAGGTTGGGCGGGAAGGGCAGCCCCTGGGTTGTCGTACACACGCCTGGGCACACGCCCGGCCACATTTGCGTCCTGAACTCGGAGACGAAGGCCCTGATCTCGGGCGACCACCTGCTCCCCAGGGAGACCTCGAACGTCCCCTTCTACCCCATGCCGGGGTACAGCTCGCTCCGCTCTTATCTCAGGTCCCTCGTGAAGGCCGAGTCGCTCGGGCCCTCCGTCGTCCTTCCGGCCCACGGCGAGCCGTTCTCGGACGTGACCGCGAGGGTCGACTTCCTCTTCGAGCATCACAGAAGGAGGCTCGGGGAGGCGCTCGAGGCGATGGACGGCTGGGTGGACGCGATCGGCCTCGCCGGGAGCCTCACGTGGTCCAGAGGCAGATTCGAGGAGCTTGGCCCGGTCGACACCTGGCTAGCAGTCCTCGAGGCGCTCTCCCACGCCGAGTTCCTGGTCGAGATCGGGGCCGCGCTGCCCTCCGCGAGGGGCAGGCTATCCTACAGGGCGGTCTCCAAGGACTTCGGGGCGATTGAGGGGGAGCTGACCAAGCTGAGGCTCTCACGGGCTGCCGGGACCTGAGAGGGCCCTCGCAAGCCTCGCGAACTTCCTCACGCCCTCGACGAGCACGTCCAGCGGTTTGGTGATGCTCAGCCTGACGTGTCCCTCCCCTCCGGGACCGAACGTGCTCCCCGGGACCGCGACGACCTTCTCGCGCTCCAGCAGCCTCAGGCAGAATTCGTTGTCGTCGAGCGGGCCCGGCAGCCTCGGGAAGAGGTAGAGCGCGCCGGACGGCGGTGCGACCTCGATCCCGGACTCGGTCAGGGCCCTGACGGCCGCGTCCCTCCTCCTCCGGTACTCCTCCCTGTTCCTCCGCACGAACTCCTTCACCTCATCACTCCCGAGGACCTCGAGGATCGCGTGCTGCGCGAAGACCGGTGGACAGGTGTGCCCGTAGAGGAGGACCTTGCCGATCCTCTCCGTTAGCTCAGACGGTGCGATCAGGTATCCGAGCCTCCATCCGGTGACCGCCAGCGTCTTCGAGAAGCTGTTGGCTATCAGGACCCTCCCGTGGACGTCGAGGAACTCGGCGGCGCTGACGAACTCGCCGTCGTACACGAACTCCTCGTAGACCTCGTCGGAGAGGACGTAGGCGCCGACCTCCCTCGCGGCCTCGATCACCTCCGCCATCTCCCTCCTCCCGTATACCGCGCCCGTCGGGTTCGAGGGCGAGTTGACCACGACGACCTTCGTCGACCCGGTGATGGCAGACCTCACGGCCCCAAGCTCAGGGACGTACCTCCTCGAGGGAGAGGTCCTCACGAACCTGACCCTCGCCCCGAGCATCGTCGCGACCGCGGCGTACGTCGGGAAAGCCGGGGAGAAGACCACGACCTCGTCGCCGCGCTCGAGGACCGAGGCCATGGCTGCGAAGATCGCGTTCTGCGCGCCCAGCGTGACGAATACGTTATCGGGGGCGACATCTATTCCCCTCTCCCCGTAGCTCCCGGCGATCCTCTCCCTCAGCTCGCGGATCCCTGCGACCGGGCCGTACTTGTTCCTCCCGGCCCTGATCTGCCTGCACGCGGCCTCGACGAGGGACCTCGGGGCGTCGCAGTCGGGCTCGCCCACGCTGAGGTTGATCGCGCCCTCGATCCTCGTCGCCAGCTCGAAGAGGTCCTCTATCCTCGAGGTCCCCACGGAGTCGAGGCCGTCGGCGAGGGTCACGGGGCGGAGGGCTGTCTTCGGCGTAAAAACGGTATCGCGGGTCAACCGATATCAGAGGCCGAGGAGTCCGGATCTCGATGGTCAGGTACAGGGTCCTCCTCTTTGTTCAAGGGAAGGGCTGGGTCTCGGGCAGCGAGCACGCAAGCATGCCCGAGTGCTTCGGGGAAAGGGAGGCGGCGGTCAACCACGCGGCCTGGCTGATCGTCTCTGCCGTGAAGGCCTCCGAATGGCCCTACGGCTCCAGGGCTGGCGACTTCGTAGCGTTCAGGGTCGTCGAGGAGGAGGGCGAGTGCGGCGAGGCGGCCGATAGTGCCCCGAGGACCTTCTCGGAGCTGAGGCACCACTTCTTCAGGCGCGGCGATGTCTACTCCCTGTACAAGTCCTGGAGCTGGCCGGATTAGGTGGAAGGGTTGGAGGCCGTCCTCTCGGTCGACGTGGGCGCGACGTGGCTGAGGGCCGCGCTCGTTGACCCGGAGACTCTGAGTGTCCTGAAGCTGGTGAGGAAGCCCACTCCGCAGTCTGGCAGGAGGGAATCGATCTCGGGTGCGCTGAGGGACGCGGTGAGGGAGGCGGTCGCGGGGAATAGGGTGAGGAGGTCGGCAGGCGTCGCGACGATCGGTCCGCTCGACGCCAAGAGGGGCGTGATACTGAGGGCGCCGAACGTCGCGGGGAGGCCTGAGATGGTCGACGTGGTCGGGCCGGTGATCGAGGCCGGAGGAGTCGAGGAGGTGTTCGTCCTGAACGACTGCAACGCCGCGGCGATCGCGGAGTGGATGGCGAGGAGGCCTAGGGGGATCGAGGACCTGCTCTACGTCACCGTGAGCACCGGCATCGGAGCGGGCTGCGTCCTCTCCTCTAAGCCGCTCTTGGGGAGGAGGGGGAACGCGATGGAGCTGGGCCACGTCGTCGTCGACCCCTCGGGTTACATGGGCTGCGGCTGCGGCGGGAGGGGGCACTGGGAGGCCTACGCGTCCGGCGGGAACATGCTCTCCTTCGCGAGGAGGCTCCTCGAGGACGGGCTGATACCTAGGTCGTCGGCCCTCGCCGAGTATCTGGCGTCCGGTGGCCGGGACCCGTCGGAGGCCTTCAGGCTCCACCGCTCCGGCGACAGGGGGGCCGCCGAGCTCTTCGCGAGGCTCGCGGAATTCCACGCTGCCGGCGTGGCCTCAGCGGTCAACGCCCTCGACCCAGAGGTCCTCGTCCTGGGCGGCTCGGTCTACCTCTCGAACAAGGATTTCTTCGTGGGCTCGGTGATCCCCAGGCTGGACTCCTACCTCATCCTCGAGGCCCCCGCCGTTGAGGACCCTGCCTTCGGGGAGCACTCGCCGGTCGTGGGCGCAGCTGTCGCGGCGCTGCTCGGGATCGAGGAGGCGAGGGCGGGGCAGAGGCGATAACCGCTGGAGGTCTCTCTTATTACCACGCTCGAGGACCGAGGCCTAGGAGGCGGGAGATGGACGGGGAGCCGAGGAGGATCGTTCCGGACACCAGCGTCCTGATCAACAGGGTCCTCTCGAGGATGATCGAGTCCGGCGAGCTGAGGGACGCGGAGATCATCGTGCCCGTCCCGGCCCTCGACGAGCTCCAGGCCCAGGCCTCGAGGGGGAGGGGGGAGGGGTTCGTCGGGCTCGAGGAGATCAAGAGGATCAGGGAGCTGGGGCAGTCGGCATCGGTCACCGTGAGGTTCGCGGGCGAGAGGCCGACGCTCGAGGAGATCAGGCTCGCGAGGGGAGGCAGGATCGACGCGCTGATCAGGGACGTAGCGAAGCGTGAGGGCGCGGTCCTCTATACCTCGGACTACGTCCAGGCGCTGGTCGCGGAGGCAGAGGGCGTGAAGGCGGTCCACGTCCCTTGGAGGCCTGAGGTCGGCGAGCTCTCGGTGACGAGGCTTGTGACGCCCGACACGATCAGCCTTCACCTCAAGGTCGGGGCGCCACCGATGGCGAAGAGGGGCAGACCGGGCTCAGTCCAGCTGGTCAGGCTGAGGGAGGAGCCGCTCTCGCTGGAGGAGGTCCAGGCCTACGTCGACGAGCTGATGTGGGCCCTGAAGAACTCGAAGGAGGGTTACGTGGAGATCGTGCGGCAGGGCGCGATGGTAGCGCAGCTCGGGGACCTCAGGATAGCGGTCGCCAAGCCGCCCTTCAGCGACGAGCTGGAGCTGACGGTCGTAAGGCCTCTGGTGAGGATGAAGCTCGAGGACTACAACCTGAGCGAGAGGCTGATCGCGAGGCTCTCGAAGAGGGCTGAGGGCATCCTGATCGCGGGCCCGCCGGGGTCCGGCAAGACCACCTTCGCCTCCTCCCTCGCCGAGTTCTACTCCGGACTGGGGAAGGTCGTCAAGACCCTCGAGTCCCCGAGGGACCTCCTCGTCGGACCGGAGATAACACAGTACGGGCCACTGGAGGGCGACTTCGAGAAGACCGCGGAGGTCCTGCTGCTGGTCAGGCCGGACTACACGATCTTCGACGAGATGCGGAGGCCGAGGGACTTCCAGGTCTTCATCGACATGAGGCTCGCGGGTGTCGGGATGGTCGGGGTGATCCACGCGAGCGACCCCATCGACGCGATCCAGCGCTTCCTCGAGCGGACCGAGCTCGGGACTCTGCCCCACATCGTCGACACGGTGATCTTCCTAAAGGACGGCAGGGTCGAGAAGGTCCTTGAGCTGTCCCTGACCGTCAGGCTCCCGAAAGGGATGAGGAACGAGGACCTCGTCAGGCCGCTGGTGGAGGTTAGGGACTTCGAGTCCGGCGAGCTCGAGTACGAGATCTACACGTTCGGGGAGGAGCGGGTCGTAGTCTCGCTCAAGCCGCGGGGCGTGGAGGAGGCCGTCTCCAAGGTCGAGGAGCTGCTGAGGGGCGCGGGCTTGGAGGGCTTCAGGCTCGAGACCTCTCCGGAGGGGACGATCACGGTCATGGTCGACAGGGCCCACCTCAAGGCGGCGGGCAGGTCCCTCGGTAGGTCGCTGAAGGAGGTCGAGAGGGGTCACGGCGTCAGGGTCAAGGTCGTCCCGTTCCCCGACGCGGTCGGCGAGGAGGTCGAGTGCTTGGTCAGCGACGCCGGTCCCTCGATCGTCCTGACCGTGAAGGGCGTCGAGGCGGGCAAGCCCGTGAGCGTATACGTCGAGGGAGAGTACCTCCTCACCGCGACCGTCGGGAAGAGGGGGAAGGTCAAGGTCTCGAAGGGGACCGAGGCGGGGAAGGCGCTCCTCTCGGCCGTAGCCGAGGGCAAGAGGATCAGGACTTTCCTGCCCAAGCTAAGCTAACGGCTCCTCAGCTCCAACAGCCGCTTCCTGGCGCCCGAGACCGCGACCTCGTCATACACCGAAAGCGCCGATGAGGCGATGCCAGCGGCGAGGACGGCCAAGTTCGCGGAGATCAGGACCCCGAATAGGATTCCCAGGGTCAGGCCGACCGCGGCCCCGATCAGGTGGCCTCCCAGCGACCTCGTGAGCACCGCGACCGACGCGATGACCGCCGACGCCACGGCAAGGCTCCAGTAGGGGACCGAGGAGGCTGCGGCCGCGAGGCCCGACGCGAGGAGGAGCGCTGCGGAGGCGTATGCGAAAGCCGGCGAAGGCTTCGGGAGCCTCTCCTCCACCGGGACCAAGGTGAACTGCCTGCCGCACCTCGGGCAGACGGCCTTCCAGGCCTGGAGCCTCACCTCGAGGTCGCAGTCCGTGCACCGGTAGAGCTTCGTCCTCAACGCCCCGCGATCTTCTACCGGGCTCTTAAACGTGGTCCCGCGCCTGATGCGCAAGGGAGAAACCCCGAGCCAGCTATCAGGTTATATCCACGAGGAGAGAAGGGTCCGCGATGTCGGCGCCGGTGACGCTCGAGGGCCTGATCGAGGAGATCGTCTCGGAGGCCCTGATCGTCTACGAGTCCAAGATCGACGAGGCGGGGAAGAGGGTCCTGGAGAGGCTCGAGAGGGAGGGCGCGAGGCTCCTCGAGGAGCTCAGGTCGGAGCTCGAGCGGATCGGCAGGGAGGTTGAGTCCGAGAGGATGAGGAGGATCGGACAGCTGGAGCTCGAGGCGAGGAGAGCATACCTCGAGGAGATGGAGAGGATGGTCGACGCGGCCTTCAGGGACGCGGTTGAGCGGGTGAGGTCGATGAGGGGCTCGAAGGAGTACAGGGAGTTCCTCAAGAGGAGCCTCTCCGATGCCGTCGAGTCGCTCGGGACGGGGGAGGTCGTCGTCGAGACCTGCGCGGAGGACATGGACGCTGTCAGGTCGATCTCAAAGGAGCTCTCGAAGGAGAAGGGCGTGAAAGTGAAAATCTCGGATAAACCGATACCCGCGATCGGGGGCATAAGGGCCTCGAGGTCCGACGGCAGTATGGTGATAGACTCGACCCTGGATTACAGGCTGAAGAGGGCCGAGGAGCAGCTCAGGTCGATCGTCGTCAGGGCGCTGAGCGGACAGTAGCCGGTCAGATCTCCGGGCGCGAGTTGAACTTCACCCATTCCGAGACCCTGAACTCGTTCGCCCTGTAGTCGGACCTGTACGGCTTGATGTCGAGCACCGGCGTCCCGTCGAAGAGGTCGAGGCCCTCGACGTGGAGAAGCCTTCCCTCCCTCCTCACAAGCCTGACCAGGGTCAGCGCGATCGGGTTCGGCCTGACAGGCGAGTCGGTTGCGAAGACACCTAGCTCCGGTAGCTCCTCCTCCCTGAAGCCCTTCCTGAGGAGCCTCCTCGGCTTGACCCTGAGGAGCCTCTGCCGGACCCTGTCCAGATAGGCGATCAGGAAGAGATGCGTGTACCCCTCGATCCCGTCGAGTGCCTCCTCGAACTCCGGGAAGACCTCGACGACCCCCCGCAGCTCCCCTGACCTCTCCCTGACCTCCTCCTCGGAAGCATCGACCCTCACAACGCCGACGGCCCTGAGGGTGAACTCCACGCCTGACCTCCTGGGACCCCTCTTATCACCGTGAGCTCAACGGGTCACATCGGCCTCCTCAGCCTGCGGTGGAGCATCAGGAAGACGACGGAGCCGTGGACCAAGGGCGTCAGCCAGAGGAGGAGGGCCTCGGTCCAGGTGAGGCTGACGAGGCCCGCGGCCGCCTGCATCAGCCTCGCGGGAGAAGTGGTAGGGGAGACGAACGCCAAGTACCTCAGCTCGGGCCACGGAATCCTCTCGAGCGGGTAGAAGACCGGAGGCAGGTAGGAGAAGACGCCGGTGAAGATCGGCGAGTACACCCAGAGGTCCCTGATGTCCCGGGCGAACGTGCTGATGTAGTAGCCTATCATCGAGACGATCGCCCACGTCGCCGCCAACGCCCCGAAGAAAACAGCCCAGCTCCAGAGCTGGTTAACCCCCGCGAGGGCCCAGAGCAGGACTCCGAAGACCAGCATCCCCGGGAGCGCGTTGATCAGGTTCCCGAGCGCCAGCCCCACCGCGTAGGGTATCAGGCCTCCCTTGGTCAGGACGAACATCGACTCGATCTTCAGGATCAGCCTGTTGAAGGCCGCGTCCGACTCCATCGTGATCGAGTTGGCAACGACGATCGAGGTCATCCCGCCTATCAGGGCGTAGGGCACGATCTCCCGTATCCCGTAGACCGAGAGGAAGAGGAGGAAGGCCATCGGCGCCAGCATCGGCGAGAGCGACCAGAGGGGGTTCTGCTTGAACGGGATCACCCCGAATAGCATCGTCGATGCGTAGACGGACTTCAGGAAGGAGACCAGGCCCTCAGCGAGCCTCCTCCTCAACGTGACCACCCGCCAGCAGGATGAAGGCGTCCTCGAGCGAGGTCCGGGAGACGTTCACCCTCCACCCCCTCCAGATCGCGACGTCAGCGAGGTCCCTCGCGCCAGACCCGGTCGTCAGGACCCTGAACCGGTCTCCGATCCTCCTGACCAGACCGTAGGCGTTGAGCTCATCGGGGTCCGCGTCGCCCTCGACGTCGACCCTGTACTCGTACTCGACGGCCCTCATCACCTCCTCGACGCTCCCAGTGACGATGATCCTTCCGTAGTTTATGATCGAGATCCTGTCGGAGATCGTCTCGGCCTCCTCCATGTTGTGCGTGGTGACTATGACCGTCCTCCCCTCCTCGGAGGCCCTCCTGATCTGGGACCACATCGTCGTCCTAGAGATGGGGTCGAGTCCGATAGTAGGCTCGTCGAGGAAGAGGACATCGGCCTCGGTCGCCATCGCCATAGCGACGTAGACCCTCTGCCTCATCCCTCCCGAGAGGTTGCCGCAGATCACGTCCTTGACCTCCCAGAGCTCCATCGCCTCGAGGTACTCCCTCGCCCTCCTCGCGGCCTCGTGACCCGGCATGCCCCTCGCGATCAGGTAGTAGTAGACGTGGGCCCACGGCGTCGAGAGGTTCGACGGCCTCCCCTCCTGCGGCACCACCGCGATCCTCCTCCTGATCCATCCGGCGTCCGCGACCACGTCGCGTCCAAGGACCCTGACCGTGCCCTTGCTGGGCTTGAGGAGCGTGCAGGCTATCCTGATGAAGGTCGTCTTCCCGGCTCCGTTCCTCCCGAGGAGCGCGAAGACCTCGCCCTCGTTGACCGCGAGCGTCGCGCCCTTCAGGACCCAGTTCTGGCCGTCGTAGGTCTTCCAGAGGTCCTCCGACTCGACCGCCGCGCCCATCCGAGAATTCGAAGTCCTCGGTCCCTAATGAAAGGGACTCACCCACGCCTCCTGATCAGCGCGTGCGCGAGCCTGCCCTCCAGCACGAACTCGAGGAGCTCGTTGCCGGTGATCCTCGACCAAGCCCTGACCTCCCGCTCGGCGTTCTCGTCGGCCTCCGCTACCAAGTGGATGACCTGTCCGGGAGGGACCTGCCTGATCGCGTCGGCCAGAACCAGCAGCGCTTGGCTGCACTCGACTCCCAAGGCCGCCATCACGACGTCCGGGACCTCCTTGAAGCACACGATCCCCCTGCTTCTTATCTCCTCGCTGAGGGCCTCGGCCACCTCACCGAACGTCCTGAGCCTCTCCCTGTATCCGGCCTCGAGCGGCCTCAACTTCGCGATCCAGCCCCGGTTGTATGGGTCCGACTGGCAGAGGTGCGGGACCTCAAGTAGCTCCCGGTTCGCGTCGACGACCTCGGCCCTGAACCTCGCGTTAACGTGCCCCACGAACTTCTTGGCCTCGACGAACGCGATCGACCTGCCCTCCTCGACGACGGTCCCGGGAGGCTTCGGCCTAACGGATGTCACCTTGCCCCACTTCGTCTGAGTAGTCGGGAGCACTCCCACGGTCATGATGTCGCCCTCCTCCATGTACCAGCTCTCGTTCTCGAGGTCGTAGAGGGCCCTCCTCGGTAACGCGCAGCCGTTCACGACCAGCACCTCCTGTCCCTCCGAGACGCCCATTCGCTCCGCGCCCCACATTCGGTGGCCGGCTTTAAGCCGTGCAGGTCCACTCCGACCGAGGGACACCGTCGACCGCTGAAGGCTGAAATTCGGGCCGGCGGACTCGGGTTCGGGAGTGAGGGTCTACATCGGTATCGACGACACCGACTCCAAGAGGTCGATGTGCACGACCTACGTCGGAGCGGTAGCGCTGAGGAGGGCCGAGTCGGTCGGAGCCAGAAGGCTGGACTACCCGTGGCTGGTGAGGCTCAACCCGAACTGCCCCTACAAGACGAGGGGGAACGCGGCCGTCTGCCTGCCCGTCGAGGTCGACCCCTCGGCCTTCGAGGACGTCTGGGAGGTCGTGGTGGAGACCGTCGAGGAGCTCGCGGACCTGGAGAACGGGGCCGATCCTGGGGTCGTGGCGCTCGGGGAGGAGTCGAGGCCGGCGCTTCGCGGGCTCTACTTCGGGGCGGTCAGGGAAATCGTCGAGCTCGATGAGGTCGTGGAGCTCGTCCGGTCGTCCGCGATCAGGCACTGGGGCTACGGCGAGATGAGGGGGCTGATCGGCGCTACGGCGGCCGCGGCAGCAGCTGAGGAGACCCTCTCGACGTTCGAGCTGCTGGCGTACAGGTCCGAGGAGATGTGGGGGAAGGAGAGGCTTGTCGACCCGGAGTCCGTGAGGGAGATGGACAACATCTACCGAGGCGTCACCTTCGACAACTACGACTACGAGAAGGACGAGGTCAGGGTCACGCCTCACACGCCCTGTCCGGTCCTCCTCGGGATCAGGTCGGTCCGCGCGGACGTCCTCCCGGGAGCGCTGTCTGTCTTAAGGGTCGGCGAGCCGATCGAGTTCTTCGAGGTCTTCAGGACGAACCAGGCCACCGACATCCACTACGTCGAGCGGCAAGTAAGATCGGTCAGGCCCCTAGAGTCCGTCGTCGTGAGGGGCCTCGTCGCGGGCAAGCCAAGGGTCATACCCGGAGGCCACGTCCTACTGGAGGTCTCGGACGGAACGGGTGAGATCACGGTCGCCGCCTACGAGCCGACTGGCGAGCTGAGGAGGGTCGTGGAGAAGCTCGAGGTCGGTGACGAGGTCGCGGTCTACGGCGCCGTCAAGCCGAAGCCGGAGGGCCTCACGCTGAACCTCGAGAAGCTCGAGGTAGTCAGGCTGAGGACGGTCTACGCGGAGCGCGCCCCTAGGTGCCCGGACTGCGAGAGGACTATGAAGTCCGCGGGCTTCGGGAAGGGATACAGGTGCAAGGGATGCGGCAGGGTCGAACCGAACGCGATGAAGGTCAGGGTGAGGGTCGAGAGGGGCATTAGTGAAGGGGTTTACGAGGTCGCGGTCTCGGCGAGGCGGCACCTGGTCAAGCCGCTCTCGTTGCTGAACCTTAGCCGATCCGACGCCTGTGCAGCCTAATCCTCATCCCTCGGCCTCGAGAGGAGCGCGACCAGCAGCATCAGTGCTGCGGCGATCAACATTAGGGGCAGGAGGAACCTAAGGGCCACCCTCAGCCCAGCGACCACGCCGTAGAGGAACGTTCCGAGCAGCGAGAGAACCGTGACGATCGCCGCCGCCAGCAGCACCAAGGCCCTTGGGCTCAACGAGCTCCATCGCCCCGACCCACTGATAAAGGGGATCCCCTAATAGCAGCGAGGACGTCGTCGGTCGGGTTGGAGCTGGCCGGCATCGTGGGGAAGGCCAACGTCGGCAAGAGCACGCTCTTCACCGCCCTCACGATGGTCGAGGTGCCGGCCGCGAACTTCCCCTTCACCACCACAAAGCCGAACAGGGGCATCACGCACCTGAGGGTGAGCTGCGTCTGCAGGGAGCTGGGCGTGAAGGACGACCCGAACAACTCGCTCTGCGTCGACGGGACGAGGTTCGTTCCGATCGCAGTTATCGACTGCCCGGGGATCGTCAGGGGCGCCCACGCGGGGAGGGGCATGGGCCTCCAGTTCCTCGACGAGATCAGGCAGGCCGACGCGCTGGTAGTGGTCGCAGACGCGTCAGGTGGGACCGACGACGACGGCAACCCGGTCCAGCCGGGGACGCACGACCCGGTCGAGGACGTGAAGATGGTGGAGGATGAGATGGACCTGTGGATGGCAGAGCTCCTCACGAGGGAATGGAACAGGGTCGTCAGGGTCGTAGAGGCAAAGCAGTCGACGATGGCGGAGGAGGTCGCGAGGAAGATGTCGGGGCTGAGGGTGAACGAGCAGGCCGCCGAGCAGGCTCTCGAGTCCGCGGGCCTCGACGGCTCCAGGCCCTCGAGGTGGACCAAGGACGACGTCCTTCGCTACGTGAGGGCCCTCAGGAGGTCGACCAAACCGATGATAGTCGCGGCCAACAAGGCTGACGTCCACACCGCGAGGGAGGGGATCAGGAGGCTGGTCGAGGCGGGGTACGATGTCGTCCCCTGCAGCGCCGAGGCCGAGAAGCTCCTGAGGCTCGCGGCCAAGAGGGGAATCGTGAAGTACCTGCCCGGAGACGCGAGCTTCGAGGTCACCGAGTCCTCGAGGCTCACGCCGGAGCAGCGGAGGGCGCTCGAGAGGGTTGCGGAGTTCATGGAGAGGAACGGAGGGACGGGCGTCCAGAGGCTGATCGACAAGGTCTACCTCGATGTCCTCAGGTACATCCCGGTCTTCCCGGTAGAGGACCCGAGCACGTTCGCGGACTCAAAGGGGCGCGTCCTCCCCGACGTCTACTTGGTGAAGGAGGGCTCGACGCCGAGGGACCTGGCCTACAAGGTCCACACGGAGCTTGGCGAGAACTTCCTCTACGCGATCGACGCGAGGACCAAGATGAGGCTCCCCTCGGACTACAGGCTGAGGCCGAGGGACGTGGTCTCTATCGTCAGCGTCGCCCGGAGGTGAGCGGGTCGTGGAGCCCCTGATCATAGACGGCTCGGTCGGGGAGGGCGGCGGTCAGATCCTGAGGATGGCGGTCTCGGCAGCGGCGCTGCTCTCCAAACCGATCAGGGTCGTGAACGTCAGGGCGAAGAGGAACCCTCCGGGACTCAGGCCCCAGCACCTCGTGGCGGTGAGAGGCGTCGCGGAGCTGAGCGGAGGCAGGGTCGAGGGCCTCAGGGTCGGGTCGATGGAGGTCGCGTTCTACCCTTCGGCGCCGAGATCGGGGAGGTTCGTCGTCGACGCGGGCACCGCGGGAAGCACCACGCTGATGCTCCAGTCGCTCCTCCCAGTCGCCGCGTTCGCGTCTGGGCCCGTCGAGCTCGAGCTCCGGGGAGGCACGAACAACCCGATGGCGCCGCCCGTCGAGTACCTGAACTGGGTCCTGATGCCGGCGCTGAGGAGGTTGGGCGTAAAGGCCGAGATCGAGCTGGTCAGGAGGGGCTTCTACCCGAGGGGAGGCGGGATCGTGAGGGCGAAGGTCGAGCCCGTGAGGAGGCTCAGGCCGATTGACGCAGAGACGGGGAGGGTCGTCGGGGCGAGGGTCTTCGCCTACAGCTGCAACCTGCCCGAGCACATCGTCGAGAGGATGGCGAGGAGGGCGTCAGAGGGCCTGAGGAGGCTGAACGTCACCGAGGTCGCCGTCGAGACCGAGGTGCTTCAGAGCCCTGACCCGAAGTGCTCCCCAGACCCCGGCGCGGGCGTAATCATCGTCCTCGAGCTCGACAACGGTCTCGCGATGGGGTTCGACTCGCTGGGGGAGAGGGGAGTTCCGGCGGAGAAGGTCACCGACAGGGCGGTCGAGGAGTGCGCCAGGCAGCTGAGGACCGGTGCGCCGATCGACAGCCACCTCGGAGACCAGCTCGTGATCTGGGTCGCGCTCGCGGACGGCCGGTCGACCTATAGGGTGACTGAGTTGACGAGCCACACGGAGACCGCGGTCTTCATCGCTGAAAGGGTCATAGGCGCGAGGTTCGACGTCGAGTCCTTAGGCGATCGGGGAGCGAGGATAACCTGCGACGGCATAGGATTCGGGAGATAGTCTTAAAAAACGGAGATTAAGAAAAAGGCCGATCTTACAGGTTCAGCGGTATCAGGAGAACTCCAATAGACACGAGAACTATGTAGAACAGGAACATCACGAACGCGTAGCCGGCTATCTCCCTGAACTCCACAGCTGCGATCGTCATCAACGGAATCGCCCAGAAGGGCTGAATGATGTCGGTCATCATGTCACCCCATGCGTAAGCTATGGTGATAGTGGCATAACTGACGCCAAGACGGTTGGCTGCCTCGAGAAGGTAAGGAGCAACGATTATCCACTCCGAACCTCCAGAGGGCACGAAGTAATTGATTACCCCTGCGTACCAATACGCGAAAAGCGGATAAGTCTGTGGCGTCGAGACGGCCACGAACCAGTCGGCGAAGACCTTCGAGAGGGCCGAGAACTGGAATATCCCCAGTATTCCACCGTAAAACGGGAACTGTAATATGATTCCCCACGTAGCCTTGATCGCGTCTCTAGTGGCCTCGAGGAACCTCCTGGGATACCAGTGTAGCAGAGCGCCGGTGGCCATGAACGCGAAGTTCACCACCTCGAGGGTTAGGGTCCGCTGGGTGACCAACCACCAGCCGACCCATGTGTAAGCGAAGGCAGCCGCCATAACTGTCCAGATCGGAGTCCAGTCCATCTTGATGGCGAAGGGTTGCGGCTGACTGGGTTTTGGAGGTGGAATCCACCTCTTGAGAGCCTCCAATCTCTCCGGCGACACGGCCTTCACCTTATCGGGACGCGGGTGGAGCGCTACGGCTATGAGCGACATAACGACGATCGTCACGATCAGCATGGTGATGTTCCAAGAGGAGAACAACGTCCTGTCGGTGGTGATGACCCCCATCGGCTTCGCTGCGGGGACCTTCTCGAAGAGGTGACCGGGGGTAGCGACAAGCAGCGGTGCCGACGCTGAGAACCCGCCGTGCCACACGAAGCCGAGGCCCGAGTAGGCCGTGATCACCATCAACGGATAGTGCACCTTGGGCTGATTCCTCGCGAGATAAACGACGAGCATCGCGCTCCCGATCAGGCTGAACCCCCAATGTAGCCAACCTGTGATCATCGAGAAGAGCGCGATCAACAGGATGGTCTGCCAAGGCTTATCGACGTTAGGCAGTCGTCCCAATCTCTCGAGGAGCCTCGTGACTGGCGGCGAGACTGCGATCACGTACCCCGTCCACATGATCCAGACCATGTGCATCGCGAAGCTCAGAATGCCCGCGGAGAAGAAGCCCCTCCCGAAGTTGAGGGCCGAAGTGAACGGATCGACGTTCCCCCAGATCAGGCTCATGACATAGGAGATCAGTACCAAGATGAGTGCGATGATCCACGCATCGGGTATGTTCCTTTCGGTCCATGAGCTGATGCGATAACCTGTTTCCTTGAGTGGATCCAGCGCGCCCACGTATACCGTATTACGCGGTTCGTTTATAAACGTTGTAGTACATTCGCCTTCAACTATCGGCTTACGAAATCAGGATGTCGGGCAGAGAGGGCAGGCCTCGCGTCTTTCGTTCTCAATTTAATAATTACTTCATCCACTGTTACACCGTGAGCGCCCCGCTCGACTCCCTTCGCGAACTCGTGTCGAGGGTCTCCGCCAACCCGAGCCTACTGGCTAGCCTCGCGAAGGCTGAGAAGGTCTTCCAGTTCAAGCCGACGGACGGTGGCCCGTTCTACCTCCACATCAAGCCGGGATCGCTCGAGGCCGCAGCGGGAGAGGGCCCGAACCCCGTCGCGACCATCATAGCCTCTTCGCAGGACCTCGCCGATGTCTTCGCCGGGAAGGCGGACCCGTTCAAGCTCTTCTTCGCGGGCAAGCTCAGAGTCCAGGGGAACGTCCTCGAGGCTCAGGAGCTCGCGAGGCTGCTGGGCAGCGCCCGCGGATAGCGGTTCACGGCGTTAACCGGTAATCGTCGCTCGAATTTTTCCTAAACAGTTATTAGATAAAGAAATTGAAGCGTGTCGTGCCAGCTCTATCCGAGGCCAAGACGCTCGGTGGCGTCGGCGCGATACTTGTTCTCTTGGGCCTCGTTCCCTCGGTCGGGTTCGTGCTGGCGATCGCTGGGTGGGTCTTGATACTGGTCGCGGTCGACAAGATCTCCAAGGCAGTGAATGACAGGACCATTTTCAACAACGTCTTGACAGCTGTGTTGCTGGCAATCGTCGGGTCGATCGTGGCGGGCGTGGCGCTCGGCCTCGGGGCGTTCTTCGCGATCTTCGGGGCCGGACCCGGGCCAGGCGCGCCCACGGATCCTTTCGCGTTCTTCTCACAGCTGCTCTGGCTGTTCGTCGTGGGACTCGTCGTGTTCTGGATCGTCATGATCTTCTCGGCGAGGTACCTGAGGCGCGGCTACGATGCGATCAACTCCAAGCTCAACGTCCCGATGTTCAGCACCGTGGGAAAGCTGTACTTCTATGGCGCGCTCCTCAGCATAATTCTAGTGGGATTCATTCTGATACTAATTGCTGAGATCCTGCAGATAATCGCTTATTTCTCGATACCCGAGTCGCCTCCGCAGCCCCCTCAGCCGACAGCGACGACGCCCCTCTGAAGCGCGAGATACCCCTTATTTCTGAGGCTGCGTCTCTCGTGACCGATGATGAAGCGCGCCCTCAGAGACTTACTGGTCGCAGGTGTCTCCGCGACGGTCGCCGCCCTCCTAATCCTAGCCTCGGGACCCCTCGCGATCTTACACCCGATCAAGGGGGTCTGGACCGAGGCCGAGAGGGTGAGGGTCGCGGACGCGAGCATGAGGCTCCCCGGCCTGAAGACGAGGGTGACGGTCGTTTACGACGGAAGGCTCGTCCCGCACATCTACGCCGCCGACGAGCTCGACGCCTTCAGGGCCCTCGGGTACGTCCACGCTAGGGACAGGCTCTGGCAGATGGACGTGCAGAGGCGGTTGGCCTCGGGTAGGCTCTCCGAGGTGGTCGGGGAGGCTGCATTGAGGACCGACACGCTGATGAGGCTCATCGGTCTCCACAGGTCCGCGAGGGCGACCGCGGAGTGGCTGAGGACGAACCATCCTGAGGTCCACTCGGCCCTAGTCGCCTACTCGGAGGGCGTGAACGCCGCGATCGATGAGATGAAGGCTTCGGGGCGGCTGCCCCTGATGTTCAAGCTCCTCAACTACGAGCCCGAGCCTTGGAGGCCGGAGGACTCCCTCGTCTGGGCGAGGTTCATGGCGTGGACCCTCACGGGATTCTGGTATCCCCTCCTCCTCACGGCCCTCGCGGTCAAGCTGGGGCCCTCCGATGTGATGAAGCTCTATCCCGTCAGGCACTACTATGCCGAGAACGCCACCGTCGTCCCCGGAGACGGCTCGATCGCGGGGCTTAGGCTCGGTGCGGACCCGGACGTCCTTGAGAGGCTCAACTGGTTCGACGAGTGGGCGACCGGCATAGACTTCACGGACAGGGAGCTCGCGCGCAGGCTCATTGAGTTCGTCAACGCGGTCTCGGGCATCACGGGCTTCGGGAGTCTCGACATCGGGAGCAACAACTGGGTCGTCTCGCCGAGGCTCTCCGCGACGGGCGGGCCGATGCTCGCCGATGACCCCCACCTCTCCCTGAACCTCCCCTCGGTCTGGTACGAGGTTCACTTGGTGGCCGGAGAGCTGAACGCGAGGGGCGTCACGCTGCCGGGAATTCCCTTCGTGATCATCGGGTTCAACGAACACGTCGCATGGGGCCTCACCAACTCGCAGATCGGGGTCACCGACTTCTACCTCGAGAAGGTCAGGGGCAGCCAGTACTTCTTCAGGGGCGAGTGGAGGGAGATGAAGAGACTCGAGGAGCCGATCAGGGTCAGGGGTGGAGGAGTGAGGGTCGTCACGGTCAACCTCACGGTCCACGGTCCGGTCTTCCACCACGACGGAGTCTACGTCTCGATGAAGTGGACTGCGATATCCGGGTTCAACGACGACGGGTCAGGCGTTACGCGGGAGTCGGTCGCGGCCTACAGGGTGATGAGGGCTAGGTCCCTTGCCGAGGTCGTCGAAGCCCTGAGGTACTGGGACGTGCCGTCGCAGAACTGGGCGGTGATCGACAGGCACGGGAACTACGGCATCGTCGTCCCCGGGCTCTTCCCGTACAGGACCGTGAGGCTTCCGGGCGGCGAGCTGGTCAAGGTGATAGGGTCCAGGTCGGTCCTCAACGGGACCGGTGCGCACGAGTGGGAGGGCTTCGTGCCCTACGAGCAGGTCCCCGTGACAGTAAACCCCGCGAGGGGTTACGCGGCCGCGCCGAACCAGCAGACCGCGGGGAGGCTCTATCCGTACTACGTCCTTGCAGGGTGGTACGACCCGGGCGCGAGGGCCCAGAGGATACACGCCCTTCTAGCCTCGAAAGGTTCCCACACGATCGAGGACTTCATGGCCTACCAGAACGACTTCTACCTCTGGTTCGCGGCCTCGACGGTCCCGAAGTTGCTCGAGCTCGCGGCAGGCTTCGAGGGGCTCACGGACCTCGAGAGGCGCGCGCTGGAGGAGCTCCGACGCTGGGACTACAGGATGAGGAGGGACTCGGTCGCACCGGCGGTCTGGTGGGCCTGGTTCTCGGCGCTCTACGAGGAGTCCTTCGCCGCGAGGTTCAGGGAGCTGGGGCTCTCGAGGAGCTACCTGCCCCTGGAGTCGACGATGGTCTGGCTGATCCACAACGAGCCCCGCAGCGAGTGGTTCGGGGGAGACATTCGGAGGGCCGCGAGGTCCGCGCTCTCGAAGGCGGTCGAGTGGTTGAGGACGAACCTCGGGCCGGACCCAGGGGGATGGACGTGGGGGAGGATTCACAGGCTCCGAATAGGGCACCTGAGCACGTTGGACGCGCTTTCGATCGGGCCCCTACCCCACGACGGTGCGTCTGGGACGCTGATGAACGCCGGGTTCCCGTACGACCTCCGCGCCCTCGAGAGGAGGGTTTACGTCACCACGGGGCCGAGCTGGAAGATGATCGTGACCTTCGTGGACGGCAGGCCGGTCGCCTACGGAGTCTACCCGGGAGGCCAGAGCGAGAGCCCGGTCTCGGACTTCTACTCCGACTCGTTCGACGAGTGGTACGGATACAGGTATCACGCGCTGGAGGTCCCGAGGAGGCCTGAGGAGGTCAGAGAAAGGTTGATGGTCCTCACGCTCAACGGGTGACCGTGATGAGGGCGAGGAGCCTCCTCCCACTGGTCGGTGTGCCGGTCGGCGCCGCGGCCCTTGTCGTCCTGCCGTCCGGCCACTGGTCGATCGCGGCCCTGATGACCGGAATGATCGGCGGGTTGCTGCTCGAGAGGAGGGCCCACGCGGTCCCCTTCGCGGCCGTCGGGGCTTTGCCGTACGTGGTCGCGCTCCTCTTCGCCCTCTCGCACCCGAAGTCCTTCAGGCTCGCCGAGCTGCTCTCCGCGATCGTGGGGTTGCCGGCGGTCGTCCTCGTGCTGCTCCCCGCGGTCATCTACTTCGCTGTGACGGCCGCGGCCGCGATCTCGGTTAGCACCGCGTTGAAGCTGATCATCCGGAGGTCGAGGAGCGCGTGAGGTACACGACGCTCGGGAGGACCTCGGAGAGGGTCTCGGTGATCGCGGTGGGGACCTGGCAGATCGGGAGCAGGGAGTGGGGCTGGGGGAGGGGTTACGGAGAGGAGGAGGTCGTCCGGGCCATACAGAGGTCCGTGGAGCTCGGGGTCAACCTGATCGACACCGCTGAGATCTACGGAGGCGGAAGGTCGGAGGAGGTCGTTGGCAGGGCGATCAGAGGGATGAGGGACTCGGTCCTGATCGCGACGAAGGTCTGGCCGACCCACGCCACCTATGACGGGACGATCAGGGCCTGCGAGCGGAGCCTGAGGAGGCTCGGAGTGGACGTCATCGACCTCTATCAGGTCCACTGGCCGAACCCGCTCATTCCGATATCGTCGACGATGAGGGCGATGGACAAACTACTGAAGGAGGGGAAGATCAGGTACGTCGGCGTCAGCAACTTCCCGCCCCGCCTGCTCGCGAAGGCCCAGGAGCACCTGAAGTCCGCGGAGATCGTTTCGAACCAAGTGAAGTACAACCTGTTGGAGAGGGACGCGGCGGAGAGCAACTTCAGGGCCTTCGGCGTCAGGGTGACGGTCCTAGCCTACAGCCCCTTGGCACAGGGCCTCTTGACGGGGAAGTACTCGGTAGGCAAAAGGCCGAACGACTTCGCGAGGAGCATCAACAGACTCTTCGACACGACAAACCTCCGCAGGGTTGAGCCGTTGCTTGAGAGGATGCGGGAGCTGGCGAGGAAGCACGGGTGCGAGGTCTCTCAGGTCGCGCTGAGGGCGCTCGTGGAGAGGGAGAAGGTCGTCGCGATCGCAGGCGTGAAGACTCCGGCGCAGGCCGAGCTCAACGCGCTCTCCGCCGACGTCCCCCTCACTCCGGAAGAGGTGGAGGAGCTCTTCGCGGTCGCGAGGGGAATCAGGCTCGAGGGGTTCGTCTCGATCGTAAGGACACCGCTGAGGATGATCTCCGCACTGACCTCCTGAGGGAGAAGAAGGCGATCACTCGGTCTCGCTGGCCTCCAGCTCCAGCTCCTCGATGTACCTGGTGTACTCGTCGGGCTGCATCAGGTCCTCCAGCTCCGTCGCGTCGGAGACTTCTATCCTGCAGATCCACCCGTCCTCGTAGGGGTATTCGTTGATCAGCTCAGGGCTGTCGATGAGCCTCGCGTTCACCTCGACGATCTTCCCGCTGACCGGCGCCCTCACCTCGTGGCTCCCGCCGACCGACTCGATGGTCGCGAGGTGCTGGCCCCTGGTGAGCTTGGTGTTGATGTTCGGGAGCTCGACGTAGAGTATCTCCCGCAGCTTCCTCTGGACGTAGTCAGTTACCCCGATCACCGCGTGTCTGCCCTTGTGCCTGACCCACTCGTGGTTCCTCGAGTAGCTCAGGCCCTCTGGAACCTCGTAGGCGGTCGACATGTGCCTCTATCGTGCGGTTCGGGGGGCGTTAATAGTTTTGTGGTCTCCGGAGCGGCTGATGGTGGTGCGGTGTTCCCTTAATTAGAGAGCGGCCGAACCGACGGCACGGGTTGGCGATCCCGAAGAGGGGGCTGCTGGTCGGGAGGTTCCAGCCGTTTCACATCGGCCACCTCAAGGCCGCGGAGCAGGTCCTCTCCGAGAACGACGAGCTCGTCGTCGCCATAGGGAGCTCCCAGTACAGCCACACTCCCGACAACCCCTTCACCGCGGGCGAGAGGATCGAGATGATCCGCATAGGCCTGGGGAGCGCGGGACACGACCTCTCGAGGGTGATCGCGGTCCCCGTGCCGGACATCGGCGAGCACCACCTCTGGATCAGCAGGGTCGTAGCGACAGTCCCGAAGTTCGAGGCGCTCTACACCAACAACCCCTTCGTCAAGCTGCTGGCGGAGGCCGCGGGGATCAAGGTGAGGGAGCCTCGGCTCTTCGAGAGGGAGAGGTTCAACGGGACCGAGATCAGGAAGCTGATGGTCGAGGGAGGGCCCTGGGAGGACTACGTCCAGCCGGAAGTCGCGGATTACATCAGGAGCATCGGCGGCGTCGAGAGGCTCAGGGTGATCTTCTCTCAGGTCAGGACTTCAGTTCCGCGGGGGACCGGGACTTGAGGGACGTCGTCCACGTCGTCGTCGAGGGCTTCAGGGGGTTAGAGGTCCCCCTCGCGGCGAGGCTCACCGAGCGCTTGGTCGAGTGGGGCGCGATCGCGGTCCCCAAGGAGGGCTCGATCGCGATAGACCTCTCGGTCAGCTGGTCGAGGCCGAGCGGGGCCGCCCTCCTCGGCGTTCTGCGGGAGGCCCTCACGGAGCTCGGCGTCTCGGAGCACTGCAGGGCGGAGGCCGACGGCGAGAGGCTCAGGGTGGTCGTGCTCGACCCGGAGGAGGTCAGGATCGCATTGGGTGCGGGAGGATCGGCTCATTCCGGGCTACACGTCTGCCCTCACTGCGGCTACGCCACGCCATACGAGGAGCTGATGAGGGAGCACGTGAAGCTGCACTACGTCGGGCTCTGAATCACTTCCTCGACCTGAGCGAGAGTATCGCCTTAGCCAGATCCCCTCCTGACTCGATCAGGGCCCTCCTCGCCTCGTCCTCGGAGACTCCCGCCTGAGCGGCGACAAGGGCCACGTCCTCCTCGCTCACCTCCGGGGCGCTCGCGACCGGGGCCTGAACCTCCTCCGGCGTTGCGGACTCCTCGACAGCCCTCCCGCCTACCAACTGGTAGACCTTCCCCATGGGGCCCTCTAGCTCGACGACGGTGGCGCCCTCGAGCCTTATCCGCCTGTCCGCCAGCTCGATCAGGACCCTCGCCTCTCCTAGCTCGTTCATCGATATCCCCGACGAGGATAGCAGCCTCTCCTGCATCCTCCTCAGCGTCCTCGGCGAGACCCTCTTCATCCCGTGAGTTCCGGCTGCGGACCGGTAAAAAGGTCTGCCGCGCTTAGTCCCGAGGAGGTCGGTCGAGCACCGGAAGGATCGAGCACGCGATGGCAAATAAGGCGGGGTCTGCCGTTCTCGGACGGATGGAGCGCGATTTCGTCGAGCACCCGATGGTGAGGGAGAGGGCCCTTCTGAGGCGAGAGTATCAGGTCAGGATCGCGGAGGCCGCGCTGAGGGGCAACACGCTTGTCGTCCTTCCGACCGCGCTCGGGAAGACCGTGATCGCGGAGCTCGTGGTGGCGGAGGTCCTCCACAGGTATCCCGGGAGCAGGGCCCTCCTCATGGCCCCGACCAAGCCCCTCGTCCTCCAGCACGCCTCCAGCCTTCTCGCTCACCTGAGGCTCGACTGGAGGGAGGTCGCCGCGCTGACAGGTGACGTCCCCGACAGGGAGCGCTACTGGCTCGACCCGAGGGTGAGGGTGATCCTCGCGACTCCCCAGACGGTGTGGAACGACCTCTCAAGGGGACTCGTGAACCTCGAGGAGTTCGCGGTCGTCGTGATGGACGAGTGCCACAGGTCGAGGGAGCGGTACGCGTACACCCGGATCGCGAACGAGTACGTCAAGGTATGTCCCTGGCCCCTGATACTCGCGCTGACTGCCTCCCCGGGCTCGGACCCCGAGAGGGTGAAGGAGCTGGTCAGGAACCTCTGGATAGAGAGGTTCGAATGGAGGACCGAGGAGGACGAGGACGTGAGGCCTTACATTCCCGGCGTCGACGTCAGCTGGGTTTCCGTCTCTCTCCCCGAGCAGTACGAGAGGGTCAGGTCGAAGATCAGGGAGATGATCGAGTCCAGGCTCGAAAGGCTCCGGTCGACCGGCATCGTCGCCTTGGAGGGCGTCGAGTTCAACCGGAGATCGCTGCTCGCGGTGATGGAGCGGCTGAAGGCGGAGCTCAGATCAGGTGCGAGGGGTCTAATCGCCCACGCGCTCGTCGTCCTCTCCGAGGTCCTCAGCCTCTTCTACGCCTTGGAGCTCGTGGAGAGCCAGCACGCCTCCCTTCTCCTCGGGCACTTGGAAGAGGCGAGGAGGTCGAAGCGCAGGAGCCACAGGACTCTATCCTCGAGCCCCGACTTCCGCGAGCTGGTCGAACTCGCGAGGAGCTGCGACGCCGAGCACCCGAAGGTGGAGGCCCTGCTCGATGTCCTTGGCGAGCACCTCTCCTCCAACCCAAGCGACAGGGTCCTCGTCTTCGCGAACCTCAGGTCGACGGCCGAGCTCCTCGTCGAGAGGGTCAGGTCCAAGGGGTTCAGCGTACACCTCTTTGTGGGGAAGGCCGAGGGCAAGTCGGGTCCGAGGATGAGACAGGAGGAGCAGGTAAGGATCCTGAGGGAGTTCAGGGCCGGGAGGTTCAACGTCCTCGTCGCGACCTCGATCGGCGAGGAGGGCCTCGACGTGCCCGAGTGCGGCCTCGTCGTCTTCTACGAGCCGACCGTATCTGGAATTAGGTACATCCAGAGGAGGGGGAGGACCGGCAGGAGGTTCCCCGGCAAGGTTGTTATTTTGGTGACGAAGGGGACGATAGACGAGTATTACTTCAGGGAGGGATACAGGAGGGCCCGGCGGGTCGAGAGGGTCCTGAGGCTCGTCTCGAGGGACATGCCCGGCGTTTTGGTACCGCGGAGGGGGCCCGAGCCCGCTTCAGGACAGCCTTGGCCGTGGACCGATGTCAGCAGGTTACGTGGCGGTGAAGCAGCTTCAACGGATGAGCGTAAACTGAGACTTCGTACTTTTACAGTCGATCCTAGAGATATAATAAAACACTCCTTAACGTCTTTTAGAGATGCATTCGTTAAACCCGATCGAAGTAGTCCTAATTTGACGATCTGACCACTGATTGAGGGATGACCTCACTCTCAAAGCAGGTATACATGCTGCTCCTCTTAGCGGGCAGGGCCGGGATGACGCTGGATGACGTCGCGCGGGAGCTCGACCTCGAGCCCTGGAGGGTCCGATCGGTCCTCAGAGGCTTGATGAGGTCGAGGAAGGTCGTGAAGATGAAGGGCAAGTACTTTGCGTCCTCCTCGGTCAGGTCGAGGTTCGCCGGAGGGGAGCTCTGCAGGATCGAGGTCGAGCGCGTCTACAAGGGCTTCGCGGTGGTCAAGGTCAACGACCGCTTCAGGGCGAGGCTCAGCTCGACGGACTACAACGGGCCGTCCGGGCTGATCAAGCGCGGGAGCGTCTTTATGGCTAGGGCTACGGTGACCCGTATAGACGGGAGGACCGGCATCGTCGTCCACGACGTCGTCCAAACCCTCGAGTGAGGACGCGCCATGTGGCCTCTCGGTATGGCCCACCGCGTTATCCCCCGGACGAGCCGACCTAGGGGGCTTCACTAGGATCACAGACGCACGGCCGAGGGATGGAGAGCTCTTCACAGTAGGCGACTAGAGAACTGCGAGGCTTAGGAGTGTAAGAAACTCGCGCCTCGAGCATCTCTCCGGGATTACACGTCAACCAAGCGGGCGTTCAGGACGGACATAGCCTCGGCGGAGCGAAATGGGGCGGCGATTGCCGAAATTCGGAGTTCGAGTTCAACCTCAGACGATCAACTCGCTCGCTCTTTCTCGCTTAGCCCCGCCACCTTCCTAGCGAGCCTCTCGGCCTCGGCGAAGTCGTAGTCCCTGTAGAGCGCGATCTTGCTTGCGGCGACGGACCCCTCCGCGTGGATCATGGCTCCCAACAGGTACCCGGTGAGAGGCCCTCCCGCCAGCTCCCTGACGAACCTCATGACCTTGAACCTCTCCAGCCCGCTGAACCTCGGACTGCCCTGCATGAACTTCTCGACGTAGGGCCTCGTGGCCGGGTTCTTGAGCTCCGCGGTAGAGGGCAGGGTCGAGACGAGTCCTCCCGCGATGTCGATGAGGTTCTCGATCACGACGGGGAAGAAAGCGTTCGAGTAAAGCTTCCCAATGTTCGTGTAGATGGGGTTCGGGACGAGGATCCCAGTTTCGGGGTCGCGGACCGCCGTCATCGCGGCCATCCTCGTGGCCATACGCATGATCTCCTTGTAGAGGACTATGTCCAAGATGTCGTCCCTGACGTGCGGCGCGTTCTCGATGCCGTTGCACGCGGCCGCCAGCCTCGCCGCGCCGAGGTAGAGGTCGACCAAGACTGACCGGTAACTGACAGCCGTGTACCTGTGGTAGGTGGCGAAAAGGTTCGCTAGCTCGCCGGCGATCCTCCACTCCTTGAAGAGGAAGACCCTGTCCCACGGGACGAAGACGTGGTCGAGGACCGTGAGGGTCTCGGCCTCGAGGTTGGACGAGCTGAGCGGGGCGTCCTCCTTCTCCGCGTAACCGTCCACCTCCAGCAGCGGCCTGACGATGAACTTTAGGCCCTTCGCGTTGGCAGGTATCGCGAAAGCGACGCAGTAGTCCTGGTCTTTCTCCGTCATAGCCCTGCTGGGGATGAAGAACAACTCGTCGGCGACTACGCTCTGAGTCGTGTGGGCCTTCGCCCCGCACACCACGATTCCGCCTTCGTTCACCTCCACGACGCGCAGGTAGAGGTCGGGGTCGGGCTGCTCGTGGGGCCTCTTGGATCGGTCACCCTTGACGTCCATCTGGGCCGTCGCGAGCGCCAAGTCCCGAGTCACGACGCGCTCGTAATAGTTCATCAGTCTCTCGTGGTACTCCCCCTTGCCGTGCTCTTTCTCCAGCCTCTTCGTGATTATCATCAGCGCGAACAAGGCGTCGCTGCCTATCGCCTGAGTGATGTTGAATATCCCGTTGCAGGCCCTCGTGAGGGCACCGATCGTCTCAGCGCGCTCCACTAGGTCCTGCTCTCTCTTGGGGACCTTGAAGAAGGAGCTGATGAGGCCGAACCTCTCGTCCTCGTAGACGAGCATGTCCCTGTAAGCGGGGTCGCTCCTGAGCTCGTACATCCTCTTGGCGTGATGGAGCGGGATCCTGAGGGACGGGTGGCTAGCGATATCACCGACCCTTTTACCCATATAGTAAACTTCCCTACCGTCCTGTACGCTTGCTATATAATCTTCTGGGTTTCTGATCATCCCTTTTGCTTCCCCCTGCCGGCTAATAAATATGAGACCGACCTAATGAGTAATAGAGGAGAGGCTTAAAATTTAGGTCAACATCAAAGAGACGTGCGCTTTCAATTGAATTTAATCCATGTACTCCGGCGTGCAGCCTCACTGTTCGGGTACCAAGAGATAGCTTCTTTCGAACCGGACGGTGAAATCTTCAGGTACAGCTATACCGAGTTCTACGGAAGGGTAAAGCGGCTCGGTTCGGCTCTCCGAAGTCTGGGCGTAGGCGAGGCCGACGTCGTGGGAACGCTCGCGTGGAACACCCATCGTCACCTCGAGCTGTACTACGCCGTCCCGTGCATGGGAGCCGTCCTGCACACGTTGAACCTCAGACTTTCGAAGCGTGAGATCAGTTACATCCTCAACCACGCGGAAGATAAGATCGTCTTCGTCGACGAAGACCAGTACGCCGCTTTCGCGGAGCTTGGCAGGAACGACCTCAAGTGCGTGATCATGGGAAGAGACCCGACGGAGCACGGGCCAGGGGTCATGTCTTACGAGAAGTTGCTGGAGCACGGTCAGCAGGGCTTCGAGTTCTCCGACAGCCTCGACGAGGACGCGCCGGCGTTCCTCCTCTACACCAGTGGTACGACTGGGCCTCCCAAGGGAGTGATACACAGCCACAGGGGCGTGTTCATCGCTGGGCTTGCGCTCTGCCTCCCTCAGTTCTTCAACTTGACGGACCGCGACGTGGTGCTCCTACAAGTCCCTCTCTTCCACGCGGTCGGATGGTTCCTTCCCTTCTCCTCCATGATAGCTGGAGCGAAGATCGTCCTGCCGGGCCCGCATCCCACCCCTCAGAGGCTCGCTGAGCTAATAGAGGGCGAGAGGGTGACCGTGACAGCGGGCGCACCGACCGTCTGGATCAACCTCCTCAACCACCTCAACGAGACCCGAAACTACGACATCAGCAGCTTGAGGAGGGTCATCGTCGGAGGTGCCTCTCTGACGCCTGCGATACTGGACGGGTTCGAGAAATTGGGCGTACAGGCCGTTCACGCGTGGGGGATGTCCGAGGGGCCCGCAGCGGTGGTCAACTGGCTCAAGAGTGACATCGACGGCAGCGAAGAGGAAATGAGGAAGGTCAAGCTCAAGCAGGGCATACCGGTCCCCGGTATCGAGGTCAAAACCGTGGATCCGGAGGGGAACGAGCTGCCTTGGGATGGGAAGTCGTTCGGTGAACTGTTGTTCAGGGGAGCGTGGGTCATCGACTCGTACTTCAAGGACCCGGAGAGGACTGCTCAGTCTTTCTCAGAAGGATGGTTGAGAACTGGTGACGCGGCGATTATAGACGAAAAGGGCTACGTCCTGATAGTCGACAGATACAAAGACCTCATAAGGAGTGGGGGAGAATGGATCTCATCCGTTGATTTAGAAAATCACATAATGAGCCACCCCGCCGTACTCGAGGCAGCCGTCGTGGGGGTTCCGCACGAGATATGGCAGGAGAGGCCTCTGGCTTTCGTGGTACTCAAGAGCGATTACGTGAACAAAATCGGTAAAGCAGAGATAATCGATCATTTGCGAGAACGGGTTGCAAAGTGGCAATTGCCGGATGAGATAATTTTCGTCGAATCGATACCGAAAACGGGTACCGGGAAGTTCGACAAGAAGGTCCTCCGCGAGAAGTACAAGAATTATTTCATTGAAAAGTCGACGAAAGTAAGCAACCGTAAAGGTTAGAGTTCGATTAACTGTTTCAAGTTCACACGGTCATCCGGCTCTCCGGAAGAGCTGTATGACGACGTAGTTCACGAGGAGCTCGGTGACGCTCGGCGGCAGGCTGTTGAAGAGCTGATATATCGTCGACATTTCCTTGGGGAGACCCTCCTTCAGGCCGAGGGCCTCGAGGAGCGCGGGGCCGTAGATGTCCATATTCTCCTCCAGCTCCCTCATCAGCGCTCCCAGCGAGGCGATGTCCATCTCCTCCGGCGTGATCAGGCGCATGATCAGACCGAGTCCCTCGATCAGCCCCTCGACATCGCTCGGCGGGAGCCTCCTCACGAGACTGGTACACTCCTCCAAGTCCCTCAACATCTCCTCGCAGGTCCTCCGGTTAAGCGGGGCGATCGTGAGGTGGACGCTCGGGGGTATCTTCATCTCCGGGACGCCCCTCTGAGGCAGCAGGTACCAGCCCCTCTTCGTCATCTCGTCGGAGAGCCTGAAGAGGTTGAGGTCATCCGATGTGAAGGCGAGTATGACCGTCGGCCTACCCATCACCTTGTACCCCAGCCTCTCGACGCCCCGGGAGATCAGGTCCCTCGCCTCGATTATCGACTTGGTGAGCCGCACGTAGCCCTCCTCGCCCAAGTAGTGGAGGACGGCCCACGCCGCAGCCAAGTGTCCCGCGGACCTGGAAGAGAGCACGGCCGGGTTCACGATGGGGTACCCCGGCCACCTCAGGCAGACGAACTGGGAGTACATCTTGTAGAACTCCTTCCTGAAGAGCACCACCGACGCTCCTATCGGCGCGTAGGCGTACTTGTGCGGGTCCAGCGATATCGAGGTGACTCCTTCGACCCTGAAGTCGAAGTCCGGGACGTCCTCGCCCAACCTCTTCATGAACGGGAGCGCGAAGCCGCCGACGCAGGCGTCGACGTGGAACCAGACGTTCCTGTCTCGGGCGACCTCGGCCATCTCCCTGACGGGGTCAACCGTTCCGAAGGGCCAGTTCGGAGCCGAAGCTGCGACCATCGCGGTGTTCTCCGTGATCGCCTCCTTCACGGCCTCGACGTCGGCCCGGAGCGTCTCCAGGTCCACCTTCACCCGCTTGACCCTCAGGCCCAAGTACTCGGCGGCCTTGTCGAAGCACGGGTGAGCGGTTACGGGCACAACCAGCTCGGGGATGGTTATCGCTCCCCTGTCAAGGATGAACTTGTCGCGCGCAGCCTTCACCGCAAGGAGGACGCTCTCAGTCCCGCCGAATGTGAAGGTCCCCACGACTTGGTCGTCGCCGTGCATCAGCCTCGCGGCGATCTCAACCACGTCCCTCTCCATCCTGATCGCGCTGGGGAACTCCGTGAAGTCCAGCATGTTCTTGTCCATGAAGGCCCTGAAGGCCTCGAGGGCGACCTCCTTCAGCTCGTCGAGGCCTGACTCGAATGCGATCGTGAAGAGCTTGCCGCTGGAGGGTTCAGCATCCCCAGAGGAGTACTCCCTCAGCCTCTCGAAAATCTGCTCCTTAGAAAGAGAGGGCCACCCTGCGATCACGATAATATGTTATGCGAAACCGATATAATTGTTTGGGACTCAGCTCCTAGCTACCGGTCAACCTCCGCACGACGGTCGAGTCGCCTTCCTCGCGGCGTGAAGGTGTCTCTGCTGGTGCCCTATCCGACCGACCTTTAATAGCGGAGTCGCAACGTGACGGCGTGCAGAGCTCACCCGCCATCGTCGTCGAGGAGCTCACCAAGAGGTACGGCGAGGTCCTGGCGGTCGACAGGGTCTCTTTCACGGTCAACGAGGGCGAGGTCTTCGCGCTCCTCGGGCCGAACGGCGCCGGGAAGACGACGACCGTCGAGATGCTCGAGTGTCTCCGGACCCCGACTTCAGGGAACGCGTACCTGAAGGGCCTCAGCATCCGGGATCCGGCGGGCGTCAGGAAGATCAAGAGTCTGATCGGTGTCCTGCCCCAGGAGTTCAACGCCGAGGACGACCTCACGGTCTACGAGAACGTGGAGCTCGCGGCCGCGGCGAAGGGGGCAGACAACGTGAGGGAGGTCCTCGAGAGGCTGGGCCTCTGGGAGCTGAGGGGGAGGATGTTCTCCAAGCTCTCCGGAGGGCTGAAGAGGAGGGTCGGGATAGCGATGGCCCTCGTGGGGGATCCGGAGATCGTCTTCCTCGACGAGCCCACGACCGGGCTCGATCCGGAGGCGAGGCGGGAGACCTGGCTCTACATCAGGCAGCTGAAGAGGGAGGGCGTGACGGTGGTCCTCACGACCCATTACATGGAGGAGGCGGAGAGGCTGAGCGACAGGGTCGCGATCATCGTCAAGGGCAGGATCGCGGCGATGGGCGAGGTTAAGAGGCTGATCGAGGAGCACGGAGGGAAGACGAGGCTCCTCTTCGATGAACTGGAGGAGAGGGCCGTTAGCTCGCTCCGGAATAGGGGGTACGAGGTCGAGGTCGCTCCCGACGGTCGAGCCGTCGTCAAGGTCGGTACGCAGTCGGAGGTCGCAGAGGTGATCTCGCTCCTCAGGGAGCTCTCGGTCGAGGCCTATCCCGAGATCAGGAGGGCCGGGCTCGAGGAGGTCTTCCTCAGGGTCATCGGGTCGAGGCTCACGGAGAGGGGCGAGCTGGAGTGAGTGCGGCGCCGACCCTGATCAAGCTCCTCTTCAAGGTCTGGATGAGAAGCAAGCAGAGCGTCTTCTTCGGGTTCCTCTTCCCGGTGATGCTCCTACTCATCTTCGGGAGCGTTTTCGGTGGGCCCTCGCCGCCGAACTACACGCTCTACGTCAGGAACCTCGACCTCGACCAGCAAGGGAAGCCGGGAGTCCTCTCGGAGGCGTTCATCGAGGCCCTCAACGAGAGCGTCTTCGAGGTCCACCTCCTCAAGCCGGACGACCCGGCGCCCCGAGGTACGGGCTTCGCCGCGGTCCGGATCCTCACGATTCCGAGAGGCTTCACCGAGAACCTCCTGAACATCACCGTCGCGAACAGGCTCGAGATCACGGCGGACACGATCCTGAGGATGGTCGCGATGGCGGGGGAGTCGATTCCGCCGCAGACGAGGGGGGAGATCGAGTCGTCGATGAGAGCGATCAGAGCCTACAGACAGACTCTGGGGGGCGAGAGGCCTCGACTGACGCTGGAGGGCAGTCCCGACGACAGGCTCCTCCAGCCGATCGAAGGCATCATCAACGTGATAGCGTCGAAGTTCGAGCTCGCGCTCCTCAACGCCTCCTCGGCGATGGAGGTCAGGGCCGTCCTAACGCAAGTCAAGCAGCTCCGCCTCGTCGACTATTACCTCCCCGGGTACGTCGCGGCCTTCGTCATGACCAACGGGCTGATCGGAGTCTCCCTCCTGGTCTTCGATGCTTACAGGCGCGGCTTAGTTAAGCTCCTCGCCTCGACTCCGCTCCCGAAGTCGACGTGGATCGCGTCGATCGTCATCGTTCAGACCATCGTCTCCCTGATCCTGTTGGCCGTGATGCTCGCGGTCGGTTGGGCGGTCTTCAGGATCTCCGCGCTCCCGGACGCCTTCAGTATACTGATCATACTGCTCGGGACGCTGGCTTTCACCGGCTTCGGGGTCACGATAGGAGGTTCGCTGAGGGAGGCGGGAGCTGTGACCGCGCTCGCGAACACCGTCGCTTTCCCCACGATGTTCCTCTCCGGAGCCCTCTGGCCCCTCGAGCTGATGCCCGAGTTCCTCCAAGCCGTCGCGAGGTTCACGCCACTTTACTACTTCCACGTGGCACTCAGGGAGGCCCTTATCGTCGGGTCTCCGGCCGGAGCGCTGTCCCCGACGCTGGTGGTCGCCGGCCTCGCGGCCGTCGGCCTTTCCCTGGCGGTCGCCACGACGAAGTGGAGAGACTTCTGAGCCGACTGACGCGAGATAATCCCGCCCCTCAAGTTCGGCGGGCTGCTTAGGGGCTATCCCATCGTCTCCGCCTCGGAGCCCACGGCGAACCGTGGGAGACCTTGGGATTTGCCTGTCTTGAATTTGTTCAGGCGGGACCGATGATACCGGTCATCCGTCGCGCTCTCGCGCCCATTACCTTCAACACGAGCGTCATTGGGGTCGATTTCTCCCCTCGTTCGTCCAATATTTTTTACGTCGTTCATCATTCATTCTATAGGTGAAGCCTCCTTGGCCGAGGTCGTCTTCCTCGGGAGGGGCGGCCAAGGGGTCGTCACGTCGGCGCGCATTTGTGCGACCGCTCTCTTTCGCACGGGCTTTTATGTCCAGACCTTCCCGGAGTTCGGGCCGGAGAGGGCAGGCGCGCCGGTCAAGGCCTACCTGAGGTTCTCCCGGGAGCCGATCGAGCTCAGGACGCCCGTCGAGCGGGCGGATATCGCCGTCGTCCTCGAGGAGAGGCTGCTGAGTTTCGTCACCATCGAGAGGTTAGTGAGGAGAGGGGCGCACGTCGTCGTCAACTCCGCGGCGAGGGGCCCGGAGCCGGCGGGCGCATCCCACAGGATCATCAAGGTCGACGCGTCGGGGGTCGCGGCTAGGCTCGGGAGGCCGAGGTCCGTCGGGATCGCCCTGCTCGGGGCGATGTCCCGTTCGATCGGGGTGCCGGAGATCGGGGCGCTCGAGCAGGCAGTCTCAGAGTTCCTTAGCCCACAGGACGCCGCCGTCGCCAGAGCGGCCTATAGCGAGGTGATGTGAGTTGCCCCACCGCCTCAGGACCGCCGCGCTGATCTTCGAACCGGGGTCTGCTTCGCGGAACGTCACCGCGAGCTGGAGGAGCTCCAGGCCGGTCGTGGACCTCGCGAACTGCGTCGGGTGCCTGATCTGCTGGATCTACTGTCCGGAGCCCGCGATACTGGTGACCGGGGACGGGAAGGTCGCGATAGACTACGACCACTGCAAGGGATGCGGTATCTGCGCGGTCGAGTGTCCCAGGAGGGCGATAACGATGGTGAGGGAGTCATGATGCTGCTCAACTCACTCCTCCTGACCGGGAACGAGGCCGCAGCGCACGCCGTCAAGCAGTCCGACGTCGACTTGATCACCGCCTATCCGATCACGCCTCAGACGACGATCGTCGAGAAGCTCGCCGAGTACGTCGAGAGAGGGGAGGTCAGGGCAGCGATGGTCCTCGTCGAGTCGGAGCACTCGGCGCTGAGCGCGTGCATAGGCGCCTCCGCTGCGGGGGCCAGGGTCTTCACCGCCACCAGCAGCCAGGGGCTCGCGTACATGCACGAGGTGATGTACATCGCTTCCGGGCTGAGGCTCCCGATCGTCATGGCCGTTGCAAACAGGGCGCTCTCCGCGCCGATAAACATCCACTGCGACCACTCGGACATCATGGGCTCGAGGGACTCGGGATGGGTTCAGGTCTTCTGCGAGGACCCGCAGGACGTCTACGACAACGTCATCAAGGCCTTCAGGCTCGCGGAGGACCCGAGGGTGCTGCTCCCGGTGGCGGTGAACTTCAACGGCTTCACCACATCGCACTCGTGCGAGCCGGTCACCGTGCTCCCCGACGGGGAGGTCAGGAGGTTCCTTCCGAGGAGGGAGAGGCACAGGCTGAGCTACGACGAGCCGATGACGATAGGGGGCTTCGCGCTCCCGGACGCCTACTTCGAGTCCAAGGTCGAACAGGAGAGGGCCCTGAGGGCCGCGGGCCGGGTCTTCGCTGAGGTCGAGGATCTCTATCCGAATGCAGGCGCGAGGAAGGGCTCGATCTACGCCGAGTGGACCGGAGGTCGGGTGAAGCTGATTTGCATGGGCGACGTCGCGGGGTCGCTGAGGCACTTCGTCAAGACCCGGAGGCTGCAGGACCTCTTCGACGTCCTCTCGGTCAGGCTCTTCAGGCCCTTCCCGAGGCGGACGTTGATCAGGCTGTTGAGCGACGCGGAGCTCGTGGTCGTGATGGACAGGGCCCTCTCGCCGGGTGCCACGTCGCCCCCGTTGGCCTCGGAGGTCAAGTCAGCGCTCTACGACGCCGGTATCCGGGTGCCGGTGTGGAGCGTCGTCTACGGGCTCGGCGGAAAGCCGGTCACGCTGGGGAGGATCAGAAAGCTCCTCGGGTCGGCGGAAAGGGAGGTGAGGGGGCGTGACGTCAGGTCGAGGCGGATCCTCCTCGGGTGAGGTCGGGATGGTGGCGAGGCTCGACGAGCTGGTCGGGTTCGAGCCCCTTAGCCCAGGCCACTCGGCCTGCGCGGGTTGCGGCGCGATGGTTGCGGTGAGGCAGGTCCTGTTGGCTGTGCCTCAGCCCTACATCGTCGTGAACGCCACCGGGTGCGTCGAGGTCGTGACTACTCAGCACCCGAACACGGCTTGGAGGGTGCCGTACATCCACGTCGCCTTCGAGAACGCGGCGGCGGTCGCGTCGGGGATCGAGGCGGCCCTGAGGGTCCTGAAGGAGAAGGGGCTTGCAAGGGATCACAGGATCGTCGTGATAGCCGGGGACGGAGGGACCGCGGACATTGGCCTCCAGGCGCTCTCGGGCGCCCTCGAGAGGAGGCACTCCTTCCTCTACGTGTGTTACGACAACGAGGCCTACATGAACACCGGGATCCAGCGCTCCTCCCTCACGCCTCAAGGCGCGTGGACCTCGACGACGCCATTCGGCAAGGTCGGACCGAAGAAGGACCTGATCGCGTTCGCGGTCTCCCACGGCGTCCCCTACGCGGCTACCGCCTCGCCGTACTTCTGGAAGGACCTCGTCAACAAAGTGAGAAAAGCCCTGACCTTCGACGGACCCACCTTCATCCACGTACTGGCGCCCTGTAACAGGGGCTGGAGGTTCGACCCGTCACTGACGATGCGGATCGCGAAGCTCGCGGTCGAGACGCGGTACTTCCCGCTCTACGAGGTCGAGGAAGGGAGGTACAGGATCAGTTACTTCGTCTCGAGGCCCAAGCCGCTCGAGGAGTTCCTCCGCCTTCAGGACAGGTTCGGCTACCTCCTCAGGCCGGAGAACGCCCACCTCCTCGAGGAGCTGAAGAGGGAGGTCGAGGCCCGCTGGGAGAGGCTCATAAGGCTGGCGGGCTCGTGAGCTGCTATAGGTCCGGCCCAGTCTGCGGTCGGTCGAGGCCTTAACGGTCCGAGTCGCGCATGATGCTTTTCAGTGCTCTGCCCTTATCGGTCAGCCTCACCGCAAGCGACCTGCCCGCCTTTTCTACCTCGATGAGCCCAAGCCTCTCGAGCTTCCTGATCCGCCTCCAAGCAGAAGTCTTGGGGAGATCTAACAACTCCGACAACACAGAAATCGAATACACGTTAGTTAGATGTTTCAGCACCAGTCTGTCTAAATGGTCGGTTTCGTTGAAAATGACCGGATCGAAGTAATCGTTCCTGAAGCTTATGTAGGCTGAACTGTCTTCGCTTTCAAGCTCAATGGTCATACGTGTCTTACTCATCAGCGCGCCGATCAGGCACTCGATCACGAGAAGCCTCATTCCTCCGCTCAAGTTGAGGACGGCGGTGTTTCCAGCCCACGAGTCGAACATCTCGACGAGCTCGCCGACGGTGCCGAAGAAGTCGTCCACGTTCACCTCAACCCTCTCAACGCCCTCGATCAGGAGGTATCTCCTTAGGATCTCCCTCAGGGACCCAATCGCCGATTCCGAACGTTCATCCACCCTGTGCGCAGGCGTTATCACTACAACGCGGTCTAGTTGAGAGTTAGAGTGCCGAATAACCGCCCTGACCGCGAACTTCTCGTCGAAGCCAAGTGTGACCGTCAGGATCATCGACTCAATAGTTTCTTTAAGCCGAAATAAAGTTTCTATTGTTTCAAATTGATGGAATGTATTCCGCTCCTATAGAATAAGTCTTATATACTATCTATTAACCTTCTCTGTCGCATGATGAGGAGCGAGTCTGTCCAACAGGATCTTGCGCGATTCAGGCCGATAGCCGTCTTGCTGGCTGCAGCCTCAGCCCTGAGCGGTTCCCCTTCAATGATAGATAGGATGGCTAACGCGTTGAGCCCTGAGCCTGCCATTCGAACGCTACGGGACTCGCTGAGGCTAGTCGACAGCGAGCTATCGCGATCCGAGAGCGAGCGGAGGCTCAAGTTCGGCATCGGAACAGCAGCCACGGGGCGAGAGTATCGGGTCATCGAGGTGAAGGACGAAACCGGCGTATTCCAGATTATAGGACACCTGCCCAGCAGCGAGATGGTGAGGGAATTCATTGACAGAGTCCAAAACGATACTGCGCTCGCGAGGAAGATTGGCGCGTATGCTTCGGCAATATTGGTTGAATCGAGATCGAGAGCTCCTCTAGCTCAAGAGAACGAGGTGAGATGAGGTGTTCCTAAGCATTTCCGTTAGGTGCCTGATGAACGTCGAGGCCCTCAACTCGGTTGAGACCGTCGGCAACCTGTCGAGGCATCGGACCGTCCCGATGGTGATCCCACAGCGCGACGGCTACACGCTGAAGTACGTGCCTGCAGTGTCTGGAGAGTCAATCGCCCACGGATATCAGGCCTTGTTAGTCGACGTCGCGAAATCCTTGAGTCTGCCAGTTGGAGAGTTCTCATCTAGATATGAGTTCATCAAGTTCTCCGAGGATAGTTACCTAAAGGTGGAAGGCGTCGAGCCGCCAAAGAGCTACGATGACATCAGGAGGTTTGAAGTGGACGTGTTGCTAAAAGACGTAGTTGCTGACGTCGGCGGGTTCCTCTATACAGGCGACATCCCGGTCAAACGTACGTCCCGCTTCCAAGTTGGGTACATGATTCCAGCGATTCAAGACGTGCTCGACGCGACCGCGATGGAGGCGGAGTTCCACGTTCGGTATCTGTTCTCGCAGGCTGAGGAGGGGGCTGCGCTCGGTCAGATCCCTTACAACGTGGAAATAGCTTCGTCCGTGTACACGTTAAACCTGAACATCGACTTGGCTGGGATCGGCGTCCCATCCAGTTCATTCGGGGGAGCCCCTAAGGGAGCGCGCGACGAACTCAAGAAGAAAGAGCAGGAGCTGCGTGAATCGATCCCCCGCAGGAGAAGGGCTGCCCTGATCGCGCTCCTCAAGCTGCTCGCTAACAACTCCTTCGGCGGGAAGAGGTCGAGATTCCTCCCTAACTCTGAACTTAGATCGTGTGCGTTCGCGCTGGCCGACGATGCCTTCACGGTCTCTCCGGGGAACTACACCGATTACGTTCAAAGGACGTGGGCGCGGGCACAGAAATACTCGGCGCTGACTGGTCATGCCGTTAAGGTGTGGTGCGTGAACAAGGAGGGGTTGAACGTGCCCGACGGAGTATCGAAGCGTGAGACTATCGAGGACATCTTCGAGGACATCATGAAACTAACCTTAGAGGGCAGATAGACGACAGAACATGATGAGCCTGACAATAGACGTCAGACTTTGCTGGGGTTTCAGCGTCAAGACTCCCTTAGTCTCTAAGGCTCAGCATGCGTATTCCTCGCCCCCTCCGCCAACGACGATCATCGGAGCGGTCTCAAAGCCCCTGTGCGTGATGGGCAGGAAGGGAGAGATCATCGCCGTCCCTCGCAAGGGGGAGTCGACCCTCGGTTCGAGCGCGGAGCTTTACAAGGATATCTTCGCCTCTGCCTCCGCGTTCTTTACGGTTGAGGAGGACGGAGAAAGGCACATCGGAAAATACTGGGAGGACATAGTGAGGTATCAGACCTTGCAGTTCCAGAAGCCTGTGAGGCGAAGTCTGCCGCGATACAGGTTCAACGTCGTACCTGCGGGCAAGGTCTACATGCCTTCTGGACTGATGAGGTTAGGCCTGCTCGTGAGGGAGGAGTCAGCGGAGGAGATGCTCGGGAAGGACTGGGAGCACTCACTACTCGTGGCGGCTAACTCGATCACGGCCATCGGCTCCAAGGAGAGCATCGTCTCGGTCGAAGGGGCGGACCTCAGGAAGGCCGCGGTCGCCGGGCGGGAGTTCAAAACCCACTACTATCATCCCAAGAGGTTGGTAGAGGAGGTCCTCGAATACGGGGGCGGGCCTTACGACCTGTCAGGCGTTTACACGGAGTCCTTCTGGGCGGTCGATTACCTCTGGGCAGGCGAGCCCGAATCGGAAATGTACGTCGTTCCCGGCAGTAGGGACCCGGTCTCAAGCTGCTGGATGAGGATCAGGTTGACCAATGGCAGCGAGGCCTACAAGGTGGGAGAGGATGGGCTCGCGGTCTTTAAATGAGGTTTATCGAGACGTCAGTAGCAAGCTGTTCAACGGAGACTCGAGGTCACTGCTAGAGAAGGCCCTCTCAGCCCTTGACGAGGGGGCGAGAGAGGGGTCGAAGACTCTGGTCTTCCTAGAGGCTCCGACGGGATACGGTAAGAGCACTCTCTCTCTCGCCGTTTACGTCGCGATCAAACTGGGGAGACCAGACCTGGGACAGAGGGTGATTCACGTTCTGCCGATGCGTTCGATAGGGACGCACATGGTGAAAAAGATGCGGGAGTACGTGAAGAGGTTGAGCGAGACCGGGCTCCCGCTGTCGGAGAACGAGATAGGATTACAACAAATGAGCTCTCCGGGAAGTCCCATGCTGTGCAAGAAATTCGTCATCACGACCCTCGACACGTTCGTCTCGTCGTTGTACAAGATCCCGCCGGTAGAGCTGAAGAAGCTTCTGACTAGGGGCTACGCTCACTATGAGGTGCCGCGTGGTTGCATCTATTCCGCGACCGTGATATTTGACGAATTTCACCTCTTTGTAGGCTCCAAATCTATCGTCGATGGACGGAGCAAGATGTTGACGGCTGCGATTACCAGTGTAATAGGTCTATTAGACAATTGGCGTTCCCGTTGCGACATCAACGGCCACGATGCCTTCGCTCATGAGCAACAGCTACAATAAGAGAGAGGTTGAAACCGCGATAGGAGAAGACCTGCACGTGTCAGAAGATAAGTCCCTCCCGATCCGATTTCGAGTTCGTCAACAGGAAGATCAAGGTGGAGATCATTCGAGAGGAGGATAGATTGGATTATATCGTTGGAGCTGCGAACGAGCTGGGCCGTGTTCTGGTGATAGCCAACACGGTGAAGAACGCGATAGAGATCTACAGGTCCTTGCGAGGGATCGGAATCGAGCCGGTGATACTTCACGCGAAGATGATCGAGGCCGAAAGAAAACGAAGGATGTCTGAGGTCGAGAGGGGGCCGTGCGTCGTCGTCAGCACGCAGATATTCGAGGCGGGCGTGGACATGAGCTTCGACGCGCTGGTGACTGAGGCTGCCCCGCCGGATTCGCTCATTCAGAGGGCCGGGAGAGTTGCTAGGAACGGCGGATACGGTGAAGTGTTCGTCTATCCGCTGAGCGAGGACGGAAGAAGTGTGTACGCAGAGGAACTCGTGACGAGGACCCTTCAGAAGCTTTCCGAAACGAAAGAGTTGTCGTACGAACTCCTCGAGGCTTACGACAGATACGCCAGCGCGCAACTAATGGAGAACGACCTATACACTCGGCTGAGGCGCATAGACGTCTATCCGTCGCTGTCTGCGGATGTCGCTACGAAAGTGTGGGAGGCCTATTGCGGTTTCGTTCGCGAGGGAGAGATGATTCCTGTCGTTCCTAGAGCCTATGTAGACGATTTCGTGAAAGGCCGTCGGGAGAGAGGCGATCTCGTCTTCACGGTGGGAGATGAAGAGTTCTGGAGGCTGTACGACCGCGGTCTGATCAGAGAGTTCGTCACCGAGTCGATGAACGTCACGCGACTCGGGAGCTTCAGACCGACTGCGGGGGCTGAATGCCTATCAAAGGAGTTCATTAAGAGAGACATCGTAGCCGCCGTTCTCGAAGATTACGACGAGGAGGTCGGAATGCAATGTTGACTGATTGCAAGCCGTGCGCCTATGAGGGTCAGCCTCTGATGCGGCACATCGAAGGGGTACTCAGCTACATCGACAAGATGATCAGCGGCGGTTACCACGAGACCGCTTCAAGACGTCTCAAAGTCGCGGGAATAGAGACGACTCCCGAGGAAGTCGAGCTGCACCTTAGGATCGCTGGAGTTTTCCACGATCTGGGAAAGGCCATCGAGGCGTATCAAGTGAACTACGGAGACGACTGCAGCTTAATCGAGAGAAGAACTCGCGGCTTTTACTTGCACGAAGTCTTCTCGGCGGTGTTCCTGAAAAGAGTTTTTGACGGTTCTGAGGTGAAGAGTAACCTCCCTTATCTGACCGTGCTCGCGGTTTTAGATCACTCTCACGCCATGGGAAGGAACTTTAACGTCTTTAAAGAGGCCTTCTCGTCCGACCTGACCTTCCTCAGCCGCGAGCACAGAGATATTCATAACACCATCAAAAAACTTATAGAGAGTGGAGGATACGTCGATGACAAGTATATCACTAACTTGACCAGCTACGTATCCGAGAAGACAGGACTCGAGGCAGCACTTGTTTCAAAATCTCTCT
>JBCNVM010000040.1:0-527 GCA_039630085.1 Candidatus Caldarchaeales archaeon
AGGAACCGATGGCCGACTTTGATCATCGGACCGACGTGCTGATCGTGGGCAGCGGGGCGGGCGCCCTGGTGGGGGCCCTGGTCATTCGGGAGGCGGGATTTGAGCCGCTGGTCGTCGAGAAGACGGATCGGATCGGCGGCTCCAGCGCCATGTCCGGCGGCGGCCTGTGGGTTCCGAACAACCCGGTATCGCGCGAGGCCGGGCTGGACGACTCCTTCGAGAAAGCCTGGCGCTACCTAGAGGCGGTCGTGCCCGACGCGGGCCCGGCTGCCTCGCCCGAGCGGCGCCGGGCCTTTCTGGAGCATGGACCGAAGATGGTGGAATTCCTGCGCCGGCTGGGGTTCCACTGGCACGCGGCGATTGGCTATCCGGATTACTACCCGGAGAAGCCGGGAGGATCGGTCACGGGACGGGCGATCGAGGGCGCGATCTTCGATGGGCGTCTGCTGGGGCCCTGGCTCCAGCGGCTCCGCACCTATCCGGGCATGCCGCCTATACCGGTTCACACCAATGAGGTGTCCGCCTTC
>JBCNVM010000040.1:537-1004 GCA_039630085.1 Candidatus Caldarchaeales archaeon
AGGCGGGGATTCATGATGGCCCTGCGGATCTTCAGCCGCCTGATCTCCCGTTTGTGGGGCCGCGTGCCGATGGGCCTGGGGGCCTCGCTGGTCGGTCAGCTCCTGCACCTCTGCCTGCAGCGGCAGGTGCCGATCTGGCTCGAGAGCCCGCTGGTGGAGCTGATCGTGGAGAACGGGCGGGTGGTGGGCGCGGTGGTCGAGCGGGAAGGCCGACGCCTGCGGATCGCCGCGCGAGGGGGCGTGTTGCTGGCGGCAGGGGGATTCGAGCACAACCAGGAGATGCGGGAGCGCTATCTCCCCCATCCCACCCGCAAGGAGTGGGCGGTGGGCGCGCCGGGGAACACGGGCGATGCCATTCGGGCCGCCCAGGCCATCGGCGCGGCCGTCGCCCTGATGGACAAGGCGTGGGGAGGACCCGTGGTGATCACCCCTCAGGGGCAGCCGTTGTTCCTAGTGGGAGAGCGCTC
>JBCNVM010000041.1:0-929 GCA_039630085.1 Candidatus Caldarchaeales archaeon
GAGTTGCGGACGCGTCTGGAGGAGCGCCGCAAGATCAAGGGCTATCGTCCGCGCAAGGGCGAGAAGTCCCTCAAGCAGATGGAGGAGGAGCTGGCGGAGAAGGAGGCGCTTCTGCGGGCTGTGAACGCCCTGCGGGAGATGAACCCCATGCTGGGCCTTCGCGGCATCCGGTTGGGGATCCTCTACCCCGACATCATTCGTCTTCAGGTGCGGGCGATCTTCGAGGCGGCCTGCAACGTGAAGCGGCGGGGCATCACCCCCAAGCCGGAGATCATGATCCCCCTGAGCGCGGACGTGAAGGAGCTCCAGATCGTCCGGGAGATCGTCGACCAAACCGCCCGCGAGGTGATGGCCCGTGAGGGGGTGGAGATCGAATACAAGTTCGGGACGATGATCGAGGTCCCCCGCGCCGCCCTGCTGGCCGAGGAGCTGGCGCAGGTGGCCGAGTTCTTCTCCTTCGGAACCAACGACCTCACCCAGACGGTCTGGGCCATCAGCCGGGACGACGCCGAGGGCAAGTTCCTCCTGCGCTATCTCGAGGAGAAGATCCTTCCCGAGAACCCCTTCCAGGTGCTGGATCGCAAGGGCGTGGGGCGGGTGATGCGCATCGCTGTGGAGGAGGGCCGTCGCACCCGGCCGGATCTGGAAGTGGGGATCTGTGGCGAGCACGGTGGGGATCCATCCTCCATCGAGTTCTGCCATGAGATCGGTCTCAATTACGTGAGCGCCTCGCCGTATCGGGTCCCGGTGGCTCGACTGGCGGCGGCCCAGGCGGCCCTGAAGGAGCGCGCGATGCGTATCGAAACCCGTTAAGGGGTTCACTCGCGAGCGGTGGGGGTTGCCCCTCTGCAGTCCCTGGCCTTTGATGTTCGGGGCGGCGTATTCAGAAGCGCGCCGCCCCTTTATTTTTTGCTGCGGTATCCATTGGC
>JBCNVM010000042.1:0-927 GCA_039630085.1 Candidatus Caldarchaeales archaeon
GAGCCTATGATTGCCCAGGGGGGAGAGCATGTCCCTCATGACCATGCCCATATGGTGGGCCCTCTCAGCCACCCTCTCCTCCAGCAGTACTTCCACTGCCGCCTTCACGGCAGCAGAGGCGAGAGGGTTCCCGCCGTAGGTGGAGCCGTGATCCCCCTTCTCCAGCCTTGAGCCCACCTCCTCCCTCGCGGAGACGACGCTCACAGGGAAGCCGCCGCCAATGGCCTTCCCCGCCACCAGGATGTCCGGTTCCACCGAGTAGTGCTGGGAGGCCCATATGCTCCCCGTCCTCCCGAAGCCCGTCTGCACCTCGTCCAGGATCAGCAGCGCCCCCACCTCCCTGCTCCTCTCCCCCACCGCCTTGATGAACTCCGGCTTCGCGGGCACCACTCCCCCCTCTCCTTGCACCGGCTCCAGGATCACTGCGGCTGTCTCCGCATCTATTGCCTTCACCGACTCGAGGCTGTTGTATGGCACGAACTCCACGCCGGGGAGGAGGGGCTCGAAGGGCCTCCTGTAGTTCTGGTTGCCCGTGACGGAGAGCGCCCCCATGCTCCTCCCGTGGAAGGAGTTGAGGAAGGAGACCAGCTTCTTCCTCCCCCTGGCCTTCCTGGCCATCTTCAGCGCCAGCTCCACCCCCTCGCTCCCGCTGTTCAGGAAGGCGACAAAGGAGTGGCTCCTCGGCATTACCTTCTCCAGGGCTGCGACCGCCTCCTCCCTCGCTCTGACTTTGAAAGAGGGGGTCGCAGTGACGACCTCCTCCAGCTGGGCCTTGAGGGCCTCCACCACCCTCCTGTTCCCGTGGCCGAGGAAGGCAACCCCATGACCCGTGTGCATGTCCAGGTACTTCTCCCCGCCCCTGTCCCACAGGTACTGGTCCTTGGCAAAGGCGACCTCTATGCCCCTCTCCTCGTAGAAGGAGAGGTA
>JBCNVM010000043.1:0-896 GCA_039630085.1 Candidatus Caldarchaeales archaeon
GGTAGCCGGGCGGGGCGAAGAGAACCGGCCTCACGAAGGGCTCCCCCTGGTACATGTCCACGAAGGCCTTCACCACCTCCTCCCTGCCCACCCCCTCTGCCAGCCAGGCGTGGGCTGAGGCGAGGACCCCCCTGACGGTGCTCACTGCGTGCGGGACGAGGGAGACCCTTACCCTCTCCCCCGCTAGGGCGCTCAGCTCCTGCGATGCCTCTGCGGAGTGCCTGTGTCCCTCTGCCTCGTAGGGCCTTATCGCCCCCTCCCTCTCCGGGTGGTGGCTGCCCCTGGAGGGCTCCGCGCCCCCCTCGCTGCTCCCAGCTTTCACGTCCACCACTATCCTATGCAGGTCTATGAGCCTCTGCTTGACAAGGGGGGCCAGCGCAAGGATGGAGGCGGTGGCGTTGCAGCCGGGGGAGGCTATGAGCTGGGCCCCCTTCAACTCCTCCCTGTGGAGCTCCGGCAGGCCGTACACGGCCTTCCGGAGGAGGTCGGGGTAGGGGTGGTCGATGCCGTACCACTTCCTGTAGTCGGAGAGGTCCTTCAGCCTGTAGTCGGCGCTGAGGTCCACCACCCTGAGTCCTGCCTCCACGGCGCTGGCAACTATGTGCGTTCCCACGCCGTGGGGTAGGGCAGAGAAGACCACGTCCGCCTCCCTGAGAAGGAGGTCGGTGCTGAGCTGGGAGAACTTGAGGCCCCTGTAGTAGCCCCGCAAGTTGAAGTGAACGTAGTGGATCGGCTTGCCGCTGAACTCGCGCGAGGTAGCCAGCGTGACTGTTACGCTAGAGTGAAGCGCGAGGAGCCTCAGGAGCTCCCCTCCCGTGTAGCCCGAAGCCCCGAGGACGGCCACCCTTACTGTCAATCCACATCCGCTTCGAGACAATCACAGGAAGTTTATATTC
>JBCNVM010000044.1:0-862 GCA_039630085.1 Candidatus Caldarchaeales archaeon
CCACCAGCAACCCCTCCTCATCCCATGGCCATCGTCCTGGATCCGGATATCCCACATGCATGCGCTCGGCCGGCCTGGGCCAGATCGGACATTCCTCGGCAGCGTCATCGCACACGGTTAGAATCAGATCGAAGGGCTCATGGAGGAACTCAGTCAGGGACTTACTGCGGTGGCCCGAGATATCGATCCCGATCTCCCTCATCACTTGGATCGCCATAGGATGGACATAGCCGGCCGGGCGCGTGCCCGCCGAAAACACCTCCACCTGATCTCCTATGGCTGCGCGGATCAATCCTTCCGCCATCTGGCTACGCGCCGCGTTGCCCGTGCACAGAACCAGGATCCGCCGTTTGCGCCCGACCATGGCCCTCCTATCCGAACCGCCCGGTGATGTAATCCTCGGTCCGCCGATCGCGCGGGCGGGTGAAGATCTGCTGGGTCGGGCCAAATTCGATCAGACGGCCCACCCGCTCCTCCCCCGCCAGCATAAAGGCGGTGTAGTCGCTGACCCGCGCGGCCTGTTGCATGTTGTGGGTCACGATGATGATGGTATATTCCCGGGTCAGCTCCCGCATCAGATCCTCGATCTTCATCGTAGCGATCGGGTCAAGGGACGAGGCTGGCTCGTCCATCAGGAGCACCTCCGGCTCGGTGGCCAGAGCCCGCGCGATGCACAGGCGCTGTTGCTGCCCGCCGGAGAGCGTCAGCGCATTTTGATGGAGCTTATCTTTCACCTCGTCCCACAAGGCGGCCCCCCGCAAGCACCGCTCTACGATCTCATCCAGCTTGCGCCGGTCCCGGACCCCATGGATGCGAGGGCCGAAGGCCACGTTCTCGTAAATGCTCTTGGGGAACGGGTTCG
>JBCNVM010000045.1:0-860 GCA_039630085.1 Candidatus Caldarchaeales archaeon
CAGCCGATCGCGGTCGGGACTAGGCTGATCATCGACGGCAAGGAGTGCGTCGTGAGGAGCATATCTTCGGGCAGGGTTCAGGTCGACTTCAACCACCACCTCGCCGGGAAGACGCTGGTCTGCGACCTCAGGGTGAGGAGGATCATCACCGACGACCTCGAGAAGGTCTACGCGCTTCTCCACTCCCGGATCCCGGAGGTGAACAAGGGCAACACGCAGGTCGGCCTCGAGGAGGGGAAGCTCTTCGTGAGGTTCCCGAAGGAGGTCTACCTGATCTCGGGGATTCAGCTGGCGAAGAGGGCCCTCGCGAGGGAGATCTTGGAGCACCTGAAGGGCGTGACGAGGGTCGTCTTCGTCGAGGAGTGGGACGCCTCGGTCTGAGACAGGGGGAGTGAGGTGGGTCCTTGAGGTCCGCGGTCTCGGTCGCGCTCGTCCTCGCGCTCCTGTTCTCCCTGTCGCCCTTCCCGGGCTGGACGGCCGTCGCGGAGAGGCTTCCTCCCGCGAACGAGGTCTCGGTCTTGGACGCCTACTGGGGTAAGCCCGGTGCTAAGGTAGAGGCCGGACCCGGGGACAGGTCGATGCCTCTCACGGTCGCGGTCATCAACGCGAGGAAGGAGGCGCTGGTCTCGCTGGTCGGGGAGCTCCTGCTAGACCGTGCACCCCTCAGCCCGTCCGACGGGGGATCCGGGGCCTTTGCTTACAGCAGCGTCCCCTTGAGGTCCGGCGAGATCACGTACCTCACGTTCGAGCTCGACGTGGACCCTCGGGCGGTGCCGGGTGACTACGAGCTCTACGTCTGGCTCAGTTACCAGTACGTCAACGCGCGCGGCGAGTTCGAGACGGGCCGGTCCCTCGAGCGG
>JBCNVM010000046.1:0-860 GCA_039630085.1 Candidatus Caldarchaeales archaeon
AGGATTGAAAGGCTCTATACTAACCTCTTTTATGTGCGGCATAGGATGAGCGAACCTCACGAAGAGGATTGAAAGTAATCGAGGTGCTGGGGCGATGAGCCAGGCCGAGGCTGAGAAGAACCTCACGAAGAGGATTGAAAGTGAAGACGGACGCACAGGTACCTGCGGCGACCATGAGCTGAACCTCACGAAGAGGATTGAAAGGTGAGCTCGATAACCCGTTTATCGACGGCCCTGAACTGCTGAACCTCACGAAGAGGATTGAAAGCGGCCATCTCCTCGAGCGGCCAGCCGAGGTCGAGGAGCGAACCTCACGAAGAGGATTGAAAGAACAGATCACACAGCCAGTCCGTGAACCGTTTTGCCTCCCGGAACCTCACGAAGAGGATTGAAAGTGTTCTTCAACGAACTCGCGGGCCTTCGCGAACGTCACGGCGAACCTCACGAAGAGGATTGAAAGCCGAAGACCGAGCCCCCGAAGCCTGCCCCACGACCCCCGAACCTCACGAAGAGGATTGAAAGTCGAGCCTTGCCCCACGAGCGTGTGGTGAATCTTTTCTGCATCGGAACCTCACGAAGAGGATTGAAAGATAATGAGGATGTCCACAGGAAGGGTGTCAACCCTAGTGGCGAACCTCACGAAGAGGATTGAAAGACTATGGCCCGGGGCCGGAACCCATTCATCCAACTTACAGAACCTCACGAAGAGGATTGAAAGTTTCGCTATTTCGTCGTGTATCTGTATGCGCCCGCGAGTGGCAGAACCTCACGAAGAGGATTGAAAGGGTCTCATCCTCGAGGACATCCCGCGCAAAGGCTTCGGCGAACCTCACGAAGAGGATTGAAAGGGCCGGCCTCGG
>JBCNVM010000047.1:0-488 GCA_039630085.1 Candidatus Caldarchaeales archaeon
AGGGGCGGTGTCGATCTTGTTGATCACCACCACATGGGCCATGCGAAGGTTGGCCTCGCCCGGATGATACCGCAGCTCATGGCCCGGACGGTGGGGATCCGCCACCACGATATGGAGATCCGGGACGAAGAAGGGGAAGTCGTTGTTCCCCCCGTCCCAAAGGATGAGGTTTCCCTCGGCCTCCGCGGCCCGCAGGATCTGTTCATAATCGACTCCCGCATAGACCGTGAAGCCGTTGGCGAGGTGGGGCTCGTATTCCTCCCGCTCCTCGATGGTGCACTCATAGCGGTCCAGATCCTCAAAGGAGGCGAATCGCTGCACGATCTGTTTGCGCAGGTCGCCGTAGGGCATCGGGTGGCGGACGATCACGGGGTTCCATCCGAGCTCTCGCAGGAGACGGGCCACCCGACGGGTGGTGGGGCTTTTGCCGCTGCCGGTGCGCACTGCGCCGATGGAGACCACGGGCCGGCGGGATTTCAGCTGCGTGG
>JBCNVM010000047.1:498-794 GCA_039630085.1 Candidatus Caldarchaeales archaeon
ATCCGCCCCGGCGGCGTGGGCGATGCTGGCCCGATGCATCACATACTCATGGCTGACGTCGCTGTAGGCGAACACCACGCGATCCGCCTGAAAGCGGCGGATCAGCTCGGGGAGCTCTTCCTCGGGGTAGATCGGAATGCCGTTCGGGTAAAGCGGACCGGCGAGCTCCGGCGGATAGAGGCGCCCTTCGATGTTCGGGATCTGGGCGGCCGTGAAGGCCACCACCTCGTAGTCCGGGTTGTTCCGGAAGAACACGTTGAAGTTATGGAAGTCGCGCCCGGCGGCGCCCATGATGA
>JBCNVM010000048.1:0-773 GCA_039630085.1 Candidatus Caldarchaeales archaeon
CGGCCGTCGTCTAGCCTGGTCTAGGACGGCGGGAAAGTTGATATCTTAAATTAGCTTTCGATTTGATGGCGGCCGTGGTCGAGCCTGGCAAGACGCCGGGTTCCCGTCCTATTAGGGGTGAAGCCCGGAAGACGCGGGTTCAAATCCCGCCGGCCGCATAAAGTCTGTGAATAAATGAAGCCGCGACCGACAGGAGCGACAAGAACATCGATGCGATCCGAGGAGAGCAGGTTGACGATCGGTATAATGTAGAATTTTGAACAAATCTAATCTCTAGCCAAAACGTAATAATTAGAGGAGTCTGCTAGCGAATTTCAGGAGACATGACTTCAGACACGACTCATGCAGCGCGCCCTTCTCGGACTGATTCCGGCCATCTCCCTCCGTACTAGCCCCCCTGTAGACCTCCTCCCTCAAAGTTACTGGTGATCTAGCTCACTCCTCTCTTCAATTGACTCATCAGCCATTTCCATAGCCGCAGCACTTCAGGAGGTCCGTAGGATACGAGAAGCAGATCGGGCAGATCCTCGACGCGATTCGACGCACCGGGCGCTTCGGAACTTTAGAGATTCTGTATAGCAGTCGAAGGAAGGAGACGGAGTAGCCATTCTCGTCCATCAGCCCCCTCTCGACCAGAACAGCCTTTATCCTTTCCGGAAGTTTGCTGTCGTCGATTAAGATTTTGTTACGCTGACCCATCCTAACGGTTGCCGACTCAGTGGCTACGAGATGTGTGGCCAGCACGACCTCCTCCGATGAGAATTTGAAGGATC
>JBCNVM010000049.1:0-746 GCA_039630085.1 Candidatus Caldarchaeales archaeon
CCTCACGAAGAGGATTGAAAGAAAGATTGGCGTTCCAGCGAGGCGTCCTCCCTTTAAATAGAACCTCACGAAGAGGATTGAAAGATGTCGTGAACGGCACCGCGGTCGATCAGATCGCTTTTCCAAGGAACCTCACGAAGAGGATTGAAAGCTGGACAGTCCAGAATTGTTCCGTCCGGAGCTCGGCCCGCTCGAGAACCTCACGAAGAGGATTGAAAGATATAACGAGAGCCGATTCGATCGAAAGACCAGTTTGCTGAAGAACCTCACGAAGAGGATTGAAAGCTCTTGGTTGGTGCGCTTACGTGAGCGCCGATATAGCTAGGAACCTCACGAAGAGGATTGAAAGTCGTCGGAACCAGCGGCGAAAGCCCTCCACCCGAACGCGCGGAACCTCACGAAGAGGATTGAAAGCTCGAGAATTTCGCCACGATCAGGATCGAGCCGAGCATGACCGAACCTCACGAAGAGGATTGAAAGTATGAAGGATCAGGCCCGCATGATCATAGTCAAGCTTGATGAGGAACCTCACGAAGCGGATTGAAAGCAGCTGACTCTCGACCTTCGTCACCGCCTCTTTCTTCGCTTCGAACCTCACGAAGAGGATTGAAAGGTTTCTAGGAATGTCGGAACGGGTTGGACACACGCCGGAACCTCACGAAGATGAGTGAAAGAAACACGCACAATAGGTCGTTCCGCGCCACCCGCCCGCCTGAACCTCACGAAGAGGATTGAAAGCAGTGGTT
>JBCNVM010000005.1:0-100586 GCA_039630085.1 Candidatus Caldarchaeales archaeon
TCCAGAACCTCACGAAGACGATTGAAAGAAGTTAGAGAGTGGCTGCGTGATCTTAGCCCAGTCGATAGAACCTCACGAAGAGGATTGAAAGCCCCAATCTTCGCACCGATGGTGCCTAATATCTCCCCGAACCTCACGAAGAGGATTGAAAGCATAGAGGTGCTGTCCGAGATCGACATCGACATCAACATCTTGAACCTCACGAAGAGGATTGAAAGTATCAAAGAAATTTCTAACTCCAAAGAGAGCTCTTTCCAAAGAACCTCACGAAGAGGATTGAAAGAAATCGATACCGCACCCGCACCGTCCAGCCATGCAGTGAACCTCACGAAGAGGATTGAAAGTCACTATACGCTATCGACGAATCGCCATAGGCTATATAGTCGAACCTCACGAAGAGGATTGAAAGCGCGTGAGCCGGAATGGCTATCTCTACCTTCCTGCCGAGGAACCTCACGAAGAGGATTGAAAGCGGTGACCCTCAAGCCCGCGAACAGGCATAGCCCGAGAAGAAGAACCTCACGAAGAGGATTGAAAGTTAAAGCAAACCCACAACCATGCGGCGACGTGATCAGAACCTCACGAAGAGGATTGAAAGTTCGGCAATCATTTTCCGCATCCTTCACGTCATGGGCCCGAACCTCACGAAGAGGATTGAAAGACAATAGCCTCGACAGTTGTCACGGCCTGCGATGCCTCGGCGAACCTCACGAAGAGGATTGAAAGCGAGCGAGCCGAAGAAGCTTGGGGGTGATCAGATCGAGGAACCTCACGAAGAGGATTGAAAGCGACCTTTCCCTGTATCTGAGAGGGGAAACTGGTAGAGAACCTCACGAAGAGGATTGAAAGCGGGAGTAATAATCCCTCGCGACAGTCTAATCTCTAAAACTAGAACCTCACGAAGAGGATTGAAAGGCTGGCATGGATAGATCGTTCCCTACCCGACGACCTAAGAACCTCACGAAGAGGATTGAAAGATGGCTGAGGTCATGGGTTCCGAGCCCCAAACCGAGGTGAACCTCACGAAGAGGATTGAAAGTTGAACTCCCAACGAAGTGGAAAACCCTCAAGCTCTGTGTAGGAACCTCACGAAGAGGATTGAAAGGTAAGGGAAGAAAGCACGAAAGCGCGCATCTATGATATCGGAACCTCACGAAGAGGATTGAAAGAATTCCCTAGTTCTTTTTATTATTTCTTTTTTCAAAAGAACCTCACGAAGAGGATTGAAAGCAATCTTTTCGTCCTTCTTTCGCCGCGAGCGCTCGGCACCGAACCTCACGAAGAGGATTGAAAGCGAACGTACACGGCAGGTGTTGCGCTGGCTCGAAACGATGAACCTCACGAAGAGGATTGAGAGTTGAATTTCGCAAATAAGATCGTGAGGTGAGATCTGAAGGGAGGGAACTACATCATAAGCACGCAGTTAGCCCTCGTCGGTACCGCAGAAATTCACGTCTCCCTCATCGAAGGGTCAGCCAATCTCTTATGTTGAAGCCTTTCCGCGATGCACAGGGACTGTATCTGACTAGGACCTCGCCCCCCTCGTCCTTTCTGACCTCGGTCACGTCGGCGAGGAAGCCGCTGTGGCTGAAGAAGTTCCGCCTCCGGCCTTGAGATCCGCGGATCCCGAGCAGCTCCATCAGGGGCTTCGGCTCGCCAGATGAGCACGTCGCCGCGGCCTCCTCGATCCTCTCCAGCTCGTTCTCGAGGAGGTGCCGGTTGAGCCTGAACCACCCCCGGTAGCCTCCGTCGCGGTAGACGCTCTCGAGGAAGAACCGCCTTATCGAGCTCAGTGGCACCCATCCGTCCCTCATGGATTTCCTGAGCTCACCTATCATCCTCATCAGCGACCTAGTCGCCGCCAGCGCCCCTAGCACACGCGTCAGGGACCTGAACTCGAGCTTCGCCTCCCTTCTCACCACGAACCTCGACCCGGACCTCTCGACGACCTTCCTGCCTCTCGTCAACTCCCATACCGCCCCCAGTAGGTACCTCTCGAGCTTTGAGATCTCCCTGTCGTCGAGGAGGCAGATGATCTCGTCAGGCTCGGTGACGTAGAGCGGAAGGGGAGTGTTCAGAACTAGACAGTTGAAGGCCCTGAAGCCCTCCGAGATCACGTGCCTGACACCCCTCACGTTCTCGCGGTTCATCCCGCTGAACTCGCAGAGCACTCGCAGCTGGTTTATGGGTCCCTTGTTGGTGTCTTCCGGCGCGAGCGGGAAGTCCTTCATTATCTGCGGCTCGACCCTCTCCAGCTTGACCCGGACCTCCTCTCCGTCTGAGCTCACCTGGCCGTAGAACGCGATCCATATGTTCGGCGCCGAATATTTCCCGATCAACAGTCCGTAGAGGTTCCCTAGCAGCAGGTGGGTGGCGGCGCTGTAGAGGGCCCTCACGCCCATCGCGGGGTAGACGTTGAGCCCGCTCGAGACGTCGAAGAAGACCTCGTACCCCTCGTCCAGCAGCTCGACGAAGACGCTGAAGAGAGATATCTGGATCAGGTCGGGGTCGGTTTCGTAGCGGACCTCGAGTCCGTCCTTCCCGGAGAACGACCCGGAGCTGGGTATCGCCCTGACCTCGACCTCTTCGCGCCCCCCGATCTCCTCCAAGAGCCTCTCTTCGAGCTTCCGCTCGTCCCGGATCATCTCCTCGAGGTCGTCGGCGTCCCTGGCCAGCCCCACCGCGAGGCTCTCGGGGACTAAGAGCACGGCCTTGCCGTCGGTAACCTCTGCTAGGGCGAGGCTGAAGTGCGTCGTCGGAGGTGTTCTCCTCTCCTCACCATCGAGCTCCATCACGAAGATTGGCTTCCTGTACTGTCTGTGATACCCGGTGACTTGGACCGCGACGGACTTGCCCGCCACGTCACCGAGCTGATCCTAAACTGCTAAAAGCGTTGCCACCCCCAGAACTCATCCAAGGTGCCTGAGGACGGACTCGTAGAGCCTCCGGCCTTGGTCCGTGACGACCACCTTGGTCTTGGTGAGGCTGATGAAGCCTGCCTGCTCAAGCCTCCTGAGGTACTCCTCGCTCAGCCCCGCCTCCCTCCTCGCTACCCGCTGCCTCGAGAGGAGAGCCGCGAGCCTGCTCGTGACCTCCGGCGGGAAGGGCACGATCGGGACCGCGATGACCTCGTACGTCGACGGGTCCGGGTACATCACGGGCTCGAAGACCTCCCTGCGCTCCCTGTAGTAGTCGAGGGGCGACGGGCTGCCTCCGAGGTCCTCGATCTCCTTCCTGATCCTCTCCAGCGCGACGTTCAGAGCCTTCACGTCCGGCGCGACGACGTGGTAGGCAGCGTCCACGTTCCCGAGCTGGGCTATCAGCATCATCGACGCGACTATCTCCTTCCTTCCTCCCGCGATGCAGAGGTAGAGTCTCTCGACCTCCCTCCTGAGCCCCGAGAGCGCCTTGGCAGCGGCCTCCATGAAGGCGTAGTTGTCCTCCTCGCTCGTTATGTCGGTCTGAGGCAGCTCGATCAGTTCGACCCTTATGTGCGGGTACCTGTCCCTTATCGCCGCGTCCGCGAGCTTCGCGCTGTCGACGACCATCCTCTCCTTTGTCGCGAGGATGACGAGCCTGCTGACCCTCTCCGTCCGCTGGACGTACTCGACGAACTCCGTGAGAACCGGAGGGCTTGTCCCCATGGGAGCTATCACGCCCACCCTCATTCCGCCGGCGGACCTATCGGACGTGTATTAAATTTGCAATCCGTTTCCAGGTCGGCGCCCCTCGCTTTATACCGCCGCCTACGGGACTCCTTATAAAGAATGCCGGTTATAATATTATATATTGGATAATGACGGACTATTCCCGCGAGGGTGTTTGATGTGAGCGGGGGACAGGTCCCCTCTCCTCGGATTAGCGAGCAAGAGATCTTAGATTTCGCCGCGAGGATCGGCGTTCAGGCTAAGAGGGAGAGAGTGGCGAAGAGTCAGTTCGAACAGATTATAGCCTCCTTAGAGAGCTCCGAGGATGAAAAGGTCTGCTTACTCGTCACGACCCTTTTCGTATTCAGACAGGCGAGTAGAATGAGGTTCGAAAATACGGCGAAAGAGATCGGTAGAGCCTTGTCATACCTTTACGACAGGAACGGGACAAAGCAGGACGCGAGGAAGCTCCTCGGGCTGGCGAAGTGGGCCTTTGAATGCGCTGACAAGTGGGGGTTGGACCGCGCGAAGGACTTTGGGGACTTCTTAAGACAAATACTAGGCAGGGGACATGTCTGAGAGACACCCATACCTAGACTTCGACCTGCTGAAATCGATCACCCTGATCACGGGGAAGATGGTGAACGAGACGCCGCTGCGCGTCGGCGTCGGCAGGGACTCCGCCGTGAGCGCCGCCATGGACGCGGTGGTGATCCGAATGCGTAGGGGAGACGTTGAGGTGCCCTACATACCGGGCTCGAGCCTGAAGGGCGTCTTCAGGTCGTACGTCGAGTCGCTGGTCAGGGCTATGGGCAGAGAAGTGCTCTCGCCTTGGGAAATGCTCGGGGAAAGGTCCGACAAGAAAGCCCTTAAGCCGTGCGTAGTTTCCGGGATCTTCGGGAGCCCAGCGGTCGCCAGCCACGTAATCGTCTACGACGCCTTTCCGGTCGGGGAGCCGAAGATGCTCATCAAGACCGGCGTCGGGATAGACAGGGACTTCGGGGGCGTGAGGCCGGGGATACTCTTCACGGAGGAGTTCGTCTTGCCGGATACCGTCTGGGACTTCAGGATGAAGATCCTGAACATAGACTTCCCGCCCGAGGGCACTACCGATGACGAGAGGGTCCACCTACTGGACTCGCTGTTCAAGACCTTCAAGTCGGTTGGGTTCCAGGTCGGCGCCCGAAAGAGCGTCGGGGCAGGGCTCGTGAGGCTTATGGAGGCCCACTGGGAGAGGTACGTCCCGAGGGACGGGACGCTCGTGAAGGTGACGGAGGGGCCCCTATGACCATGTACTGGACCTCCTCCCGCGTCCTGCTGAGGGAGACGGTGATAGAGGGGGAGCTCGTCAACCTCTCGCCACTCAGGATCGGGGCCGGAGAGGACACCCCGCTGAGCGTCGGGGCCGGCGCCGCGGTCGTTAAGGTTAGGATCCGCGACTCGGTGGTCCCCTATATTCCGGGCTCGAGCCTGAAGGGCGTCTTCAGGGCCACCTCAGAGGCCGTAGCGAGGCAGAAGGGCTTGGACGTCTGCAGCGGTCTCTCGAGGTCGACGTGCATGCACACCAAAAGGTATACGTCCCCGCAGGGAGGGTTGGACCTCCTCGAGGGCATCGAGGAATATGGTGAGGAGGGGCGGGATCGCAACACGCTCATGAACTTCGTCATGAATGAACTGAGGCAGGGCCGACCGGACGCCGCTATGGAGGCCTTCTTCAGGAACGCGTGCCTAATGTGTAAGATCTTCGGCGCGCCTCTCTATGCCTCGAAGGTCGTCTTCTCAGACGCCTACCCGATTGGCAAGGTCTCCTTGGGAGCGAGGACCGGGGTCGCGATAAGCAGGAAGACCGGGGCCGTCGCGGTCGGGCCCTACATCGTCGAGTACGTCGAGCCCGGAGCGCGGTTCGCCTTCTCCGTGACGCTCAGGAACCTCCCCAATTACGCGTTGGGGCTGATCTCGTCTGTTGTCATGATGTTGAGGGACGGAGAGGTCAGAGTCGGCGGCTACAAGACAAGGGGCTTCGGGAGGGTAACTGTCGAGAACCTCACCTTCAGGAACCGAGAGTTCACCGATAAGCCGAGCATGATGAGGGGCCTCGAGGAGGGCCGCGACAGGGACCTCGACGTCTCCGACCTCGTCACCGTGAAGGACGGGTGGGCCGTCTGCGAGGGAGACCGGTGCCTCGAGCTCCTCAAGAGGTTGGTAGAGGTGTGGGAGGGTGCAAAGTTCTAGCGTCAGGGTCGTCAGGAACGCGCCTCGGGACAGGGGGGCGTACAGAGACGTATCAGGTGTCATGAGGGTAGCGCTCAGGACGCTCTCGAGGAGGGACGGCGACGATCTCGACTCGTACCTCCACGTCGGCGCCGGCGTACCTAGGCTCGAGGTGACCACTGACCTGACCGCGTTCATGAAGGAGGTCGAAAGGAGGGGGCTCATTGAGGTGGCTAGAACTAGATGGCGCGAGATTATCGGAGCCGAGGAAAAAATTGCGATGCCGGAGGTAGGCGGTAGAATCGTGATTCCTGGATCGTCGGTCAAGGGGAACGTTAGGGCGAGGATGGAGCTCTCCTTCGTCCCGAAGAAGGATGGAACTGTGAGAAGCTGCTTCTCTGTCAGCCGCACCGGGCCCTTCAGTGATGCCCACGTGAGGATCTGGTCTAGGGCTCTCGCGGCTGAGAGGGGCCGCAACTGCGTCTACAGGGAGGGAGAGAGAGTGAACGTTTGTCTGCTCTGTGACCTCTTCGGCGCGCAGGGGCTCGCGAGCCTTGTCGAGTTCTCGGACCTAGTAGGAGAGGGAGTTAAGGCCGAACTTGTCAGCGAAGAGTTCGGGACGAAACTCGCGGTAGCTCCTCCCGGATCAACTTTCAGGGGCGAGATCGCGTTCAAGAACCTGAGAGAGAGCGAGCTCGGCCTCATCCTGCTCACCGGCCTCGCGGTCGGCAAGGACGGCGTGGGCAGGTCGGTCCTCTTCGGCAGGTTGAAGTACAGGGGGACGTTCGGGGGCAGGACCTTCGGCAGGGTTAGGTATCAGGTCGAGTCGCTGAGGCTCTCGAGGTTCTCTAGGCCACTTCAGGACCTCAGACCAGGGGAGGAGGCGAAGGGCGGTGAGCTCGGAGGCCTGATCGAACGCCTGCTGGAGTCCGCCGAGAGGGAGTTCGGGGATGAGATCCATCTGGTCGACGAGGTGCGGGGCTCGTGAGCTGGCCGGAGTTCGTCGAGCCTGGTTATCCAGTCTTCAGAGCCTACATTATCCCCCGGGCAATAGACGGGAGGATCGAGCCGGTCAGGAGGGTCACGGCTGAGGACGTGGAGAGATGGGGGAGGACCCTCGATGAACTAAAGCGCTTCCTAAGTATGGTCAACGGGTTCGCGTCGAGGTCCGCCAATGGGCTCTCCCTGCACGAGCGGCTCGAGCTCATCGCGGACTGTTTTACTGCTTTCTTCAGGACTCCCCTGATGAGAGAGGTCCTGCCCTCTGTAGCACCAAGCCCCCTCAAGTCTTACCTATTGGCTAGGCTCCTCTGGAAGCTCCTCGCTCCGGAGTGGTTCGAAGACCCGCTTGAGTTCTGTAAGTATTGTTACGGCGAGCAACTCGGGGCGGTGAAGAGAAGTAAAGTCTTCTCAGTCCTAGAGAACCCTGAGGTTAACTCGTTGGTGGAGAGCGCTTGGTTCGACTTCCCCGCAGACACGAGGCCCGGCGCTAACACCTCCTCGCTCCTCTCGCACATGCTGCTGACGTCTTCGATGGTGTGGGCGCTCGCGGTGAAATCGGGCAGGAGCAGGGAGGAGGCCGCCCTGATCAGGCTCGCCGCCATGCTGCATGACATGGGCAAACCCTTCAACTACCGTGAGCACTACAGGGTCTCCCCTACGGTCGCGGAGAGGCTACTCACGGGATTGCTGCCTGAAGACGAGCTGAGGCGGGTCGTGGACGCGGTGAAAAGGCATCACGCGGCGGACTCGGAGGTGAGGGAGGCCGACAGGCGCTCTTCTGGCATCGACAGGCTGAGGGGTTACGTCGAGGCGACGATAATGAACGAGATTAGGAGGCTCTCCTCGGAGCTCGGACTGGACCCGGGGATCGCGTACGGGTCCGGGGCTCCGGCGTGGGGGTTCTGGATCGAGCTTGAGCAAAAACGGCGCGGCGCGGTCGAGTCGCTCTCGAGGAGCTTCGTGGAGAACTTCACGAGGGGAGGCGTCAGGGTCGAGGTGGGACACGAGCTCTGGGACGACATGCTGCTCTGCATGATAGACGTCGGAGGCATCCAAGACTTCATAACGAGGGGCAGCGAACTGAGGACGGTCTCGGCCTCGAGCGTCGTGATTGACGTCGCAGTCTCCGCGCACATCCCCCTCGCCATTCAGAGGTTATTGGAGTCGAAGTCGGGCGTCTGGGTCCCGCTGGAGTCCTTCCTCTACACTTCTGGCGGCGTCGTGACGCTCCTCCTGCCGCGCGGCCTGAAGTCGAACCTGATGGAGGCCGTCGAGGACCTGAAGAAGTGGTACAGGCGCGTGAGGCTGAAGCTTTACGCCGGTTGTGCTGAGCTCAGCTCCGACTACAGGGAGACGACCGCTAGGCTTCAGTCCGCGGTGGCGATGGCGAAGCTCGAAGAGGACTTCAGCTTCAGTCCCGTGGAGCTTAATGCAGTGTCGCTCTGTGAGGTCTGCAGGACCGAGAACTCAGTGACCACTCTCGAGACGGGGGAAATGGTCTGCCAGGTCTGCAAGGATCTCTACGAGATCGGGAACGACCTGCACTTCGGCACGAAGTGGGACTCCGAGGTCACTTTCAGGAGGGAGACGTTCAAGGTCTCGGAGGCGTTCGGAGGCCTCAGCTGGAAGGACGTCTCGCCGGGGATAATCGAGCTCATCGCCGGGCACAGCGTCGACGACCTTAAGGCTCTGGGCCTTCTTCGGTCCGCAGAAACGTCCGGTCAGGTCGCGCGTCGGCCTCCCCGGCTCAGGAACATAGGCCTGATCAAGGTCGACGGTAACCTGATGGGCGAGTTCTTCGCGGAGTCGGTCTCCATCTCGGACGCGCTTGAGAGGAGCGCGAGGGTCGACATGGCCCTGAAGAGGGCGCTTCAGGAGGCTATCGAGGCGGCCGCGGACGCGATTGACGATAGCACGGAGAGGCTGAGGTTCGTTGCCCTGATGCATTTGGGGTTGATGTACGTCGGTGGCGACGACGCCCTCCTCTTCTGCCCCAGCTGGGTCGCGCTCCCGCTGGCGAACAGTATGGGCCTCGCCTTCCACAGGGAGATGGGCGCGAAGGCGAGCCTCAGCGTAGGGGTGGTCGCCGCGCCGTCCAAACACGACGTCTGGGCGCTGATCGAGGCGGCCTCGAGGCTCCTCCAAGAGGCAAAGAGGAAGGGCAGGACGATCAAGGCGGGCGCGGTCTGCTTCGACGTAGTGGAGGCCGGGATCATCAGCGGTCCTTCGGCGAAGGAAAGGCAGGACTCGATGAGGGCGAGGAGGATCACGGCCCAGCCCCTCGCGCTTGACGAGCAGCAGGGGGAGATCAGCCTCGGTCAACTCTTCCAGCTCCTATCAAAGCACTCGGGCCTTCAGCTCGACGAGTTCAGGATGTCCTACATTGCCTCTAGGGACGAGCCGAACGGCGTCTCGAACGACTTCTCGAAGCAGCTTAAGGACGCGCTGAAGGAAGTGAGGGCCGCGATCAGGAGGACGGTCCAAGTCGGTGAGGCCCTAGGCGCGGGGAGAGACTGGCAGCTGTACGGCACGCTCTTCGCGTTAAAGATGAGCGACCAGAGGGGCGGGTACGGGCTGGTTAGAGACCTGATCGACCTCTGGTCGAAGGCAGGGTCCGGAGACATCGGCATACCGGTCGCGGACGTGGACTTGATGATTAAGTTCATGGGAGGCGGGGAGCTATGAAGAAGATCGTCTTCTGCCTAAGGCCGATCGGCCTGCTCTCCCTCGGCCACGCCCACCCGCGATCCCTAGGCCCTGACATCCCGTTCGCGACGAAACCCGTCGCCTCTTCGGGCGGCGTGGTTCGAGTTCCATATGTCCCCGGCCCGAGCGTGAAAGGGGCGCTCCGCTCCGCAGCCAGCAGGGTCGCGAGGGCGTTCGGCTTCACGTCCTGCGGCGAGGGGCTGAGCAAGTCGATGAGGAGCTGCGACGTCTGCGCCCTCTTCGGGGAGCCGGGCGTCGATCACCCGAAGCTCTTCTTCAGCGACTTCCTTCCGGACGGCGAGGTCAGGCTCCACACGCTCACAAGGGTCATGATCGACGACGCGAGCTCGACGGTAAGCGAGCACGTCCTCTTCACCGTCGAGTGCGCCGTCAGGCCGACCGTCTTCAAAGGCGAAGTCTCCTTCAGGGAGCTCTCGGAGAGGGAGCTAAAGCTACTGCTGCTTTCGATGGCGGAGCTTCGGCTGGACAGGTTCGGGAGGTCCTCGTCTGTCGACCTGAAGATCGAGAAGGTTGAGGGCTTCGTAGTGCCTGTGCGCCTGAAGGGGATTTTCGGGGGGCTGAGTGAGTGGTTATGGGCCTGAAGGTCTACAGGGTAAGGCTCAGGTTCGAGTCGCCCGTCGCGCTACCGACGAGGAGGGCGAGGCTCGGTTACCTTGGTGTCCCCAGATACGTCCCGGCCTCTACGCTCCGGGGCGCGATCGTCTCATCTCTCTACAGGGAGGGGCACATCGACGAAGACCGCCTCAAGAGGGAGGCCCTCTACCCGGAGATCGTCGCTTCGCCCGCGTATCCTGTCGTCGAGGGCCTTGAGTCCAAACCCGCTCATCCCTTCATGTTCGCCTGCAAGAGGTGCGAGGCCGAGGGCAAGAAGGAGACGCTGACGTTCGAGGCGGACGCGGTGAAGATCGTCAAGTCGGGTGACGTGAGAATCCCTGAGCCGAAGTGCGGTCATAGGGCGCTCAAGCAGCTCCACCCTTCACCAGTCGTATGGAAAAATGGGAGACCGGTCGAGGCAGGTCTCGCGGGGCTGAGATATGTCTCGCTGAACATGAGCAGGAGGAGGGCTTCGGGGATTAAAGGCGCTCTCTACTCCTACGAGGCGCTCGCGGACTCGCTGGAGTTCTGGGCCACGGTCTCCTCTAGGGACGAACTCCGGCTGAAGGGGATGCTACTCCTGATCGGGCGTGGTATCTCGAGGGGGTTCGGTAGGGTCAGGGTCACGGAGGCCACCGAGGTCAACATCGCGAAGGAGGCGGAAGAGCTCAAGGAGAGGTCGAAGGGCAGCGCCGTCTTCCTGTCGTTCTCGCCGCTCCTGGGCTTCGGGCAGGCCGGGTCGGAGTGGTCGACGTACCCCCGGGTGCTCGACCTGAGCGAGCTGGCGAGGGAGGCGGGATCTCAGGCTTCAGGGACGATCACCGTTAAGAGGGCTTACGGGAGAACCTTCACTTTCGACTCGGGCTGGGACATGGCGAAGGGGAGGCTGAGGCCGAGGTTCGAGGCGAAGAACCCCGGCACGGTCGTTTACGCCTCGATCGATAATGCCTCAGGCGACATCGGGAGCGCCCTCGTCTCCCTCCGCTACGTCGGGACCAAGGTCCTCTACGGCGAGTCGACCTGGATCACGGGAGTGAACATGATGGAGCCGATGGAGGCGAGGGAGTGAATGCACCTCTCGGAGCTGAAGTCGAAGGTCGTCGGGGACCTGGTCTTCGTCTCGGAGTCCCACGTTCACGTCGGCGACCACGAGCCGGGGTCTTCCCGTTTGGAGGTGATGAGGCTCCCCGACGGTTCCTTCCTGATCCCCGCATCCACGTGGAAGGGCTGCTTCAGGAGCATGGCGGAGAAGCTGGCGCGTTCGCTGAGGCTTGACCAGCTCGAGAGGCTCGCGCTGGAGGCATACGCCCAGAACACTTACTCGCTGAGGCTAGATGATTCGCGATACGAGGACTACCTCAAGGACTTCAAAGAGGCTCTCAGAGGCGGAAGCCCGAGGATCGTGAGGCACGGGAGGGAGGAGCTGCGCCAGATCCTCAAGGACATCGGTTATGAAGAGGTCGAGATGAATGGCGAGGCCCTCGAGCGGAGAGTCAGGGAGATGGCCGCTGACTACCTCGCGCTCAACTGCCCCGTGGGGAGGCTCTTCGGAAGCCAGGTCGCCGCGTCGAAGCTGATCTTCCACCACACGCCGCTGGACCCGAGGTCGGTCGGGGTAGAGTTCAGGCCCGGCGTCGGGATCGACAGGGCCTCGGGCTCGGTGAGGGAGGACATCCTCTTCTTCGTCGAGGGGCTGAGGGCGGGCATTGAGGTCAGGTTGAGGTTCGTCGCGGACAATTTGGAGCCGGGCGCCTCTGACTCGAGGCTGTTCGCGGGCGTTCTGGACTGGATTAAGACCCTCGGGCTGCAGGTCGGCGGGAGGAAGAGCGTCGGGCTGGGGCTGCTGAGGCTCCGAGAGGGCACGTTCTACTTCGTGGGGCCCGGTGACGACATGGCGCTCGTGAACCCGTTCAGTCACGGCAGGAGGCTCGAACTGAACGAGTTCCTCAGCTACTTAAGGGGGAGCGAATGAGCCAGACCGATCCGCAAAGAGAATTATAGTTAAATTGTAATTTTTCTTTGAATATTGTGCTAAATGAGGCGCACCGACGCGAAATCCCAAAAAAAGAAGGATCAACTCGTTGGGTCGCAAGCGGCGAAGGTCAGACGCAGGACATCAAAAAGGGACGGATTAAATCCAGTAATCGTAGCAATGTCAGCAATATCTCGAGAAGGTTCGATATACGGAACCTCACTGGGAGGATTGAGAGTTTTCTTCTACGACGACCCATTCGGATTTTACCTCGAGTGAACCTCACTAAGAGGTTAGAAGGCCGTTTCATGTTGATAGTCAGCTTGATTTCTACTTCTAGCCTCACGAATAGACCTGAGTCCTTGCTACTACGGCTCATTCCACCGTCACCTCTAGTGTGTCTTCCCTCAGACCATGCTTGTGGGTCCTAGATATAAGCGTTCGGTATATGCTATGCCTCCTACATCTGAAACTTAAATGGTTTAAAAGGCGCCTCTTTCGCGATATCAAGGGAAAGGTCCCCGCGCCCTCAGGTCTGGATGGCGCAGGCATAGGATCGACTACGGAGACTCTTGAACGTTCGCAAAAGCCGGGAGATCCGGCCCCTGCGGCCGCCGGGATTTGAACCCGGGACCTCGGGCGTGGCAGGCCCGCGTCCTACCAGGCTAGACTACGGCCGCCACAAACTCACATTCCGGTTCAGCTCTTAACATTTTCGGGAGATCGGAACAGCCCCGCCGCCAAGTCGCGGTACGTATTTCTCTTAGGTCGACGCTCGGAAGAGGAGCATGCTGGCGGCGCAGGAGATATCCGAGGGCCTCAGGAAAGCGATGGGCGGCGCGAAGAAGAGGAAGTTCGTCCAGTCGGTGGAGCTGCAGGTGAACTTCAGGGACATGGATCTGAAGAAGCCGGAGAACAGGTTCACCGAGACGGTCGAGCTGCCGAGGGGCCTCGGGTCCAGGCCGAGGAGGGTCGCGGTCATCGCGGGCGGTGCGTTGGCGGTCGAGGCCAGGAAGTCATCGAACGTCGACAGGGTCTTCGAGCGGGAGGAGATCGAGCTGCTGGTGGGCAACAAGAAGGCCGCGAAGAGGCTCGCGAGGGAGTACGACTACTTCTTGGTCGACACGGCCCTGATCTCCCTGACCGCGAGGGCCCTGGGGTCGGCGCTGGGCTTCGTGGGGAAGGCGCCGGTGCCGGTGCCCGCGGGGACAGACATCGACGCGATGGCGGCGAGGTACAGGCGGAGCGTGACGGTCAGGGTGAGGAAGAACCCGCAGGCGAACTGTGTGATCGGGTCGGAGGACATGCCAGTTGAGCACCTCCTCGAGAACGCGCAGGCGGTCCTGAACAGGGTCGTCGAGAGGCTACCGAAGAGGTGGGCGAACGTCCAGTCGGTCCACCTGAAGCTCTCGATGGGCGAGCCCGTCAGGCTCCCGGTCAGGCAGTAGCCGTCCGTTCGAGGAGGTCGGCGTAGGCTCCCTCCTCGACCTCCCTGAGGACCTCCTTCGGGCTCTTGCCCTCGACGTTCACGCCCATGCTCACGCAGACGCCGAGCACGGTCTTGACCGCCGCCTTCAGCGAGTTGACCCTCATGTGGGGCGCCTTCATCCTCGCGATCCTGACCACTTGGTCCATCGTGAGGTTGGCCACCGCCTTCCTCCCCGGCTCGCCGGAGCCCTTCTCGACTTGGGCCTCCTTCGCTATGAGCGCGGTGACCGTCGGTATTCCGACCTCGACCTCGAACTCCTTCGTCTCGGTGTTGACCATCACCTTCACGGGGACCCTCATCCCCCTGAACTCCGCGGTCAGCTCGTTGATTTTCTCGACGACCGCGAGGACGTTCAGCCCGAGCGGGGTCAGCGAGGGGCCTATCGGAGGACCTGCAGTAGCCTTTCCTCCCTCCACGTCGAACCTGAGCGTCTTGACGGGCATACCGCGGAGCCGCACCACTCCGATCTAATAAAATTCGTCGGAAGCGGTGCCCAGGCTTTTAACTCCCCGAGGACGGGGGAATGGTGTGAAGAGGACGCACGAGATCGCCGAGATCCCCGAGGAGCCCGGGAAAATCGTCAAGATCGCGGGGTTCGTCGAGAACGTGAAGGAGGTCGGGAGGCTGGTCTTCGTCTGGGTGAGGGATAGGAGCGGGATCGCCCAGCTCACCCTGAGGAAAGCGGAGGCGCCCGAGGACCTCCTGAAGGTCGCGAGGTCCCTGAACACCCACGACGTGGTCTCGGTCGTCGGCGTCGTCCCGGAGCGGAGGGAGGCGAAGGTCGGGATGGAGCTGATCCCGAAGGAGATCGAGGTCCTCTCGAGGGCGGAGAGGCTTCCGATAGACGTGACGGGGGCCGTTGCGACCCAGCTCGACACGAGGCTCGACTGGAGGCCCGTCGACCTCAGGAACCCGAAAAGCCTCGCGGTCTTCAGGATCCAGCAGTCCTTGGTCAAGGGGATGACCGAGTGGCTCGAGTCCCACGGGTTCGTCCAGGTCTTCACACCCTGCATCATCGGCGCTCCCTCGGAGAGCGGTGCGGACATGTTCGAGATCGACTACTTCGGGAGAAAGGCGTTCCTCAGGCAGGACCCGCAGCTCCACAGGCAGCTCCTGATGGTCGCGGGCTTCGAGAGGATCTACGAAGTCGGTCCCAGCTGGAGGGCCGAGCCCAGCCACACGCCCAGGCACCTCTGCGAGCACAGGGGCTGCGCCGTCGAGCTGTCCTACATCTCTGACGAGCTCGATGTCATGAGGGTCGAGGAGGAACTCTTCGTCGCGGGGCTGAAGAGGGTCCTCGAGGAGAGGACGAGGGAGCTCGAGGCGCTCGGCGTCGAGTTGGAGGTCCCGAGGACGCCGCTCCCGGAGCTCAGGTTCCCGGAGATCTACGAGATCCTCAGCTCGATGGGCAAGGAGGTCAGGTACGGCGAGGACCTCGACAGGGAGTCCGAGAGGCTCCTCAGCCAGTACGTCCTCGAGAAGCACAATTCGGAGGCCCTCTTCATCAACAGGTTCCCGTTCGCGGTGAAGCCCTTCTACGTCATGAGGGTCGACGAGGACCCGACCTGGGCGAGGAGCATCGACCTGGTCTACAGGGGGCTCGAGATGAGCTCCGGCGGGCAGAGGGAGCACAGGTACGAGAAGATCACGGAGCAGGTGAGGCTCAAGGGGATGAACCCTGAGAGCGTAAAGTGGTTCACCGAGTTCTTCAGGTACGGCGCTCCTCCCCACGGAGGCTTCAACATCGGGATCGAGAGGCTGACGATGGCCGTCGTCGGGGCGTCCAACATCAGGGAGGTCACGCTCTTCCCGAGAACGCCTGAGAGGTTCCTGCCTTGAGCCGCGCCGAGAGGTTCGGGAGGCTGGCGAGGCGAGCCCTCGAGCCCGGCATCTCCGAGGAGGAGCTGTGGAGGGTCGCGGAGGAGATGGTCGAGCTGAAGCGCGAGCTGAGGTCCGAGCACGGCCTCAGTGAGGGGAGGGCCCCGTTCGCGGAGGAGGTCAGGCTCCAGTTCTCCAGGCTCAAGTCCCTTAGGGCGAACTTGGGCATCGACAGCTGAAACGTAGCTCAGTCCATCGGCCGTCTCAACCGGTCCATCCCGCCCGTTCGTCTAAATGGGGAATGGTGGATCCGCTGCCTCCTGAGATTCAGTTTTATCTCGGGGCCGACGGATCGAGCCGTGCGGAGCGTGAGGCTCCCGGAGCGGCCCGAGGACCTTCTGCCGTCGGTGAGGGCGGCCCTCTGCAAAGAGCTGCTCGAGAGGTACGGGCTCCGTAAAGTGCAGGTCGCCTCGGTCCTCGGAGTCAGGCCCGCGACGGTCACCCACTACCTCAGCGGGAAGAGGGGCGCCCTCTGGCTCGAGGTCATCGGGTCGGACGAGGAGGCCCGTAGGATGATATCGGAGGCGGCGGAGTCGATGGCGAGGAGGCACAGGTTAGGCGTGGCCGTCGACGCCTCGAGGGAGGTGTCCGAGCTCGCGAACAGGCTCTACTCGGTCATCGCTGGCGGACGCGCTGCCGGAGGCGCCGGAGGCCTGAGCGAGGAGGCGCTGAGCTCCATCGCGGAGAGGATCAGGTTCGAGGAGGCGGTCGCGAGGAGGGTGCTCGAGGTGATGAACAGGGTGAGGAACGTAGCAGTCCAGCAGGTCCTGAGGCAGATAGCCGTCGACAGCCTAAGGCACGCCGAGATCCTCACGCTCGTCTCTAGGGGCGTGGGGGCCGACGATGAGTCCCTGAAGTCGGACCTGGTTCTGCTGGAGGAGCTGATGAAGTACGAGTCGGAGGCCGAGGAGAAGGATCTCTCTGAGCTCGCCAGGACTGTGGGCAACCCGGCGCTCGCGGCCCTGCTCATCTCGATCGACCACGACGAGCGGAAGCACGTCGCGATGCTCGAGGTCATCCTCGGATCGGGGCGCGACGAAGTTTGAGGGCGTTGATTTAACGTCGTGAATTCCAGCCTAACGCGACGGAGTTTTGGGGATCTGCAGGAATTCCGGATCCCCTCCTCCAAACGATGAATTGTCTTCGTGAAAGGTTAATTATAACGACGTTATAATCGAGCAGGCGTGAAACGCTGGCACCTCTTCGGGATCCTCGCGATAGGTGCGCTCGCGTTCGTCGCATTCTGGACTCTCTGGGACACGCAGACAAGAGAGGAGCCGATCGTGATCGCGATCCAGCCGACCCAGAACCCTGCCGCAATTCTCGAGAGGGCGCAGCAGCTGAAGGAGTACCTGGCAGGAAAGCTCGGCAGACCGGTCGAGGTCTACGTCCCGACCAGCTACTCGGCGGTGATCGAGGGGCTGAGGTACGGCAACGTCCACGCGGCTATGATGGGTTCCTGGCCCTCTGCGATCGCGGTGAGGGTCGCGGACGCGGAGGTCTACCTCGCGGAGGTGAGGACGGTGGCGATCGACGGCAGGAGGGTCGAGGGCACGTTCTACTTCTCCTACTGGATCGTTAGGCAGGACTCGCCTTACGCCGGGCTCGGGGACCTCAGGGGGGAGAGGGTCTGCTTCCCTAGCCCCATCTCATCCTCGGGTTACCTAGCTCCGCTGGCGAGGATGGTCGAGCTCGGTCTCCTCACGCGGAGGGACGACAAGCCTGTTGACCCGAAGGAGTTCTTCTCCGAGGTCTACTTCGGCGGCGGTTACCAGCAGTGCTACGAGGCCCTTATGGCGGGGAACGTGGACGTCACCGTGACTGCGGGCGACGTCGCCTACGACCTCTACCAGAAGGTAATGGCGACGACCAAGGTGATCGAGCAGCAGGGACCGCTGCCGTCCCACACGCTTGTCGTCTCGAGGAGGCTGGACCCGCGGACTAGGGAGCTCTTAGTCTCGGCCTTCGAGGAGCTCGGTAGGGAGGAGCACAGGGACCTCATGAGGAGGCTGGTCTCCGGGCTCTTCGTCGGGTGGGAGAGGAAGGGCTCGGCGGATCACCTCGCATCCCTGCAAAGGTTTATCGAGCTGACGGGGCTCGGGTACGACGCCTGAGGGACCCCCGTTGAGGATATCGCTGCGGGACGTGAGCTTCGCCTACAGGCGCGGGAGACCGGTCCTCAGCTCCGTGAGCCTCGACATCGAGTCGGGAGAGGTCCTGATGGTTCTGGGGAGGAGCGGCGTCGGGAAGACCACGCTCCTCAAGCTCGCGGCAGGGCTCCTGAGGCCCCAGTCCGGTTCGGTCGTGTACGAGGGCCTCCAGGCCGACGGGAAGGGGAGCCGGGCGGTGGCCTACGTCCCGCAGGCGATCGGGATCGTCGAGAACATCACGGTCCTCGAGAACGCGCTCCTCGGGGCCCTCGGCAGGCTCTCGTTCTTCTCGCAGGTCGTCGGGTCGTTCCCCGAGGAAACGGTCTCACGGGCGAGGGAGGTCTGCGAGCTGTTGGGCCTAGGGGATCACGTCCACGTCAAGGCGAAGGAGCTGAGCGGCGGGCAGAAGCAGAGGGTCGCGATCGCGAGGGCGCTGGTGCAGGGCGCGAGGATCGTCCTCGCCGACGAGTTCGTCTCCCAGCTCGACCCCCTGACGGCGCTGGAGGTGCTGGAGCTGACCAGGGACCTTAGGAAGGAAGGGATCGGGTTCGCGATCACCACGCACGACGTGCACCTCGTCCCGAAGTTCGGCGACAAGGTCGCGGTGATCAGGGACGGCCGGATCGTCCTTCATAGGGACGCCTCGAGCGCGTCCGTCGAGGAGGTCCTGAGCGTGTTTTGAGGACCGGTTGGCGGACGGGCCCCAACACGGACCTGCTGATCCTCTTGGGGGTCACGCTGGTCCTGCTCTGGCACTTCGGGGCCTTCAGCCCTAGGACGATCTCCAAGCTCCCGAACCTCGGCCTCTTCCTCGCGAACGCGTTCCCTCCCGACCCGGAGCCCCTCCCGGTCCTCTTGGTCAGCATGCTCGAGACCGTCCTGATTGCGCTCGCAGGGACGGCCCTCGCGGTCATGGTCTCTGTGCCGCTGGCGTCGCTGAGCAGCAGGTCCCTCTTCTCACCGCCGGTCACCGGCGTCTTCAGGTTCGTTCTCTCGGTGATCAGGACGATACCCGCGATCCTCTGGGCGCTCCTCTTCGTCATAACGGTCGGGTTCGGGCCGCTAGCGGGCGTCCTTGGAACCGCGATGTACTCCATCGGGTATCTGGGGAAGCTCCTCTACGAGGCCTTCGACGCCGTCGACAGGGACGTGCTGGACTCGGTCAGGATCTCGGGCGCGGGCAAGCTGGCGTTAATGAGGTACGTCGTGATCCCCGAGTCCGCGAACTACATCATCAGCCAAGCGATCTTCATGTTCGAGTACAACGTGAGGGCCTCGACGATCCTCGGCCTGGTCGGTGCCGGAGGCATCGGCTTCTACATCCTCTCGTACGTCCAGGTCCTAGACTACAGGTCCCTCACGACGGCACTGATCGTGGTCCTGGCCTTCGTAGTGGCGATAGACGTCGCGAGCGGCAGACTGAGGTCGAGGTTCCTGCCCTCCTGAAGGTGACTTGACCCCGGGTCTTAGAACCCCTTCGGCCTGATCGGCCTCCTCCTAGAGTGGAAGCCTCCCGCGTCCTTGAACCTCTCCTCGGCCCAGACGTTGCCCCGCTCGTGGTAGCCCCCGTTCTCCGGCCTCTCCCAGAACCCGTCCTCGTACTCCTCGATGAACTCGATCTCGTTCAGCCACTTCGCGCTCTTCCAGAGGTAGAGGTGGGGGATGAAGGGCCTCGCGGGGAACCCGTTCTCGAGGGGGATGGGCCTCCCGTCGATCCTAAGGGCCACGATCGCGTCCTCGTCGAGCGCGTCCTCTATCGGCACGGGCGCGGAGTAACCGTCGAGGCACCTGAACATCACCCACCTGGCATCGGGCTTGACGCCCGCGAGCTCCGCGAGGTGCCTGATCTGTATTCCCTCCCACTCGACGTCCTTCACCGACCACTTGGTTACGCAGTGGGCGTCCCTGACGTACCTCCTCATCGGCATCCTGAGCAGCTCTTCGTAGGTGAAGGAGAGCGGCCTCTCGACGAGCCCGGTCACAGAGAGCCTGTAGCTGTTCAGGTCTACCCTCGGTATGCCGAGCGCCGCATAGACGATGAAGTCCCTGACGTACCTCTGGCCCGGGGGGAGCCTCCCTTGGACCTGCTCCATGCTCCCCTTCGCCGCGTGCCCCGAGAGATATCGGTTTGTCCTGGCCGCATATCCGATGCCATCGCCCCTCAAATAAATTAACACCGGCGACGCCCTATTGGCATGGATGCGCAGTACATCAGGGGGCTGGTGGAGGCCGCGCAGGGCAAGCGGAGGCTCACGCTCCTCCTGAAGGGTGCACAGGTCCTCAACGTCTACTCGGGCGAGGTGGAGGAGGCCGACGTCGGGATTTACGGCGACAGGGTCGTCTACGTGGGGAGGGACGCGCCGAGCGCGGAGACCGTGCTGAACGTCGAGGGCGTGATCGTGCCGGGCTTCATCGACACCCACCTTCACATCGAGAGCAGCATGGTCACCCCCGCCAGGTTCGCGGAGGCCGTCCTCCCGCACGGGACGACGACGGTCTGCGCGGATCCTCACGAGATCGCGAACGTCCTCGGGATCGAGGGCGTCAGGATGATGCTCGAGAACTCGAGGGGCCTGCCCATGAGGATCACGTACTTCGTGCCGACCTGCGTCCCCGAGTCCGACGCGGTCACGGCCGGGGCCGAAATCACCCCGGAGGACGTCGAGAGGGCCCTCGACTGGGAGGGGATAGTCGGGCTGGGCGAGGTGATGGACTTCGAGTCGGTCCTCGCGGGCCGCGAGAAGTTCATGCGGATCCTCGAGATAGGCTGGAGGAGGAGGTGCGTGATAGACGGCCACTGCGTCCTCCTTTCGGGCGCGAGGCTGAACGCGTACGTCGCGACGGGCCCCGAGGCGGACCACGAGAACTTCACCGTCGAGTCCGCGGTCGAGAAGCTCAGGAGGGGGATGTACGTCAAGCTCAGGGGACCCTACATCCTTGACCCGTCGAGGTTCGTGAGGGCGATCGGTTCGCTTCCGAGCCCCTGGGACCGGGTGATCCTGGTGACGGACGACGTGATGCCTGACACGCTCGCGGAGAGGGGCCATCTGGACTTCGTTGTGAGGTCGATGATCGAAGCCGGCATGGACGAGGTCGAGGCGGTGCGGAGCGTCACGCTGAGGCCCGCGACCCACATGAGGATGTTCGAGCTGGGAGCGGTCTCGCCGGGCAAGGTCGCCGACTTGGTCGTCCTCGGGAGCCTGAGGAGGGTCGACGCGAGGATGGTGCTCTTCGGGGGCAGGGTCGTCGCGAGGGACGGGAGGCTCGTCGTGGACCTCCCCGAGAGGAAGTTCGACAGGAGGGCCCTCGGGACCGTCAAGGTGGGGGAACTGAGGCCCGAGGACTTCGAGTTCAGGCCGCCGGTGAGCGACGGCAGGCTGGTCCTGAACGTGATCGAGTTCAGGAGGCCCGACCCCTCGGTCGGGGACGTCTCGAGGGCGTTCCTCGAGATGATCGTGACGAAGAGGTCGACGGCGGAGGTCGAGGTGAGGGGAGGCAGGGCGATGCTCGGAGACGTGGCGCTGATGGTCGTCGTGGAAAGGCACAGGCGCACCGGGAAGAGGGGCTACGGGTTCGTGAAGGGCTTCATGGAGAGGGGCGCGATCGCGACGACCGTCGCCCACGACTCCCACAACCTCGCGGTCATAGGGACCGACCCGAGGGACATGCACCTCGCGGCGACCGAGGTCGTCAAGTCCGAGGGGGGACTGGTCGCGGTCCTCAACGGCGAGGTCCTATCGAGGATAGAGCTCCCCATCGCGGGGCTGATGTCAGAGGAGCCGGTGCGGGTCATGGCTGAGAAGATGAAGGGGTTCAGGAAGGCGCTGGAGAGGCTCGGAGCCATCGACCACCCCTACATGCCGATCGTCTCGCTCCTCACGCTGTCCGTCATCCCCGAGGCCCGCGTCACCGACAAGGGGCTCTTCGACGTCAACGCGCAGAGGTTCGTGGACCCGGTAGCGGCCGTCGTCCCCGCGTGAACCTGCGGCGGTGCGCAATTTGGAGCTGGACCTACTCCTGAGGGACTGCAGGGTAGCAGACCCGTTCGGGACCTTCGAGTGCGACGTCGGTGTGGAGGGCGGGAAAATCGCGGTCATCGCGAAGTCCGTCGAGGCCCGGGCCGAGAAAGTGATCGACGCTTCCGGGAAGTTAGTCGTCCCGGGTGCGATAGACGGGCACGTGCACTTTGAGATGCAGTACGGAGGAGGGATCGCGACGGCCGACGACTTCGACTCCGGGAGCGCGGCGGCCTCGTGCGGCGGTGTCACGACCTTCATCGACTTCGTGACGCCGGAGAGAGGAGGCTCGGTCGTCGGGGCCTTCGAGGAGAGGCTTGCGGCCGCATCCGCGAGGTCGAGGATCGACTTCGGGCTCCACGTCTGCGTCCTCGAGTGGGGTCCGCGGGTCGAGGCCGAGCTGAACGAGCTCGTGGGCAGGAGGGGCGTCTCCTCGGTCAAGGTCTTCACGGCCTACAGCAGGAGGGGCCTGATGATCGACGACGGGTCCCTCCTCCGGGCGCTCAGATGGGCCGCGGGAGCCGGAGTGCTGGTCCTCTGCCACTGCGAGAACGAGTGGATCGTGCTCAGGGAGACCGAGAGGCTCGCGGAGGAGGCGAACGCGGACGTCTCGAGGTACGAGGAGAGCAGGCCGGCGGTCTCGGAGGCAGAGGCGGTCCTCAGGCTGGGCTACCTCTCGTCCGTGACAGGAGCCGAGGTCCTGGTCGTCCACCTCACGTCGGGGGCGGGGCTCAAGGCCGCGGAGGCCGCGAGGAGGATTGGAGCGAGGATGCTGGTCGAGACCTGTCCCCACTACCTCGTATTGTCCAAGGATGTCTACTCGAGGCCCGACGGCGGACTCTTCGTCATGGCGCCGCCCCTCAGGGCGAAGGAGGACGCTGAGGCCCTCTGGTCAGGGCTCGCCTCGGGCCAGATAGACGTCGTGGGGAGCGACCACGCTCCCTACGCGTCGGCCATCAAGCTGAGGTCGAGGGACTTCCGGGAGATACCGGGAGGCGTACAGGGGACCGAGTCGATCGTCCCGATACTCTTCTCGGAGGGCGTGAGGAAGGGCAGGATAACTCTCGAGGAGTTCGTCCGCCTGACCTCCTATAACCCCGCGAGGGCCTACGGCCTCTATCCGAGGAAGGGGAGGATTGCGGTGGGCGCCGACGCGGACATCGTCCTGATCGATCCGGAGAGGAGGGTGAGGCTCGGGAGGGACGTCCTCCACAGCAGGCTCGACTTCTCGATCTACGAGGGGATGGAGGTGACCGGGTATCCGGTGATGACGGTCTCGAGGGGCGAGGTGGTCGCGGAGGACGGAGAGGTAACCTCGAGGCCCGGGAGGGGAGTTTACGTCCACAGGGCGACCAAGGCTCAGGGGCCCAAGTAGTGCCTCAGCTGCTTGACGTCCGGCGTTATCAGCGGTATCTCCCCGACCGTTGGGACGAGCTTCTCGACCTCCTTCAGGCCCGAGCCCGTGACCAGCACGACCGCTTCGTCGGACTCGTCGAGTTGGCCTTCGTCCCTCAATCTTATCGCGGCCGCGACACCGACCGCGCCCGAGGGCTCCGCGAAGACGCCAGCCTTACTGGCGAGCAGCCTCACGGCCTCAAGGATCTCCTGGTCGCTTACCGCGACCGCTGTCCCTCCGGTCCTCCGGATTCCCTCCAACGCCGCGTCGCCGTCCCAAGGATACGGGTCCAGGAGCCCGGAGGCGATCGACTTGGGCGACCTCTCGGGTTCGACCTCGCTGAAGGAGAGCCCCCTCCTGACGGCCCTCACGAGGGGTTGGTTGCCCTCTGGCTGGACCGCGATCAGCCTCGGCATCTCGCCCTCCACGAGCCCGAGCTCGACGAGGTCCCTCACGCCCTTCCAGATCCCCGCGAGGAGGCAGCCCGAACCCGTCGGGACGATCACCGCGTCCGGGAACCTCCAGCCCAGCTGCTCCGCGACCTCGTAGAGGATGGTCTTGGGGCCCTCGACCTGATAGGGGTTGAAGGGTCCGAAGCTCGGGCAGGGGTACCAGCCGAACTCGTCGACCGCCATAAGCATCGCCTGGACCGTCGGGTCCTTCCCCTCCTCGACCGCCCTGACCCTGAAAAGCCTCGCACCGTAGGAGAGCAGCTGCGCGGCCTTCCCCAGCGAGACGCTCTCGGGGACGAACGCGACGCACCTCAGCCCCAAGCTCGCGGCGTAGGCGGCGAGCGCGGATGCCGCGTTCCCGCTGGACGCGGTCACGACCGTCTCCACCCCCCACTCGGCGGCCTTCGCGGCTCCCACGGCCATCGCCCTGTCCTTGAACGAGCCCGTCGGATTCCTGGTCTCGTCCTTCAGCCTCATCCTCCTCAGGCCGAGGTGGTCGTTGAGCCTCCTGGCGCAGAAGAGCGGTGTCAGGCCCTCGTCGAGGGGCGTGCCGAACTCCCTCGCGGCAGGGAGCAGCTCCCAGTACCTCCAGACCCCTCCGGTCCATGGCCTCTTTGAGACCGTCTCCCGTCTCAGGAACTCCTTCAGCTCCTCGTAGTCGTAGACGACGTCGAGCCTCCCCAGGTCCCTCGAGCCGCAGAGGACCGGCCTCTCGGCCGGCAGGTAGCTCCTCCCGCACTTGGAGCAGACCAGCTCGCTGACGAAGGACAAGCTCATGCACCTCCGCGCAGCGGCTCCACGGCCCTGTGCGGCCCCCCGCCGAGCCTCTCCCAGAGCCTCTCGACCGACCTGAGGACCTTCTCCTCCGCCTCCCTCTGGTCGACCCTCAGAAGCCTCCCGTCCCTTGCGACGACCTCGCCCCCGACCATCACGAGCCTTACGTCAGAGCCCCTCACGCCGTTGACGACGTAGGAGTACGGGTCTCCGGTCAGCGGCGCGGCCATTACCGTCGGCCTCACGACGATGAGGTCCGCGAGCTTCCCGGGCTTCAGGGACCCGAGGTCCCTCAGTCCGTAAGCCATAGCGGCCCTGACGGTCACCATCTCTAAGACCTCCTTCGCGGAGAGCGCGGTCGGGTCCCTCCTGTGGACCCTGTGGACCAAGAACGCGGCCCTGGCGTTCTCGAAGGCGTCGAAGACGTAGCCGTCGTTGCCGAGGCAGACGTTCACGCCCTCCCTGAGCATCTCGGGGACCGGTGAGACCCCGACCGCGTTCAGCATGTTGCTCATCGGGTTGTGAGCCACGTTGGTTCCCGTCCTCGCGAGGACCGAGATCTCCTTAGGGGAGAGGTGAACGCAGTGGGCCAAGACGGCCTTCGGCGAGAGCAGCCCGAGCCCCTCGAGCCTCTCGACGGTCCTCACCCCGTACCTCTCGATGTTGTGGTAGACGTCGTTCGGCCCCTCGGAGACGTGGACCGTGATCGGGCAATCGAACCGCTCCGAGAGCTCGACGGCCCTCCTGATCAGGTCGTCGGTGACCGTGAAGGACGCGTGGACGCTAACCATCCCCTTCGCCCTCCTCGAAGCGGAGCTCGAGAGGAACCGCTCGTTCTCCCTGAGCCCCCTCAGGCCCTCCTCGCCGCTCCTCCTCTCTGTGGCCTCGAAGGAGACCAGGCCCCTGATCCCGACCTCGTCGACAGCCCTAGCTATCGCGTCGAGGGAGCCCTCTATCCCGTTGGGCGCCGAGTAAGTGTCGGCGAAGCAGGTGGTCCCGGTGAGGGCCATCTCCATGCACGCCGCGAGGGCCGTCGCGTAGGCCGCCTCGTTGTCGAGCCTCTCGTCCAGCGGCCACCAGACCCTCTGGAGGATCTGGAGGAAGTCGGAGGGCGGTTCGACCTTGAGGTTCGAGCCCCGCAGCGCGATCCCGTAGAGGTGGGTGTGGCCGCAGATCAGCCCGGGAAGCACGAAGCAGCCCCTCGCGTCGATGACCTCGTCGGCCTTCGCCCCCCTCGTCACCTCCTCGACCTTTCCGACCGCGGCTATCCTCTCGTCCTCAACCAGTACGGCCCCTTCCCTGATCACCCCGAGACCCTCGTCCATCGTGACGACCACGCCGCCCCTCACCAGCTTCCTCTCGTGCCCCATCTTCACACCTCAGAGCGCTGCGAGGGCCCTAACCGCGTACTCCACGTCCCCGCTCAGCGGCAGGATGAGGGGCGCGGTGCAGCCGTGGGCCATGTACTCCTCGATCTTCCTCTTAACCTCCGAAGGCGTCCCCGATGCGGTGATGAGCCTCACGACGTCGTCCGGCACGATCTCCATCGCCCTCTCGATCCCGCCCGGCTTCGCAGGCCAACCTCCCATCGCCCTCTGGACTTCCTCGATCAGGTCCTCGCTCACGCCGCTCGCCTTCATGATGTGGGGCTGCTGGCCGAGGGTCATCGTCACGTGCTTCTTCGCGAGCCTGATCGCGTGGTCGCCGTCCTCGTGGATCGAGCAGGCTATCAGCTGGGGCCTGTCGATCTCCTCGAGCCTCCTCCCGGCCTTCGCGGCCCCGGCCTTGATGTGCTCGATGGCTCTGTCGTTGTAGAGGGGCGAGACTAGGTAGTTGAGGAGGACGCCGTCAGCGATCTCGCCGGAGAGCTCCATCATCTTGAACCCGGTCGCGCCGATGTAGATAGGGATGTTCCTCGGGACAGGGCCCTTGCCGTGCAGGACGTCGAGCCTGACGCCCCTGAGCTTCACGAACTCGCCCTCGTAGGTCACCTCCTCCATCCTGAAGAGCCTCCTGATCGCCTCGACGTACTCCCTCATACACGTGAGGGGCTCTTTCCTCTCGATCCCGACCTTCCACGCGAGCGGGTCCCACCACGCCCCGAGCCCCAGCAGTATCCTGTCGTCGGCGAGCTCGTCCAGCGTCGCGAAGGTCTGCGCGATCAGGGCCGCGTTCCTGGTCCACGTGTTGATGACGCCCGCTCCCACCTTGATCCTCCTAGTAACGGCGGCTATCGCGGTCATCGGGACGATCGCGTCCCTCGAGAGCCTGGACTCCGCGATCCAGACTGACTCGAACCCGTGCTCCTCCGCGACCTGCGCGTACCTCATCATGTCCCTGACGTGCATGTCCTGGAGGTAAAGCCCGAGACGGGGTATCGAGCCCACGCGTTAAGTCCCTCGCCGCGAGTAATAAGATGGATACCGGTAAGGGCGAGTTAAGCTTTTCACGGTCCGGGAGCAGTGGGGATTCGGTGTGGGTCATAGCGGTCTTCGGGTTCAAGATGGCCGGTAAGACGAGGCTCGCCTCGATGATCGTCTCGGCGCTCAGGTCCATGGGGTACAGGGTCGCGGCCGTGAAGCACGTCCACCACGCCGACTTCACGATTGAAAGGGAGGGGTCCGACAGCTGGAGGCTCTACCAGTCCGGCGCCGACCCCGTCATCGTCTCCTCGCCGAGGGAGACAGCGGTGATCCATAGGTCCCTGTCTATCAGGGGGATTGAGGACCTGAAGGGGCTCGCCGGCGACGTCGACTTCGTCGTCGTCGAGGGGTTCCAGTCGGTGATGCCCCAGGACTCCGAGGGCGTCGTCAGGATTAGGGTGCTCAGCAGGGAGGGCGAGGAGGCGGGGCCCAGCGACATCCCGGTCTCCTTCGCGTCCAACCCTGCGGCGAGGTACGTCCTGCCCGACGAGTTCGGGGAGCTCCTGTCGGAGGTCCTGAGGGCGGTCCGCGGGGGCAGCCGGTGAGGCCGCGTTGAAGTCACTGAGGCTCGTGACCCTCGAAGAGGCCAGAAGGGCCGCGGAGGCCGCGGGGTCCCGGAAGACCCTGGATCGGGTCGAGCTGCCGATAGAGGAGGCGGTGGGCCGTATAGTCGCGGAGCCGGTGTTCTCGAGCACAGACGTCCCGGGGGTCGACAGGGCGGCCCTTGACGGTTTCGCGACCAAGTTCGACTTCTTGGAGAGGAGGGAGGGTGACGGTGCCGTCAGGCTCAGGCTCTCGGAGGCTCCCGTTGACGGGCCTTGGGCGGTGAGCGTCTTCACCGGGCAGCCGACCCCTCCGGGCTCCGACGTCGTGATCAGGGCGGAACACGCGAGGCTCGAGGGCCAGACGCTGTACTTCAGGGGAACGGCCGAGAGGTGGGAGAACGTCGAGAGGAGGGGCTCGTTCTTCGGGGCCGGCGATCCGGTCGTCGAGCGCGGCGATGTCATCAGGCCTCCGCACGTCGCCGTCCTCTCGGAGCTCGGGGTGAGGAGGGTCTCGGTGTACAGGAGGCCGAGGTGCGCGGTGATCTCGATCGGCGGCGAGCTCCTCGGCGACTCGGGGAGGGCCATCCCGAACGACTACGCCCACGTCGTCGCTTCGTACCTCTCGCAGATGGGCTGCGGGATCACCTCGATCGAGGCGGTCGGGGACGGAGTCGAGGAGGTGGCGGGCGCGGTGGAGGAGGCTGCGGGCAGAAACGACCTAGTCGTCACCGTCGGAAGGGCCTCCAGCGGCAGCAACGACGTCGTCCAGAGGGCCTACTCGGGCATGGAGGGCGCGGAGGTCCTCTTCCACGGCGTGAGGCTCCACCCCGGCAAGCCTACTGGTCTGGTGATGCTGGGGGAGAAGTGCTGGCTGATACTCCCCGCCTCTCTCACCGCCGCGATCGCCGGCCTCCACCTGATCGGGGTGCCATACCTGAGGTCCCTTATCGGCCTCAGGACGCCTCCGCCTGAGCTCACGGCCAGGCTGGACGGCGACGCGCCCGGAAGGCCGGGGGTCAGCAGCGTCTACTTCGTCTCCATCGGGCCCTCAGGAGACGGGGTCGGGGCGAAAGTTCTCCCGAAGGGCGTCAACAACCTCTACACCGCGTCCAAGGCGAACGGATTCCTCGTCGTCCCGCCCGGCGCCCACATGGCTTCCGGCGAGGCCGCGAGGCTGACCCTCCTCGGGAGGCTGACTTACTGACCGCGTAAGGCTTATCCAGACCGAGGGGGTTGGTGCGGTGAGATGCCCGTCCAAGCGTACGTCCTCATACGGACCAGGCCCGGTTACGCGAAGAGGGTCGCCCAGGAGCTCACGAAGGTCCAAGGATGCCGCGCGGTCTGCAGCGTCACGGGGAGGTACGACGTGATAGCCTTCGTCGAGGCGGCCGACCTGCAGGCGCTCGGGTCCCTGATCGTCGAGCGCGTCCACGCCGTCGAGGGGGTCGAGAGGACGGAGACCGCGGTCGTCGTTTGACGGCTGGGCGTCAAGACGGCAGGGCACCATACATCACTCTTTTATTGTTGATCGGCTCTCACTATAACGAGTTGACGGCCCCCCAGCAGGTCCCTCTGGTCGAGATGAGGGGGATAACGAAGAGGTTCCCGGGAGGGGTCGTAGCCAACGACGGTGTCGACTTCACCCTTTACGCGGGGGAGGTCCACGCGCTGCTGGGCGAGAACGGCGCTGGCAAGACGACGCTGATGAACATACTCTACGGTCTCTACGGAAAGGACTCGGGCGAGATCCTGATCGAGGGCAAGAGGGTCAACGTGAGGTCGCCCAAGGACGCGATAAGGCACGGACTCGGGATGGTCCACCAGCAGTTCAAGCTGATCCCCAAGCACACGGTCCTCGAGAACGTCGTCCTGGGGCTGAAGGAGGCCGGGATCGTGCTGGACTACGGCAGGCTGAGGTCGATGCTATCGGAGCTGGTCGCGAGGTACGGTTGGAACGTCAGCCCCGACGACTACGTCTGGCAGCTCACGGCCTCCCAGAAGCAGCAGGTCGAGATCCTCAAGATGCTCGTGAGGAGGGCGAAGGTCCTGATACTCGACGAGCCGACGTCGATCCTCACGCCGCAGGAGACAGCCCAGTTCTTCGAGAGCGTCAGGGCGATGGCGAACTCGGGGATGGGCGTCGTGCTAGTGACGCACAAGCTCGAGGAGGTGATGAGGGTGAGCGACAGGGTCACGGTGATGAGGAAGGGGAAGGTCGTCGCGGTCAGGAGGACCTGCGAGGTCTCCATGGGCGAGCTCGTCTCCCTGATGATAGGGAGGGAGGTGGGACTCTCCTACCCGCACGCGTCCCAGCCCTCGCAGGAGCAGGTCCTGGTGGTGGAGGACCTCCACGTGAGGGACGACAGGGGCCACCTAGCGGTGAAGGGGGTCTCGTTCAGCGTCAGGAGGGGCGAGATCTTCGGGATCGCGGGAGTTGCGGGGAACGGCCAGGACGAGCTCCTCGAGGCGATCTACGGCCTCAGGAGGGTCTCGAAGGGGAGGGTGCTCCTCGCGGGGAAGGACGCGACGAACAGGCACACGTACGACCTGGTCCTCGAGGGCGTCTCGATGATCGTCCCGGAGCCCCAGAAGGGCGTCGGTCTGGGCCTGGAGGTCGCCGAGAACCTCCTGCTGAAGTGCTACAGGAGGCCTCCCTACTCGAGGACCGGAGTGCTGAACAGGGACCTGATGAGGAGGAGGGCCGAGGAGCTGATAAGGAGCCTCTCGATCGTGACGAGGTCCCCGACCGCGAAGGCCCAGACGCTCTCCGGCGGCAACCTCCAGAGGTTGGTGATCGCGAGGGAGCTCTTCGCGTGTCCCGCCGGCGAGCTGCCGCAGCTCGTCCTCGCGGCTTATCCGACGAAGGGCCTCGACGTCGGTGCGACGGACTTCGTCAGGAGGCTCCTCCTCGACCTGAAGTCCAAGGGCGTCGCGATCGTCCTCCTCTCCGACGACCTCGAGGAGCTACTCGCGATGAGCGACAGGATAGGCGTGATGTACAAGGGCGAGATGGTCGGAATACTGGAGAGAGGTTCGGCGAGCCTGGAGCGGGTGGGCGTCATGATGCTGGGAGCCCGGGGCGCGGGTTAGCCCATCACCATGCACATCACCGCCTTCTGGACGTGCAGCCTGTTCTCGGCCTGCTCGAAGTAGAGCGAGTACTCCGGCTTGTCGATCACGTCGTCCGTGACCTCTTGGCCCCTGTCGGCGGGGCCGCAGTGCATGTACCTCCCCCTCCTCGTCAGGTCCATCAGCTCCTGGGTGCAGATCCAGTCCTTGAACCTGTTCTGGTACTCCACCGCGCCCTCCTTGTCGACCCTGCCGTTGTAGGGCGGGAAGAAGCCCCTCGGCGACCAGGCCTTCGGGTAGACGAAGTCAGCGCCCTCGAAGGCCTCCTTCATGTCGTGGACGACCGTGAAGCTCCCGCCGTACCTGTCGGCGTTCTCCCTGCAGACCTTGATCACTCCATCCTCCAGCTCGAAGCCCTTCGGGTGGGCGAGGACCACGTCCATTCCGAACATCGTCCCTATCAGCACGCAGCTCTGTGGGACTGCGAGCGGCTTCAGTCCGCCCGAGTATGCGTAGGAGACGACGAACTTCTTCCCCCTCGGGTTCGGGGCGACGTCGGTGATGGCCATGATGTCCGCGAGGGCCTGGAACGGGTGATAGAGGTCGTCCTCCATGTTCAGCACCGGTATCGAGCTCCACCTCGCGAACTCCCTAACGACCCTGTGGCCCCTCCCGATGTGCCACTTCGCGGCGTCGCCGTAGATCCTGATCGCGATCGCGTCGCCGTACCTGCTCAGCACCCTCGCGACATCGGCGATCGACTCGGTCTGATAGGGCACCATGTCCTCGGGGAGGGTCGGGGTGTAGACGTCCTGCGGGCTGAGGAAGTGCGCGTGGCCCCCGAGCTGAAATATGCCCGCCTCGAAGGAGTTCCTGGTCCTTAAGCTCCTGTTGTAGAAGAGCATGAATAGCGTCCTCCCAGGCAGGTAGGGCGTCGGAACCCGGGACCTGAACTTCTCCCTGAGGTCCCTCGCGGCCCTCAGTACCTCATCGATCTCCTCTTTCGTGAAGTCGTTCGTGTTCAGGAAGGACCTGCCCCTCATGGAGCCCACGTAGCCCGGAACGCCCATAGCGGCCCGAGTGGTGACCGCCCTCTGATAGAGGTTACCGGGGGCGGCGCGCGTCTCCCGCCGGGGTGAAGGGTTATTAGCGCTCGATGGGGGGTAATTGCGTGGCTTTCATAGGACGCCAGAAGCTCGAGGACGTCAGAAGGGTCGTCCTGATGGCCTCCAAGGACCACACCAGGAAGTCGATCCAGATCCTGAGGGCTTTGGGGGCGATGGTGGAGGGGCTCGTCGAGGGGAGCGCAGATAAGGCCTTCCTCCAGCAGAAGTTCAACGAGATCCTCAAGCTCGACGAGGAGTGCAAGGCCCTGAGGACGGAGGCCGAGGAGAAGATCCTCGAGGCGGGGGCCCTGCTGGCCGAGAGGGGTGACTTCATCAGGCTGCTCGGCTGCCTGGACAAGGTCCCAGACAGGCTCGAGGGAGTCGCTTACAGGACCCTGAGCCTCGTGGAGCTCGGGAAGCCCGACGACGAGGCCCTCAGGATGGTCGTCGACCTCCTCGAGGAGGTTGGGGTCTGCCTCGAGTCGCTGAACAGGGCGATCACCGCCCTCGAGATGGACTCGACGCAGGGCTACCAGAGGCTCAAGGAGGTCATGGCGCACGAGAAGAGGATCGACGACCTCTACAGGAAGACGGGGATCGAGATCCTGAGGAGGGGCCAGCTGACCGCGCACACGCTGCTGCTGAGGGAGATCGTGGACCTCCTCGAGTCGGTCTCGGACATCTCGGAGGAGGCGGCGGAGGTCCTCAGCATCCTCTACAGGTAGCGGGGATGGCCGCGGAGGCGAGGCCTCCCTTCAGAGGCGACTACGTCGAGGGCAGCGTCGTGGTCTTCGACAGGGCTCAGGCGAGGGCCGTCTACTCTCTCGGGTACTTCGGCAAGCCGCTCGGTGTGCCCAAGCCCAAGGGCGCGGACTTCGACGAGCCCCTCGTGCTCGACCTGATAGAAGCCCGGTACCTGATCGAGGAGGGGTACCTGGAGGTCTACAGGGAGGGGAGGAGGATGACCGCCGAGGAGGTCGCGGAGGCCGGGAGGGCGAACTACTCAAAGTACGACGACCTCTACTCGGTCTACAGGGACCTGAGGAAAAGGGGATACTACGTCAGCACCGGCATCAAGTTCGGGAGCGACTTCGCGGTCTACGTTTACGGGCCGGGCATAGACCACGCGCCGTTCATCGTGCTGGTGAGGTCCGAGGACGAGCAGCTCTGGGCGACGGACATCGTCAGGGCCGGGAGGCTCTCGACGACGGTGAAGAAGAACTTCCTGATCGCGACCGTCGACCGGGAGCGGGGACACGTGAGGTACCTCTCGATATCATGGGCGAGGATGTGAGGTTAGCCGCCCGTTCTGCCGATCACCATCTCGAGCAGCGTGCCGAGGACGAGCCAGGCCGTGTTCTTGTCTATCGCGACGCACGGAAGCACGGGTATCGAGGGAGGCACTCCGAGCACGAACCTCACGTCCTCGGGCCTAAGGGCGTGAGGCAGGTCCTGTTTGTTCGCCGCGACGACTATCGGCAGCCTCGCGAACTGGGACCGGGCCCTCTTGAACTCCTCGACCGCTGAAGCGATCGACTCCGAGTCGCTCGAGTCAACCATGAAGATGACCCCGTTCGCCCCGACCGAGAGAACCCTCCACATGAAGGAGAACCTGGGCTGTCCGGGGCTCCCGAAGATCCTCACCACGTAGCCGTCCCCTATGTCGACCATCCCGAAGTCCATCCCCACGGTCGTCTTCTCCTTCTTCCTCCTCTCCTCTGGAGAGGTCACCTCGACGTCCGTCGTCATGCTTATCCCAGCCAAAGTCTTGATGAAGGTGGTCTTCCCCGCGTTGAAAGGTCCCACGACGAGGACCTTGACGCTCCTCATGACCTCATTCCTTGAAGTACACCGAGAGCAGCATGTTGATGAAGCCGAGGTTCGGGTTCGACTTCGTTATCGCGACGACCACGTCCCCCCTGTAGGGCATCGCGAAGACGTACCTCCGGTCGGTCAGCTCGACGTAGATCCTCTTGTAGTCCCCGAGCTCGAGCATCTCCAGCACCGACCTGATCACCCCCGACACCGCTGATATCGCTGCGGCGAGGTAGTCGGGGCTGAGCGAGATCGAGTTGGCGTGCGCGACCGGCGTTCCGTCCGGCTTAGCGACCAGTAGTACCTCTATCGCGCCCCTGCTGACCCTCAGGACCTCCTCCAGGTAAACCCTGAGGTAGTCCGGGTCGTAGCGGAACCCGCACAACGCTCACCTGACCTCCAGCATCCGCGCCAGCACGACCCTGAGTCGCTCCGTGATCTTCCGCAGTTCCTCCGCGCCGACGGGTCGGCTCGTCCTGAAGTGGGCGTAGATCTCCCGCTCGTCGATGGTCGCGACCCTCACCACACTCTCGACGCCCCCGTTGAAGACCGCGAAGGACCTGGCCCGGTCGTTGGCCATCATGACGACGGAGAAGGCCTCGGCCAGCAGCGCAGCCAGCTTCTCCGGGTCCTCCTCGCCCTCGTGGTCGATGACGTGCCCTGCCGAGTCGAAGAGCAGGACCGACCCGAGGTCGAAGGCCTTGAGGAGGTCCTTCAGGTCCGAAATCTCGCCGACCTCGACCTCCTCCGGCTGCTCGGGGGGAGGCGGCGGGGGCGTGACCATGACGGCTTGGGCCGCCTGTTGCGGCGGCGCGGGCTCCGCGGGAACCTCGGGCTGGGGCCGTGCCGTTGACCTCTCCTCCTCGGGCTGAACGGGTTTGACGGTGATCTGGAGCGCCTCCCTCATGAGCTTCAACTCAGCGGTGATCCTCTTCAGGCCGGAGATCACGGTAAGCAGCACGACTATCACGGCGACCGCGATCACGACCGGCCAGACCAGTCCCAGCACCTCGGCGACCCCCTGCAACGCTCGCCCTCCACCGTGACTCCCCGCAACTCCCCCTCAAAAAACGTTCTTATACGCAGGGCGGGGGACGGCGCGACGCCCTCTGCGGGTCAGACTCCGGCCAGCCCACGGCCCGGTGCGGGACCCTGTATCCCCGTGGCCACTAGGACGATCGCCCTCTCGGGGAGGACACGCCGCATGTAACAGACCTTGCAGACGGTCCTCGAGCCGGTGAAGACTGCGCACCTGCTGCAGACCATCCGGGAGCAGATGCCGCACCTCCTGACCGCGAAGTGATCCGGGTGGTAATAACACCTGTAAGCGATCGCAAGGGCCTCGGCGGCGCCGGTCCCTCTCGCCTCCGGCACGGCTCGTCAACTCCTTCAGGGGATATTTCACGGTGCCCGCGGAACGGACGAAGGTAGTCTGGGTGTAATGCCCGTATGATCTCCCCGTCATCGCCTCTGGACTATCCTGACGATCCTGTCGTCGCCTGGCCTCGGCCTGCCGCGACCGTCCCTGTTGCTGGTCAGGAGGTAGACGGAGCCGTCGGGTCCTTGGGCCACGTCCCTGAGCCTGCCCAGAGCTCCCCGCAGAAGGACCTCGTGCGAGACGACCATCCGCTCTTCGACGTCCAGCGCGACGGCGTGCAGCGCCTCTCCCCTCAGGGCCGCGAAGAGCAGCCTGCCCTCCAAGGACTCGAGGTCCGACCCGGAGCAGAACGCGCAGCCGGAGGGCGCCCAGGTCGCGTCGCCGCTTTCGAGCACCGGGTCGAGGAACCTCGGGTCGCGTCCCACTCCGATCACGTGGGGCCACCCGTAGTTGCCTCCGGGGACGATGAGGTTGAGCTCGTCGTGCGCGAACCTCCCGAACTCGCCGGTCGGTCCGTGCTCGGTCGCGAAGAGCCTCCCGTGCCTCGGGCTCCAGGCGATCCCCTGAGGGTTCCTGTGGCCGTAGCTGTAGACGACCGACCCTCGGAACGGGTTGTCGGCGGGCGCCGAGCCGTCGGGCCTGAACCTCAGGACCTTCCCCGCCAGCGAGTCGAGCCTCTGGGAGAGCTCCGGCCTCGCTGCGTCCCCCGTCGTCGCGTAGACGTTCCCGTCCGGGCCGACCTTCACCCTGCCGCCGTTGTGGACCGATGCAGCCTCGATGCCCGTCACCAGCGTGACGCGGTCCCTGAGCGAGAGGTCGTCGAAGAGCAGGACCGAGTTCCCGAGCCTCTGGCCGGCGTATGAGGTCCTGTAGACCAGTAGCTTTGAGCCTCTTCCGATCAGGTCGCACCCTAGGAGCCCTCCCTCGCCGACGTGGGCCACCTCCACGGTCCCCAGGAGCTCCGCCTTGCCCGAGCTCAGGTCGACCAGCCTCACCCTCCCCGGCCTCTCGGTGACAACAGCCTCGTCCTCGCCCAAGAAGGCGATCGACCAGGGTATCTCGAGGCCCTCGGCGACCGTCTCTACGGTTAAGTCCGCACGCCCTCGCCCCTCGGGGGCCGCGACGGGGGTCGTCAGGGCCCTGAACCCGAAGTAGGCGGCTCCGGCCAGAAGTGCGACGCCTGCGCCGACCAGAAGCCTCCTCCTGCTCAGATTAACTAACGCGCCGCTCACCTCCCTCCTCCCTCGGGTCCTCGGGGTCGAATATGGGCGATTCTTCAGGACGCGGAACCGGTCACTGGACGCCGAACATCGATTTCACGACCCGTTCGAGCTCCGCGGCCCGTTCCTCGTCCGAGGCGGCCACGGCGTACCGCCTCCTCTCACCTCCGCGCCTCAACGTGAACTCGAGATGCACGCCGCGCCTCCTCACCGTCTCGCACTCGACCGTCCCGAGCTCTGAGGTCCACGAGATCCTCGTCCACTTGACGCCAAACCGGGGCCCCAGGACCTCGTTCAAGAACCTGATCGCCCGGGAGAGGGTGATGCCTGCGATTGAGCCTAGCGTCGCCTCGGTCTCCGCCTGCTCGTCCCTCCTTCGGCTCTCGGAGAAGAGCCACCAGACGCCCGTCTGGAAGAGTTGATCGAGGAGGTGTTCAGCGACCGAGCCATTAAGACGGCTGACGGGCCTTGTGTCGGGCGGGACGTTAGCGACGTGCGAGGTCTCGACCTCGACGACCCTGCCCTCCGTGACGATCAGGAAGCACCTGACCACACCGCCTCCCAACGTCCTCCAGGAGAACGTCCTCCTCCAGCAGTCGATGACCGCGACCACCTTCTCGTCTCCGGCCTCGGCCACGCCGGTTCCTCGCCGACCTGGGATAAGAGTTGCGGGATGCAACCGGAGTGCCCCGGCCGGGATTTGAACCCGGGTCCCCGGCTCGAAAGGCCGGTATACTTGACCTGGCTATACGACCGGGGCCTCGGCCGCAAATCCGTGCGCGTTCTAATAAAGGATTTTAACCGCGTCGACGAATTATGCTCGATGTCCGGTCAGCAGAAGATCACGTACGTGACCCTGTTCGCGGATCCGACGATCCACCCGAACTTCGAGAGCGCGCTGAAGGAGGTCGAGAGGAAGTACCTAGGGAAGAGCTACCCGCTGTACATCGGCGAGCAGGAGGTCTGGACCGGCGACGAGTTCGAGGACCGGAGCCCGATAGACACGAGCGTGCTGGTCGCGAGGTTCCAGAGGGCGAGGAGGGAGCACATCGCGAGGGCGATCGAGGTCGCGGACAGGGCCTTCGAGGGTTGGTCGGAGCTGGACTGGAGGGAGAGGGTCAAGGTGATGGAGAGGGCGGCGCAGCTGATCGACGAGAGGAAGTTCGAGATAGCCGCGGTGATCACCTACGAGGTCGGGAAGAACAGGCTCGAGGCGCTGGCGGAGTGCTGGGAGGCGATCGACGCGATCAGGTACTACTGCAGGGTGATGGAGGAGAACGACGGCTACCAGAGGGACCTAGGGCCCGGCGCTCCGGGTGAGATCTGCAAGATGGTCGCGAGGCCCTACGGAGCCTGGGTCGTGATATCGCCGTTCAACTTCCCGTTCATGCTCGCGAACGGGATGATCCTCGGTGCCCTCATCACGGGGAACACGGTCGTCTTCAAGCCGACCAGCGAGGCCCCGCTAGCAGGACTGCTGCTCTACAGGGTCTTCAGGGACGCGGGAGTTCCGCCCGGAGCGATCAACTTCCTGACGGGGCCCGGCGACGTCTTCGAGGAGGAGGTGACGACGAACCCGAAGGTCGCGGGGATAGCCTTCACCGGGTCTAAGGACGTCGGCATGAGGCTCTACAGGAGGTTCCTAACCAGCCAGCCGTACCCGAAGCCGATCGTCCTCGAGATGGGGAGCAAGAACCCGACGATCGTGACCGACAAGGCCGACATCGGTAAGGCCGTGACCGGAGTGATAAGGGCCGCGTTCGGGTACGGGGGCCAGAAGTGCTCCGCGACCTCGAGGCTCTACGTCCACGAGCGGATCTACGACCGGTTCGTCGAGGAGCTGGTCAGGGAGACCTCGAGGCTGAGGGTAGGGGACCCGAGGGAAAGGGAGACCTTCATGGGTCCGGTGATCAACAGGAGGGCCGTCGAGAACTTCAGGGCATACGTCGACGAGGCGAGGAGGGCCGGAGGTCAGGTGCTCTACGGGGGCGAGGTGCTTGGCGGGGAGCCCTACGACCGGGGCTTCTACGTCCAGCCAACGATCATCGCAGACGTCCCGCACGGTCACAGGCTCTGGAAGGAGGAGCTCTTCCTCCCGATCCTGCTGGTTGCGAAGTTCAGGGCCCTCGACGAGGCGATAAGCGCCGCGAACGACACCGAGTACGGCCTCACCGCCGGCGTCTTCTCCGAGGACAAGGCCGAGGTCGAGAGGTTCTTCTCGAGGATCCAGTTCGGCGTCTGCTACGCGAACAGGAGGGGCGGGTCGACTACCGGCGCGTGGCCCGGAGCCCAGACGTTCGTCGGGTGGAAGGCGAGCGGCGCGACCGGGAAGGGCGTCGGAGGGCCCCACTACCTGCTGACCTTCCTGAGGGAGCAGTCCAGGACGGTCGTCGTCGAGTGACCGGGGCAGACAGCAAACGTAGTCCTACCGACGCGGCGATCGGAGTCCCCCGCTCACGCTTATGTGGTTTGATCCCTCTAGTTTTGCGGTGGCGGTCTGGGAGAGGTGGCTCGCAAAGGCGAGGCTCTTCGCTAGGTACGCTGAGGACAACTTCAGGGAGGCGAGGTACGACGCGGCGGCGTTCTACGCTCAGCAGGCCGCCGAGGTGCTTTTGATAGGGATACTCCTTAAGAGGACGGGCGCGAGGCCCTACACCCATTCTCTGACCGAGATGTTGGGCGCGTTGGGCCGGATACACGGTAGAGAGGTCCCGAGAGGCGTGCTGATCTCGGCCGCGAAGCTCGAGAGGCACTATCTGGCTTCGAGGTATCCCGACGCGGGGGCCGTCGAGTACAGCGAGTGGGAGGCCGAGGAGGCCCTGAGGTGCATGAGGGAGGTGCTGGAGTTTGTCCGAAGCTTGGGTGAAGATTTCTAGGGAGCTCGCGCGGGAGAAGGAGGAGAGGTTTAGGAGGATACTCGAGGGCCTCTGTCGTGACTCGCTGTTGGTCGTCCTCTTCGGGTCTAGGGCCCGTGGCGAGGAGACGCCCCTCAGCGACTACGACCTGCTGGTCGTCAAACGCGAACGCGAAGGGGATCGGTTCTCGATCGAGTGGTCCGCGCAGCTCTTCGTCTTCGGCCTGTCAGAGATGCGGGAGGAGATCGCGAACCTGAACGCGGTCGTCCTCGACGCGTTGACGGAGGGCAAGCTCCTGTGCGGCGACATCGAGGTCTTCGAGGCGCTCCGACGCGAGGCTCTCGAGACGATCGAACGGAGGAGGATCAGAAAGACGGCGTCCGGCTGGTTCCCTGTGTAAGTGGCCGCGTGGCGCGCCGCGGTCTCGCAAATCACTCGCGAATGAGCGCAGGTCGGAGCTGTAGCGTGATAAGTGCCTCCGATCCGGTGCTCCGTCGAGTTTTTACACTCGCTGCCGCAGCGGATCGAGGAGTTGCCGGGGAAGCGCGAGCTCGAGAGGGCGGCCCTCAGGAGGGCCTCGGGGTGGCTCGTCGACGCGATGGTCAGGAGGAGGGTCTCGCCGTTCGCGCTGACCTACTCGGCGTTCGGGCTCGCGGCCATCGCTGCATCGATGTTCGCGCTCCACCGGACGTGGGCCTGGCTCGTCCCCCTTGGTGGGCTCGTGTACCTGGCATCGGGGCTATTGGACGCGCTGGACGGCGAGGTCGCGAGGAGAGTCGGGAGGGCCACCTCGAGGGGCGCCTTCGAGGACTCGGTGCTCGACAAGTTCGGGGAGGCCGCGGTCTCCGTCGGGCTGTTGCTGGGGCCTGCGGGAGGGCTGGAAGCACTGCTCTTCGCGACCGGGTCGCTGCTGGTGAGCTACGCGAGGGCTCGTGCGGAGTCCCTGGGGGTGGAGCTGGCGGGCGTCGGGGTCGCAGAGAGGGCGGAGCGGACGGTCGGCCTGTTCGTGGGGACGCTGATCTACCCCTTCTGGGACATCGGGTTGAGCCTCGCCCTCGCGTTCGTCGGCGTCGCGGCGTACGCTACGGCAGCCCACAGGTTCGTCGTCGCGTCGAGGGCCCTCGCGGTGCGGGACGCTCAGTCACTCGGCGCCGGGCGTAGATAGGGCCTCCCTGAACTCGCGGAGGAACCGGTCGTTATCGCGCCTCGAGCAGACCGTGACCCTGATGCAGCCCCTCAGGTAAGGGTTCCCCTCGAAGCTCCTCACGACGATGCCCCTCCGAAGGAGCGAGCGCTTCACCTCTGAGGCGTCGCGGTCGTGGAGCCTGACCAAAAGGAAGTTCGCGGAGGACGGATAGACGCGGACCCCTCCGAGCCCAGAGAGCTCCGACCTGAGCCTCTCCCTCTCCCCCACGATCCTCTCGACGTCCCTCCTCACGTAGCCGTGGTTCCTGAGCGCGATCGCCCCGCACCTCGCGTTGACCGAGCCGATGCTGTTGGGAGGCCTGGCCTTGTTCAGCTCCCTCACGACCGACTCGTTCGCGACAAGGTAGCCTATCCTGATCCCCGCGAGCCCGAAGGCCTTCGAGAGGGTCCTTATCACGCAGAGGTTCTCGTACCTCGAGAGGAGCCTCACCGCTGTCCTCCCGGAGAACTCGTGGTAGGCCTCGTCGACGACGACCAGCGCCTCCGTCTCGCCGCAGACCCTCTCTATCGTCCCCTCCTCGAGCCCGTTCCCGGTGGGGTTGTTGGGGTCGCAGAGCCAGACCACGGATGTGCTCCTGTCGCAGGCCCTCAGCAGGGAGTCGACGTCCTCCCGGAAGTCCTCGAGCCTCGGCACGCCCCTGAACTCGGCCCCCTGCAGCTCTGTCGCGACCCTGAAGTACGAGTAGGTCGGGACCGGAGAGGTCGCGCTCCTCCCCCTCGTGAGGAAGGCCCTCGAGACGATGTCGATCGCCTCGTCGGCGCCGTTGGTCGGCACGATCTGCTCAGAATCCCAGTTCACGTACTCGGCCATCGCCTCCCTCAACTCCCTGTAGCTCGTGTCGGGGTACTGGTTGACTTCGATCCCGTCCAGCTCCGACCTCAGCCTCCTCATCACCGCCGACGGTCTGTACGGCGAGACGTTGGTGTCCATCCTCACGACGTCCTCGGGCCTCAGGCCGTAGGTCCTCGCGATCTCCTCGGTCGAGGGCTCCCACGCGTACGGCTCGAACTCCGCCAGGTCCTCCCGCGGCCTCACGCGGCTCGAGGGGCACTGGGACGTGATAAGCCCAACCGCCGACGTCTGGCCGGCTCCCGTTTTTCAACACTTAAATACACTGAGGGGACGGGTTCTGGATCGGGTGGAAAGGTCTGGCGCGGCATCACGGTTACAGGTACCGGACGAGGACGCTCCTCACGAGGCCCGTCGGGTCGAGGATGGGGCCTAGGCCCGAGGTCTACCTGTTCGACTACCCCGTGGGCAGCAAGGTCGTGATCGCCTCCGACCCCATGGTCCACAAGTCGCTCCCCCACAAGAGGTTCCACGGCAAGGTGGGGACCGTCGTGGGGCGGAGGGGCAGGGGCTACGAGGTCGAGGTCTACTTCGGTTCCAAGAGGAAGCTGCTCTACGTCCTGCCGGACCACCTTATGCCCCACGCGGGCTAGGTGAACTCGCTTGCCGAGGCGCGTGCTATCGATGAAGCCGCTCTCGATACCCGAGGTGAAGGAGCTGCTGGAGGGGAGCCCGAGGAGCAGGTCGCCGATGGTCCAGAGGGTCTACGGCTACGTCTCGAGCTACTCGAAGCTCAGCCCAGGGGCCGCGAGGGCCCTGAAGGAGGAGCTGATGCGGGACCACGGCCTCGACGAGCTGGAGGCGACTCAGGTCGTGAACGTCTGCCCGACGACCGTCGAGGAGCTCAGGTCTGTCCTCTCCGGACACAAGAGGCTGCTACTGACGGTCCTCGCTGACGAGGAGAAGCTCAGGAGGATCGTCGAGGCGGTCAGGGGGCACGCGGGCTCCGACCGAAGGTCCGAGGACTGACATGCGGGAGTTCGAGCGCTGGAGGCCGAAGGTCTACGAGGACGAGGCGATAGTCCTCGGGACCGAGCAGTCGAGGAGGGGCGGGAGGTACGGACACGCGAACGTCTTCTACCTCCTCGGGACCGAGCACTTCACGCTCCTCGAGGCGGCGGTCTCCCCCGAGCTGAGGCTCATCCCCGGAAACCTCCTCTACATCGGCAAGGACGCGCCCAGGGACATGGTCAGGATCATCAGGAGGGTCGGGTACCAGGACCTCCCCGAGATGGCGAGGCTCGAGCTCGAGAGGGCGGTCGAGAGGATAGTGGGCGAGAAGGAGGAGAAGTTCGTGAAGTTCTTCAACACCTGCGGCCCCCTCACGCCGAGGCTCCACGCCCTCGAGGTGATCCCCGGGATCGGGAAGAAGACGATGCTTAAGGTCCTCGAGGAGAGGGAGAGGAAGCCCTTCGAGTCCTTCGAGGATATCGAGGCGAGGACGGGCCTGCAGGACGTCAAGGGGAGCGTCGTGAAGAGGATACTGCAGGAGCTCTCCGACCCAAACAACAGGTACTGGCTCTTCGCGAGGCCGCCGCACGTCGAGGCCTGACCCCGAGGAGCTAGATGCCTGGGGTTCGGGTCTCACGTAAATATTGCCCGGATCGGGAGCGGTTCGGGATGAACGAGCTCGTGAGGATGGAGGACGTCTCCTTCGCCTACGCGAACTCCCGGAGCCCGGTCCTCCAGGGGATCAACGTCCACGTTAACTACGCCGAGTTCGTGGGCATAGTCGGGCCGAGCGGGTGCGGCAAGTCGACGCTCCTCAGGCTCATGTCGGGCCTCCTCAAGCCCACGAGGGGCAGGGTGCTCTTCAGGGGCGAGCCTCTAGACGGCCCCAATCCCAGGATCTCGATGATGTTCCAGTCCCCGACGCTCCTGCCTTGGCTCACGGTGATCGACAACGTCACGCTCCCCCTCAGGGCTAGGAAGGACCTGACCGAGGAGGAGAAGGAGGAGCTTGGGATGAGGTTCCTCGACCTCACGGGGCTCTCAGGTTACGAGAGGGCCTATCCCAGGGAGCTCAGCGGAGGGATGCAGCAGCGCGTGGCCCTCGCGAGGGCCCTCGTCAGCCTACCGGACCTCCTCCTCCTCGACGAGCCGTTCAGCAACCTGGACCCGCTCACAGCGCTGGCCCTGATCAGGGAGATAGAGCACATGTGGTACGACTCCAGCCTGCCCCCGGCCTCGGTCGTGCTGGTCTCCCACAACGTCGACGAGATAGTCCAGCTCTCTGACAGGATCCTCGTCCTCAAGGGAAGACCCGCGACCGTCGTCGCAGAGGTCAAGGTCGAGCTCGAGAGGCCGAGAGTCAGGAGGAGCCCGGAGTTCCTCAACATCGTCGACGAGGTTATTGTGCTTCTGGGGAACTAGGCCCTCGATCTTCTCGCCCTCCTGATCTTGAAGGAGGAGGACTCTCCGTCGTACTCGAGTATGCCGGTAGCGACAAGCCAGTCGATGATGAAGGAGTTCAGCCTCCTCAGCTGCTCCTCCTCGACCGAGCAGAGCCCGAGCCTCTCGTTGATCTCCTCGACCGAGAGCGGCGACTGGACCGAGGACAGAAGCGCGATGATCGACCTGAAGGGCTCGAGCCCCTGCACCAGCTCCCTCAGCATCCCCAGCTTCCCAGACATCCCCTTCCTGCTGAAGGCTTGGCCCTCCTTCGTGAGGATCAGGTCGCCGTTCGCGACCTCGACGAACCTCAGCGCCCTCGCGACGTCCGCGACCCTCAGGAGGTGCCCGGTCTCCATCCCGGTCTCCCTCGCTAGCCGATGCAGGTCTATCCGGCCTCCCCAGAGCACCAGGACCTCGACCAGCCCCGCGATCATCGAGGGCGTCACGTCTATGGGGCAGCTCGGTTGCTCCTCTTCCGACAACCCCTCAGGAGCCTTCCCGGCGTCCGCATAAAAACCCTGACCCGGTTCTCATTTAAATACAGACCGAGCTCGGTGACCGGAGGATGGCGCAGGCTGCGAGGGCGGAGGCGCTCAGGACGGTCTTCGTGGGCAAGAGAAAGGAGGCGGTGGCGAGGCTGAAGGTCGAGCGGGGCTCGGGGAAGGTGATGGTGAACGGCACGCCGATCGAGCTCTGGGGGAACTGGATCGCGAGGGAGAAGGCGATGGCGCCGGTCAGAATCGCCGGCGAGGCCGCGGGCTCCTACGACTTCCACCTGAACGTCCAGGGAGGCGGGATTCTGGGCCAGGCCGACGCGATCGCGATCGCGATCTCGAGGGCTCTGGCGGCGCTGAACCCGGAGCTGAGGAAGTCGGTCGAGTCCTACGACTACCACATGATCTCGGGTGACCCGAGGAGGACCGAGCCCAAGAAGCCCAACAGGAGGTCCGCGAGGAGGTTCAAGCAGAAGTCCTACAGGTGAAGCCCCGAGGCCTGAAGCGACCGAGCCGGAGCGGGCCGGAGCTTGACGAGGGTCGATCTTGTGATAGCTGAGGCCGCGATCGAGCTTGTGCCGAGGGAGCTCTGGAGGGAGCCCGACGTCGTCTCCTACTGCAGGAGGAGGAAGAAGGACGTCAGGTGGACGCTCCTCGACTCCTCCTACCACCACAGGGCGATGAGGGGGCTCAGCGACGGCCACAGGCGCGGTAGGCCTGACATCGTCCACTTCGCGCTCCTCGAGGCCCTCGGCTCGCCGCTCAACCTCTCGGGGATGCTGGGCGTACACGTTCACACCTGGGACAACAGGTGGATCAGGGTGAACCCGGCGACGAGGCTCCCGAGGGTCTACGACCGGTTCAAGGGCCTGATCGAGCAGCTCTACAAGGAGGGAAGGGTCGCCTCCGGTGACGGGGCCGTCCTCCTCGAGATGGAGGAGTCGGACCTGAGGGGCGTGCTCGAAAGGCTCGGTCCGGGCACGAGGGTCCTCCTCCACGAGTCCGGGGACGACATGGAGGCTGCGATCGGAGCTGGGTCGGTTGGGGTAGACGACATGAAGCTGATCGTCGGCGGCTTCCCGCACGGCGACTTCAGCCGGGAGGTCCTCGAAGCGGCCGACATTCGGCTAAGGGTCTCGAGCCACAGGCTCGACGCGTGGGTCGCAGTATCGAGGGCCCTCTGCCTCTTGGAGAGGCGCCTGCTGGGCCGCTGAGGAGGAGAGGGTTCAGCCGTACCTGAAGGCGACCCCGTGCCCCCGCCTCTCGTGTCCGAAGTCCACGACGCCCTTCGGGCCTATCACGCCACAGGTCCCGCAGGCGACGCAGGCCACGTAGTCGAACCTCAGCCTCGCCCTCGCCACGTCCTCGAACGTCTCCCGTAGGGCCCTTGCCCTCGCGGCCTCCTCCGAGAGCCCCTCGGACCTGGCCCTGTTGAGGTTGAAGAGGTATAGGTCCCTGTAGGACGCGAAGACGCCCTTGTCGAGCAGGAGCGTGTAGCAGTTGACCGGGCAGGCCGGCACCCACTGCTTCAGGGAGAAGGAGGACGCGGCGTCGATGTCGACCTTGATGTGGCTGTAGTGGTGGTCCTCGTCGTACTGGAGCATGCCCGTGAGCTCCTGGACCCTCTTGATCGCGTCCCTCGACCCGACCTGCGGGGCGTTGCTCGAAGCAGAGCTTACCCATTCGCCTCCGGTCGCGAGGAGCAGCCTCGGGCCGAGACCGTACCCGATCCGGCCCTCGCTTATCGCGGAGTTCGTGGCGGACCTCCTGATGTCCCTCTGGATCGGCCTGAGGAGCTCCCGGTAGTGGGAGAGCGCCTCCTCGTCGAACCTGTTGGCCGAGAGGCACCTCAGCGCGACCTCGGCCGCCATTATCCCGGTCGCGATCGCCCTCCTCATGCCGTCGATGAGGCCCCCGATCTTGACGAAGGCTCCCAGCGCGTCGCCGGTCACGAGGAACCCTGCCCTGTAGGGCCTCTCGAGGAACGTCTTGTGGCCCTTCGGTATGTTGTGGGCCGAGTACTCGACGAGTTCCGCTCCCTCGAGGTACTTGGAGACCGCGGGGTGGGCCTCGAACTCCTCCAGCAGGTCCATCGGCTTCCCGACGTTGACGGGGTCCTCCGCCGCTCGCTTCAGGTACGCTTCCAGCGAGACGACGATCCCGACGCTGAGGGTGTCCCTGTTGGTGTAGAGGAAGGCGCCCCCGCTGACGCCCCTCATGAAGGGCCCGATGAAGTAGATCGCCTTGCCCTCGCCCTGTCCGACCCCGAACCTCTCCTCGATCAGCTCGGGCTTGAGCTTGAAGACGTGCTTGACGCCGTGGTAGACCTGGTGCGGCTCGAGCTTCGGCCGGAGCCCCGCCTCGACCACGAGGTTCGAAGTGACGCCGGTCGCGTCGATCACCAGCTTCGACCTTAGTTCCTCGTCGCCGGTACTGACCCCGACGACCCTTCCGTCCTCGAAGATGAGGTGCTCCACGGTGGTGCAGGTGTTCACGACTCCCCCCGCCTCCTGGACCTTCGTCGCCATCCACCGGTCAATCCTCGCCCTCAGGACCGAGTAGGCCCTCTCGCCGGTGTAGTTGAAGCCCGTGATCCCGAGCTTCGTCAAGAAGGAGCGCTCGTCGACCCTCCTCACCTTGTACGACGCGGCGCCGTCGGTGCGCGTGGGCTCCGTGACGAAGAGGACCTCGTGCGAGACGATCCGCCTCTCAACCGGCCCTTTCTCGACGAAGTCCGGGAAGACGTCGAGCACGGTGTAGCCCGGGATGTAGTCGAGGTAGAGGACCCCGCCCGAGACGTTCTTGCTCCCAGCGAGGGGGCCGCGCTCCAAGAGAGCGACGTCGACCCCGTTCTGGACCAGCTTCATCGCGGCTGCACATCCGGCGGGCCCTGCACCTACCACTATGACGTCGAAGTCGTAGCCCACTTAGATCGACCTCAGCCCCTCGATCAGCTTTGGGAGGAACTCGTAGAGGTCCCCGACGACGCAGTAGTGCGCGATCTGGAAAATGGGGGCGTTGGGGTCCGTGTTGACCGCTACGATCTTCTTCGCCCTCTGCATGCCGACCCTGTGCTGGAGAGCTCCGCTTATCCCCAGGGCGATGTAGACGTCCGGCGCGACGGTCTTCCCTGTCTGTCCGACCTGCCTCTCCTTAGTTATCAGACCCTCGAGCTCCTTCAGCTGGGCGTAGATCAGGGCCCTGCTCGAGCCGATCTCGGCCTTAAGGCCCAGCTTCTCCCGTATCAGCGCCTTCAGCTCCTCCGCCATCCTGTACGCCTCCCTCGGGTCCCTCGGGTTCCCTGCGGCGTCCCTCAGTATCCCGAGCCCCAGGCTGATGACGACGTTCGCCTCCTCGAGCTTCACCTCGCTCTTGGGGAGGCGCTTTGTCTCGAGGACCTCGACCTGGAAGTCGTCCTCGTTGAACCGGGGCTCCCACCTGATCACCTCGCCGTCCCTGCCCTCGTCCCTCGGGAGGGGCGTGAAGTTCCCGGGCCTCACGCTGCTGATCTGGGGCCTGTGCTTCGGCGTGAAGATCTTCGCGACCCTCGTGGCGAAGTCGGGCCTCACCTGCGCGATGCAGTCCTTGTAGATGTACCGGCCAGTGGGTAGGTTCATGACGAAGTCCTCGACTATGAGGTCGATCACGTCCGCGGCGAGGCCCGTCCTCGTCCTGTAAGCTACCCTAGGTCCGAGGTCCTTCCCGATCTCGCTGGTGACGAAGAGCAGCGCCCACGGCTTCAGCTTCAGGACCATGTCGGAGAGCACGGTCGTGTACGGCAGGACCTGGTAGTCCTTGAGGCGGGGGTCGTCGCAGTAGATCACCTTGTCTGCCCCGTAGTAAATCGGCTCCCTCACCAGGTCCCCGAGGTTGTAACCCATCAGGACGCAGACGACCTTCATCCCAACCTTCTCGGCGATCTTCCTCGCACCGGCTATGACCTCGGTCGTCGCCCTGGTGAGCTGGCCGTCCTCGTGCTCGCAGTAGACCCAGACGTCGGTGTACCCCTCTATCCTGATCTCAAAGCTTGGCAGCTGCGAGGACACCGCCGAACACCTCCGCTATCAGGTCCTTCAGTTCGAACGTCTTCACTAGGCCCTTAGCCTCGAGCTCCCTCACCAGCTCCTCGGGCAACCCCTCGACCTTCTGGAACCTCTCGAAAGGCCCGTAGGCCTTGCCGTTGAACTCGAGCCTCTCGACCCTCGCGGAGAAGACCTTCGTCACGCCCAGGAACTTCTGCACGGGAATGCCGCCTATGTCGATCCCAGGACCGACGATGGTCGGGGACCCTGCCAGCCCTATCTGCGAGGGGTCGGCGCCGATCGCGTCGGCGTTCCAGACGACCACCTCCGGCGACTTTTCCCTGTAGGAGAAGGACCTCGCCCTCTTCCTCCTCGAGACCGGCGGGACGTCGGGCCTGTACTCGGGCGAGATCGTGATCACGCACGGCAGCGGCGACCTGACCCTCTGGACGTAGGAGCCGAGCTTCCGCTCAGCGATCAGCGTACCGCTCTCCGCGTCGACCTCGAACCAAGAGACGTACGTGATGTCAGGTATCCTCTTGCCCAGCAGGTCCGAGAGCGCCTCTGCGGTCTGGGGTCCCGTGCTTCCAGTCTCGCCGTCGGAGGTCTTCAGACCCGCGACGATCAGGAACCTCTCCAGCTCGACCTTTACCCTCTCGAGCGCCTCGAGCGCCTCCTCCCTCGTCGCCTGACCCCTGGCGTAGCGCTGGATGACACCGAGCGGGACGCCCGGCTTGTCGGTGTAGAGGAGGTTCGGGATTAGGTTCTTCTCGTAAAGCTCCTTGGCCCTCTCGAGGACCCTCTCCGGGCTCTCGCCGGACTCGACCATCGACCTGAGCTCGTCGACCGCGCCCCTGTTCAGGTCAAGCACCCTCTTGATCCCCAGGGCCAGCGTGTAGGCGGTCGCCCATGTGTCGGCACCGGCCATCCTCCTGTCGCTCAGGATGACGCCCTCGTCGACTCCCTCGATCGGCTGCGCGTAAAGCTCCGAGACCAGCGGCTTCACCTTGAAGTCGGGGCCCATGCTGACCGCGACGAGCTTTCCCCCGTTGTACCTCTTCGCGTAGTCGGCGGCTTGGAGCGCCTTGAAGTCGAGCGGGTTGATCACCAGGTCCATCTCTTCCCTCCTCAGGACGCCGCCGACCGTGATGACTCTGGTCGTCCTGGCCGGCACCGCCTTGGTCATCAATATCACGATCACGATCTCTCCCGGGGAGTCTTCAACGACGCTCTTAATTTATACCCTCCGAGAATAAACGGAACTCGAAGACGGTCCGACGTCAAGAGGTCGCGTCCGTCACCCTACCAGCGACTGGAGCCTCCTAAGGGCCTCGAGCTTCTCCCGGTCTCCTAGCCTCGCGGACTGAACCGCCTCTCGGAGGACCTCCGCGTTCCTGAGCATCGCCCTCCTGTCGACCCAGTAGGGCCTTCCGCTCTTCGTCCCGTGGGCGTACGCAAACTTGACCGGGTCACGCCACGAGAGCTTAGTGCCGTAGACGAGCGCCGAGACGTACGCGAGCCCCCTGACCGTCGCGGGCCCCACTCCCTTCACCGTGAGGAGCTCTTCGAAGCTCTCGACGCCCTTCGCCCTCCTGATCGCGTCTTCGTCGAGCGACCTCGGCGGGAGGAGGTGCTTGGGGACCTCGGCTCCGGAGAAGGGTCCGGCCTCCCTGTCGAGGAGCCTCTGGCCCTTGAGGAGGGCCCTAGCCTGCGCGAGGTCCTCGTTGAGCCTCGTCACGGGGGTGTCCTTCAGCATCTCGACCACCGCGTCCCTCGTCTCCCTCGACTCGGGGCTGGTCATGTCGAGCACCGCGGCCTCGCACCTCTCGGCGACGATCGAGGTGTGCGGCCTCTCGGCTGAGGCTCCCCTCTCCGAGGACCAGTGGTACCGCCTCGCGAGCCCGGCCTCGACGTTCATCCCCTGGTTGATCGCCGCCCAGCTTCCCTCCTCAGAGACTACCATCGCGTGGAAGTAGACGGCGTAGGAGTCCTGGAGGGCGGAGTCGTCGACGCTGCACGTCAGCCTCGAGACGACGGCCAGCTCGTCCCTGTCCCTGAGGCCCATCTCGCGGCCCAGCCTCTCGAGCTCGTAAGGAACCCACCTCATCTCCTCGCCCTTCCCGCCGACCACCTTCACCGGCACGTCAGCGCCCCTGAGTCCCTCCTTGAGCGCCTTCAGCGTGACCGTCGTCTGGCCGCTGGTGTCCCACTCGAAACCCAAAACGCACGCGAGGGCGGTCAGCCACGCGGGGTCCGAGAACCTCCTCACCGTCTCCTCGGGCCCGTGCACCTCGACGAGGGCCCTGACTATCCCCCTCCCCAGCTCGACCATCTCCCTGAAGTGAGGCACCGGCCCCGAGACCAGCCAGAGCCTCGCCTCCCCTACCCTCCTCACCGGCACTAATTCCGCCGCTCCGGATTTAGGATTTACCGGCCGGCTGAGCTGAAGGGCGTCCGTTCCCATTGCGAAAAACGTTCAAATCCTCTGGCCGGTCTGTGGCAACGTGGCCGAACCGAGGGGGCCCAGGCTCGTGGCCTTAGAGCTGCAGTCGCCCGAGGACCTCTTCAGGCTGGCCTCCCTCCTGCCGGCGCCGTTCGTCAACTACTCGGCCGACGAGGGTGTCGTCTTCATACCCCTGGGCGGGCTGAGCAGGGCCGGGACCGTCTACTTCGCGAGGGTCGGCGGCGAGCTGAGGTCGAGGTTCGCGCACGTCAACAGGCTCAGGGGAACGGTGAGCTTCGGGGACGAGGCCTCCCTCGAGCCGAACGTGGTCAACGTCGAGATAATCAGGGTCAAGTCCCACAACGTCCCCATTCCGAGGTCAAAGTAGGCCGCGCCTGCTGAACTTCCTCCTCTGGGCGTACTGGTCGAGGTACCTGTAGACCGCGCTGTGCGGAGACCCCTGGACCAGCATCGTCACTGCCCTCACCGCGGCCTCGACGTCCTCCGGATGCCCCATTATCGCGACCCTGTCGCCCTGGATCGCGACGTCCACGTGCGCCGTCTCCTCGATGATCCTCTTCGTCTTCCCCTGCGCGCCTATCACCCTGCCCATCACCCTCCTGACGTCCCCGGGGTCCTTCCCGACGAACTCGGAGACGTCCACCACCGCGAGGGCCACGTTGTCGCTGGCGAGCTTCATCGCGGCCTCGGGTTTGAAGCCGCTGGCTATCGCGGTCACCATGTCCCTCGCCTTGAACAGAGCCACCGGGTCTCCTCCCTCGGACGGAGGCCTCGCGAGCCTGATCTCGACCCTGCCGTTGGGGCTGTCGACGTTCAGCAGCACGCCCAGCAGCTCCTCGATCTCCCTCTTCGTGGATCCCCCGGGCCCCATCAGGACGGCGACCCTCTCCGGGGGCACCGTGACGTAGAAGACCTGCTCGTGCCCCGCCATGGCTCCACCGAATCCCCGCCGCCTCGGTATTCAAGCATTAGATCCGTGATCGCTCAGGCTGGCTGGAAAGGGAAAATACGCCCCAGGCGGTCCAGTGGAGGGGTCGGGCTTGCTCCCGCCGCTCGAGGGGTTCATGCTGAGGGCCTACGTCGCGGGCCTCATAGTCGCGGTGATCCTCCCGACGGTCGGGAACTTCGTGGTCCCAAAGAGGCTCTCGATGATCGGCGACACCGCGGCCCACGTGACGTTCGGAGCTCTGGCGGCCGCGGCCCTCCTCGAGGTCGCTTCCGTGGACGCCCTGCTCTACGGCGTCACCGCGCTCTCGGTGCTCGGAGTCCTCTGGATGGTAAGGTCCCTCGGCTACTCGGGCGACACGGCCGCGGCGATTTTCTTGGCCCTTGGGGCCGCGACCGCCTCGATCGCCTACAGCCTCGGGTCGAGGCTCAGCGTTCAAGGCATCCTCTTTGGCTCGATCCTGCTGGTCGGGTGGGAGGAGATCGCGTCCGCGGCCGTCGTCCTCGGGGTGATCCTAGGAACCCTCGCGGTCCGTTACAGGGCTCTCCAACTCTACGTCCTCAGCGGCGAACTCGTCAGGCTGAGGGGGCACAGGCCGGAGTACGTCGAGGCGCTGCTCGCGGTGTTAACCTCCATGGCCGTGGTGAGCTCGATCAGGCTCCTGGGAGTCCTAATGGTCACCGCGCTCACGATCATCCCCGTCGCCGCTGCCTCGAGCGTCGCCACGTCGATGAAGAGGTGCATCGCGCTATCGGTCGCGATCGCCCAGGCGTCCGTCTTCTCCGGGGTCACGCTCTCCTACTATGTCGGCTTCCCGCCGGGCGCGATGACTGTCCTCGCGGCGCTCGCGGCTCTGGTCGTGACCTCCTCCCTCTCGAGGGCCGGGGTGAGGGCCTGAGTTGACCCGCTTCCCGATCGCCGCAGCCCTCGCGTTAGCGGCCGCCCTCCTCTCGCCGCACCTCCAGCCCGCCCTCTCGTCCCCGTCTCTGGTCGTCTTGGTCCTGAACGCCGAGCACGTCGTTCACGAGCTCAGGGTAGTGATAGAGGGGCCGATGGGGACGCTCGCCTACGAGGGGAGGACATCGGTCACGCTCTCGGGGGTCATCAGGGGCGTCTACAGGATCTCGGTGTACTGGAGGTCCCACCTGATCGCCTCGAGGGCGGTCGCGGTAAACGTCGAGAACGTCGTCGAGACGATCGAGCTGCCGTTCTTCGACTTCGCGCTGAGGGTCGTAGACCTGAACGGCGCGGAGCTGCCTGGCCCCTTTGCGGTCAAAGTCGAACCTCCGGACGCGCTCGGGGAGGTCAGGGTCGTCGGCGGCTCGATCCTCTTCAGGAACGCGCTGAGGACGCTCCACTACTCGGTGTCTGTCGAGTGGGAGAGCAGGGTCTACAACAGGAAGGCCCTCGGAGTAGGAGCGGGGTCGGGCGAGGACCTGAGCAGGAGGGGCGTCGTCGTTCTCCCCGTCGGCGACGTTAGGGTCACGGTGATAGACCGGGGAGGCAAAGGGATCGGCGGGGCTGTCGTCAGGGCGATGGGCGTAAGCTCCGCGACCGACGATGGCGGCGCGGTTGTCCTCAGGAGGGTGCCGCTTGAGGGGCCGGAGGGGCCGAACAGCCTCCCGGTGACCGTGACCTACGAGGGCTACGAGGTCGCCAGCGAGGTCCTCCTGCTCAGGAGGGAGGTCAGGTCGTTCACCGTGACCGCGTCGGTCTACGAGTTGACCGTCTCCGTGCTCGGCGCGAACGGCCAACCGCTTCCGGGTGCTAAGGCATCGCTCGTCAGGGAAGGGTCCGAGGTCGGTACGGCTTTCGCGGACCTTGGAGGCGTCGCGAGGCTCAGCAGGGTCATTCCGGTCAAGCACTTCCTAAGGGTCGATTACAAGGGCCTCTCCGCGGTCAAGGAGCTCTCGCCAGAGGCGGTGAGGCGCGGGTCGGCCGAGGTGAGGCTCCCGGTGTACGTCGAGATCGGTGGCGTCCCGTTCACGTTCGAGCAGCTCGTCGGCCTCATCGTCGGCACGGCGGGCGCCGTCGCCTCGATCGTTATCGGGATAACCCTCCTCGTCAAGTCCAAGACCAGGAAGCTGCGGGTCGCGGGGCCTATCTGCTGACCGGGTGCCACTGCCTCGGGTAGCGCCAGTCGGAGCCGTGGGACCTGAACCCGACCCTGAAGACCTCGGGCATCATCCGCTTGTGCTGGCTCGACCTGACCATCCTCTCGACCCTCTCCACCAGCGAAACGTCCACCCCCAGCTCCTCCGCCACCTTCTGTGATTCCTTCCACATGTCGAACCTGAGGTAGAGGATGCTGTCGAGGAGCTCGTAGCTCATCCCGATCTCGTCGGCCGCGAGGTGGTCCTTCCAGAGCCTAGGAGAGGGCGGCTTCGTCAGGACCCTCTCCGGTATTCCCATGTGCCTCCCGAGCTGCCTCACCTGCGTCTTGTAGAGGTCCGCGATGGGCATCACGTCGACCCCGGCGTCGCCGTACTTGGTGAAGTAACCGATCGTCAGCTCGGACTTGTCGCTGGTCCCGATGACGAGGCTGTCCGTGCTCGCGGCGACCGCGTGGAGGAAGACCATCCTCACCCTCGCGGCGACGTTGCCCTTGATGACCTTGTCAGCAACTCCCGCCCTCGCGGATATCTCCTCCACGACCGAGTCCACGTCGATGACCCTGTAGTTGGACTCTGGGATCGAGAGCTCCCTCACGACCGTCAGGGCGTCCTCCAGGTCCTCCTCCGGTGTGACCGAGGTCGGCAGTATTAGGCACCTCACCCTCTCCGGACCGAGCGCCCTCACCGCGAGGTACGCGGTCACCGTCGAGTCCAGTCCCCCGCTCAGCCCGATCACACCCCCGGACTTCCCGGCGTGGTCGAGGACGTACTGCCTCAGCCGCCTCGTGAGGTAGTCAGCGACGAACTCCGCGTCGATCTCGAGCTCCCTTATCGGGATCTGCCGCAAATCCCGCACGCTAAGGCCGGGCCCATCCTAAAAATCTAACCCGAGAGGCACTAGGGCACGGTGACGCAGGAGGTCGGGAGGTCAATACCGAAGGCGATGGCCTCGCAGCACCCAGACCACGTCTCGGCGCCTCCTTGGTCCAACGACCCGATGATCGCGGGGGAGGACGAGGTCGTCGAGGTCTACTGGGCGTACGCGGAGTACGGCGCGGACGAGGTGATGTGGGACGCGGAGGGGAAGGACATAGACCCACACGTCCTGAGGAAGCTCATCGCCTCGTACCCGGACTACTTCAGGTCGAGGAGGCTCGGGAGGGATGTCTACCTCACCTTCAGGCTCCCGAACCCATCGATCGAGGTCGTCGAGCGCAAGGTCTTCCTCGAGACGCTCCAGTCTATCCCGAGACACAACGATGTCGCCAGGGCCTTCTACGGCGACGACGGGCCTCCAGCGGTCTTCGAGGTGATCCTGCCCTTCACGACCAGCCACGTCGAGCTCCTCAGGGTCGGGGAGAGCTACAGGAAGGCCGTCGCCGTGCCCCTGAGGGAGCGGATCGACTTCCAGGGAACTAGGCTCGCGGACTGGGTCGGCGAGATCGAGCCGGAGTCGGTGGAGGTCATACCCCTGGTCGAGGACATAGGGACGGTATCGATGCTCGAGCAGCTTCTGGTGAAGTACGCGGAGCTCGTGGGCCCGAGGTACCTCAGGGTGTTCCTGGCCAGGTCTGACCCCGCGATGAACTACGGGTTCGTAACCGCAGTCCTCCTGGCGAAGTACGGCCTCTGGGCCTGCAGGAGGGCCTCCGAGCAGCTCGGGATACCGGTCTTCCCCATCATAGGCGCCGGCTCGCTCCCGTTCAGGGGCCACAACTCCCCGGAGAACGTCGAGGGCTTCGCGGAGGAGTACAGGGGCGTGCACACGGTAACGGTCCAGTCGGCGTTCAGGTACGACTACCCGATCGATCAGGCGAGGTCGGCGGTCTCGAGGCTGAAGTCTGCGCTCCCCGGCGGAGAGGCGAGAGAGGTCGATAGGGAGTTGATGATGAGGGTCGCCGCCAAGCTGGTCCCGGCGTTCCAGAGCAGCGTCGAGGCGGCCGCGAGGGCGATAAACCTCGTCGCTTCTTATGTCCCGCCGAGGAGGGCGAGGAGGCAGCACGTCGGGCTCTTCGGTTACAGCAGGAGGGTGGGATCGATCGCGCTGCCAAGGGCGATCCCGTTCACCGCGGCGCTCTACTCGATCGGGCTGCCGCCGGAGTTCATCGGCCTCAGAGCGCTGAGCTCTCTCAGCGAGGAGGAGTTCGACTTTCTCATGGAGACGCACGTCAACATCAGGGAGGACCTCGAGGCCGCCGCGAGGCGGGTCAGCTGGGAGAGCGTCTCCCTCTTCAGCGAGAACAGGGAGGAGGCGAGGAGCGCGTTCGGCCCCGAGTTCGTCGAGCGGTTCGTCCCGAGCTACGTCGAGGACCTCAGCACAGCCGAGGAGACGCTCGGCGTGAAGGCCGGCCCGCGATCCCTCTCCGACAGGGTCTACCTCAACGCCGTCGAGAGCGTCGCGGTCTCCCTCCTCACCGGGCTCGACCCGAGGCAGGAGCTCATCAGGGCCGCATCGCTGCGCCGCTCCCTCGGGTGAGCTCCGGTCCCGTCGGGTCCTGACAACGCTAAAGCCTGCGACGCGTGCCGGGTGCCGTGGCCTCTCAGCAGGGTGCGAAGAGGTACGTCGCGAGGCTCGAGGTCGAGAGTGGGGTCGCGGCGGACGTCGTCTCCGAGGTCCTGAGGAGGTTCGGGCGCTCGGTGACCGGGGTCTTCGTCGGCGGGGAAGCGGGAGGCTCCAGGGAGGTCTACGTGGAGCTGGAGTGCGAAGAGGTTGTCCTCGCGGAGTTCGTCGAGATTCTGAGGAGGAGGGGCGGGGTGAGCGCCCTCACGGTGAGGGGCCTTGAGGGGCTGATGGACTTCGCTTCGCCCTGGAGGAGGGCCCTCTGACGCCTCAGGGCAGCTTCCTCCTGAGCCAGCCCATTATCGCGTCGATCGGGTTTACCGAGGGCGGGTTCGTGGAGATCTTCGGACCCGCGAGGGCCAGCGGGTGGTAGACCAGTCCGGTCCTCGAGGTCGAAGAGAGCTCGAAGTCCGGGGTCATCTCGAGGGCGTAGAACGGGCACGCGTCGACGCAGAACCCGCAGAAGACGCACCTGCCGTAGTCGACTGAGGGGAAGTAGGACTTCTTGTTGACAGGTATGTTCATGTTCCTCTTCTCGACCCGCAGGGTCACGGTGGCACCGTCCTTCGAGAGCTCGTAGACGGACCTGTCCGGAGACTCGTCCTTCACCAGCCTCACCTCGTAGCCCTCCGAGATCAGCGCCCTGAAGGGGTCCTCGAGGTAGTTCGTGACCAGCTGGTCGAGGCCGTGCGCCCAGACCGCGTCGGCGTTGAGCCTCATCGAGTACCCTGACTGGCCCTTCGTCACGGCCTTGAGGTCCGTCAGGACCGGCGCGATCGGGTGCGAGAACCCTCCCCTGTATTCGTCCGAGATGTACCTGGTGAACCCCTCCGCGATCAGGTCGACGGCCCTAGTCACCGGAGAGCCCCTCTTCCCCAGCTCCGCGTAGGCCGGCTCGGCCATCTCGAGGTAGACGTCGTAGGCGTAGACCATCGTTATCGCCTCGGCGATGTTCTGGCAAGCGATGTCGCAGAGGCTGCACCCAGTGCACTTGTCGATCCTCAGCAGGTGCCTGCCCTTCGACCCCGGATAAGCGACCCCGGCCTTCGGGTCGTACCTGTAGTTCTCCTGGAGCGCGCTCGGAATCCGCTCGTAAGGGTACTTGAACGTGTAGGGCTTCGCGAAGACGTGCTTGGCCGCGGTCCAGAGGGGCCCCAGCACCTCCTTCAGCGTGACCATTCGGGACTCGCTCACACTCGCCGATAATAAATTGAACTGATGCACGTGCGTCCGGTCTGAGGCCGACGTTCAGGTTTTTATCAAGCGCGAGCGGGACGGCGACGTGAAGTTCGAGGGCTCCTTCGAGCTCGACGCTCCACCCGAGAAGTTCTTCAGGGTCGCGAGCGACCCGAAGCAGTTCAGCAAGGCGATCCCCGACGTCAGGAGGGTCACGGTGATCGACGAGAGGCAGTTTGCCGTCGAGTTCGTGGTCTCCCTGGGTCCGATTAGGGGGAACATGAAGGTCGACTTCAGGTACGAGGACCTCACGCCCTACAGCAGGGTCGCGGTCGTGGGGAAGGGCGGCGGGCTCCAGTCGACGGTCAACGTGAGGATCGACGCACAGGTGGAGCCGACTGAGAGGGGTTCGAGGGTCAGGTGGGCCGCGGACCTTACGGTCGGCGGGCTGGTGGCCAGTGTGGGCGGGAGGTTGATCGAGAGCGTGACGAAGGAGAAGGTGACCGAGATCATAGAGAACCTGAGGAAGATGGTCGAGAAGGGTTGATGCCCTGACCCGCGTCAGCCCGTGATGCTGTGGTACCACCTCAGTATGTACTCCGGCAGCTTGAGTCCCCTCTCCTGCAGCCTCTCGACCAGCAGGATCGGCACGGGGCTGGTCGCGAACGCGGCCTTGATGTAGAAGTCGTTCGGCGCACCGGGCTCGGCGTCCGTCTCGATCCTGAAGGTGTGATCTGAGAGCGACTCGAGCGTCGTGTTGCTCTTCCCGACTATCGAGAGGACCGTTCCCCCGAGCTTCCTGAAGTTCCTGCACCACGAGACAACGACCTCGGTCTCACCGCTGTAGGATATCACGAGGAGGACGTCCCCGGCCCGAGGAGGCGGCGTGCTCGACTCCCCCGCGACGTAGACCTGGTCGCCGATCGCCCTCTTCACGTGCCCGAGCCTCACGGCTATCATCCTGCCCACCTCCCTCCCGCTCCCGAGACCCGCGAAGAAGGCGAGGTTCCTCCTCTCCAGGAGCTCGACGAGCGTCTTGGTGAAGTCGCTGCCGACGAAGGACTCCGCGATGCCGTTGGTCTCGTTCATCAGCCTCTGTACCCTCTCCCTGATCTCGTAGGGCCTGCCGGTGTAGAGGGACTCCGCTATTGCCTGGAGGACGAGGCTAGCGCCGAGGATGAAGACGTCCTCGAGGATCCCGACGGACTTGAAGGCCGAAGTGTCGACCGCGTCCTCGTCGATCTCGCGGCCCCTCACGGTCAGGCAGGTCCCGAAGTCCCTCCCCAGCCTGCCGAGCGGCGAGTTCGGGTCGCTCGTGACGACGTCCACGCTGAACTCCCTCCTCCTTCCGGTCTTGGTGATGTATAGCGCGAGCTTCTGGGCGTCCACCAGCGGCACCAGAGACCTCCCGCTCCCCGAGAGGACAAGCAGCGAGAGCTTGCCGTAGCGCTCCCAGAGGATGGGCGCAGCGCCGTCCATGTCCCGGTCGGGGAAGCCGACGTCGGCCCTGTCCATCACGACCTTCCCTCCCCTCATCTTCGCGATCTCGGAGCAGACGATGCTCAGGGCGCCCTTGCTCCTCCCCTCGCCGTTGAGCACCACCACGCCGGCTCCCTTCAGCGACGCGTAGAGCGCTGCGGCCTCGTCCCAGTCGACCTGCGAGACGTTCTCGAATACCTGGTTCATGTAACCGATGGAGCTCTTCGGGATCAGCATCCCTCGGCCCTACCGGATCTCGCCGTGATTTAAGCATGGGAGCTCCGCAAGTGGATCGAGCGCGGCCTCGGGCTTCCGTATGGGTAACGTACCTTAATATAACGAGCGGAGCTGTAGTGCCCGGGACATGGCGTTTCAGTACCCGTTCCCCGGAGCGACGACGCTCGGCATCAGGGGCAGGGACGCGGTGGTGCTGGCCTCGGAGAAGCGGCTGACCTACGGCTACTTCGTCGTCTCTAAGAACGTCCGGAAGGTCTTCCAGGTAACCCCGAAGGTCGGAGCGGCCTGCGCGGGCCTAGTCTCGGACATGCAGAACCTCGTCAGGGACGTGAGGTTCCTCGTGAACCTGTACGTCATCGAGGAGAAGAGGCAGCCCTCGGTCAACTCGATCGCGAAGGTGATGTCGAACCTCCTCTTCGGGAGCAGGTACTTCCCGTACCTGACCGAGGCAATCGTGGGCGGCTTCGACGACAAGGGGCCGCACGTGATAGTGCTCGACGCGATGGGCTCGATGATCGAGGACGACTACGCGGTCGTCGGATCGGGCGCGGAGATCGCGGTCGGCGTGCTCGAGGGCGAGTACAGGCCCGAGATGGGCTCCCAGGAGATCTACTCGCTCGCGATCAAGGCCCTCAGGGCGTCCATGGCCAGGGACAGCGGCAGCGGGAACGGCATAGACATCCTCCTCATCGGAAGCGGCGGTATCCTCAAGGACGAGACCGTCCCCGTGAGCTGAGCCCCCCTGGTCTGGGCTGCACAGACTTTACGCGGTTTAAACTATATCAGATGGTATAACGCCGTTATGGATGCATGGCCCTGAACCTAGTGGCCATCAAGGCCCTCCTGAACCTCTACGCCCAGAACGGGTTCTCCAGCAGCGTCAAGGTCTCAACTCCCGCGCTCGCGAAGGCGCTCGGGACCTCGCAGCAGTCGGCCTCAAGGATCCTAATCAGGCTCGAGAAGGAGGGGCTGATCGAGAGGCGGTCCGTGGGCAGGATGACGTACGTGAGGGTGACGGAGCTCGGCCTCAACAGGCTGCTGGACCTATATACTGACCTGAGGGTCGTGATCGAAAGGCCGATGGACTTCGTGCTCGAGGGCAGGGTCTTCACGGGCTTCGGCGAGGGCGGTTATTACGTCTCGCTGCCGCAATACAGGCAGCAGTTCAGGGAGAAGCTGGGGTTCGACCCCTACCCGGGGACGCTGAACGTCAGGCTCCTCTCGGTCGACTCGATACACAACAGGAGGCTCCTCAGTAGGATCGCCGACGTCAGGATCGAGGGCTTCAGGAACGGCAACAGGACCTACGGCGGCCTCAAGGCGATCAGCGGGACCTTCAACGACTCCGAGCTATGCGCGGTGCTGTTCATCGAGCGGACTCACTACGGCGACGACGTCGTGGAGATCATCTCGCCGGTCTACCTCAGGGGGAGGTTCGGCCTGAAGGACGGCGACAAGGTCAGGGTCCGGGTCACGATACCCAAGGAGAAGGTCGAGCGCGAGCAGGTCGGCGGCGAGCTCGTGAGCGTCGGTCCCTGAGCGGCCCGAGAGGAGCGGCTTAAATCGAGGGCTTTGAGCTCAACGGCGGAGGTGCGTCGGATTTGGATCTGGTCGAGGACCACGCGGAGTTCGTGAGGGGCAAGAAGGTCCTGCTGGACCTCTCTCCCGGCCCCGGAGCGGTCGGCATGATCTTCGCGAACGTCCTCCTGGAGCAGAAAGGATTCAGGAGGGTGAAGTCCCTCTTCTCGCCGCACTTCCCACAGGTCTGCCTGATCGACAGCGAGGGGGTCTCCAGCCTCCCCAAGGTCGAGGTCTATCAGTACGCGGACTCGGTCAACGCGGTAGTCCTCGTGAGGAACTTCGTCGTCGATTCAACGGAGGCCGGCGAGTCGGTCTCGGAGAAGCTCGTGAGGGAATTGGACGTCTCTCAGGACGACCTACTCATCGTGGTCTCGAGCAGCAGATTGACGGGTACCGGTGACCTTTACGTCGCCTCCACCGACCAGGAGCTCCTCAGGAGGGCCGTGGCCCTAGGCGCCAAGATGGCGCCCTTCATGGACGCGCTGCCGATGGACAGGCTCTCGTCGGCGTTGCTGAGGAGGTGCGTGATCTCAGGCGCGAAGACGATGTTCATCGTGGCCGACACTGAGGCCTTCATGCCCGACTTCAGGGCCTCGAAGAGGCTCGCGCAGCTGATCTCGTCCCTTTTCGGGATCCAGATCGACACCGCGAGGTTTGACGAAGAGATCGCGAAGCAGCAGAAGTTCATCCAGCAGATGGAGAGGGCCGTTAGGGGAATGCTAGAGCACGGGGAGGAAGAGGAGAGGAGGCCTTCCTACATCGGGTGACTCAGTCCACGATCTCGTAGATGTAGACGTACGCGTAGGTGTTCGGGCTGTAGGGCGGACTGGAGGAGTAGACCAGCCTGAAGCCCTCGATCTGGGGCGGGGCATACGTGTAGTAGGTCTGTGCTCCGAGCCTGACGGGCTTGTAAGGTATCATCAGCCCGAGCGTCGTCTCACTCCAGAACTTCTCGGTCGCGGTGGTCGGAGATCCCTCTGGGCCGAGAAGGCTCGCCTCGTCGATCTTCGGATAGCCTATGTTTTCCGCTTCTTGATTCGCTATCTTCAACATCCAATACCATTTGCTCTCGTCTCCGTAAAACAAGAGCTGGCCTCCCTGCTGGCCTCCGACGAAGGGCGCGAAGGTCACGAAGATCAGGACGTGCGTCGCACCGAGCTCCTTGAAGATCCTCTTGCTCGCGTTGGGGGGCGAGAGGAACGCGTAAGCGATCTTCGCGATTCTGATGCTGTCGATGGTCGTGTTGTCGATGATGCTGGTCCTGTTGCCGAGCCTCGAGATCCAGTTGCCGTAGTCCCACCAGGATGCCACGACCGCGCCCTGTGGCAGGTTGTTCCTCATCCACTCGAGGGCCCTCGGCCAGTCGTGGAGGGGTTGCTTGACGGGCAGGCTGCTGGCCAGCACGGTCGGCGGGACGTCGGCGTAGTCGATGCTGGAGTACTGGGAGAGCCCTCCGGCCCTAGCGGGGACGTAGTAAAGCGTGAGCGCGAGCAGGACCGCCAGAGGGACCGCGATCGCGACCCTGCTCTCAAACGGAGTCCTCCTCTTCGCCCTCGGGGCTGGAGCGGCTAGGGCCCTGAAGGTCGACTCGAGGACGTGGGAGACCGTCGTCCCTGCGAGCACGGCCACGACCGGAGAGGTCGGGAGTGCCAGCCTCACCATCGAGGAGGCGAAGTAGAACGCTAGGACCGCGTATACCGTGAGGAAGACCGCCTCGTTGGTTCCCCTCTTAACCAGCAGGAAGAGCGCGAAGGGCGCGAGGAGGAGCGTCGGGCCGAAGTCGAGGAAGAGCGATCCCCAGGTCGCCAGCTGGTTCTCGGCCACCGATTGGACGATAGGGAGGGTTCCCCTCAGCTGCGGCAGGAGCACAGAGAAGAACTTCAGGCCGGGAATGTCTAGGGCGCCGAGCGCGAGGGAGGCCAGCCCTAGGACCCCGATGGCGAGCACGATGCCCCTCGTCACGAGGAGGGACCTGACCTCGTCGAGGCGCTCCTTCGCCAACCACGCGGCCACCAGATAAGGGATGACGAGCCAGCCCGCCGCCATGCTGACCTCGGTTAGGTAGCCGACGCCGAGCTTGGGGACGTTGACCGCGATCGATGCGTAGGTCGCAAAGGCCGCGAGGTAAGCCACCAGGACTCTCCTGTCCATCCTGCCTAGAAACGCCAGCACCGCCGTGTAGAGAGGTATCAGCGCGATCACGAGCCTGTGCGCTCCCCAAGTGGCCGTGACGTATCCGACCAACAGCCCCGCCAAGAGCCCGAAGAGCAGTGAACCTCTCAGGGTCCTCTTCTCGTTGATGGCGATCAGGTAGAAGAGAAAGGCCGCGTGCATCAGAGGTATCGAGAGGGCCTCGTCGTCGAACCAGCCGTAGTGGGTCCTCGAGATGTGAGCCGCGCTGACCGCGAGGAGGAGCGCCGAGGCGAGGGCCGCGCCCCTACCGACGACGTACCTCGCGAAGAAGTAAACGACCACAACGGTTACCATCCCGTAGAAGACGGGAAGCGCCGAGGCTAGCGCGACGGGGTCAACCGTTGCGCCCATCGAGGAGAGGGTCAGGTAGAGGAAGGCCATCGTGAAGGCCACGCCGGGGTAGAAGGTCGTCCCCACGTTCAGGCCCGTTGGGTGCCACGAGAGCGTGTCGACCATCCCCCTGAACTCCCAGAACCCCGCCCAGCCCCTCTCGATGATCATCCTCGCGACCGTGTAGTGCCACCAGGGGTCGAACTCGCTCAGGACTGGGCCCCACTTGGCGGGGAGGGACCTCACCATGAATGCCGCCGAGATTGCCAGCAGCAATACCGCGGCCTCGAGGGGCGTCAGCCTCCCGCCGAGCCTCCTGTCGAGCCACCGCAGGACACCGGAGAGCCTTCCCAGCAGCCTGCGCGCTCCGCGCCGCATCGCCGGTTACCGCGTGGCCTCACCTAATAACGTAACCCCACGGATTTGCTCACTTGGCGAGCCCGAAGGCCAGTCCGACTAGGAACCCGACGAAGAACAGCGGATAGCTCAGAAGCGGTCCGAGCGCGCTCCTCGCCGAATCCACTACCGGTCTCAGGGCCACGAGGATGGTCCGAATTGGTGGCGCGTCGGCGAGGGCGAGGCCGAGGAGATGCGCGACGATGATGACCGTCAGCACCAACGCGAGTCCCCTGAGAGCCCGCGCCGTCCCGTATCCAATCAGCATTCCAGCCATTAGGGTGAGTCCGTGGACCACGTACTGCTGGGTCAGGGCGTCCAGCAACGCAGCCCTCTAGTGTCAGTTTGAGCAGACGCCTATAATTTTTTCCGTCACACCGTCAGACCCATTTCCACCTGCCGTATACGAGGTAGAGTAGCGCGGCCCCGGTGTGCATCCTGTTCTCGGCCTGGTCGATCATCACGGAGCTGGGGCCGTCGGCGACCTCGGCCTCGACCTCCTCGCCCCTCTTCACCGGCATGCAGTGCATGAACCTCGCTCCGGGCTTGGCACCAGCCATGAGCTCCCTCGTGACCCTGTAGCGTGGTATGAAGGCCTTCAGCCTCCGCTCCCTCTCGGCCTCGAAGCCCATCGAGATGAAGACGTCGGTGTAGACGAAGTCCGCGCCCTTCACGGCCTCGGCTGGGTCGTCGGTGAACGTGAGCTCCGAGCCGGAAGCCCTGGCAGCCTCGAGGGCCCTTCTCCTCTCCTCCTCCGGCACCCAGTAACCCTCAGGGGAGGCGATCGCGAAGTCGACGCCAGTCAGGGCGCAGGCCTGCATCAGGGAGGTGGCTACGTTGTTCCCGTCGCCGACGAAGGCCACCTTGACCCCCTTGAAGGTCCCCTTCAGCTCGAAGACCGTCATCAGGTCGGCGAGGGCCTGGCAGGGGTGATGCCTGTCGGAGAGGGCGTTGATCACCGGGACCCTCGAGCTCGCGGCCAGCTCCCTCAGAGTGGCGTGGCTGTAGACCCTGCAGACGAGCCCGTCGACGTACCTCGAGAGGACCCTGCCGACGTCGCTGACCGGCTCGCCCCTCGCGAGCTGCAGCTCCGCGGAGGAGATGTAGTCGAACCTCCCCCCCAGCCTGCTGATGGCCGACGTGAAAGAGACCCGCGTCCTCGTCGAGGGCTTCTCGAAGATCAGGCCGATCGTCCTCCCCTTGAGCCCAGCGCTCGGGTACCCCTCCGACTTGAAACGCACAGCGGTCCTGACCGCCTCGACGAATTCATCCCTCGAGAGGTCCAGGACCTCGAGGAAGTGCCTCGTCATCTCGGCAACGGACTCCGACCGTGAAATAATAGCGTATCCGGCTCAGCGCGCACTTCCACCTTCATACGAGTCCCGCTCTCTCCGCTTAAATCGGATACAGGCACCGGCGCTCCGGGTTGGCGGTCCAGCTCAGGGCCAGGAGCGGGCTGAGGCCCCTTACCGTGAGGCTGCCGGAGGCGTACCTCGACGCGCTGGAGGAGCTGGTCGACTCGGGGGTGTACGCGAGCGTCGCCGAGGCCGTCCGCATGGCGATAAGGGACCTGATCTCGAGGGAGGGTTTCCTGATCAGGTCGGAGCGGAGATGAGCCGGAGCCTGATGGTCGAGGAGGTCGAGGACGCGCTGCTCGGGATCGCGGAGAGGCTGAAGGGTGAGGGCCTGATCGCGGCCGTGGCGAGGGATCTCACGCCGCCCGTCTACCCGAGGGTCTACGTCCTCCTGAGGGAGGTGCACCTCGCGAGAACCACCGTCGCCGGGAGCGGGCTCAACGTCGACCAGGAGTACGAGGTCGTCGTGGAGAGCTCAGGGCCCGACGCAGCGCTCCAGGCTTCAGAGGCCGTCAGGGCGGCGGTAAGGTTCGCGGAGCTCGTCCTTTCCGAGGGGCCGAGGGAGGTCGGCGGCCTCCCCCTCGAGCTATTCCCCTACGAGCTGAGGGTGGTCGATGTCCTCGAGTCGGGGAGGAGGTCGACGGTCGTCTCGGTGCGCGTGAGGGCCCGCGTTGGCTGACCCCTTCCTCGGGCCTACCTCCCAGTAGCCTCATCAGCGCCAGAGAGAGCGCCGTCACGGCGACGCCCAAAGGAAGGAGGATCGGAGAGGCCGTCCTGAAGTCCCTCCTCGTGGCGACCAGCATCGCGACGCCGACGCCGTAGGCCGTGCCGAGCGCTGCGACCGCCCTCCTGAAGATGATGGACCTCTCGGTATAGGCGAGTCCTGCAGCGGCCGCGAGGGCCATCGAGCCCGCTGCCAGAAGGGCCAGCGACTCCGCGGACCTCCCCCTCACTCTGATCTCGTACTCCTCGAAGTGGACCGGCAGGTCGCCGAAGAGAGGGACGTGGAGCTCCCTCACGACGGTCCTCCTGACGAGCTCCGACTCGGGCGAAGAGAGCATGAGCCCCCCTGCCAGCAGAACTAGGGCGGCGAACGCGAGCCCGACAATCAGCGCGGCCCTCATCTCCCCGAGCCCCTCCGGGAAGCGACGAGGGCGCCCAGCAGGTCGTTCAGCAGCGTCACTGTCCCGCCTGTGAGGAGCATCTGCTCGAGGCGGAGGTCGTCGAGCTCCAGTCCCAAGTGCGCTGAAATCAGGCCGACCAGCGCTCCGAGGGCGACCGTCCTGAGGAACTTCCTCGGGGAGAACTCCTCCCGCCTCCTGGACTTGAGGTAGCCCGCGCCGGCGAAGACCGCTCCGTAGAGCGCGCCCAGCAGCGCAGAGGAGAGGCCCAGCTGGACCTCATGCTCCAACGGCGTACCACCTCTTGGTCCTCGGAGAAAGCCTGACGGAGCTCCCGCAGCATGGGCACCTGAGCGAGCCCCTCCTGTCCTCGCAGCACCTCAGGGGGAGCGCGACGTCGCAGACCGCACACCACGCGTACCCGAGCCCGTACCTCACCCTCCTCGACGTGCCGTCGATCGAGACGCAGGCCGACCTGCACCTCACCTTCCACCCGACCTCCTCTCAGCCCTCCTGACCATCTCGCTCAGCGAGAGGCCGCCGCCGAAGCTCCCGACGAGCGTCGCCTCTATCGCCCTGCCGGCCCAGAGGAGCGCCACGAAGGCCACGGCAAGGAAGATCGCCAAGGCCCCGAGCCAGTCCTCGACGCCGAAGCTGACCGTGACTCCTTTCTGGCTCCTCCTCACCGTCAGCCTCGCCTCCCTCCTCATCTCACTCACCCGTCAGGAGCACCGTGCCCCTCGACCGGACGTCCTCCGAGAGGGCCGCGAGCTCCTCCCTCACGGCTCTCAGCAGGGCCGCGGCCTCCTCCCTCCTCGTCGACCTCCACGCGAGAAAGAGGAGCGCGGCGATGGTGCTGGAGAGCTTCCTGATCCTCATCGGCGGGTCTGCGAGCGGGACCCGGTGACCGTGGGACTGGAGGGTCGCGTCGATCAGGGACTCAGCCTCTTCTAAGAACACCGCCAGCAGCTGATCGAGTGACGCGTCGTCCTCTTGAAGTCCGACCTTGACCCTCACGTCCCGGATCGAGCCGTACATCGAACTTCGGGAACTCAGGTAACGGATTAGCCCTCGCTATGTTGAAAGATTGTTTTCAAAACTCAACCTCACCAAAATTCAAAAAACAGCTAGCCAGTAAACCGGGGCTTATCTGAAGGGGCCGTGGCCAGCAGGAGGGTGAGGGAGCTCCTGAAGGGAGTGAGGGAGGGGGAGCTGGTTGTGGTGAAGTGGTGGGACGCGTGCACTTGGAGGGACGTCCCGAACTCGGTCAGGAACCCGGAGAAGGTCGACAGCCCCATCTACTCGATCGGTGCGTTCGGAGGACTGGTCAGGGGAGAGAGGATCGAGTACCTGCGGCTGGTGGTGGAGAGGAAGCCCGAGACGAGCGACATCACGTACATCCCCGTCCAGCTGGTCGAGAGCGTCGGGAGGGAGAGGTTCAGTGCACCGAAGAAGGGCGTGAGGAACTACCTCGACAACGTGAGGTACTACGGTGACGGGCGTTGAGAGGCTCCCTGAGCCGGAGGGTCACGAGGGTCGAGAGGGGGCTCGCGAGGATCGCGAGGGCCGTTGAGAGGAGGTCGCAGGAGGGGCAGGCGCCGTCGGACTGGAGGCGGCTCGAGGAGGAGGTCTGGTCGCTGGTCCAGGAGGCCTGCTCGCTTTCACAGGCCGCGAAGTCCAAGGGCGACATCAGGACTTCCCAGGCCTGCGTTGGAATGGCACTGAGGGGGCTGGCGCTGCTGGGGAGGCTGAGGAGGGAACGGGAGCTGGAGGAGATCAGGGCCCTTGTCGAGCGGATGGAGGGCGGGTCGGGGTGAGTCCCGCGGTCCCGAGGGAGCTGAGGAGGCGGGTCGAGGCTCTGAGGAGATTGAGGGAGTCGGGGCGAGTCCGCGTCCCAGAGGACCCGCTCGAGTTCGCGGTCGGGTTCCTCTCTTGGAGGCCCTTCCCCTATCAGGCCGACCTCCTCACGGACGCGAGCCCGAGGATCTGCGTCTGTGCCGCGAGGCAGGTGGGGAAGTCGACGACTGCGGCCGCGAAGGTCCTCCACCTCTGCCTGACCAAGCCGGGCTCGAGGGCGCTGGTGGTCGCGCCGACGTTGAGGCAGAGCGCGCTCTTCCTCGAGAGGGTCGAGGATCACCTGAGGTCCTCCAGGGCAGGGCCCTCGCTGGTCGCGGGACGGGACAGGACCTCGGTCAGGTTCGTCAACGGCAGCAGGGTCGTCGCGCTTCCCTCGGGGAGGTTCGGCCACACGATAAGGGGCTTCACCGCGGACCTCGTCGTTGTCGACGAAGCGGCCTTCGTCCCGGAGGAGGTGATAACGCAGGCCTTGATGCCTCAGGTCGCGACGACCGGCGGGAGCTTCCTGATGATCAGCACGCCCTGGGACAAGAACCACGTCTTCTACAGGTGCTTCACCAGCGGCGACTGGAGCGTGAAGAGGTGGCCCGTGAGCGTCTGCCCCCTGATCCCCAGCGGGTTCATCGAGGAGCAGAGGAGGTTGATCGGCGACGAGGCGTTCAGGAGGGAGTACCTCGCGGAGTTCGTCGAGGACGCCGCGTCTTTCTTCTCGGCGGACCTGATCAGGAGGTGCGTGGACGACTACGAGGCCCGGCCCAGCGGCGACACTGAGCTGACCGCGGGCTTCGACTGGGGAGGCAGGTCGGACCCAAACGCGCTGGTCGTCGTCGAGCGGAGGGCCGAAGTCCTCAGGGTTGTCCACGTCGAGTCCTGGATGAGCGACAGCTACACCTACTCGGCCTCGAGGGTCGCGAGGCTCCAGAGGGAGATGGGGTTCAGGGTCGTGCTGGAGGAGATCGGCGCGGGTCTCCTGATCAGGGAGCAGCTGGAGTCCCACGGAGTCGAGGTGATCGGAGTGGGTCCAGCGGATATCGAGAGGACGATGCTGCTGCTGAGGGTCCTGATGGAGTCGGGGAGGCTGAGGACGTACCTCGACAACAGGCTGATCGACTCGCTGCGGGCTGTCAAGCACGAGAGGACGAAGGGAGGAAGGGTGAGGTTCTACCACGAGCCGGGGACCCACGACGACCTCGCCAGGGCGCTCGCGCTGGCCGCGTGGGGAGCGACAGTCTCGGGCTCCGGAGCGACCGCCTCGCTCTTGGAGGCATGAAGTTCCAGGTCAGGGATCCGGTTGAGCTGGAGCAGAGGCCGAGGAGGGCATTTAGGCTCTCGAAGTCCTTCGAGACTTCCGCGCCGCGGACCAGGCGCGTGCTAGACGTTCACGACGCCTTCGGGATCGGGCTGGACGGAAGGAGGCGGGTGATCTACAGGGACCTAGTCGTAGACGTGGACCCGGGGGACGTCGTCTTCGTGACCGGCGAGAGCGGCGGAGGCAAGTCCCTGATCCTGAGGGACCTCGCGGAAAAGCTTCGGGACGTCGAGGCCTTCAGGCCGGTCGTCGACCTGAAGGAGATCGAGGCGAAGCCTAGGGAGCTCGTGATCGAGGGCGTAGGGAGGGACACGAAGGAGGCGATCGGGCTGCTCTCTTCAGTGGGGCTCGGCGAGGCCTTCGTCTTCCTGAGGAGGTTCAGGGAGCTGAGCGACGGCCAGAAGTTCCGTTACCTGCTCGCGAAGGCCCTCGACAGGAGGCCGAGGACCTTGGTTGCGGACGAGTTCTGCTCGAACCTCGACCGGACTACCGCGAAGGTCATCGCGTATCTGGTCCAGAGGAGGGCACGGGCCGAAGGGACGACGCTCGTCCTCGCGACGGCCCACGACGACCTGATCGAGGACCTAGGTCCCGACGTGCTGGTGAGGAAGAGGTTCGGGTCCGCGGCCGAGGTCCTGTACGACCTTCCGCGCCCCGGGGCGTGCTCCCTGATGAGGGGGCTTGAGGTGTCCCGGGGGACGCTGAGGGACTACGAGGAGCTCGCGGAGTTCCACTACAGGGGCGGGAGGCCCGCGTACGTCGAGGCGGTCTTCGCGGCCAGGATCGGCGGCGAGCTGGCGGGCGTGATCGTCTATACGTCGGTCTACCCGGACCTGAAGGCGAGGAACGCGGCGCTCCCCTTCCTCAGGGACCTCAGGAGGAGGCTGGGGAGGGAGGGGTACGTCCGCTGGCTGAACGAGCACTTCACTAGGATCTCGAGGGTTGTGGTCCACCCGAAGTTCAGGGGAATAGGCTTGGGAGCGGAGCTGGTGAGGAGGACGATGCCGCTGACCGGAAAGGCCTACGTCGAGACGCTGGCGGTGATGGCGAGGTACAACCCGTTCTTCGAGAGGGCCGGGATGAAGAGGGTCGAGGTCGACCGGGACTTGCCGAGGGGCGTGAAGGCCGCGCTGGAGCTACTGGAGGGGCTGGGGGCCGACGACTTCGTTCTCAGGGACCGAAAGCTGTTCGTCGGGTGGTATAGTTCACTGAGGCCCGGAGAGAGGAGGGAGGTCAGGGAGGCCCTCAGGAGGGCGGTGGCCGGCTTCTTCCCGGTCCGGTCGCTCGACGCGCGGGAGGTCGCGGGGAGGCTGGCGAGGGCCCTCTCGCCGCCGGAGTACCTGATCTGGAGGAACCCGGAGATCGGCGCCGGGCTCCCGGAACCGATTAGCCCTCGGCCTTCTTCTCCTCGGGGACGAGCTTCTTGACGTCGGTCCAGCACTCGCCGAGCGCGGCCCCTCCCATCTTCTCCCAGACCCACGCTATGAAGACGTTCCTCAGGACCTCGGCGTCGCTGCTCCCCATCTTGCCCTTCAGGTAAGAGAGGCAGCGGTACTGCTCGTCGGTCAGGGTGACGAGGACGTGCTTGGGCATTCCGCGATCACCTAATACCGCGCTAATAGTGCCGTAATTAGTCTTTGTCGCCCGAGCTCCGACCTGAGTCGACGGGGGTGTCCCCTGCCAGCGACTCGAGCCGCTCCCTCAGCCTCCTCAGCTCGCTGACCCTGGGGTCGGTGCCCCTGAGGTCCTCCAGGCCCCTCAGGACCGCGTCGCGGACATCCGCCGATGGGCTGATCCTCTTGCGCCGCCTCAGCGTCGCGAGGAGCCTCCCCAGCATCGCGGTGACAGCAGAAGGGTCACGTATTATCGGTTCGGTGGGCCAGGAGCTTCGAGCCGTCCGGGGGAATACGCTTAATTCGGCCGGTCCGTCCGTGAAGTGGGAGCCTTGTGCAGGATGGTCGCGCTGAGGTTCCTCGGGAGGGCGAGGTCCCTGGCCGGCGAGCTGATCGACGCAGCCGTCGAGGCCTCCGCTAACGACCCGTACCTCGAGAGGTTGGTAGGCGACAGCAGGCACTGCCACGGCTACGGCTTCGCGCTGGCGAGGAGGGTGAAGGGCTCCTGGGAGGTGATGAGGGCGAGGTTCGACGCGGCGCCGCGGTTGACCGGCGACGAGGCCTGCGAGGCCAATCTTAAGGCCCTCGAGGAGGCCGCGGACGAGCTGAAGGCGCTCCTGAGGAGGGGGGAGGAGTTCGCCCTCATCCTTCACGGCAGGCGGACCGGGTCGGAGCCTCGGGGCGTTAACGCGGGGCACCCGTTCTCGGGCGAGGTGGTCCTTCAAGGGCATGAGGGCCCTGAGCTGTTCGAGGTCCTCCTCTCGCATAACGGCGGCGTGAGGAAGTCCGATCTCGCGGCGCTGATCGGGCTCAGGGACCCGAGCGTCTACACCGATTCGCACGTCCTCCTGAAGTTCGTCCTCAGCAGGCTCGAGGGTAGGCCGGTCGGGGAACTCGTCGGGGGACTGAGGGACGCGGTCAGGGAAGCAGCCCCCTACGCCCTCGGGTCTCTGAACGCGCTCGCGATGTTCGTCGGCCAGTCGTCGGGCCCGTTCCTCTTCGCGGTCGGGTACGTCACGGCCAGAGAGGAAAGCAGGAGGGCCTACTTCGAGCCGGTTCTCGTGAAGGCCGACGGACTCTCGGGGTTCGTCTCGAGCACCGCGAGGGACGTCGCCGCGCGCAGGGGAGTCAGGGCCGAGTTCTCGTCGAGGGCCGAGAACTTCGTGGCGATGTTAGACCCGAGCGAGGTCAGGACCGTAGAGGTCTGAGGGGAATGGAGATCGCGAGGAGGGGCAGTGGCGCGGTCCTCACGCTGGACGACGGCAGGACGGTCGCGCTCGACTCGGACGAGCCGATGGCATTCGCCTGCGTATCCCATGCACACATGGACCACCTCTCCGGACGCGGATCGAGGTCCGCGGTCATGACCGAGGAGACGAGGCTGATCTTCAGCGCGAGGGGCATAAGGGTAAGGAACCACCTCAGGCTCGACTTCGGCAGGTCTGCGAACCTGATTGGCACCAGGGTCTCGGTCCAGCCCTCGGGGCACATGCTGGGCTCTGCGGTCTTCGAGCTCGACCTCGACGGCATGAGGCTCCTTTACACCGGCGACCTCAACACGCAGGCCTCTATCCTCCACGACCCCGCCTGGTCGACGGAGGCTGATGTCCTGGTGATCGAGTCGACCTATGGCTCACCGGTCTACAGGTTCGAGGAGAGGGAGCTCGTTTACGCGAGGGTCGTCCGGTGGATGAGGGAGACCCTGAGGGACGGAAGGGTCCCGGCCTTCAGCGTCTACGCCGCGGGGAAGGCGCAGGAGTTGATCGCGCTGGTGAACCAGTCCCTGAGCGTCCCGGTCGTCGTGAGCAGGAACGTCGGGTCGGTGGCGTCGGTCTACAGGAGAGCCTACCCGTGGTTGGAGTACGTCGTCGAGGGCACCGAGGAGGCCTCTGAGGTCCTCAAGGAAGGAGAGTTCGTCTACGTCTCGGAGCGCGTCAGGGCTCTGGGAGGCTTGAGGGCCTCTTGGGCGGTCGCCACCGGTTGGGCCCTTGCGAGGTCCTTCGAGGGCTTCGACGCAGCCTTCCCCCTCAGCAGCCACGCCGACTTCGCGGGCCTCGTCGGGTACGTGGAGTCGGTCTCGCCTAGGGTCGTGGTCACGATGTACGGCAGCTCATCGGCCTTCGCCTCGCACCTCAGGAGGCATGGGTACAGGGCCTTCTCCCTCGACGAGAGGCAGAACGTCAGGCTTCTCTGAGTCCGTATGCTGCGCCCGGGTTCGGACCTATAGGGCTTTCTGGGTTCAGGCCGGCCTCAGCGGCGGGGCATAGAGGCCCTCCCTCTCTTCGAACCCGAGGACCAGGTTCATGCACTGGACCGCCTGGCCTGCAGCGCCCTTCATCAGGTTGTCGATCGCGGCGAAGAGCGCGGCCCTCCGGATCCTCTGCTCGACGGCCATCCCGACGTCCGCGAAGTTCGAGCCGATCACGTACTTCGGGTCCGGGTATCTCCCGCCCCTGACGATCCTGACGAAGGGCTCCTGGCCGTACCTCCTCGCGAAGGCCCTCCAGACCGCGAGCTCGTCCGTGGACTCGTCGACCAGCCAGACGTGCGACGACGCAAGAGCCCCCCTGACGGCGCCGACCGCGTGCGGTACCAGCGCGACCCTCACCTCCCTCCCCGAGATCGCGGAGAGCTCCTGTTCGACCTCCGCGACGTGCCTGTGCCCCGAAGCCTCGTACGGCCTCATGACGTTCGCCCTCTCCGGGTGGTGCGTCCCGAGCGTGGGGCTCATACCGGCCTCGCTGCTCCCCACCTTCACGTCGACGACGACGTGTTCTAGGTCGATCAGCCTCTGCTCGACCGCGGGGATCAGCGAGAGGAGGGCCGCGGTGGCGTTGCAGCCGGGGCAAGCGACCAGCCTCGCACCCCTGAGCTCCTCCCTGTGGAGCTCCGGCAGGCCGTAGACCGCCCTCTCGAGGAGATCCGGGGCAGGGTGCGCGAACTCGTACCAAAGCTCGTAGAGGCCAGGGTCCTTCAGCCTGAAGTCCGGGCTCAGGTCGATCACCTTCACTCCGACCTCGAGGAGCTTCGGGGCGATGTCCTTCGCGACCCCGCTGGGAGTGCTGGTGAAGACGACGTCGCACTTCGCGGAGAGCTGGTCGAGCGAGAGCTGAACGAACTTCAGGTTCCCGAGGAAGCCCTTGAGGTTGAAGTGGACGTTCGTGATCGGCTGGCCCGCGTACTCCCTCGAGGTCGCTACGGTCACCTCGACCCTCGGATGGGTCGCCAGTATCCTCAGGAGCTCCCCTCCCGTGTATCCGGAAGCGCCGACTATTCCGACCCTTACCCGTCCGCCCGCCAACCCCAGCACCGCACGAGCGGTCCAGATAAAAACCGGAGCCGCGGGGAGGGGCGCATCTGGGGCAAATCCCCAGATCATACCGAAGGATCTTCCCGGTACTACCGAGTCCGATACGCATTAAGGCAGGGAACGGCGACGGGCCTGGGCTTTGGTCCACCTGAAGCGGATAACGTTGCAGGGGTTCAAGTCGTTCCCGCCGAAGAGGCAGACGATCGAGCTCGTCAAGGGCCTGGTCGTGATCGCCGGCCCGAACGGGAGCGGGAAGAGCAACATCATCGACGCGGTCAAGTTCGCTTTCGGAGAGCTGAGCCCCCACGCGCTGAGGGTCTCGAGGATGTCGGAATTGATCAACCAGTCCGAGACCGGGGGCGGGGCGCAGTCCGCGAGGGTCACGGTCGTCCTCGACAACTCTGACAGGGCGATACCCCTCGACGCCGACGAGGTGACGGTCACGAGGAGGCTGCTCCCGACCGGCGAGAGCGAGTACGTCGTCAACAACAGGGCCGTGGGGAGGGCCGACCTCCTGAGCCTGCTGGCGGCCGCGAACCTGAAGCCCTCGGGGTTCAACGTCGTCAGTCAAGGCGCGGTCCTCGGGATAGCCGAGATGGGGCCGGACGACCTGAGGGAGCTGATAGAGGAGGTCGCGGGGACCGCGGAGTTCGACCAGCGGAAGGAGGAGGCGCTGAGGGAGCTCGAGAGGGCCGAGAGGAACGTCGCGGTCGCGAAGGCCGGCGCCGAGGAGGTGAGGAGGAGGCTCGTCCAGCTCGAGGCCGAGTGGTTCGACCTCTCGAGGAGGAGGCACGCCGAGGCCGAGCTCGAGGCCCTGAGGAGGCGCGAGGTGGCCGCGGAGCTCTCCCGCATCGACCAAGAGCTGATGAGGCTCTCGGAGTCGATCGCCTCGCTGCAGGAGCGGAGGGAGGCGAAGGTCCTGGAGCTCGAGTCGATCAGGAGGAGGCTCTCGGAGGTCGAGGCGGAGGCAGCCGCGGTCCGCCGTGAAGAGGAGGAAGCGGTCACGAGGGCGAGGGCTCTCGCCTCGGAGCTCGCGTCCGCGAGGGCATCGGTGGAGAGGCTCAGGACGAAGATGCGGGACTCGGGCCAGAGGTACGCCGAGGCGAAGAGGAGGGCGGCCTCGATCGCTGCGACTTTTGCGGCCGACGCTGAGAGGTTGAGATCGCTGGAGGAGGAGGTCGCCGCGCTGGAGTCGAGGGAGTCGGAGCTCTCGGAGGAGCTGAGGCGGGTCGAGGCGAGGCTCGCAGAGGTCGGGGCAAGGGCTGCCGCGCTGAGGTCGGTGCTCGCGGAGTACGAGTCGAGTCTGAGGTCGGTCTCAGAGGACAGAAATCGGCTTTTGAGGGAGGCCTCTCAGGTCGACGGCGAGCTCGCGGCGCTCCGGGCCGAGGAGGCGAGGCTCGTCGCGAGGCTCGAGTCGCTGAGGTCCGAACTGGCGGCCCGAGCCGAACAGCTCTCGAGGGTGAGGGCGGAGCTCGAGGCTGTCGAGGCGAGGAGGGCCGAGGTCCTGAGGGGCCTGGAGGGAGGGAGGAGGCTGGTCGAGACCCTCGAGGCGAGGGCCGGTGAGCTCGAGGCGAGGAGGACCGAGCTGATCGGCGCGCTGAGGGAGGCGGAGTCGAGGGCGTTGCGCGTCGACCAGAGCCAGGGGGCGCGTCCCGTTGCGGTCGAGAGGCTCAAGGGCCTGCTGGGTGACAGGGCCGTAGGCGTCCTGAGGGACCTCGTCACGTTCCCTGAAATGCTCGCGCCGGTCTACGAGCGGGCGCTCGGCGAGCTCCTCGACGCCCTGGTCCTGAGGAGGGACTCCGACGCCCTCGCGGTCGTGCTCGCGGCCTCCGAGCTCAACCTCCGGGTCCACGCGATCAGCGTAGAGGGCAGGGGGAAGTGCGACGGGAGAGGGAGCAAGTGCCTGGCCTGTCAGGCCGAGTGCGCGTCGGAGGAGGCGAGGGCCGCCCTCCACGTGGCGCTCTCCTGCGCCGAGTTGGTCGAGGGGCCCTCTTTCCCCGCCGGAAGGGCCGCGGTCACGCCTGATGGCGCCGTCCACGACGGGCGCGGAGTCTACTCCTCGCTGGGAGGCGTCGTTTCTGAGTCCGAGCTGCGGGCCGAGCTGAGGGCGGTCGCGGAGCTCGCGGCGCGGATCAGGTCCCTGCTCGAGGCAGTCGAGTCGGAGGTCGAGAGGGTGAGGAGTGAGGCTTCCGCCGTCAGGGAGAAGGAGTCGGAGCTGAGGGGCGAGCTGAGGTCTCTCGGGTCGAGGGAGTCGGAGCTCAGGTCTCAGGAGAGGGCGATCGCGGCCGACCTGAAGAGGCTCGAGTCCGAGGTCTCAAAGCTGGAGGCACGACTCTCGGGCTTGCCGGCTAGGATCTCCGAACTCCGGGCCCGGAAGGAGGAGATCGAGAGGGCGCTCCGTTCGGTCACCGCGCCGGGCCCTCCCGACGTCGAGAGGGGCGAGCTCGAGGGCCTGAACCGGGAGCAGTTCGACCTGGCCGCGGAGCGCTCGAGGATCTCGGCGGAGCTGAGGAGGCTGAGGGAGAGGCTGGACTCGGTCCGGGGCGAGCTGGTCTCCCTGAAGTCAAGGCTTGTGGGCGCTCCCGCTAGGGTCGAGGAGCTCGAGAGGGTCGCGGCCGAGCACTTGGGCAGGGTTAGGGCGGCGGCGTTGGAGTGCGCGGAGGTCATGAGGTCCGCGAGGGAGAGGGAGTCGGAGCTCCAAGACCTCGAGGAGCGGCTCCGGCAGCTGAGGAACAGGTCGGCGGAGCTTTCCGGGGCCCTGAGGTCGCTGAGGGAGGGGGCAGACTCCATACCGCAGGACCTCGCGGCGATCGACTCGGAGCTGGAGTCCCTGAAGCTGGCGAGGGTCGAGCTGACATCGAGGAGGAGGGCCCTCGAGGAGAGGATGCGAGAGCTCAGAGGAGAGGCTGACGATTGGTCGCTGGAGTTACCTGACCGCATCGCAGAGGAGCTGAGGTCTTCGCTCGAGCAGGAGCTGAGGGAGCTGGAGCTCGTGAACCAGCTGGCGGCCAACCAGTACGGCGAGGTTTCCGCGGCGTACAGGCAGAGGTCCGCGAGGATCTCAGAGCTCGAGGCCGAGCGGAACGAGATCCTGAAGCTGATCGAGGAGATCGACTCGCAGAAGCTGAAGGCCGTCGCCGAGACGGTGAGGAGGGTCTCGGAGGGCTTCGGGAACTACTTCAGCAGGCTGACGGGCGGCGACGGGTGGCTTGAGTTCACCGACCCCCAGAGTCCGCTCGAATCGGGGATCGAGATGGTCGTCAGGTTCCCCGGGAAGGCCCCGAGGTCCGCGAGGGGGGTCAGCGGCGGCGAGAAGACCGTCTCCGCGGTCGCCCTCCTCCTCTCGCTTCAGTCCCTCACTCCCGCGGACTTCCTCATCTTCGACGAGGTCGACGCCCACCTCGACGCCGCTTACTCCTCCAACCTCGCGGAGCTCTTGAGGGAGATGTCCGAGAGGATCCAGATAATCGTCGTGAGCCTGAAGGACATCGTCGCCGAGAAGGCCGACCTCCTGATCGGCGTCTACGGTAGGAACGGCGCCTCGAACGTCATCACCGCGAGGCTCGGTGAGGTCCTTGAGGGGAAGGCGTGAACCCGTCGAGGAGCTGGGGTGGAGGGTCCTCCTGAACCCCGCTGCGCTCAAGAGGCTGGACCCCTGGAGGCTGAGGCTCGTCCCGATGCTCAGGGAGTTCGCAGCTGCCTTCAGGTCCTCGGAGGTGACCTTCGGACACGCGGGCGTAGTGGTCCTCAGCGCCTCGACGGTCCACAGGGAGAAGTCCGAGAGGCTCGACGCGGAGGCGGAGCGCCCCAAGCCCGAGAGGCCGGACCTGGTCGTCCCCCCGCCGATCGAGATACCGCTGAGGGGCGACGTGATCAGCGCTACCCTGCTGGACGTCGTGAGGGCCCTGAGGTCGGTCCTCGAGAGGATGCACGGGGAGCGGACGGGGAAGTTCGAGCAGATCAACGTGGACATCAAGCTCGACGACTACCTGATCAGGATCGAGGAGGAGTTCGAGTCCTTCGTCAGGGAGCTGGAGGAGTTCTTCTCCGGGAGGGAGGTCGCCTCGCTCCTCGAGCTGATATCGGGGCTCGACAGGCTCTCCGCGGTGAAGCGGATCATACTGCTGCTGTTCGCCGCGAACAGAGGCTACGTTGACCTCATTCAGGACGAGTCAGGAAACGAGGTTCTGGTCAGGTGGGGAGGAGATGGCCCGGGGCAGGCTTAGCGAGGGCGAGGCGAGGGTCGTCGTGGAGGCGATCCTCTTCGCGGCGAACAGGCCTGTCGACCTGAGGGCCCTGATGAGGGCCACCGGGTGGAGGAGCCCGAAGGAGGTGGTCAGGCTGCTAAAGGAGCTCAAGAGGGAGTACGACGAGCAGGGGAGGGCCTTCACGCTCAGCGAGCTCCCCGGCAACCGCTTCCTGCTCCACGTCCGTCACGAGCTCCTCCCGATCGTCAGGAGGCACTACAGGGGCTCGCTCCTCTCGACGGCCGCCCTAAAGACGCTCTCATTCATCGCGTACCACCAGCCGATCGAGATGGCCGCGGTCGCCGCGGTTAGGGGGTCGAGGGCCTACGCGCAGGTCAGGGAGCTCGAGGACTTAGGACTGGTTGAGGTTGAAAAGAAGGGCCGCATGCGGATTATCCGAACTTCACAGCTCTTCTCGACGCTGATCGGCGTCGAGGGTTCCGGGGCGAGGGTAAAGAGGCTGATCGAGCAGGCGCTGGAGCAGTCCACCGACAAGGCGTCGGGAGGAGGTCAGGAGAACCAGCGGGCGAGCGTGTCCGATTCATCAAACAACCCGATACTCTGATGTGCTGAGACGCATTAGGGACACGAGGGGCATCGCACTCAAAGACTGCAAAATAGTAATTCGAGGTCTCAGGTCATCAACGGTTACCGAGAGCACGCTGTGCTAGTTCGAGAGTAAGACTAAGCTGGCCACTACCTTTGTGACCTTTAATTCAGGGTCGATATTTACTTAACGAGTTAAGATGCGGCTGCAATCATCACACTCGAAAGACACGAGCGCCTGAAATTGCTCGGTAGCCATGAGCGAAGGCTGTACGAATAGGGAAAACTCCCTCGTCGAGCTCATCAGCGAGGTCTACCCTAGACTCGCAAGCGTCAGAACTTCGGTCGCAGAAGCTTTCAGTTTACGAGTGAAAACGCCAATCTTTAGGGCCATTTTGTTCTCGTGCTTCACTGCAGCTCAAATAGTGCTAATGAGGTCTCAATAATTGAGGACAAAAAATACATTATCATACCTTTTAAAACGTTTGTAGTAATTTTAGTAATGTAATATTCCCTCGGATTGGCCCACTTCCCCGCAATCTTCTCGCCATGGCAAGATTATACGCGATTAGCAGGACCAGAGCGACCGCAAGCGCTGCGATGATCAGAGTCAACGTCTGAGGGTCTTGTAGCAGCCCCTCGTCGCCGTCCCGTGCCCTCTCCGTGACCGTCCGCGTGGTGGTGGCCGTTGTGGTAGTGGGCTCCCTCACCGTTGTGAACCTCGTCTCCACCGATGTGACCTCCTTCGTCGTTTCCATTACATACGTTGTGGTGACCGGGTTAACGACCGTCTCGGTTCGGGTCTGCGTCGTGGTCTGCTCCACTCGGGTCGTCACGGTGGTGGGAGGCAGAGTCGTGGTCACGTTGACGTAGCGGATTACGGTCGTTGCGGGAAGCGTGGTGGTGACGGTCACGCTCCTGGTCTCGGTTGTTCCAGGGAGTCGGGTTGTCGTGGTGACTGTTGTGGTCACGGTGGCCGGCGGTGCCTCGTCGGAGCAGTAGATGGCCTCAATGAGGAGGCCGGTCGGACTGTCAGCGGGTATGTTCCGAACTACCACGGTCACGTTGTTTATCCCTGAACCCACAGGGAAGACCCACCATCCGGGCTGAGACGGCCATAGAGCGTACCCCGGTATGTTGATGCCGGTGTAGACGCCGTTCAGGTAGACCCACCCCGGGTCGTCTGACCCTCCCCTCATGTAAATCCTGCCCGCCGAAGGTGCCACGAAGACGACGCTATAGGTGAAGTTGGTGTTCCCCGGAGCGGGGCTAGGCAGGTTGTTGACCGGCCTGTAGGGGCTTATCCACATCGCCCTCGAGCCCACCGGCGGGCCCGAGTGCCATGCGCCCGGAACAGGGTTCACGACCCACGGTCTATCGAGTGTGCCGTCCGGCAACCTGACGACCCAATCCAAGGGCGTTGAGACGGGATGCTCCCTCGATCCCGCGGGCTTAGCCGCGAAGTTCAGCGAGCCGGTGCTCAGATCCATCATACACGCACACGTCTCGGGAGCCCTTGTGGTTGTGGTCACCTCCACTCTGCTCTGAGCGCTCACGGCCGCCATCTGGAAGACCGCAGGAATCAGCACAAGACCCAAGAGAGCCAACGCTAGGCAGAGTTTAACCGATCTTAGACCGAAACCCATTGAACGTTTGGCAAGAGCTCACTATTTAAGTATAACCCCGAAGGGAGTTCCTCTATCTGTGCATGATGAAGTATAAGAACAGGCCAGCGGATCGTAAGATGCGGCGTGCCTGGGTAGTATAGCCAGGTTAGTATACCGGCCTGTCGAGCCGGTGACCCGGGTTCAAATCCCGGCCCAGGCGTGAACCGAACCTGCCGTCGACTCAGCGTGACCTCGTTATCAGGAACTCCGCGAGCTCCCTCAGGGCCGTCTTCGGTGCCGAGCCGGGGAGGACGCCGTCGAGTCCAGTCCACGCTCCCTCGACCAGCTTCCTCGAGAAGGACCTCGCGTATTCTACTGAGCCAGCCGAAACTATAAGATCGATAGCCTCCCTGATCAGAGCGGGGTCGGAGGTCCTTGAGTTGAGGATCTCCCTGAGCCTCCTCGACCTCTCAGGCGGCAGGGCCCTGAGCGCGTGGACCACCATCAGCGTCCTCTTCCCCTCCTTGATGTCGCCGCCGATCTCCTTCCCGTACTCCCTCTCCTCTCCGACTAGGTTGAGGACGTCGTCTTGGATCTGGAACGCGACCGCCACCGAGTCCCCGAACTTCAGCAGGGCCGCCTCGGTCCTCGGCTCGGCGTCGGCGAGGGCGCAGGCGAACCTGATCCCCATCCTGACCAAGGAACCGGTCTTGAGGCTGCACATCGTGAGGTAGGTGAGCTCGTCGTAGTTGGAGGAGAGGGACCTGTGCCAGGCTATGTCGATCGCCTGCCCGAGGCTGAGGTTCGTCATCTCCTCGACGAAGGCCCTCAGGACCCTCTCGACCCGCGAACGCGGGACGCTCCCGCGCCGGAGCGCCGCGGCCATCGGCAGGAAGTAGAGCGTGTTCCCCATGTTGATCGCGACGTCGACGCCGTAGATCACGTGGACGCAGGGCTTCCCCCTCCTTAGCTCGCTCTGGTCCTCGACGTCGTCGACCGCGAGGGTTCCGTTGTGGACTAGCTCCGTGACCGCCGCGAGGTCCGCGATCTCCTCCGCCCTCCCGCCCAGCGCCTCGTAGGTCAGCATCGTTAGTATCGGTCTCCACCTCTTCCCTCCCCTGTCGAGGAGGTCCCAAGCCGGGACGTTGACCGATTTCGTGATCGCCTCGGCGTCGAACCGGTGCTCGGCCAGTCCGGTGACGCTCCTGAGGTAAGCCTCGTCGGATGCTCTGGGGAGGACGGACTCCATCGATGCGCGGATCAGCCCCAGGTACCTCGACGAGAGCTCCTCCAGCGCTCCCAACTCACCCCCTGCCTCCTCCTCACCTATTTACCCATGGCGGCCTTGGGGTGAATCAGATCGTCAGGCCCGAGGACCTCAGGAACTTCTGGACCCTGGAGGCCTCCTCCTCGTGGGTCCTGTTCAGCGCGACCTTCTCGGCCAGGTACTCCCTGTACTTCCCGTCCATGTTCCCGTACTTCCTCAGGTAGCCCTCCGCGTTGTAGGCCTCGTCGGCCTCCTCGATGTACCGGCTCAGCTCCTCGTCCGAGGGCTCGCGGTATCTGTCCACGTGGTAGACCACCTCGAGGGGCAACCGGGGCCTCAATGGCGGGGACTCGGCAGGCTGGCCGATGCAGAGGAGGAAGAGCGGAATCACCCTCTCCGGGAGACCCAAACCCCTCGAGAACTCCTCCGGAGCCCTGAGCGGGTAATCGAGGACGACGCTCCCCAGCGCCAGCGCCTCGGCCGCGATTATCATGTTCTCCATGAACATCGCCAGCTCCACGAGCATCTCGACGGTCTCGACCGGGTGCCTCTCGGTCCTGAGCAGGTGCCTCTCCGCGAGCATCGAGAAGAACCTCGAGGTCCTCCTGAGGTCGAGGCAGACCAAGAGGACGAGCGGGGCCCTGAGCGGCGGGTCGTCGCCGACGATCTCGATCACCTTCCTCCTCAGTTCGGGGTCGCTCAGCCTGATTACCGAGTAGGACTGGTAGACGCAGGGAGCCCTCTGCCCGGCCTCGACGATCAGCCTCGCTACCTCCTCGCCGACCGAAGCGCCGGAGAAGTACCTAATCGACCTCCGGTTGAGCATCGCGCTGATCAGTCCCCGCCGCCTCACGGAGGCCGTCCTCATCCCGGCGCAGTCCGTCCTAGGTCCTAGTAAGAGTTACCGCGGGCGGCCTCCGCGGGGCTCCTCAGGGGTCTGCTCTCGCTCAGCCCTGCTCGGCGAATAGCGGCAGGACGCCCAAGTGCTCCACGTCGTCGTGGACCTTCCCCTCGACCAGTATCGCGGCCTTCTTGTAGACTATGCCCCCCGCCCTCCTCACGAGGTCCTCGAGGGCCCTCATCGTCTCCTTCGTGCTGACGATGTCGTCGACTATCGCGACCCTCTTCCCCTCGATGAGCCTCGCGTACCTCCCGTCGAGCGTCAGCGTCTGCGGCCTCTGGCTGGTGATGGGCTTGTAGGTGACCGTGATCGGGTTCTCCATGTACGGCAGCGGCCTCTTCCTCGCTATCACGTACTGCCTGTGGCCCAAGATCTTCGCGATCTCGTGGACCAGCGGGACGCCTTTCGTCTCGGATGTGAAGAGGACCTCGGCCTCCCTCAGCCTCTCCGCGAGTAGCCTTGCGCAGTGGGAGATGAACTCGACGTCGCCGAGGCTGTCGAAGTACGCGATGTAGAGCCTGTCGGAGACCTTCATGAGCGGGAGGGTCTTCTTGTATCCGGCGACCTCGAGTTCGTAGAACCTCCTTCCCTCCAGCGGGAGAATTACCTCTCCCTTCAAACCGGAAATCTACGAAGAGTCCCACTGATAAACTTTGTTAACGCGAGGGCGTCTCGCCGAGGACGGACTTGGCGAGCAGGCTCACCGTGTGAACGACCGGAACGTTCAGGAACCTCTTGAGCTGCAAAGCGCAGACGCTGCTCTCCGTGACGACGAGTTCGGGCCGCGTCTCCGCGATCCTCCTAGCCACCATCCTCCCGATCTCCGCGCCGAGCCCGTGCCCGACTGCGCCCCTCCTCATCCCCCAAGTCCCGGCCATCCCGCAGCACCCCAGCTCCCTCGAGACGACCTTGTAGTCGATCGACTCGAGCACCGCTCTCGTGGCTGCCTCGAGCCCCGTCCCCCTCCCGTGGCAGCTGACGTGGTGATACACGACCCTGCCGGACATCTTAGACTGTCCCAGCCGGGCCTGGAGGCCGTCCGATGCGATGAGCTCCGTGAGGTTGAGCGTCGACTCCGCGACCTCATGGGACTCCCGCGTCCCCAGCAGCGCCGGGAACACCTCCCTGATGCAGTATCCCGCGGTGGGCTCGGTCACGACGACCCTCGTTCCGCCCTCGACGTGCGGGTGCAGGGCCGATACGACGCTCTCGGCGACCCTCGCTGCCAGCCCCAGGCGACCGTATTGAACCGCGGGCATGTTGGTCCCGACTCCGTCGCACACGACGACCCGATACTCCAGCGAGCGGAGGAGCGCGACGGCCTCGAAGCCGACCTTCCAGTCGATCAGAGACGCGAACGTGTCAGGGAAATAGACGACCGTTCCGCTCCCGCCATCCCCGCCGTCCGTCAGTCCCGCTCTCTCGAGGGCCCTCCGCAGCGTCCCGCCCCTGAACTCCGGCAGCGGCGCGCTCCGGTCGATCCCCGCCAACAGCTCCAGCGCCGCCCTCAAAACCCTCGACCTCTGGGCCCGGTTGAGAGGGGCCGCGATCATCGACCCGAGCCTCGCGTAGAGCCCGAACCCGGCCGCGAGCGCGGTCGACCTGAGCTCCCTTCTCCTCAAGGACTTGACCCTCGAGATGAGGAGGGGTATCCTGATTCCCATGGGGCACTCGAGCTCGCAGAGGCCGCAGGAGAGGCAGAGCTGGGAGTAGCCGTTCGCGGTCCTAGGACCGGAAGTCACCGCGTCCCACAAGATCCCGATCGGGCCGGTGTAGTTGCCCCCGAAGACGAGGCCGCTCACGGTCCTGTAGGGATTGCAGACGTTGAAGCAGGCCCCGCACCTCACGCAGAGGTTCACTTGCCAGAGCCAAGGGTCTCTGAGGGCCTCGGTCCTTCCGTTGTCCAGCAGCACCAGCACGAACCTCTTCCCACCTCCCCACCACCTGGGGCCGTACAAGGTGACGTAGGAAGGCATCCTGCCTGTAGCGCTGACCGATTGGACCCTCGCGACCCTGATCGCCGCCTCCAGGCCCTTCACAAGCTTCTCGACGCCCGCGATGCAGACGACGAGCCCCGGGAACCCGACGACGAACTGCTCGTTCCCCTCGTTGGTGACGACCGCGACGGTCCCGGTCTCCGAGTCGATCGCGTTCGCGCCGGTGATCCCCGCTGCCGCGCCCATCATCTCCTCCCGGAGGTGCCTCCTGACCGCCGCGACGATGCTCCGGGGATCGGGGTCCACCTCCTCTCCCAGCGACCTGCTCAGGACCGCGGCGACCACCTCCCTGCCCATGTGGAGCGCCGGCCCGAGGATGTGGGAGGGCCTCTCGCCCGCGAGCTGGACCACCCTCTCGCCTAAGTCGGTCTCGACGACCTCGATCCCCGCTGAGACGAAGGCCTCGTTCAGGTGGATCTCCTCGCTCGTGATGGACTTGGACTTGATCACTAGCCTCACGCCGGCGTCCCTGAGGACCCCGACGACCGCCCTCCTCGCGTCCTCCGCGCTCCTCGCGAGGATCACCTCGCCGCCGGCCCGCTCGACCGCGGCCCTCACCTCCTCGACCAGCTCCCCGAGCCTCCTGAGCGCGGAGACCTTCGCCTCCCTGACGATCCTCAGCTCCTCGACCTCCAGCCTCCCGATCCCCTCGTCCCGGGAGCGCTTCGTCTCCTCGAAGACCCACCAGAGCCTCTCGACCCTTGCCCTGTCCCTCAGCGCCGCCGCGGTCCTTCGCTCAAGGCTCATGGGCTCACCGCGAACCTCAGCGTTACAGGCCCGTGGGCACCGAGTACCCTCACGTGCTCGACGTCTCTCGTCGCGCTCGGCCCCATCACTAAGTGGACCGGCCCGCCCGACTCCCTCATGACCCTGCGGATGACCGAGGACGCCCTCACGACGTCGAGGACGCTCTCGGCCCGGATCAGGACCATCAGGTGCTCGGCCATCGCGGATGCCCTTTGAGTCCGCGCGTCTCCCCAGAGGACCGCGGCCCCCATCTCGGCGATCGCGGCGCCCGCCGACCTGACTAGGAGGACGCCGTTATTGTGGGGCCTTAGGATCGCGAGGTCGACCTCCCTCAGGGGCCTCGACCCGGCTGGAAGGGAGAGCTCGCCCCGGCCGGCGGCATCGGCGAGGGCGTCGTCGACGACGGTCAGCCTCGCGGTCACCTCCGAGGCGGCCCTCCTCACGGCCTCCGCGAGCTCGGAGGGCTCGCGCAGCACATCCACCCTCACGCCGTTCGCTTTGCAGCTCTCGAGGAAGGCCTCCAGCGACAACCGCCATTCCGTGTCTGCCCCGCTGAAATAAGGATATTGAAGGCTCGGGACTTTCTGGCTCCGGGGAGATGAGGGTACCGCTGAGCCACTTCGAGCTCCAGGCGCTGGTGAAGGAGATCGGTCCGAGGTTGGAGGGCGCGAGGGTCGCGAACGTCTACTCGATGCCCGACGGGAGCTACACGCTCAAGCTCAGGACGAGGTCGGGGACGGTCGAGCTGAGGGTCGTCCCCGAGTCCCTCCTCTTCCTCGTCGAGGGCACTTACGAGGAGCACCCGCCACCCGACGAGTTCGCGTCGTCGCTGAGATCTCACCTGAGGGGCAGGACCGTGAAGGCGATCAGGCCGGTCGAGGGCGAGAGGGTCGTCGAGGTGCTCTTCGACTCAGGACAGAGGCTCCTGCTCCAGCTCTTCCCCGGCGGAAGGACGGTGCTACTCTCCGGGTCCGGCGAGGTCGTCCTCTCGCGCCCCTCCCTCGGGCCGGGAGAGCGGGTCCAAGCTCCGACCCCGAGGCCGGTGGAAGCGCGGGAGCTCCTCGGGGCCCTGAGGTCGCTGCCCGGTGACCAGAAGGTCGGGTCCGCGATGGTCAGGTCGCTGAACCTCCCTCCCAAGTACATCAACGAGGCCCTCCACAGGGTCGGGATCGAGGGCTCGAGGAGGGCGAGGGAGTTGAAACCCGAGGAGCTGGAGGGGATCGGGAGGGCGCTGTCGGGCCTCTTGGAGGAGCTCTCGGCGGGCAGGCCCCTCCTCTACAGGTCCCGGGACGGGGTCGAGGTCTCGCTGGCGAGGCTCACGCACCTCGAGTCGAAGGGGTACGAGCCCGAGGAGTTCGGGACGGTCAACGAGGCGGTCATCAGGTATTTCGCGGAGCAGGCGGCGGTCCAGCGGGCCGCGTCGAGGTCCAGGGAGGTCGAGGAGAGGGTCGCGAGGCTGAGCAGGGAGATCGCGGAGAAGGAGGAGTCGCTCCGGAGGGTCGAGGCCGAGGCGTCGGAGCTGAGGGCTCTAGCAGACGAGGTCTTCGCCCGGATGCACGAGGTCGAGTCCTTCAGGGTCGGGCGAGAGGCCTCCGCGGAGATCGGCGAGCTCTCGGTCAAGAGGGAGGGAGGTGCCCTGGTCCTGAGGAGGGGTAGGGCCGAGTTCTCCCTCAGCTCGAGGGAGCAGGTCTCCAAGCAGGCCTCAAGGATCTACGAGAGGGTGAAGGGGCTCGAGGAGGCCGCGCGGAACATCAGGGCCGAGGTCGAGCGGCTCAGGTCCGAGGCCGAGGAGCTGAGGCGGTCCGTCGTCCCCGCGATGTCCGCCGAGGAGCCCGCGGTCAAGCGGTCGAGGCCGAGGGAGTGGTACGAGGCCTACCGCTGGACTTTCACGAGCTCCGGGAGGCTCGTCGTGGCGGGGAGGGACGCGCAGAGCAACGTCAGACTCCTGAGGAGGCACGTGGACCCCGACGACCTCGTCTTCCACGCGGAGGTGAGGGGCTCTCCGGTCGCGCTGCTGAAGGGCGGGGGCGACGAGCTGGACATCCTGGAGGCCGCGACTTTCTGCGGGTGCCACAGCAGGGCCTGGAGGGAGGGACTCGGGTCTGTCACGGTCTACCACGTCAGGCCCGAGCAGGTCTCCTTCACGCCACCGCCCGGCACCTACCTCCCGAAGGGTTCGTTCATCGTCAGGCCGCCGAAGAACTACCTGCAGGTGAAGCTGGAGCTCGCTGTCGGGATCACGCCCGACGGTAGGGCGGTTTCAGGGAGCAGGGGTTGGGTCGGTTCAGTCGCCGCGGTCTACGCGGTCATCGTTCCAGGCCGGAGGAGGGCGGTCGATGTCGCGAGGGAGCTGCTGAGGGCCGCGAACGGTTCGGGGCTCGAGCTCGAGGTCTCGCTGGTCCCTGATGTTGCGTCGCTCGTTCCGTACGGCTCTGCAGAGGTCGTAGAGGTCGTCAGGGCGGTCAGGGGAGAGGCCTCGAGCTCTGAGCCGTGATCCCGAGAGAGAAGGGGCACCAGCACGCGGCTTTCACGGGTGGTCTCCCACCCCACTACTCGCCGCGCGGACGGGGCTTAGCTTCCGGGTTCGGAACGGGTCCGGGCGTTTCCCCCGTCCTATGACCGGTGCCCGCTACCCTACCGGTGAGGCTCCGTATTAACCATGAACCCGCGGTGTAGGACATATTAGAGCGGTATGCCATCTAAACACGTGAGGATTCTGCTCATCAGGGAGGACGAGGTCAGGTCGCTCCTGACGATGCGGGAGGCGATCGACGCGGTGGAGGCAGCGTACAGGGAGAAGGGGCTTGGAAGGGTCCAGATGCCGCCGAAGTCCTACATCTACTTCCACGAGGCCGACGGCGACCTCAGGGTGATGCCCTCGTACATCCCGTCGCTGGGGAGGGCGGGCGTCAAGCTGGTCAACTCGCACCCCTTCAACCCGGAAAGGCACGGGCTCCCGACGGTGATGGCGATCGTCGTGCTCTACGAGCCGGCGGACGGCAGGCCGCTCGCGGTGATGGGGGGGACTTGGTTGACCGCGATGAGGACCGGTGCGGGGAGCGGTGTCGCGACCAAGTACCTCGCGAGGAGGGACTCGAGGTCGGTGGGCATCGTCGGAGCCGGGACCCAAGCTAGGACGCAGCTGATGGCGATGGTCGAGGTCCTGAACGGCGCCTCTGAGGTCAGGGTCTACGACAGGAGGATCGAGACCGCGAGGGCCTTCGCGGATTGGGCCTCGAGGGAGCTCGGCCTGGCGCCCAGGGTCTGCGAGTCGGCCGCGGACTGCGTCCGGGGAGTAGATGTCCTCTGCACCACGACGCCGGCGAGGTCTCCGATCGTGATGGCCGAGTGGGTCGCTCCCGGGACGCACGTCAACGCGATCGGCGCCGACGCTCCGGGGAAGCAGGAGCTGGACCCAAGGATCCTCAAGTCCGCGAGGGTCTTCGTTGACGACATGGAGCAGGCAGTCCACAGCGGCGAGGTCAACGTGCCCATCAGGCAGGGTATACTGAAGGTGGAGGAGATAGCCGGCGAGATCGGCGAGGTCGTCGCGGGGAGGAAGCCCGGCCGCACGAGCGACTCCGACGTCACAGTCTACGACTCCACGGGGCTCGCGATCCTCGACCTCGCGACGGGCGAGCTGGTTTACAGGAAGGCCGCGAAGGAGGGCGTCGGGGCCTGGATAGAGGTCTGACCCTGACCGCTACTCCTTCCTCTTGAGGGACTCCTGTAGCTCCATCCCCTTTCTCAGGACCGTGATCAGGGCGTCTATCGCCTCCGCGAGCCTCTCGATCTCGTCGGGGTCTCCGGCCCTGGCGAGGATCCTCGTGAGCTCGTCGATCTTGGCGACCGCGACCTCCTCCAGCGCGCTCAGGACGTATGGGTAGACGGCCCTTCCCGCCTCTGTCTCGTCCCTGACGATCACCACTGGCTTCTCGCAGACCGCGCACATGACCTCGCCCTTCACCTCGACCAGCGGGCTCCCGCACTCCGGGCAGCTCTCGGTCCTCAGCTTCGCCCCCGACTTGAGGGCCGCGGCCAGCCTCTTCACCCGCTCGTCCCCGCCGAGCCGTGCCATCGCCCAACCGACTCAGCCTCCGCGTCCAAAAAGCCTTCACTCCTCCGCGTCATCCGGGAAACCGTTATCAGAGGACCCCGCTCCGTGTCCGCCCGATGGGATGGGAGACGCTGATCCCGATGGTCGTCGTGGTCTCGGCGAGCGGCGTCCTCTCGCCGGGTCCGCTCACGGTCGCCACCGTCGCCTCTAGCGCGAGGTTCGGAAAGGTCGCAGGTCCCCTGGTCTCCACGGGGCACATGATCGTCGAGTTCCCGCTGGTGATGCTGATAGCCGCAGGCCTCACGGGCGTCCTCCACGACCGCTTCGCCCAACTGATGACGGGAGTGCTCGGCGGAGCGGCGGTCATCGCCTTCGGCGCCTTGGGGCTCGCGCAGTCCCTGAGGTCGCGGGGTCAGGTCGGGACGAGAGGGGGAGCCGGGGGCTTCAGGGGCGGGCCGCTGATTGCGGGGCTGCTCTTCACCGGCCTGAACCCCTTCTTCCTGACTTGGTGGCTCACCGTCGGCGCGGCGCTGATCTCGGAGGCCCTCGCCCTCGCCTCGATCCCCGGGGTTGTGCTGATGTACGCCTCACACATTTGGATGGACTACGCCTGGCTGACCCTGATCTCCTTCGCCTCCGAGCGGGGACTGAGGGTCTTGGGCTCGAGGGCCCTGAGGTACGCGGAGGTCGCTCTGAACTCGGTCCTCCTAGCGATGGGGGTCATCCTCATCCTGAGGGTATTTCGGCCCTGATCCAGGTCCCCTTTAATCCGGACTCAATTATAATAGGGCACGCAGTACCCCTACCCCCGGATGGCCGAGGAGGGGGCCGCGAGGAGGGTACTGATACTGGTCGTTGACGAGGACGACGATGTCGGCCGGAAGACCGGATGGGAGACTCCTATCGTCGGGAGGGACAGGAACTTCCTCGCGGCTAAGGACCTCCTCCTCGCGGACCCCGAGGAGGCCGACGCGAACGCGATGTTCGCGGCCGTCAAGCTCTACGACGAGCTCTCGAGGAAGGGCGACAACACCGTCGAGATCGCGACGGTCTCCGGCAAGTCCGGCGGAGGCCTCGAGTCCGACAGGAAGCTCTCCCAGGAGATCGAGCGGGTGATCGCGGACTTCCCGGCCGACGAGAGCATCGTCGTCACGGACGGCCCCCTCTCCGAGTCGGTGAGCGCGATAATCACCTCGAGGGTCAAGGTTGCCTCTGTGAGGAAGCTGGTGGTCAAGCAGAGCCCCTCGATAGAGACGACGTGGATCCTGCTGGGGAAGTACCTGAGGACCGCGCTCTTCGAGTCCGAGTACGCCAGGGTCATGCTCGGGATACCGGGGACCTTCCTGCTCGCCATAGGCGTGCTCTTCTACTACAACCTCCTCACCCCCGCCACGTTACTCATCCTTATAGGGATCGCCCTCGCGGTCAGGGGCTTCGGGATAGACACGGCGGTCGCGTCGTTCTTCAGGAAGCTCCAGACGGTCCCGGCCAGGCCGGCACTATACCAGGTCAGGGTCTACGTCGGCTTCTCCTCAGCCATCCTCATAGTCGTCGCGCTGGTCGCGGGCATCAACAGCGTCACGGCCTACATCGCGCAGAACTTCCCGCCCCCCTCGGCCGGAGCCCAGGACCCGGTCTTCTGGGCCCAGAGGATGTCGCTGCTGGCCGGCGTGATGCTCCTCAGCTCGGTCGACCTGCTGGCGATCTCAGCCTCGATCTCGCTCCTCTACGACCTCTTCTACCAGATCTACCTCAGGAGCGTGAGGGTCGTGAGGTCCGCGACTGCCCTTGTCTTCCTGGTCTTCCTCTGGGCACTGCTCAGGGCGTTGGGGAGCTACCTGGTCAGGGGCGAGGAGATCTACATCACCCAGATGATCCTCATCGTGATCATGGGGATCGCCTCGCTCGCGACGATGTACATCCTCCTGTCCGCCGTAGGTCTCGGGTTCATCAGGAGGAGGCGGGTCGCGGGCGAGGGTGAGGCAGAGTGATGCGGCCTCTGCTCAAGGCTCTTGGCGCGTACGCGGTCTACGAGGCCCTCCTCTACAGGAGCGTGAAGCGGGGCGAGATCCCCAACCACATCGCGGTAATCCTCGACGGGAACAGGAGATGGGCCAGGCTGAACGGCCTCTCGGTCGAGGAGGGCTACAGGGCAGGCGCCCGGAGGGTCGAAGACCTGCTGAGGTGGTGCCTCGACTTGGGCGTGAACACGGTCACGCTCTACGTCCTCTCCCTCGAGAACATCACCAGGCGACCCAAGGAGGAGGTCGAGGCCGTCTACAAGATCCTGGTCGAGTCTACTGAGCGCTTCCTCCGCGACGAGGAGGTGAGGTCCAAGCGCGTAAGGGTCAAGGTGATAGGGAGGAGGTGGGTGCTTCCGGCGGAGGTCGCGGAGGCCCTCGAGCGCCTCGAGCGCGAGACGGCCCTCAACTCCGACCGCTTCCTGATACTCGCGGTCGCGTACGGCGGGAGGGACGAGATCATCCAGGCCGTGAGGAGGGTCGCCCAGGACGTGAAGAGCGGAGGCCTGTCCCCCGACGACCTCAGCGAGGATGTCTTCGGCAGGTACCTCTTCACCGGCGAGCTTCCCTTCCCCGAGCCAGACCTCGTGATCAGGACCTCGGGCGAGGAAAGGATCAGCAACTTCCTCCTCTGGCAGATCGCCTACAGCGAGCTCGTCTTCCTCGACGTCTACTGGCCGGAGTTCAGGAGAATAGACCTCCTGAGGGCGATTAGGACTTACCAGGCCAGGACCAGGCGGTTCGGCGCCTAGGAGACCGCGTATTCCGAGTAGTCGAACCTCGTCAGCCTCTCCGGTCCCCTCTCCGTTACCAGCAGCGTGTCCTCGACCCTTATCCCCCAACGACCCTTGATGTAAACGCCGGGCTCGCAGGTGACCACCATGTTGGCGGCCAGCTTCTCCGAGCTCGTCGGCGACATCCTCGGAGGCTCGTGGACGTCCAGTCCAATGCCGTGCCCGAGGCTGTGGGTGAAGTGCTCCGAGAGCGCGTGCTCCCCGAGCTTGTTCCTCGCTACCGCGTCCGGGTAGCCGCAGAGCGTCTCGGGCTTGATGTACTGCTCCGCGGCCTCCTTCGCGGCGACGACCGCCTCGTAGGCGGAGGCGAACTGGGAGTCCGGCCTGCCGATGAAGAAGGTCCTCGTGATGTCGGAGTGGTAACCCTCAACGACCGCTCCCAGGTCTATCACGACCGCGTCTCCCTCCCTCAGTGCCCTGTCGTGCTCTCCGGGCCTCTGAATCGGGCCGTGCGGCAGAGCTGACCTCGGTCCCGAGGCGATGATCACGTCGAAGGCCAGCCTCTCTCCGCCCGACCTGTAGACCTCAGCCGCGACCTCCGCCTTCACCTCGTTCTCGGTGATCCCGGGGTAGAGGGTCTCGAAGGCAGCCCTCATCGCCCTGTCGGCGACCTCGCAGGCCCTTCTTATCGCGCCGATCTCCTCCTCGTCCTTGATCTCCCTCAGCTCCCAGACGACGCTCATGCCGGGCCTCAGCTCCGCCGGAGCCAGAAGCCCAGCGAGGAACCTGTGGTCGTCGAGGGACATCTCGTCGACCGCCGTGACCCCTCCGACGCTCCCGACCGTCTCCGCCACCACGACGTTGAACCGCTCGTCGATCCTGGTTGCAACGATCTCCAGGAAGTCCGGAGCGTAGGTCTCGGCGGCGATCCTAGAGAGCGGGGGCACGAAGAGGGTCGGGCTCTTCTTGGTCGAGACCAGCAGGGCCGCAGGGCCGTCGATGCCCGCGAAGTAGACGAGGTTAGACCGCCCCGTGATGAGGAAGTTGTCGATGCCGTGGACCCTCATCAGCGTCAACAGCTTCTCGACACGTTCCTTGCGCCTCACGCCTCGCCGTTCGCCTGCGCCTCATTAAAGCGCTTCTCGACAGGCCGCCCTCGCACCTCACGGCCTTGAGCTGGCTCGAGACCGGGTGAGCCCCGACTCGGCGAGACGTTTATCCCTAGCGGAGCAGGTCAATGGATAGTGCGGGGGTAGCCAAGCGGACAAAGGCGGCGGGCTTAAGATCGGGGGTTGCTGGCCAGAGCGATAGGAGACCCGTTCCCGTAGGGGTTCGTGGGTTCGAATCCCACCCCCCGCATTCGGACCCAGGCGGCCGAGGGTCTTTGAGATCGGCCGTCGAACCACAGTTCGAACTGGGCGCGAGTTCGGACGCCCGCGGATCGGTGCTCAGCGTAGGCGGCGAGTCGGGTCCGTTCGCGAACTCTCTGCAGATCTGCGTGGGAACGCGTCGAGGCAGTCCGCAACTCAGCTCATCGTTCGGTCGTTTACTGGGCTGACCCTGACATTTACGCATACGCTGGTGTGGCGTACCGGCAGGTCGTCATGCCCGTCTGAACTCGTACTCCGGCGCGCCCCCCGAGACGTTCGATCTGCAGAACCGCAATCGTGGATGACGGCTCACATCGCCAATACTCGACCGCGTTACCTGATCGCGTCGCGAGTTCTTCGGGCTGTCTTTCCATGATCTCGCGGACTCCGCTCTCCAGCCCACGCCCCACACAATGCTCTCCGACCGGAAACCCTACCGCTTTCTCAATTCCCGTCGATTAGCTGCCGAGTCCTGAATGATCCGTCGCCGGGACCTGAGCCCTCACGTGGTGTATGAATTTGTATACATGATTATACAAAGCGAATACAGTTACATCAGGAATTCCGGTTTATTAGAAAATTCGGATAATCTACTGCTGCGGTGACCGGAATGGGAACCGTTCAGGTTTCGGGGATGGAGAGGGAAGCCGAGAAGGGCGCGGGCAAGATCTCGATCATCCTCTCGAAGGGGAGCCTCGACATGGCCTACCCGGCGTTCATTATAGCGCAGGCTGCGGCGGCGATGGGGATGGAGGTCCACGTCTTCGTGACGTTCTGGGGCTTCGACGCGATCAGGAGGGACAGGGTCAACGCGCTCAAGCTCTCGCCGGTCGGGAACACGTCGCTCGGGATGCCGAACATCCTCGCGGTATTGCCCGGGATGACGGCCCTCGCCACCAAGATGATGAAGGGGAGGATGGCGAAGCACAACGTCCCGGACCTCTATCAGCTGATCAAGCAGGCGAAGGAGCTTGGCGTGAAGATACACGCGTGCTCGACGACGATGGCGGTCCTCGGGCTGAAGGAGGGCGACCTGATACCTGAGGTCGACGACGTGGTCGGAGCCGCGACGTTCCTCCAGCTCTCAGAGGGAGGTCAGGTGGTCTTCATTTGAGGAGGGTCGTGGACGCTAGGGGGAGCTTCTGCCCGGGGCCCCTGACGGAGCTGATCAAGGCCTACAGGTCGGCCGAAGTGGGCGACGAGATTGAGCTCCTCGCGACGGACCCGGGCGCGAAGAGCGACGTCTCCGCTTGGGCTAAGAAGAGCGGGAACGAGGTCCTCGAGATCAAGGACGAGCAGGGCTACTTCAGGATAGTCGTCAAAGTGGTGAGGAAGGGGAGATGACGCCGAAGAGGGTCGTCGTAGTGGGAGGGGGCACCGGCGGGACGCTGCTGGCGAACAAGCTCGCCTCGTTGCTGAAGGCCGAGGTCTCCTCGGGGAGGGTCGAGGTCCACCTCTTCGCGGACTCGGCGGAGCACGTCTTCTCGCCGGGGAACATCGACATCGCCTTCAGGGGCACGGACCCGAGGTCCTTCAGGAGGCCCGAGAGGGAACTGCTGGACAGGAGGGTCCTGCTCCACGAGAGGGCCGTTGAGCGGATTGACCTCAACGAGAGGGCGGTCCACTTCGACTCGGAGAGGCTGAGCTACGACTACTTGGTCATCGCGACCGGCTCTTTCGCGAGGCCGGACGTCATCAAGGGGCTGAAGGAGGCCTCGTACAACTTCCACACGGGTCAGGAGGACGCGAGGAGGACGTGGGATGCGCTCGAGCGTTTCAGCGGCGGCAGGATACTGGTCCTGACCAACATACCTCACAAGTGTCCGCCCTCTCCGGTCGAGGCGGCCTTCTTGGTCGAGGAGCTCATGAGGAAGAGGGGGATCAGGGAGAGGGTCGAGGTCTCGTTCGCCACTCCCTACGCGAGGGCCTACCCGGCCGCCGCGATAGCCGAGGTCGTCGAGCCGCTGATGGAGGAGAGGGGGATAAGGCTCTACACGATGTTCAACACAGACTACGTCGACCCGAAGGAGAAGAAGGTCTACTCGCTGGAGGGCGAGGAGATCGGGTTCGACCTCCTGATCACCGTCCCGCCCCACAGGGGAGCCGAGGTGGTCTTCAGGTCCGAGATCGGGGACGAGGAGGGGTGGGTTCCGGCTGACAGGGAGACGCTGAGGCACCCGAAGTCCGACGACGTTTACGCGATCGGCGACGCGACGAGCATCCCGATCTCGAAGTCCGGCGTCGTCGCGCACCTCGAGGCGATAGTCGCCGCGGAGAACATCGCGTCCGACTACCTCGGGACCGGGAAGGTCTACTGCTACACGGGGAGGATCAACTGCCCGCTCGAGCTGGGAGGGAGGAGGGCGGTCTTCGTCGCTGCGACCTACGAGAGGCCGCCTGCGCGCCAGAACCCCTCGCTGCTGAAGTACCTGATGAAGAGGGCCTTCCCCGCGGTCTACTGGGAGATGCTGAGGGGCAGGGTGGACCCGGTCTTCGACTTCTACCTCGGGAAGCCGTACAGGGTGAAGAGCGTTGGTAGGGACCTGAGGGGTCCTGCGACCAGGTCGCGGAGTTCCTGGCGGCCCTCTCGCACCCCAAGAGGCTGAAGCTCCTCTCGGTCCTGAGGGAAGGGTCGAGGGCCGTCACAGAGCTCGCGAGGGCAGTAGGGCTGTCGCAGTCCGCCACGTCCCAGCACCTGCAGGTCCTGAGGGGCCTCGGGATAGTCGAGGTGACAAGGACGGGGAACATGAGCTACTACTCGATAGCTGACCAGCGGGTCCTCCAGCTCTGCAGGCTCGCGCAGGAGATCGTTTCCGAGAGGGCCAGGCTGATCAGCGAGAGCGTGAGCGCCGTCAGGTTCGAGCCCTGAGCCTCCACCCGAAATTCCAATTCCCTTTGTTTTCTGAGTAATCGGTAGGTCGCGGCAGGGGGCAATCCCTAATTCCGGCCTGACCTACGGACGTTCGGATGTCGAGGCCGGCGAGGCAGCTGCCCTGGGCCGAGAAGTACAGGCCGAGGAGGGTGTCGGAGCTCGTGGGGAATAAGGACGCAGTCGAGGAGTTCGTGAGGTGGATGAGGGAATGGGAGTCAGGGCGGGTGCCGGAGCGGAGGGCGGCCTTCCTCCACGGACCTCCGGGGACCGGGAAGACCTCTCTGGTGCTTGCGTACGCGGAGGAGCACGGCTACGACCTCGTTCAGGTGAACGCCAGCGACAGGAGAACTCCCGAGGCCCTTCAAGAGGTCCTAGGGCACGCGGTCTCCTCCAGGACGGTCTTCGGGGGGAGGCGGATGGTCCTCGTCGACGAGGTCGAGGGCGCGGTCCTCGCGGCCGAGTCGGGAACGGCGGATGTGCTCGGGTCGCTGATCGAAATGACGTCGGTCCCCGTGGTCCTGACCGCGAACGACGTCTGGGAGCCCGGCGTCGCGCCCCTCAGGGAGAGGTGTCTCCTCATCGGGTTCAAGAGGCTGAGGCCGAAGGAGATCGCGGAGAGGCTGAGGGAGATCGCGAGGAGGGAGGGGCTCAGCGTCGATGACGGTCTGATAGCGGCGATTGCGGAGAGGGCGAGGGGCGACATGAGGGCCGCGATCAACGACCTCCAGGCCACGGCGATGCTCGGGGGCAACCAAGGGGCGCTAGATGCGATGCAGCCGAGGGACGTGGAGCTGAACGTCTTCGAGCTGATGGCAAGAATCTTCGGCGCGAAGAGGCTCGCGGACGGCCGCGGAGTCCTGACGAACTCGGACCTCGATCCCGAGACGGTGCTGACCTGGGCCCTCGACAACGTCCAGACCCAGATCCGGGACCCTAAGGCGCTCGAGGAGGCCTACAGGGTCCTCGCGGACGCGGACCTCCACCTTAGGAGGGCGACGAGGTTCCAGAGGTGGGAGCTGATGAAGTACGGGACGGTTTTGCTCTCGGCGGGGCCGGGCGTGGTGAGGGCCGCGACCGGCGAGAAGGGAGGGAGGTTCGAGTTCCCGTCGAGGATCAGGTTCCTCCAGCAGACGCGGGCCGAGAGGGAGGCTACAAGGTCGGTCCTGGCGAAGGTCGCCTCGAGGACGCACATGTCCACCTCGAAGGCCGCGACCGAGTTCGTCCCGTACCTGAGGCTGATGCTGAAGTCCGGGGACATGAAGGTGGCGAGAGCCCTCGGCCTGACCGAGAGGGAGGTCCAGGTGCTGGCCGCGAGGGCGCCGGAGCTCGGGGCTAAGCCACCGGAGGCCGTGCGGGAGGAGAGGGCCGAGGCCGAGGAGGAGCGGAGGCCCAAGTCGAGGGCGGCTGTCAGGGCTCGTCGCGCTCGCCGTGGGTGAACGCCCTCCCCTTCCTCAGGATCGCCTCGAGCTCCCTGCTCAGTATCGAGGCCGGGATTTCGGGGAGCGTGATGTAGCTCCTCCTACCCCTGATCCCCTCGCTCTGGACCCTGATCCTGATGAAGCCTAGGTCCTCTAACTTCTGGAGGATCTCCCAGAACCTCGTGTAGGCCTTCGGCATCGCGCCGTTCTCCTCGCAGACCAGCGCGTAGAGCCTGTTGAGCTGGGAGGCGGTCACGGAGGGCGAGTCGTTCGATTGGAAGAACCTCGCGACCGCGAGGAGGACGAGCTTCTCGTGGAGCGAGAGGTAGTGGAGGCTCTCCCTCCTGATCGCGGGGTAGATGCTCGCGGCGGCCCTCCTGACATGCTCGGCGGTGACTCTCGGGGACCCGTCCCGCTCCGCGAACTTCCCTGCCCTCCAGAGGACCTCGATCGCGTACCTCGCGTCCCCCCTCTCCCCCGCCTGGTCGACGATCGCCTCGATCGCCTCCTCGGTCACGACGCCCTCGTAGAAGGCCTCCGAGGCCCTGAAGGCCACGATGTCCCTGAGCTGGCCCGCGGTATACTCGGAGAGGTGGACCGCGTTGGTGACGAACATCGTCCTGGTCCCTGCGTCGAAGACGTTCAGGCCTTCAAGCCCCCTCATGACCAGGAGCAGGGAGATCCTCGAACCCTCGGACCTCTCCTCCCCGATCCTCGCGAGGTAGTAGACCGCGTCTTGCTCCTCCCTGATCAGGACGTCGGCCTCGTCGAGCGTCAGGATCAGCGAAATCCCCTCCCTGTCGAGGTAGGTCGTGAGGTTGTGGAGGATCTCCTCGTTGGCCAGGCCCCTGGACGGAAGCCCGATCCCGAGGGACTCGATCGTCCTCTTGAGGACCGAGAAGAGGGTCCTGTGGATCCTGCAGTTGACGTGGACGTGCCTCAGGAGCGCCCCCGATTTCCTCGCGATCTCCTCTGCCTTCGCGCCGAAGAGCTTCGAGAGCGCGGTCTTCCCGGTCCCCGTCGGTCCCGTCAGGAGGGCCCTTACCTGGCCGGTCCTCCTCCCCGCGATGAAGGACCCGAAGAGGGTGAGGAGGTGCTCGAGCTCGTCCTCCCTGTGCGGGAGCCTCGAGGGGACGTACTCGGGGGAGAGCCTGTCCTCGTCCCTGAAGACCCGGACCATCCCGCTCTGCTCTGTAGTCGGGCCCTCGATAAAAGAGGTGGCGTCGAGGGTGAGCTGAAAGTGGATTTCAAGCCTCTTCGTGAGGTTCAAACCCCGATGCTCTCGCCGTCATTTTGATCTGGTAGCTCTTTCGATCCTCTTTGTGAGGTTCCGAGTTCTTCAGGGCATGGCAAGCGTTCCTGCAGGACCCGCTCTTTCAATCCTCTTCGTGAGGTTCCACGTCACCGTCGCAGGTACGGAATGTAAAGGGCAACTTTCAATCCTCTTCGTGAGGTTCGCGTTCGTGGTTAAGTATGATGACGACTGATCGAGATATGTCTTTCAATCCTCTTCGTGAGGTTCGGTTTACCTACTTCAATACCAAGAACGAATCTCAAAGAACTTTCAATCCTCTTCGTGAGGTTCTCGAAAATTACGGACATTATTCTCCGAACGAGATAATAGTCTTTCAATCCTCTTCGTGAGGTTCAGAGAGCTATCATCCTTGATATTGGTGGCCGTTATGATGCTTTCAATCCTCTTCGTGAGGTTCTAATAATTTCGGGCCCAGTGCTGCAATCGGCATATTATATCTTTCAATCCTCTTCGTGAGGTTCCCTGCTTGAGGCGCGGGGTAGAGCGAAGAATGAATTCGTCTGCTTTCAATCCTCTTCGTGAGGTTCTCGCCGTGCGTGGGCCCTTCTGAGCGGGAAATTCCTCGCCTTTCAATCCTCTTCGTGAGGTTCGTGGTTCATGAAGAGACCGCTAATGGTAGCGGCGGTAGCTGCCTTTCAATCCTCTTCGTGAGGTTCCTTTGACCTAGGCCGCGCCCTTCTCTCCTCGAGAGGCGCTCTTTCAATCCTCTTCGTGAGGTTCATTCAGGTGGAGGGAGGCATCATCGATGACGACCAGACTTTCAATCCTCTTCGTGAGGTTCTCGACGAATGGGGGAGATACATGATCGAGAACAACAGTTCCTTCTTTCAATCCTCTTCGTGAGGTTCCCATCTAATTTCGAGTTAACGCTCGACACGCCTCCTACTTTCAATCCTCTTCGTGAGGTTCGCGGTACCGGAAAAACCGGTTAGAATTCCTGAACGGTGGTGGCCCTTTCAATCCTCTTCGTGAGGTTCCATGGATCTTCGATTATCAAGACAACACAGACTGTGCCCCTAACGTCCTTTCAATCCTCTTCGTGAGGTTCCCTAGCGGCTTCATGCAAAATTGCCCCTGCACATGGACATCTTTCAATCCTCTTCGTGAGGTTCGCCTGATAATCATCTGGGTCGTGCTGTGGAGGTGAGATCTTTCAATCCTCTTCGTGAGGTTCCCGCGGTTCACGCCGCGGGCGCGCAACCCGTAAGCCCACGCTTTCAATCCTCTTCGTGAGGTTCTGCACGCGATTCCCAGACTACCTTCACTCCTCGTGGGCTTACTTTCAATCCTCTTCGTGAGGTTCATAGAAGTGCGCGATCGAGTCCCACGCGATCTCGCTCCTTTCAATCCTCTTCGTGAGGTTCTCAGTGACGATGGAAAATGATACTTCGCCCACTCCTCACCTGCTTTCAATCCTCTTCGTGAGGTTCGCGAACATGGCCCCCCTCGTGACTGCGATTTATCTCATAAACGCTTTCAATCCTCTTCGTGAGGTTCGTAGGGGCGATGTGCGTGATATTCCATGCCGACCGTTACCTTTCAATCCTCTTCGTGAGGTTCTCGCATCGGCAAGCCGTTGTTTCGCCTGCCGATCGTCAGCGCTTTCAATCCTCTTCGTGAGGTTCCCCGGCCGTGGGGGCTATGGCGCAAAATTGTGTATAAACGTCTTTCAATACTCTTCGTGAGGTTCCATACTCGTCTTCGCCGTGATCGTCGCGTTCTACCCGGTTTACTTTCAATCCTCTTCGTGAGGTTCCATGC
>JBCNVM010000050.1:0-744 GCA_039630085.1 Candidatus Caldarchaeales archaeon
GAGGTTCAGGCATGATATAGTATTCGGGGACGATCATGGCAGAGAATCTTTCAATCCTCTTCGTGAGGTTCCCTATCGGAGACGAGGCGCGAAGGGAACCGGGAGAAAGCCGCTTTCAATCCTCTTCGTGAGGTTCGCACGCCTTCTCCCCTCCCCACTGGTGAACAGATTTCATGCTTTCAATCCTCTTCGTGAGGTTCGGGACCAGGATATCAGCAGCTTGCTAACGAGGTAGCGTCTCCTTTCAATCCTCTTCGTGAGGTTCATAGCGGGCACCGTTTACCGTTAGAGGAGCCGCCAACCTACTTTCAATCCTCTTCGTGAGGTTCCTTCGGTCGTTACGTCGGCTTCCCCGAGCTTCATGATGCCTTTCAATCCTCTTCGTGAGGTTCTTGTGCGCGGGTTCGTGAGCGCGAAGTGGAGCGCCTTGACTTTCAATCCTCTTCGTGAGGTTCTCGAATGGCTCGTGGATTATCGCGCTCCCATGTGGAACCTTTCAATCCTCTTCGTGAGGTTCTCAATTTCTGCTGGACAAGCTACACAAGTTTTGAGTATAAACTTTCAATCCTCTTCGTGAGGTTCCACTTCCGTCTCACCACGCGATGGATACCGAGGCCGGCCCTTTCAATCCTCTTCGTGAGGTTCGGCGAGTGTCTGCATTCGCCACTTCAGAAGCTCATTCCTCACTTTCAATCCTCTTCGTGAGGTTCTGACGGTGAATTAGCGACATATGCTGGGCAAACA
>JBCNVM010000051.1:0-683 GCA_039630085.1 Candidatus Caldarchaeales archaeon
GACGCCGTGTTCGCGGCAGTAGGCCCGCAGCGCCGCTGCTTGCTTGGCCGCGGGCTCCTTGGTCCGACGGTCGGTGACGAGCTACCCCGATCATGAGTCCGATTCCGCGGACATCGCCGATGAGTTCGTGCTCCGTTGCCAGCTCCCGCAGCTGGGCGAGCGCCTGTTCTCCCTTGCGGGCGGCCTGGCCGGGCAGGTCCTCTTCCAGCATGACGTCGATGTTGGCGAGGGCTGCGGCACAGGAGACCGGATTGCCACCGAAGGTCGAGAGGTGCTCGCCGGGCTGGAAGGCATCGGCGATCTCGGCGCGAGCGATGCAGGCCGACAGCGGGAAGCCGTCGGCGATCCCCTTGGCCAGCACCATGATGTCGGGCTCGACGCCGTAGTGCTCGATCGCGAAGAGCTTGCCGGTGCGGCCGAACCCGCTCTGCACCTCGTCGACGATGAAGAGGATCCCCCAGCGGTCGAGGATCTCTTTGACGTAGCGAAAGTAATTGGACGGCGGCACGATGATGCCGCCCTCGCCCATGACCGGCTCGGCGATGAAGGCAGCGACGTTGCCGGAGGTCTGGTACTTGATCGCCCACTCGACCATCTCGGCGCAGCGCTGGGCGAGCACCTCGGGATCGTCGGTACCGAAGGGGTTGCGGTAGAGGTACGGCGCTGGCGCGAAGGCGACCCCC
>JBCNVM010000052.1:0-678 GCA_039630085.1 Candidatus Caldarchaeales archaeon
TCGGCGATACGAAGCCGCCGGGCGGGCTCCACGCCCGTATTAAACGGAAAAAGGCTCCCCCTGACATGAGACTGAGCCCACGGTCATTATTTCATGAATTGGCGAAGGGTCTAAGCCGGTAGTGAGTTCATTTTGTGATCCCGCCCCAGTACGGGGTAGGTCCACGTGGGCACGCGAGAAGTCAGATAATGGTGGGCCATTACAGAGAATGAGGTGAACTGTCTACCGACGGAGATCAACTTCGCGCTCTTTCTGAGCTCCCGAATGGTCCCTCTACTGGGCTCTCTCCCGGCAGGGGCATACCTCCTGTTTCGGGGGAGAGAGGAGAAGGGCCTCCCGGGAAGGGCCATGTTCCGGGAATCCAGTTCGGAGCGCCCGTCTCCCGGCCTAGGAGGCGGGACAAATCCCAAATCCAATCGAGGGGGGACGAGGAGACAATGGTCCGATGGATCTGCAGATAGAAAGGCGGTCTCTCTTTCAGCCGGCAGCGGGGAAATCGAGGAGAGGCCTCCCGAGCACGACGACGTGATACATAAAGAGATGATCAACTCGCTTCTGATCTCAAGAGGCATGACCGCTGAGAATCTGAGAGACGTGGAGGGCAGTGACGGTCGCCACGGGACTCAGGACCCCAAAGCCCGGCTAAAGGAGGAGGTCCTGAGGTTGAGAGAGCAGGGA
>JBCNVM010000053.1:0-605 GCA_039630085.1 Candidatus Caldarchaeales archaeon
CCCAGGGTATACATCTTCAGCAGCGGGGTGGTGCGCACCGTGTCGCCGTAATCGTAGGCGTAGACGCCCTTGGTCAGGCTGGGGGCCGCGGTGGGCTCCACGGCGATGAACCGCGTGGGACGCCCTTCCACGAGCCGATCCCGCATGAAGGGCAGCGCCAGCCCGGCGAAGTTGCTCCCGCCGCCCACGCAGCCGATCACCAGATCCGGATATTCCCCAGCCAGCTCCATCTGCTTCTTCGCTTCCAGGCCGATCACCGTCTGATGGAGCAGCACGTGGTTGAGGACGCTGCCCAGGCTATACTTCAGGCGCCCGCCGCTGGTGGCCGCAGCCTCCACCGCTTCGCTGATGGCGATCCCCAGAGATCCGGGGGAATCGGGATCCTCCGCCAGCACCTTGCGGCCGGCCGCGGTCTCCGGGCTGGGGCTGGGGATCACCCGCGCGCCGAAGGTTTCCATCAGGATGCGGCGATAGGGCTTCTGCTGGTAGCTGACCTTGACCATGAAGACGGTGCATTCCAGATCGAAGAAGCGGCAAGCCATGGCCAGGGCGCTGCCCCACTGCCCGGCGCCGGTCTCGGTGGTCAGGCCCTGCACGCCTTCCTG
>JBCNVM010000054.1:0-588 GCA_039630085.1 Candidatus Caldarchaeales archaeon
GCTCGTAGTCCGCAATTTTCGAAGAAACCTTCCGTTGATACAGGTTTCTCCGGACACTTGGATTGCCTATTTCGACAGCTTGGGAGACCGGGAATTCATCGCCCACTGTGCAAAAATTCTCGCCGACTACCTAAGGGACTGCGAAATTTTGGTCACGTCGGAGAGTAAGGGAATTCCGTTGGTGCATGAAATAGCTTCCCTCCTCGGTCATCCCCGTTACATCGTATGCAGGAAAGAGCGGAAAGCTTTCATGAAAGACCCGATAGCGGTTAATTTCAAGCCAATCACTTCGGCGAAGGAGCTTGAGCTGGTTATAGACGGCCGTTACATACCATACATCAGGGGGAAGAGGGTCGGGATAGTCGACGACATCGTCAGCACGAAAAACACCATGGAAGCCATGGAAAAAATCGTGACGCTGGCCGGAGGAATCGTGGCGAAGAAGGCGACCGTCCTCGTCGAAGGAGAACATTACAAAGACGTCTTCTACCTCGGCGTACTCCCGATATTCAAGAAAACCTAAAACCTATAAACAGCCAACAACCATAGTATGTGAAGCCCGGTCGTCTAGCGGCCAAACTGGTCGGA
>JBCNVM010000055.1:0-576 GCA_039630085.1 Candidatus Caldarchaeales archaeon
CGTCGAACCTCTGGACGCCTTCACCCCAGACGTCGTGGTTCATGAACGTCCCAGTCTTAGGGAGCTTGCTTTTGAAGTCCGGGTCGATCGGCGCCGGCTTGAAGTCTACCTGCCGGACCATGTCAAAGTCCGTTAGCTAACGCTCCGTGATATAGTTTACATCAGAGAACGTCCGCGGGGTTGCTCCGGCGGTCCTCGGCGAAAGGCGGATAAGATCGGCGCGGCGACTCGCGTCGGATGAAGATAGCCCTGGACCTCGACGGCGTGCTGGCGAACACGATGAAGGTCTGGCTGGAGATCTGGAACGCGGAGCGGTTCCCCAAGCTCGCGTACGACTCGGTCGACGAGTGGGACTTCTGGAGGAGGCTCGGGATAACGGAGTCCGAGTTCGGGGCGATTTTCTCTAGGGCTTGGAGCAGGTGGGCCGAGGTGCCTCCGGCCGAGGACCGGCTGGCCGAGAAGGTGGGGGCACTCTCGGAGCTCGGGACGGTCGACGTGGTCACGGGGAGGCCGAGGGAGGACGAGCGACACATCAGGTCCTGGCTGGAGCTCCACTCGGTCGAGTACAGGGCTCTG
>JBCNVM010000056.1:0-551 GCA_039630085.1 Candidatus Caldarchaeales archaeon
TTCTTTCAATCCTCTTCGTGAGGTTCATCGACCTTGTCATCGGACACACATGCAGCCAATTAAAGACTTTCAATCCTCTTCGTGAGGTTCCCGCGTAGCAGTAGTAGGCCCCCGTGACCTTAGTCCTACTTTCAATCCTCTTCGTGAGGTTCAGATGAAGTAATAGGGACATATCGATGGTGGATGGAGTTTCTCTTTCAATCCTCTTCGTGAGGTTCTATCACGTGAGAGTAATGAAGACACGTGAGAAACACTTCTTTCAATCCTCTTCGTGAGGTTCATAGATGAACGTCGGTGAAGTTCTTGATCTGCATCGAGACTTTCAATCCTCTTCGTGAGGTTCTTCAACCGTTAACGTAGCATACATTCCACCTGATTGTATACCACTTTCAATCCTCTTCGTGAGGTTCGAGAAGCTCCGGCAGACGCTGACGGAGATATTCGCTCTGCCTTTCAATCCTCTTCGTGAGGTTCGTTTCTGCAGACGCCTAGGGATCCACAGTGGAAATATGACTTTCAATCCTCTTCGTGAGGTTCGCGGTTTCCTCTTA
>JBCNVM010000057.1:0-551 GCA_039630085.1 Candidatus Caldarchaeales archaeon
CGAAGCGGCCTTCAACGCACTCGCACAAGCACTCAAACAAGCCGTCGAACCAGAACCGAGAACAAAAACACCGCCGACCACAAAAGGAATCATGTGACAAGCTGATGTCGAAGAGCTGCGGGGGGTGGGATTCGAACCCACGAACCCCTTCGGGAGCAGGTATCTCATCACAGATCTTAAGCCTGCCGCTTCCACGGCCTCCGTCGGGCCTATTTGACCAGGCTTGGCTACCCCCGCTTCATCTCAGTATAGTTGCGTCTTAGATTTATAGCTTAGATTCCGAGACGCGTGTGAGAGCATTAACTATTCTTGGATGATCTTCCCGGTTTCCTCGAGCGGTCTATACCCCGTTAGGGTTCGGCGTAGTTTTTCTTGGAATTGTTTGCTTGAAAGGGTGTCGATGAATTTTTTGACGGATTGCTTGGCTAGCCTCTGTTTGGGGACTGCGAAGTCGTAGAGTTCTTCGGCCAACGGGATGAATTCGAGACCGTAGTGTTGGGCGACCGCTTCGAGCGTGATTCCGACGTCTGCTCTTCCGTGGGCTACGGCCG
>JBCNVM010000058.1:0-280 GCA_039630085.1 Candidatus Caldarchaeales archaeon
TCACCACCTCGATGACCATCAACGGGCCCGCGGCCATCATCTGGGCGATGTATCTGGCCGTGGCGGAGAAGCGCGGTATCCCGTGGGACCAGATCGGCGGGACTACCCAGACGGATATCCTCAAAGAATACATCGCCCAGAAGGAGTGGATCTTCCCACCGGAGCCCTCCATGCGACTGGTTGTGGATATGATTGAGTTCAGCACGAAACACGTGCCAAAGTGGAACCCGATCAGCATCAGCGGCTATCACATCCGGGAGGCGGGCGCCACGGCGGCCCA
>JBCNVM010000058.1:290-542 GCA_039630085.1 Candidatus Caldarchaeales archaeon
ACTGGCCTTCACCCGGGCCGACGGGTTCGAATACGTCCGCTGGTGCTTAAAGCGGGGGCTGGACATCGACGCCTTCGCACCGCGCCTTTCGTTCTTCTTCAACTGTCACAACGATTTCTTCGAGGAGATCGCCAAGTTCCGGGCGGCCCGCCGGATCTGGGCCCGAGAGATGAAGGAGACCTTCGGGGCGAAGAACCCGCGCTCTTGGTGGCTGCGCTTCCACACTCAGACGGCCGGCTGCACCCTCACCGC
>JBCNVM010000059.1:0-541 GCA_039630085.1 Candidatus Caldarchaeales archaeon
ATGAACCCTGCCAAAGCCATTCCAACTGCGGGAATCATCATCAAAAGTGATGCGAGGAAGTTGTTGAGAAATATCCCAATTGGGTTTGTGATTAGCCGGGGAAGCATTTCGTTGAATTGGCTTACCACAGCCTGTGCTTCGACACGGGACATGGGAGTGTAGGCTCCCACTGCAAGCAGGGCTATTAGAATCGCCATGAAGAGGGCCGCGGCCGGCAGCCGAGAGAAAAAGTATCCGCGAAGATCAAGCTTAAGCATCATCAAAGTTCTCGCTCCGACGTATTTTAGCCTAGTGTAGATAATCGGTGGCGGCGGCCCCCCGAGGTGGCGAGAGACCCGAGCCGGTTTTCGGCTTCTTAGGAGGCTTGGACACGCTTGTGGATGGGCTGCGTCGCTGCGTCTTAGTGCTGCTCCCTCCCGGGCCTGACACGGTTCGACGCATTCGACGGGTTGGGGCCTTCCTACGAAGGCCTTGCCCGTCTACGGCGCCCCCATCCGGCGTATCCTCATTGCTCTAAGGAAGCCGAACAACCGGAGGGCCT
>JBCNVM010000006.1:0-81966 GCA_039630085.1 Candidatus Caldarchaeales archaeon
TAGGCGCCGGGAGAGGCGCCGGGCGAGACGTAGACCTCGAAGGCGTCCCGCACCTCGACAACCTCGCCGGGCTTAACTGCGTCGAGCCAGACGGTCGAAGGCGTCAGCACGACCAGCGGAGAGCCGGGCTGCGACGCGACCGTGAGGAGGAGCTGGGAGACATCCTCGGTCCCACTGTTAGCCACCCGGACCGTCAGGACGTTCCTGGTTCCCGCAACTACCTCCTTCGGGAGGACCTCGAAGGAGAGCCTGACGCTCCCCCTCAGGGAAACTTCGAGGGCGTAAATGTAAGTCCTCTTGGTGCCCCACTCGAGGGAGTAACTGAGGCTGAGCTCGACCCTCGCGGACTTCGCCGATGTCCTCGAGACCAAGTCGAAGGCCAGCGTGATCAGGGTGCCGGTCAACCTTCCGACCGCCGACTTGGCGACCTTGGAACCTGCAGGCGTCTCGAGACCCTCTGGCAGCCTGAGCTCTCCCACCGCGTCCGAGATGGCCGTGAGCTCCGGCAGCCTCAGCGAGACGACCAGCCTGCCCGCGGCGCCGGTCTCGGGCGGAAGGCCTCCCGACCACGACGCGTCCACCAGCTCCGGCTTCCCGGGCTCGCCGACGAGCCTCACCTTCACCCGCTCGAGGGACCGGCCAGTCTCGAACTCGCCGCGCGCGTTGACGTACTGGTAACCGAGCTGGACGTAGAGCTCGTAGTCACCCGGCGCCGCTCGAGGGTCCACGTCGAGCTCGAACGTGATGTGCGTGATCTCGCCGGACCTCACGGTGAGGCTGTTGTAGGCAAAGGCCCCGGATCCCCCATCGGAAGGGCTGAAGGGTGAACGGTCGAGCAGGAGCTCCCCGACCAGCGAGACCAGCGCCTCCCTCCTCGCGTTGATGACCGCGACCGTGAGGGGCATCGACCTGTCCCCGGGTCCGGCCTCTACCCTAGCCCCAGGCCTCCCCCAATAGGCGTCAAGGACCGAGACCTCGTTAGCGGGAGGCAGCCTCTCGGCGGCGGCCGTCCGGACCAGGAGGGTCGACGGGGAGAAGAGGATCGCGAGGACGAGCGCGACCAGGACCGCGGACCTCAAGGACCCGCCTCACTCCCCTGGCATCAGATCGAGGCGTCCCACTCCTCGACGAAGACGACCCTCGTCACGCCCTTCAGGTGCTCAAGGATCTCCCTCGCGAGGGCCCTCTTCACCAGCTGAATCCCCGAGATCAGGTAGACCTCCTTCGGGAACCTCACGACGACCTTCCCGTCCTCGAGGCTGACCTGTGTGTTGCCCCTGTTCACCTCCGGGATCCGGGAATGGAGGAGCGCGTAGACCTTCTCGAGGTCGTCGGTGATTATCCTCCTGACCCTGAGGTCGCAGACCAACGTCTTCCCGGCGAGGTGGTGGTTGAAGTCGACTTGGACCCTGCCCGAAGATATGCTCCTCACGACGCACTCCTTGCCGTCGATGATCAGCCTAGTCCCGACCGCGATCGGCTGGTCCAAGTCCCTCAGCCGCCTCAGCGGTATCACCCTCACCTTGCTCGGGTCCCTCTGCCCGAAGGCCCTCTCCGGCGGTATCTCGAAGGTCTTCGACTCGTCCTCCCGCATCCCCACCATCTCCTCCTCGATCGCCCTGAGGAGCATGCCCCTCCCGACGACGGTCAGCCTGGGCTCGAAGACAGCTGCTCCGGCTTCCATCACGGCCTCCTTCGCCACCTCCTCGAGCGTCGTGTCGACAAGCTCCCCCGTCTCCTTCACCCTGAGCGTGTAGTCGACCTCGACGAAGCTCCCCTGCTCGACGACCTTGCCCGCCGAGCCCGCCTGCGCCTCCGCCATCACCAGAGCAGGAGCCGCTACGTCCATAAAAATCCGAGGAGTCAGATCGCCGCGCGCCGCCCCCTCGGTTACAGAGAGGCTCGAGAGGCACGACTTAGGGTTCAGGCCCGTTCGACTGGAAGAAGCTCACTCACGCTGTGTTAAGAGAGACGCGTCGGGGAGTTCCCGAGAGGGCGCGAGACCTGCGGCGGTCACGGCGCTCTTGGCTCTGGCGGTCGGTGCGGTCGCGGATACTTCTCGGCCGAGCGCGATGCGGCTGAGGTCCCTGGGAACCTTACCGGATTCATGCGCACGACGACCGTTATGATATGGACGACGCGCCGGTGACGGGCTCGCACAGCCAGCCGGTGCCCCTGGTTAGCGTCGATCACACCGCCCCGCACGCGCTGAACGTCTACTTCTGACCCGACTTGAACGGCCTCGCCGAAGTGAGGGATCTTCCCGGACGGGTCACGTCCCGCGGAGTGCACGCCGTGCGCGCAACAGAACTGATTTCGAGCCGGCGCTGTTCGACGACTCCGACACGTCTTGATTCCGTCTCCTGATCCCAGTTTCGATTCACAGACACACATTTAATTTAATCATAAAAAGCGATGTGTTCAGTTTCCGCCGGGCGCTCCCAGCGGCAGGTTTATCCACGGCCATTCGAAGACGCTGTCGTCGTCGAACCACGCGTAGTAACCGACTGGAACTCTCTGCAGGATGCAGCGGGTGTGGTCGCAGTTAGAGGCGGGCTGCTCGCGGCCGAAGGCGTCGGTCCAGAAGTATTCCGATCCCGAGTTGCCCCATCCGAAGTCTGGATGTTCGACGGCTCTCAGGTTGCCGAGGAAGAAGCTCCGCGGGTCTCCGAACGGCAGACCCTCGACTTCGCTGCATACCGGGTAAACCCGCGAGAGGTTCCCTACCTTCATGTACGTCATGGGGTTGTACACCCCTATGCCGGGGGCTGCGAAGAACCTCGCTCCGTGAATCGTTCCCGTGCCGACCCGGACGCTGAAGTACCAGACCTCGTAGAAGAGGCGCCTACTGACGCATTCCTCGTCCGGGACGATTCTGTCACCGACCCTCGGGCCGCACTTGGGGTTGAGGTTCCCCGTGTCGCCCATCACGTTCACGCTGGTCCTCCTGCCCGCAGCGTCCACGATGTCTATCTGTATGCTGTGAAAGGCGCGGACCAATCTCGCCGCACCGGCAGTCCCCTGATGGACGACGATCCTCCATTCAGCGTTGTTTCCCATCCCGTCGCCCGTTCGGGGCTTGTAGAAGACCTTGAACCCTGCGTGGGCCGCTATCTCCTCGACCATACCCGCGATCTTCGCCGCGTACCCGAAGGCCGGGAGGTCCCGGAAGCTCCCCTGCACCGGGTTGTCTCCGTGTTCGTGTGCGAACGTGCAAGTGCCCCGTGAGGGGTTGCTGGGATCTATGGGGACCGTGACCGGGTGCCATGTCCGGTATTTCCGGTCATCCGGTCCGATGACGTAATACCTGTCGTGGACTTCCGGCGGGCAGGTACCTAAGATAGCCGGGTTGACCGCTGGAAAAGTGTCCGAATACTGCGCCGTCGTGGTGGTCGTCGTGGACGTTACCGTTGTGGTGGTCGTCCTCGTCGTCGTTCTGGTCCGCGTGGTTCTCGTCGTGGTAGTTCTCCGCTGGGACTGTGCCTCGGCAGATTCAAGGACCAGCGTAGTAAGCAGGAGTATTACGACTGCCACCGCTAGGACGGCGGGCAGCCTGGAGTTCATGCCCCCGTCCCGCCAGGTTTATGCATAAAAGCTTTTTGCGACAAGGCTGGGCGGTGAAATTCCAGAAGTTTTATGTGTAAAGGAGCACGGGAGACAACTAACGCCCGACGAAAGCTGCCGGCCCTCGTCTTTCAGAGCTGCAGGGGCGTCAGATCAATTACTTCAGGCTGAGGTTACGAGGGGAGGCATTCGAGTCCAGAGAGTGGGAGCGTCGGTCCCCTAAGTCCCATGCAGACGATCGATGAGGCCGCAGACGTCATCGAGCGGGGAGGACCCCCGTTCACGTCATGCCTTCTCTCCTTCTCGAGAGAGGACTCGCGATGATCCTAACAAACGCTCCGCAGCGCCTGCGTCTTGAAAAAGGAGACTCGGAGGGATCCGCGAAACTTCGCGACCGTGCCCGATCTCCCGGCACGAGGACTCATTCGCCTCTTCGAGGCCAGCGTGGTTATCAGTCTTATATGGAGGACGGTCACTCGGTCCGTGCCGTGAGGGAGACGGTCGAGGTCGTGAGGAGGGTCGAGGAGGAGCTCGACGGCCTCGAGTCGAGGGTCGAGGAGTTCTCGAGGCAGCTCGAGGAGCGCGCGGCGAGGCAGCTCGAGGAGCTGAGGGGGAGGGTGAGGGAGCTGGTCGAGTCGGAGAGGAGGAGGCTGACGGCGGAGCTCGAGGAGCAGCTCAGGGCCTATTCCGCCGAGGCCGGCGCGAAGTACTCGAGGAGGGTCGAGGAGCTGAGGAGGAGGTTCTCGGAAAGGAGAGAGGAGATCACTCAAGCGCTGGTGAGGGCGATCCTCGGCTGATCGGGAATGGACTCGAGGTACATCTACGTCCTCGCCTTCGCGACCAGGGGCAAGCTGCTGGAGAGGAGGGCGCTGGAGGACCTCGCCGACTCGAAGACCTTGGACGACTTGGTCACCGCGCTCAGGGCCACCCACTACTCGGAGGCCGTCTCAGAGCTCCCGCAGCCGGTCACCGCCAGGAGGGTCGAGCTGGCGCTGAGGAGGTACCTGTACCGATACCACCACTCGATGATCAGGTACACCTCTTGGAACCCCGCGCTGGTCGCCCTCTTCGAGAGGTACGTCGTCAGGGAACTTAAGGCCGCCGTCAGGGGCATCGCGTCCGGGAAGTCGGTCGACGAGGTGATGAGGGAGGTCGACCTCGTGCCCGCCGAGCTCCTAGGGGTCAGGGACGTGACAGCGAGGGCGGTGGCGTCGAGGTCCGCGACCGAGCTCAGGCTGGCCCTCAGGGGGACGAAGTACGAGGCTCCGGTGAACTCCGCGCTCGACTACTTCGAGAGGACCGGCGACCCCGCCGCGATAGACGTCGAGCTGGACAAGTCGATCGTCGGCTCCCTGTCGGCCTCGATCCGCGCCCTCAAGGGGACCGACAGGAGGTGGGTGAGGTGGATGGTCGAGCGCTACCTCAACTCGGTCGTCGTCGAGGCGGTGCTCAGGTCGAAGGCTTGGAGGCTCGAGCCGGGCGAGGTCAGGAGGGCGATAGAGGGCCTCGAGCACGGGATACCGCGTCCGGTGATGGAGGTCCTGCTGGAGAGCTCCGAGGCCGAGGCTGTCTCGAGGGCCCTTCAGCTCGTCGAGGGGAAGAGCCTGCCGCGTCTGACCGAGAGGCTGAGCCTGACCGCGATGGCCTCACAGCTGAGGGAGAGGGCGTGGAAGGACCTGGTCTCGAGGGCGAGGAGGGCCTTCCTGATCACGGACTCGCACCTGGCCCTTGCCGTTGCTTCGGTCTTCCTCCTCGAGGACGAGGTCGCGCGGGTGACGTCGATCGCTACCGGGATCGAGATGGGCCTCGGGAAGGAGGAGATACTCGAGGTCGCACTCTTCTGAGGTCACCTGGCGGGGAGACCCGTCAGAGCCTCTGGTGGCGATCGGAACGCGTGACGAAAAAAGGGAGCTCTAGGAGGATTCCTATGTGAGAACTCATTTCGCGACTGACTTTATCGCCCTCAGGACCTTCTCCGGCGTCAGCGGCATGTCGAGGTGCTTGACGCCGAGGTGGGCCAGCGCGTCGAGGACCGCGTTCACGACGGCAGGCGTGGAGGCTATCGTCCCCGCCTCTCCGATCCCCTTCACCCCGAGCGGGTTGTGCGGCGAAGGCGTGACCGTCGAGTCGGTGACGATGTCCGGGATCTCGACAGCGGTCGGGACCAGGTAGTCGTTCAGGGTCGAGGTGAGAAGGTTGCCCGACGCGTCGTAGGCCGCCTCCTCGTAGAGCGCCTGCGCGAGCCCCTGAGCGATGCCCCCGTGTATCTGGCCCTCGACGATCATCGGGTTGATCTGGTTGCCGCAGTCGTCGACCGCGACGTACTTCAGCAGCTTGACCTGTCCGCTGTCCCGGTCCACCTCGACGACGCAGACGTGCGTCCCGAACGGGAAGGTGAAGTTCGGCGGGTCGTAGAAGACCGTCGCCTCAAGTCCCGGCTCCATGCCGCTGGGGATCTCGTTGGCTCCGGCTCCGTAGGCCGCGAACGCGACCTCTTGTATCGTCTTGGACTTCTCGGGAGCCTCCCTGACGTAGAACCTCCCCGCCTCGAAGGCTAGGTCCTCCTCCCTCACCTCGAGCATGTGGGCCGCGATCCTCTTGGCCTTCTCGATCACCTTGTCGCACGCGAGGGCGATCGCTCCGCCCGCGACCGGCGTCGTCCTGCTCCCGTAGGTGCCCATCCCGAACGGCACCTGATCGGTGTCGCCGTGGATCACCTCGACGTCCTCCAGCGGCACGCCCAGCTTGTCGGCCACTATCTGGGCGAAGGTCGTCTCCTCGCCCTGGCCGTGCGGGTGCCCTCCCGTGAAGACCGAGACCTTCCCGGTCGGGTGGACCCTCACGACCGTGCTCTCCCAGAGGCCGAGCCCGAACCCCAGCGACCTCACCGCGGCCGACGGCCCCATCCCGCAGACCTCGACGTAGCTGGAGATCCCGATCCCGATCAGCCTGCCCATCTCCCTTGCCCTCCTCTGCTCCTCCCTCCACCTGTGGTAGTCGACGAGCTCCAGCGCCCTCCTGAAGGCCCTCTCGTAGTCGCCGCTGTCGTAGACCAGGGCTATCGGGGTCTGGTACGGGAACCTGTCCTTCGGTATGAAGTTCCTCGCCCTGACATCCGCCGGGTCCATCCCTAGCTCCCTCGCGACGAGGTCCATCACCCGCTCGAGGATGTAGGTCGCCTCCGGCCTGCCCGCGCCCCTGTAGGCGTCGACCGGAGCCGTGTTGGTCAGGGCCCCTATCACCTCTACCGATATCCCCCTGATCGCGTACGGGCCCGAGAGCATCGGCCCGAAGAGGATCGTGGGTATGCCCGGGGCCGCCGTTGAGATGTACGCTCCGAGGTTCGCGTAGGACCTCACCCTGAGGCCCAGGACCTTCCCGTCCTTCGTAGCCGCCGCCTCCACGTACTGGACGTGGTCCCTTCCGTGGATCGTGGAGGTGAAGTTCTCTTGCCTCGTCTCGACCCACTCGACCGGCAGCTCCAGCCTCTTCGCGAGGTGAAGGACCACGGCCTCGGGGCCGTAGCAGTGGATCTTCGACCCGAAGCCGCCTCCCACGTCGTAGGAGACCACCCTCAGCTTGTGCTCGGGCGTCCCCGTGATCGCGGAGAGAAGGAGCCTGTGGACGTGCGGGTTCTGCGTCGTCAAGTAGATCGTAGACCTGTCAGAGAACCTGTCGTAGACCGCGAGCGCGGCCCTCGTCTCCAGCGCGGCGGGCTGGAGCCTCGAGTTCACCATCCTCTGCTTGACCACGACGTCCGCCCGCGAGAACGCGGCCTCGACGTCCCCTCCCGATGCCCTCCAGGTGAAGGCCCTGTTATCGGGGACCTCGTCGTAGAGCAGCGGAGCTCCGGGCTGTACGGCCTTCTCCGGATCGGTCACCGCAGGGAGCTGCTCGAACTCGGCCCTCACGAGCCCCGCTGCGTCCGCGGCCGCGTAGGGAGAGCGGGCCACGACCACTGCGTAGGGGTCGCCGACGTACCTGACCTTGTCGACCGCGACCGGCATGTACTTCGGGACCTTGAGGTCGGCGCCCGGTATCTGCCAGGCCGTGGGGACGGGACCGATCGAGTCCGCGAGGTCGCGGCCCGTGAAGACCGCGATCACGCCGTCCGCCCTCTGCGCCCTCGAGACGTCGACGGACTTGATCCTCGCGTGGGCGTACGGGCTCCTCACGAAGTGGGCGTAGACCGTGCCCGGGAGCGCGATGTCCGCGGTGAACCTCCCCTTCCCGGTGATCAGCCTCGGGTCCTCCTTCCTCTTAACCCTGGCACCGAACAGTTTAGTTACGGCCATGCAGAGGTAGATCTCCGGCCGATAGAAAATTTTTTCGACGAACGCGGGGTTGAGTTCGGAGGAGATGTCGGGAGGCGAGGGCTCCGCGGCCAGGACCAGGACGAGGAGGGAGAGGTCGGCGGGGTGCGTCGTCTTCCACTCCTCGCCGGACGGCCGGAGGAGGTACCTCGTGCTCCACTACCCGAACGGGCACTGGGACTTCCCGAAGGGCCACGTCGAGAGGGGAGAGGACGACTTCGCGGCGGCCCTCAGGGAGCTCCGCGAGGAGACCGGGATATCGCGGGTCGAGCCGGTCCTCGGCTTCAGGAGGGAGATCTCCTACTTCTTCACGGACTCGGGGGAACTGGTCGCCAAGAAGGTCGTCTACTTCGCAGCGAGGGCGCTGAGCTCGGAGGTCAAGCTCTCGGAGGAGCACTTGGGCTACGAGTGGCTCGCGTACGAGGACGCGGTGAAGAGGCTCTCCTTCAGGAGCTCGAGGGCGCTGCTCGAGGAGGTCGAGAGGTTCCTGGCTTCGCAGTCCGAGGCTCCGCCGGCCTGAAAGTCCGGTCCAGCTGCCTCGATCGTCAGAGGACCTGGGCTCCCTGCTGTATGTCCCTCTCCGGGACTATCGGAACGACGTTGGACTCGTCGGTCATCGCGGCCAGTATCATGCACTCCGAGACCAGCCCCCTCACCTTCTTCGGCCTAAGGTTGGTCACGAAGACGAACTTCCTGTTGACGAAGTGCTCCGGGCCGTAGAGGTGCCCCAGCCCCGCGAGCGCCTGCTTCCTGAAAGTCCCGAAGTCGACCGTCAGCCTGATCAGCCTGTCCGTCCCCTGGACCCTCTCGGCCTCGATCACCATCCCGACCCTGATCTCCGCGCGCCTAAACTCCGAGATGTCCAGCTCCGACGACAAGCCGCTGCCCGTCCAGCGGGCCTGTTGATTAAGGTGGCGAAGCATCTGGCGGCGATCGGTTCCCGACCGGGGAGTACGGGACTAATGCGACGCCTTGGCTTCACGCACTCCAGTTAAATACGGATCGGGGCGAGGGGCACGGGGGAAGGATGGTCAAGGTCTACGGGCCGCTGGAGGAGGCGAGGCCGGCGCTGAGGAGGGTCCACGTAAGGGAGGTGGTGCTGGAAAACTTCATGTCGCACGAGTACAGCAGGGTAAGGATATCGAGGGGGATCAACCTGATCACCGGCCCCAACGGCGCCGGGAAGTCCTCGATACTGCTCGGGATCTCGGTAGCGCTGGGTCAGAGCTACACCGAGAGGGGCGAGAGGCTCGCGGACCTCATCAGGAGGGGCCGGGACTCCGCGAGGGTGTCGGTCGTGCTGGACAACTCGCCGCTCGACGGCGAGCGCCCCGTTAAGTCGATCCCGCTCGACACCATCACGATCACCCGGTACATCAAGAGGACCGGAGAGTACTGGCACTACGTCAACAACAGGTTCAGGACGAAGGCCGAGGTCGACCAGCTACTAAGGTCCCTTGGGATCAACCCGAACAACCTCCTGATCGTGATGCACCAGAACATGATCGAGGAGTTCGCGGCCCGCGACGACGCCGAGAAGCTCAGGATGCTCGAGGACGCCGTCGGCCTCTCGTCGATGAGGGAGAGGATCCTCCAGGCGCAGGAGAGGCTCTCGTCCCTGATCGGCGAGGTGAACGCGGTGAGGAGGGCCCTCGAGGAGGCGGCGGCCGCCGTTGAGTACTGGAGGTCCGAGGTCGAGAAGCTCTCGAGGAAGAGGGAGCTAGAGTCGAGGAGGGCGGCCCTAGAGCTGGAGTACCTCTGGAGCCTCGCGAGGTCGACGGAGCTGGCGGCGATGAGGAAGTCGGAGCTGCTCGACCGGGTCAGGTCCGAGCTCTCCGAGCTCAGGACCGAGGAGGCCGAGGTCTCCGAGAGGCTCAGGTCGGGGAGGTCCGCGCTCGCGGAGCTGCTCAGGTCCGGAGCCGGCGACGCCGAGTCAATCCTGAGGGAGGTAGACGGGCTGATCGAGCTGGCGGCGCGGAGGGGCGTGATCGGCTACAGGATCGGCGAGCTGGAGAGGGAGGAGAGGGACCTCGAGAGGGAGATCAGGGCCCTCGAGAGAGAGCTCGAGGAGAGGACGAGGGCCGCGTCGGAGAGGGGGCCGCGGGTCGAGACCGACCGGGAACCCACGGAGGTCCAAGAGGAGCTGAAGTTCGTGGCGCTCCAGCTCTCCTCGATCGGGACCGTCGTCGGCGAGGCGGAGGAGATGTACTTCATGGCGGACTCGAAGTTCAGGGGCCTCCAGATCCGGGCCGAGGAGCTGGAGCAGAACGTCAAGAGGGCGCTCGAGGAGGTCGAGCACCGCAAGAGGGTCTGGAGGGAGAAGCTCGAGGAGCTGGTTGAGGAGGTCAACCCCGTCTACGACGAGATCCTCTCCAGCGTCGGGGGAACCGGCGCGATCAGGCTCAGGGGACTCGAGGACCCAGCGACCGCGAGGCTCGAGCTCTACGCGGGCTTCAGGGGGAACCCGGCGACGCTCCTCGACGCGAGGACCCACAGCGGCGGCGAGAGGGTGCTGGCGACGCTCGGCTTCCTGCTCGCGGTCCAGTCCAGGGTCAAGTCGCCCTTCAGGGCCGTCGACGAGTTCGACGTCCACCTCGACCCTCTGAACAGGGAGAGGATGATGACGATGCTCCTCGAGACCGCTCGGAGGCACGGCGACGTCCAGTACATCATCATCACGCCCGGCAGGGTCCCCGAGATGGACGGGGTCAACCTGATCGTGGTCCAGAACGTCTCCGGGCGCTCGATCGTGACGGGAGGTCAGGTATGAGGCCGGTGGAGGTCAGGGTCGAGGAGCTCCGGAGGATGGCGGCGGCCCTCGAGTCGGTCCTTAGCATGAAGGTCGAACCATTCACCGTCAACGTCTCCTCCCTCCTCAGGAGGCTCAGGTCGATCATCGAGGAGAGCAGGGACCTAGAGACGGTCGTCCTCGACGCCGAGGTCCTCTACAGAGTCTCAGTGGTCCTGGGACTCCAGCAGAGGTACATCCTCCAGAGCGCCTCCTCGCTGCTGGTCGACTCCCAGCTGGTCGTCGCGAAGGTCCTCAGGTCCGAGCCCCACGAGCTCGCAGCGTCCTTCGTCTCTGCGTGGCGCCCCATCGCGAGGGTCGAGCACGTCACAACTCCCCTGCTCATCAGGGCCTACGAGCACTTCCTCTCGCTCCCGGGGAAGCCGTTGAGGGTCGAGGTCGGGCCGTCCGCGGAGGAGAGGGCCCCGGGCTGGGAGGCCTACGAGGCTGCGTTCGAGGAGGAGCTGAGGTCGCTGAGGGCGGAGCTCGAGTCCACGGGCGGCTGGGTCGACTACTGGGAGTTCGTCTCGAGGGAGGGCGACCGCCGTAGGGCCGGCAGGGCCTACCTCCTGAGCTTCCTCATCACCCGGGGCGAGGCCGAGGTCCGGTACGACCCGCTCAGGGAGGAGATCAAGGTGAGGGCCGCGACCTCTCCGCAGCAGAGGAGGGAGGGCGACGTCCTCTCGCTGGTGATATCGCTGGGTCGGATCGGACAGGGCGGCTGAGCGACGGACTCAACCCATGGCCAATCCCCCGGCCTCCGGGCTCCACTTCCGGCAGGGTTGAGTAGCGGGTCCACTTTCGGAGCGCACTCGGACTTTCGGGAGACCCTCCGTGGATTTCGGGGACCTCGACCGCCTTCGGGCCGATGGGCAGGACCGTCCCGACGTACAGGCAGAGGCTCCTGGCCGAGCTCGAGAGGTGGAGGTGCTTCAGGTCGGCGCTCCTGAGGGAGGAGAGGGAGGACTTCGACGGGCTGGTGGACCAGGCCTTCTCCTACGTCCACGCGGGCTCCATGTGCCCAGATAGGGAGGCTTTCGAGGTGCTGGTGTTCTCGCTGCTCCTCGCCCACGAGTCGAGGCTCAGGTCGCTCGAGAGGGCGGCCGGCCTCGAGGCTCCCAGGGTCGGGACGAAGGGGCTTGATCGGTAGGCTGCTGGACCTGAACGTCACGCCCGACGGCGAGGCGGTCGAGCTCTGGCTCAAGTCCGGAGAGTCCCGGGTCGAGAGGGTCCGCGTCGGGTGGAGGCCCTCGGTCTGCGCGGTCGGGCCCGAGAGCGCGCTGGAGGAGCTCGCGAGGGCGTTCGGCGAGCGCTCGGAGCAGGTAATGGCCTCGGAGGAGCCCGGGAAGGAGCCGAGGCCGGCGCTGAGGATTAGGGCGAGGGCTTGGGAGAGGAGGGAGCTCGCGAGGCGGATCGAGTCGTCCTTCGGGAGAGGAGGTGTCAGGGTCTACGACGTTGACGTCCCGGTGCTGCAGCAGTTCCTCTACGAGCACGGGCTCTTCCCCACCGCGCTGGTCGAGGTCGCGGGAGACCGGCTGAGGGCCCTCGACTCGAGGGAGGACGCGGACTACGATGTCTCGTGGGTCAGGGTCGTGGAGCTCGAGGTCTCGACGCGGGGAGGCTCGGCCTACCCCGACTTCGACGAGCCCCTGAGGTCCTTGAGGCTGAACTCCGGGGAGGGAGAGGTGGAGCTGGAAGGCGACGAGCCCGGCGTCCTCGAGGAGCTGAAGAGGGCCGTGGAGCCCTTCGACGTGCTGCTGGTCAGGGGCGGCGACTCCTTCGCGATGCACTACCTCCGCCACAGGGCGTCGGTCAACGGCGTCGAGCTCGAGCTTGGGAGGGACAGGTCCCCGAGGCCGAGGAGGGACTCGAGGGCCTACTGGAGCTACGGCAGGGTCTACAGGAGGCACAGCGCCTTCAGGCTGAGGGGAAGGGTCCACGTCGACCCGCTCAACTCCTTCGTCTACGCCCACTCGGGGCTCAACGGCCTCCTCGAGGTAGCTAGGACCTGCGTCGTCCCGCTCCACGACGCCGCGAGGTACACGATCGGGCAGTGCATGACCTCCCTTCAGTTCGAGGTCGCGAACAGGAGGAACGTCCTCGTGCCTTGGAAGGCCGGAAGGCCGCTCTACTTCACCCTCGGGGAGCTCAGCCTGATGGACAGGGGAGGCCTCACGCTCGACCACAGGCCCGGAGTCTACTGGGGAGTCGCGGAGATCGACTTCCAGAGCATGTACCCGATGATCATCCTGACGAGGAACGTAAGTGCCGAGACCGTGAACTGCGGGTGCTGCGGCGGCCGCGGAACGCCGGTCCCTGAGATCGGAGGCCACACCTGCTCGAGGAGGGTCGGGCTCGTCCCGGAGGCGATATCGCTCCCGCTCAGGAAGAGGCTCGCCTACAAGTCGATGCTCAGGGAGGGGAGGGGCGACCCGGAGGTCCTCGGGGCGAGGTCGGACGCGCTGAAGTGGGTCCTCGTCTCGTCCTTCGGATACCTGGGCTTCAGGAAGGCTAAGTTCGGGTCGAGGCTCGCCCACATGGCCGTCTGCGCCCACGCCAGGGACGCGTTGTTGAAGGCGGTGAGGGTCGCGGAGCGGATGGGCTTCGAGGTCGTCCACGGGATCGTCGACTCGCTCTGGGTCAGGAGGGAGGGCGCGGCGGAGGAGGACTACCTGGAGCTGGTGAAGGCGATCGAGGAGGAGACCGGCCTGCCCGCGGCCCTCGAGGGGACCTACCGGTGGATCGCGTTCCTCCCATCGAAGTCCTCTCCGCTCAGGCCCGTCAACGGGAGGTACTTCGGCTTCAAGACCGACGGCAGGGTGAAGTTCAGGGGGATAGAGGCGAGGAGGTCGGACACGCCGCCGCTGGTCAGGAGGATGCAGCTGGAGATGCTCGAGGTCCTCTCGAGGGTCGAGGCCCCCGAAGACCTTCCGGGCGCAGCGGAGGAGTGCGTCGGCGTGCTGAGGAGGTACGAGAGGGACCTAGTCCTCGGGAGGGTGGGCGTGGAGGACCTGGTGGTGACGGTGAGGCTCTCGAGGGACCCCCTCGGTTACGTCAACAGGGTCAGGCAGGCGGCGGCAGCGAGGAGGCTCCTGAGGATGGGCGTGGAGGTCGGGGCCGGGAGCGCCGTCAGCTACGTCGCCCTCGGAGAGGGCTCCGCGCCCTACCCTTCGGAGGAACCAATCAGCCCCGCCTGCTGCTCGACGAGGTTCTACCTGAACGCGCTCAGGAGGGCCGCGGAGACGATCATCTCGCCGCTGGTCCGGGCCGCGGCCGAGGCGCGCGGTGGACCCGTCGCCGTCAGGGCCTCAGCAGCACCTTGAGCGTCCCCGGAGAGGACGCGGCCGCGAAGGCCTCCCGGTGCTCCTCGAGCCTGTAGATGGCGTCTATCAGCCTTCTGACGTCGACGAGCCCCCTCTCCAGCGCCCTGATGGCCGGCCTGAAGGGGCCGCACCTCGAGCCTACGACGTGAACCTCGTCGACGACGACCTTCGCGAGGTCGATCCTGTACTCGGCGGCGATCGTGGACTTCAGGACCAAGTAGCCCCTCGGCCTGACGAGCTTCAGCGCGGTCGCCAGCCCCTCCGCCCTCCCCGTGGCCTCGACCACGAGGTCGTAGGAGGACTCGTCGCCCGGAGCCAGGCCCTCGGCCGCGTCGATCCCGAGCTCCCTCAGCAGCCCTATCTTCCTCCCGTGCTTCCCGATCACCCTCAGCCTCGAGACCCTGTCCCTCAGGACCTGCGCGATCAGGTTCGCGAGCCTCCCGTCGCCGACCACGCAGGCGCTCCAGCTCGGGTCGACGTGGACCTGCTCGAGGACCTCGAAGGCCGCGGCGAGGGGCTCAACGAAGACGGCCCTCTCGTCCTCGACCGAGTCCGGAACCCTGTGTAAGTTCTCGGCCGGAAGCCTCAGGTACTCCGCGAACGCTCCGTCCCTCCCCTTGATCCCGAGGACGGTCCTGTTCCTGCAGTGCCTCCTCAGCCCGACCGAGCACATGTCGCACCTCCCGCAGGCGGCGTTGATCTCTCCCACCACCCTCGCGCCCACGAGGTCGCTCCTGTCCGACTCGACCACCTCGCCGACGAACTCGTGCCCCGGGACTCCCCTGAAGCCCGCGTAACCCTTCAGTATCTGGAGGTCGGTGCCGCAGATCCCCGCGAGCCTCACCCTGATCAGCGCCTCGCCGTGCCGTTCGACCGAGTGATCCTCCACGAGCCTGATCTCCCGGCCGTCGAAGTAGAGAGCCTTGCATCTCACCATCTCAGATCACGTGCGGGAAGACGACGCCGTAACCGTTCAGCCTCAGGTAGACCGAGAGGGCCGCGAGGAAGAGGACCGTCGCGGTGAAGGCCGCGTCCCTCGCCCTGAACCTCAGGTCCAGCAGGTAGCTCCTCTTCGCGGTCGGGACGAACCCCCTGGACTCGATCGCGAGCGGCAGCTCCCCGAACCTCCGCATCGTCGTGATGAAGAGCGGCACGATCACCGCCGCCGAGTTCCTCATCCTCGAGAAGACGCTGCCCTTGACCAAGTTGACCCCCCTCGCCCTCTGGGCCGCGAGGATCGTCAGCCCGTCGCCGACCATCGCAGGTATGAACCTGAAGACCGCGGAGACCCCGAAGGCCATCGAGTAGGGCATCCCGAGCTTCGTCAGGGCCAGCTCCAGGTCCTCGATCCTCGAGGTGGTGAGGAGCAGCAGGCCCGAGAGGACCATCGCGACCAGCCTGAAGGCGACCGCGAGGGCGTACATCACCGACTCCTGCGTGAACGCGACCCCCGCGAGCTGGAAGAGGACCGTCTCGCCTCCCCTCCTGAAGAGCGGCCAGAGGACCAGGCTCATGACGGCCAGCGAGACCAGCCCGAACCAGAACATCTTCAGCCTCGAGGCGACCCCCGACGAGAGGACCATCGCGAGCACCGCGGCGAGGACCGTTCCAGTGTAGAGCGGGTGGTTGAAGACCGAGGACCAGACGAAGACGCAGACGACGAACGCGATCTTCGCCCTCGGGTCGAGGGAGTGGAAGAAGCTCCTACCCTCGACGTATAGGATGTATTTCGACACATCAGTCCACCTCCACGCGCTCTACGAACTCCCTCGGCGTGAGGAGCGTGACGCCCGTCAACCTCCTCGAGAGCTCGCAGGTCTCCGGCGGGAAGATGTCGTGCTGGATCAGGAGCTCGGGGCTCGAGAAGGCAGCCCTCGTCGGCGCGTCGAGGACGATCCGGCCGTCGGCCATCATGACGGTCCTCGTGCAGTACTCGGCCACGACCCACATCTCGTGGGTGATGGTGATGACCGTCGTTCCCGACCTGTTCAGGCTGAGCACCGTGTTCATCAGGGCCCTCGTCTCGCTGGGGGAGAGGCCGGTCGTGGGCTCGTCGAGTATGATGACCTTTGGGTTCAGGGCAAGTATCGAGGCGACCGCGACCCTCTGCCTTTCGCCCTTCTGGAGGAAGAACGGGTCCTCGTTGAGGAGGCGCGTTATCCCCATCATCTCCGCGACCTCCTTCACCCTGCTGTCGACCTCGGCCGCGCTCAGGCCCCTCGCCCTGAGGCCATACGCCAGCTCCTCGTAGACCGTCTGCGAGAAGATCTGGTAGTCGGGGTTCTGGAAGATGTACCCGACGTCCCTCGCCCTCACGGAGACGTCCTCCGCGGTCGCGTCCCTCCCGAAGATCCTCACCCTGCCCCTCCCCGGCCTGAGGATACCCATGATCACCTGCGCGAGCGTCGTCTTCCCGCTCCCGTTCTGCCCTATCAGCGCCATCATTTCGCCCCGGTGGATCCGGAGGTCCACGCCCCTCAGCACCCAGTTCTGGCCCTCGTAGGCGAACCAGACGTCCTCGAGCTCCACCGCGACGCCGTCGCCCGCAGCGGACCTCTCCTCCGGCGGCCTGACACCCTTGACCTTGGGGAAGACCCGAAGGGCCTCGTCGAGCAGGACCGGGACCGAGTTGGCTCTGACCCTCATGTCCCAGCAGATCTCCGCGACCTCCGGCGGCTTCAGCCCGAGGGACCTCAGCTCCTCGACCATCCCCAGCACCTCCCTCGCCTCCCCCTCTGCGGCAACCCTTCCGTCAGCCAGAAGGATCACCCTGTCGGCGAACTCCGCGACCTTCTCGAGGTGGTGATCGACTAGGACTAGGGATCTGATCACCTCCTCGTCCAGGAGCTTCCTCATCACGTCGTAGACCTCCCTCTTCCCCCTTGGGTCGAGGTCGCTCGTGGCCTCGTCGAGTATCAGGACCGAGGGCTGCAGCGAGAGCAGCGAGGCTATCGCGAGCCTCTGCTTCTGCCCTCCGCTGAGCGCGAACGAGTACCTCTTCTCGAGGCCGGAGAGCCCCACGAGCTCCAAGGCCCACCTGACCCTCCTCCCGATCTCCTCCCTCTCGAGTTGGAGGTTCTCCGGCCCGAACGCGACCTCAAGCTCGACGGTGGTCCTGAAGAGCTGGACCTCGTAGTCCTGCATCACCATCGCGCACCTCTTGCTGATCTCCCCGACCCGCTTGGACGTCGTCGGCTCCCCGTACACCCTCGCCTCCCCCCTGAAGTCGTCGTAGACGCCCATGTTGGGTATCAGGCCTGCCATCACCTTGCAGAGGGTCGTCTTGCCGGCGCCCGTCGGCCCGATGATCGCGACGACCTCGCCCTCCGAGACCTCAGCGCTGACCCCCTTGAGAGCGTAGTCGCCCGAGCCCCTGTACTTCACCCAGACGTCCTTAACCTCGACGGCCCTCGCCATAGGACGACTATCATCTGTTCGCCCTAAAGATATACGCTAAAGAACGGAGGGGTTCCGGAGGAGGGGAGCCAAAAATTCGGAGCTTCAGTCCTTCGCCAGTAGCGCCATCCCGACCGCGAAGATCAGGATGAAGACGCCGCCGACCGTCAGGAGGGGCGCGCCCGCGAAGACCGGGGCGAACTGCAGCAGCGGCTGGCCGAGCCCTATTCCGACCATTATGGTGACCCAGGTGCCCACGACGCCCGCGATGAATACCAGCGCTGTCCCGATCCGGTGATAAGACTTGACCTCCGTCGGCGTGTACTGGTAACCCTTCATCACGTCGGTCCAGAGCCAGCCCGCCCTCTTCGCCCTCGGGTAGACGAGGGCCATCAGGACCGGAGCGATGATGCCCGCCGAGATCAGCTCGTTGAAGAAGATGATGAACGCGAGGAACGTGAACGGCACGAACCCGACCAGCTCGGTCCAGTAGGGGATGATCAGCGCGCAGACCCCCGAGTGCACCAGTATCACGAACTCGTACTTCAGGAGGCTCGAGAGCGTCCTGCAGTGCGGCTCCTCTTTGAAGACCCTGTGCCAGATCTTGTACGGCACGAGCCCTAGGAAGAAGTTCCCGATGAAACCGCCGATGCTTCCGATCGTCAGAGCTCCGCCCAGTATGTCGAAGCCTATCAGGTTCCCCACTGCCGAGCCCCACGCCGCCGCAGGCCCGAAGAGCAGGCTGGTGAACGGAGGTATCGCGTTGCCAGGCCTTATCGCGGTTACGCCGGGGATTATCCAAATCGGGAGCGCCGCGAAGACGAAGAGCAGCGCGGCGTAGAGTCCGGCTGAGACGACGAATGCCGTGATCATCTGCGTGAAGCGCCACATCGTGAAGATTTCCCTCATGGCGTCTATAATCGGTCGATTCAATATAAAACGGTTCCGCCACGAGAATTAACGATCTCAATCAACACGTGTCGCGGAGAGGCAAAACGGTGTCCGGTCGTGGAGGCGCTGCACGAGAGGCGATAAGTTCTGCTCTTAAATATGTAACAAAAGCTTTAAATAAGGATTAAATGAAGATATGAATCAGACGCATAAACTGTTTATACAATCTATATGCAATATTTAAATCTAAACCAAAATCCTCTATTGCAGCCATGGCGGTCGTGCAGAACCAGGTCAGGAAGGAGGAGAAGGTCGTCACGAGGAGGAGCTACGCGGCCGGCTACAGGTACTGCTCGAGGTGCAGGGTCTACCACCTGACCGACAGCGTGAGGTGCCCGTACTGCGGGATCCTCCTGAGGAACTCTCCGAGGAAGAAGAAGCCGGTGGACCCGTCGAAGTACGTCAGAATCGAGTGAGCTCGAGCGGAGCGGGACGACGGACCGAGGAGCCCGATAAGCTATTAGACGACTCGGAAGCCCTCACGGCGGAGTGTGGGAGGAGGAGTACAAGCGGAGGTACGTCTTCGGGGCCGACTACGGGACCAGCGACTACAAGTACGGTCCGATAACGCTCGGCGAGAGGCCGCAGGTGACCGAGAACAGGGGCTACTTCCCTGAGCCTTCTATCGTCTCGAGGATAATGGGCGTCGAGAGGGAGGTCGTGGTGGGGAAGGACGTCGTGCTCTTCCTCGAGAGCGGCGCCGACCTGCTGAGCAGGATGGTCTACCCGATGAGGAGCGGGATAGTGGGCAAGGACGACGTCAGGGCCTGGAAGGTGATCAGGGAGCTGACGAGGGCCTCGCTGGAGGAGTTCAGGCCGAAGGGCGTCGGGTTCAACGGGTTCTACGTCGTGGCGGCGCTCTCGGCGGTCGCGCCCAAGTACATGTACGAGCGGCTCTTCGAGGTCCACTCGGAGCTCGCGAAAGAGGGACTTGTCCACTCCTCGACGATCATACCGCAGCCCCTCGCCGTCGCCATCGCCCACAAGGCGACCTCCTGCGTCGTCGTGGAGAGCGGTCACGGGAACACCCAGGTCACGCCGATCTCGAGGGCCCCGATCAGGGGAGCGGTTGTGGCCCTGAACAGGGGCGGGGCCGACGCGAACGCGATCACCGCGGAGATCCTCAAGGACGCGGGGTACGGCGACCTAGCGAGGGAGGAGGCGCTCGTGAGGAGGGTGAAGGAGCAGCTGGGCCTTCTGCCGCTCGACCTCGACAGGGCGGTCTCGTTCGCGAGGTCCAACCCCTCCTTAGTCAGGAAGGCGATCAAAGTTCCTGGGACCAGGATCAGGATCGACCTGGGGGAGAACTCCTGGGCGAGGTTCCTGATCGGCGAGTACGTCTTCGACCCGAACAAGGAGGTCTTCGAGAGCTACTTCAAGCGCGGGATGCCGAGGCCGAAGGACGTGAAGTTCGGCGACACCGTCTTCTACGGGACGACGACCGTTGCGGACGCGATCATCTCCGCGGTCGAGAGGTGCCCGGTGGAGCTTCAGCCCTACCTCTACTCGCAGGTAATCCTCTCGGGAGGGAACCTCTCGTGGTCGGTCCCGCAGGAGCTGAAGGGCGTTGCCTCCGACGCGGCCACCAGGGTCAAGAAGGACCTCTCGGAGAGGGGCGTGGAGAACGTCACCGTCAGGTCCTCCGAGGAGCCCCAGTTCACGGTCTGGAGGGGCTGCATCGTCTTCGGGTACTCGGTGCCCGCGAACTACGAGTGGTCCTGGGAGAGGATGGAGGGGTGGATGGGGTTCAGGTGAGGCCCCTTGGGGTGCGACGTGCTCTTCGACGTCCTCACCCCGAAGCAGGCCCTCTTCTTCTGGGCCGTCGGCCAGGAGCTCAGGGCCCGGGGCATCGAGGTCTCCTACGTTGCCAGGGAATACGAGCAGCTGGACTGGGTCGAGCGTGAGCTCCGGCTCGGGGCCCTGAAGGTCGGGAGGTTCGGCGAGGAGGGGCTCGAGGGGAAGCTGGTCGCGAGCACCGAGAGGCAGGCGGCCCTCATCGGGGTCCTCAGGGAGCTCAGGCCGAGGCTCACGGCCTCGAGCGGGTCTATCGAGCTCTGCAGGGTCGCTTACGGCCTCGCGGTCAGGCACTACCTCGCCTCCGACACGCCCCACTCGCCGGTGAACAGGGTCTGCGTCCCGCTCTCCGACTTGGTCGCGACGCCCCGCTACATACCCATCGGGGAGTGGAGGAGGTGGGCGACGCCCTCGACCGAGTTCCTGAGGTACGGGGCCCTCGACCCGATCGCTTGGATCAGGAGGCTGGAGGACTCGGCGCAACGGAGCCCGGGGAGGAGGTACGTCCTCGTCAGGCCGCCGGAGAGGAAGGCGAGCTACCTCCAATCGAGGGGCTTGGAGGGGACATCGGCGGTGATCCGGGCCCTCAGCTCCAACTACGAGGGCGAGGTGCTGGTAGTCGCGAGGTACAGGGACGACGCCCCCCTTCTCTCAGGGGCCTCGGGAGATCGGGTGAAGGTGCTGAACGAGCCGACGCTGCTGCTGCCGCTGATCGCCGGCGCCGACGCGGTCTTCTCCGGCGGCGGGACCACGGCCCAAGAGGCCGCGCTGCTCGGCGTCCCTACGTTCACCTTCTACCCCGGGGAGATGCCCGCCGTCCACAGGTTCCTAATCAGGCGAGGATTGTTGAGGGAGGTCGAACCCGAGGAGCGCTCGGTCTCGGCTGCGATCGAGCTCGCGGGGGATGCCGGGTTCAGGAGGAGGCTCCGGGAGAGGGCGAGGAGGCTGAGGGACTCGATGGAGGACCCCGCCGAGGCCCTCGCGAACGCCATCGCCGCTGGACTGGAGTAGCTTGATGGACCGGCGATTCGGGTCGCTACTCGGTGGTGGGCGCTGAGGGTCTTCGCTGACCTGCAGATCCACTCGAGGTACTCGGGGGCCACCTCGACCAAGATGACCTTGGACGAGCTCGTCTACTACGCCGACCTCAAGGGAATAGACCTGATGGGTACCGGCGACGCCCTTCACCCGCTATGGCTGAGGGAGCTGACCGAGAACACAACGGAGGTCTCGCGGGGCATCTACGCGTACAGGGGAGGAGGGAGGGTGAGGTTCGTGGCCCAGACGGAGGTCGCGACCGTCCACGACTACGCCGGGAAGACGAGGAAGATCCACCACGTGATCCTGATGCCGAGCCTCGAGGTCGCGGGCCAGCTCTCGGACGCGCTGAGGAGGTACGGGAACGTCGATTCAGACGGGAGGCCGGTGCTGAACGTCAGGCCGAGCGAGCTGGTCGAGGTCGTCCTCCAGACCGACCCCAGGTGCTACGTCTTCCCCGCCCACGCCTGGACTCCTTGGTGGTCGATCTTCGGGGCCTTCAGCGGCGTCGACTCGGTCGAGGAGTGCTACGAGGACAAGTCCGACCGGATCCGCGCGATCGAGACCGGTCTGAGCAGCGACCCCCCGATGAACTGGAGGGTGAGCGCGCTGGACCGATACCTCCTGATCAGCTCCTCCGACTCCCACAGCCCCTACCCCTACCGCATAGGGAGGGAGATGGTCGTCCTCGAGCTGGAGGACCTCTCCTACGACAGCCTCCACGCGGCCCTCTCCCGCTCCCCGGGCCCCTCGAGGGCCGTCATGACGGTCGAGGTCCCTCCGAGCTACGGGAAGTACCACTGGTCGGGGCACAGGAGGTGCGGCGTGGGCCCGCTGAGCCCGAAGGAAGCGAGGAGGCTGAACTACGTCTGCCCGAGGTGCGGCAGGAGGCTCACGAAGGGCGTCGAGGACAGGGTCGAGGAGCTCGCCGACAGGCCGGAGGGCTACAGGCCGGAGGGCGCACTGGACTTCGTCTACCTGCTGCCGCTTCAGGAGCTGATCGCCCTTAGCAGGGGAGAGGACCCGAACTCGGTCAACCTGATGTCGAAGGCGATATGGGGCGAGTACGTGAGGCTGGTGGGGTCCTTCGGGAGCGAAGTCCGAGTGCTCCTCGAGGCGCCAGTCGAGGAGATCGCGAGGCTCAACGACTCTATCCTCGCGCGGCTGATCGAGAGGATGAGGAGGAACCGGCTTGAGGTCGTGCCAGGATACGACGGCGTCTACGGAAGGGTCAAGCTGCCTGAGGGCATCGGCGCTAGGAGGAGGGCGCCTGAGTCCGGGGCTGGGAAGAGGAGGACTAAGACCCTCGACGATTACTGACGTGAAACCCTGTGGTTAGGCGAGCCTTAGGGAGTCGAGGTTGTTCGGCGCGTAGACCGAGGCCCCCGGAACCACCTTCCTCGCGACCGGGTACATGGCCTGGATCGCCTCGGGCTCACCGTGGAGGAGGACGACGTTCCTGGGCCTGGTGGAGACCCGCTTGAGGTAGTTGATCAGCTGCTGCCTGCTCGAGTGGCCCGAGAACCCGTCGACCTTGTCGACCTTCATCCTCACCGTCAGGGCCTCGAACTTCCCCTCCTCGTTCATCACCTGGACCTCCCTCATCCCCTTCAGGATCTTCCTCCCGAGGGTGCCCTCGACCTGATAGCTGACAAACTGCAGCAGGTTCCGCTCGTCGCCGCAGAGCTTCCTGAAGTACACGAGGACCGGACCTCCCTCCATCATGCCCGAGGTCGCGAGGATGATGGCGGACTCCGTCGACTGGAGGACCTCCTCCCTCTGGTGGGGGCTCCTGACCAGCGTGAAGTAGTCGGAGAGGAAGACGTTCCCCACCTGCTCCATCTCGGCCTGGAGCTTGGCCGACATGTACTCGGGAAACGTCATGTGGATCGCGGTGGACTCGATGAGGAGTCCGTCGAGGAAGACCGGGACCTCAGGGATCACCTTCTGCTCGAAGAGCCTCCTGATCACCAGCATGATCTCCTGGGCCCTCCCGACCGCCGGAACGGGTATCAGGACCTGCCCTCCCTCCCTCACGGTCTGGGATATCCTCTCGCCGAGCATCCTGACGCTCTCCTCCCTCGTGTAGGGGACCGGAGTCGCGCCGTAGGTGCTCTCGAGTATCAGCGTCTCGACCCTCGGGAACTTCGTGACCGCGGGGCTCAGCATCTCGGTCTCCTCGTACTTGAAGTCGCCGGTGTAGACGACGTTGTGAAACCCGTCGTTGACGTGGAGGTGCGCTATCGCGGAGCCTATGATGTGGCCGGCGTTGTAGAACGTCAGCCTCATGTCTGGGGTTATGTTGGTGACCACGCCGTACCTGAGCGTGACCGTGTACTGCGCGACCGTCCTAATGTCGTGCTCTGAGTAGGGCGCGAACTCCCCCTCCTTCCCCATCAGGTTGAGGTAGTCGAGGTGCTCCATGATCATCAGGGGCAGCGTCGGCTCCGTCATGTAGACCGGGCCCCTGTAGCCGTACTTGAAGAGAAGCGGGAGGGCCCCGTGGTGGTCCATGTGGGAGTGCGTTACGACGACCGCGTCCAGCTCCTCGATCAGGTCCGGGTGGGCGTCGAACCTCGGGAAGACGTCGTGGATCTTGGTCGCGCCGGCGTTGATGCCCGCGTCGAGTAGGACCGTGCTCTCCTTCGTCTTGACCAGCAGGCAGGACCTCCCGACCTGCATAGCGCCCCCGAGGAACGTGACGACGACCTCGCTGTCCTGGAAGAGCCTGTCCCTGAAGACCCTCTCGCCGATCGACCTGAGGATCTCTATCCGCTCGGGCCCGGCCCCGTAGATGTACTTGCTCACCTTCTCGACGGTCGTCGAGGTCATCGGCGGAGCCCTCCTCACCGTCACGACCCACCTGAGCCTGTTCTCGAGGTCGGCCACGACGGCCTCGTCGATCGGGACCACAACGTCCTTCGTCTTGATGGTGACGATCGCCTCGCCCAGCTCCTCGTCGACCCGGAGGCTGTACTGGTGGCCCGCGAACGCCTCAGCGACCGCGGCCTCCACCTCCTCCCTCGGAGCCCTTATCGAGGGGTCAGGCCTGATCACGACCCTCTTCTTGATCATGCTGACCAGCTCCCTCGCGATCCTGTTCCTGTCCGCGAAGACTTCCGGCCTGTCGGTGTAGATCGCGATCCTCGGCCCCTCGTAGTCTATCTTCGTCGCGACGCGCTGTCCTTGACCCACCGTCGCTAGATAGCCTAAGATCTCGTCCCTGATCGGGCTAAACATGAGCTTTCTTTCACCTTCTGGGCGACAGCCCGAACTGAACCCACTCCGTCTTTATTTAAGTGTAAATCGGCGGACTTTCGCCCCGTTTGGCGCTCGCATCGCCGGTTCGCGTCCGCGCTCACCACCCCGATGACGCCGGAGGGGGCACGGCGTCGTCACGGCACCCGCTGAGCCGACGCGCCGAGGACCGGACCAGAGCAGCTCCGGCCCTCCTCGGGACGGTTTATCTCCAAGCGAGGCGCGGAATGTGGACCGAAATTGCAGGACGAAGTGGTAAGCGTGACTAGGGCCCACCTCTTCGGGACCTGGAGGAAGCAGAGGGGCTGGACGCCCCTCAACGTCGTGAAGGGGGAAGGCTGTTACGTCCTGGACGCCTCGGGGAGGTCTATCCTGGACTTCTCCTCGATGCTGGTCTGCGTCAACCTGGGATACTCGAACAGGGCGATATCGGAGGCGGTGGCGTCGCAGATCGGAACCCTGCCCTACGTGATACCCTTCATGACCACCGGCGTGAAGGCCGAAGTCGCGCGGCTCCTGAAGGAGGTCCTTCCGGAGGGCCTCGAGAAGTTCTTCTTCTCGACGTCGGGGACGGACGCGGTCGAGGCCGCGATCAAGATCGCGAGGCTGAAGACCGGCAGGCCCAAGATCCTCTCGAGGTACGTCTCCTACCACGGGTCCACGACGGGTTCCATCGCGGCCAGCGGCGAGGTGAGGAGGTGGTTCGTCGAGCACTTCGGGAAGGCCGGAGACGTCGTCTTCGCCCCGCCGCCCTACTGTTACAGGTGCCCGTTCAAGCTGAAGTACCCCGACTGCGGAATCGCCTGCGTCGAGGTCATCGACCACATAATCAAGAACGAGTTCGGGATAGCGGGGATCCTCTTCGAGCCCGTGGTGGGCACTAACGGCGTGATAGTCCCTCCGGACGGGTACATGGAGAGGCTCCAGGAGATAGCGAGGGAGAACGACGTCCTCCTCATCGACGACGAGGTGATGACCGGATGGTTCAGGACCGGGAAGTGGTTCGCGGTCGAGCACTGGGGCGTCAAGCCCGACATCCTCGTCACAGCTAAAGGCCTCACCTCCGCATACGTCCCGCTCGCGCTCACCGCTGTCAGCAGGGAGATCGCCGAGCACTTCGAGGACAACTTCTTCGCCCACGGCCACACGTACGAGGCCCATCCGGTGGCGCTAGCCGCCGCGAAGGCCGCGATCCAGGAGTACCGGAGGCTGAGGATTTGGGAGAACGTCGAGAGGGTCGGGAAATACTTGGGCAGAAGGCTGAGGGAGCTGGAGGAGAGGCACCGGTCGGTGGGAGAGGTGAGGGGGATCGGCATGTTCTGGGCGATCGACCTCACTAGGGACAGGAGCACGAGGGAGCCCTTCAACGTCTACTCGGACAAGTACGCGGGGAACTCGACGATGGCCGAGAGGTTGGCGGCGGAGGCGCTCAAGCGGGGCGTCTACGTCCTAGGCTACGTCAACAACCTCGTGATCGCTCCGCCCCTCATCGCGACCGAGGCCGACGTCGACAGGGGAGTTGCGGTCCTGGACGAGGTCCTCCGCGTCTCGGACCAGGAGGCGAGGGGCTGACTCAGGCCACCGACAACATCAGGTACGAGACGACTATCGAGACGTAGATCAGCGAGAAGGAGATCAGCGCGGCCACGTGCCACCTCATCCTCCTCACGTAGGAGAGGCCGGCCGCGAAGACGAGGAACGACCCCATCTGAGCTATCACTAGGATCAGGTTCGCGGTGACGCTGTTCGGGAGCGGGAACGCGGCCTCGAACTGCCCGAGCCTCAGGACCCTGTCGACGAAGGCCGCTGCGGGGTATAGTGACATCGGGAGGAGCCCGAGCGGCAACAGGGCCAGCATCTGCCTCCACTGCCCCCCGAACGTGATCAGCGACGCGAGGAGCCCCTTCACCCCCTTGAACCTGTCGGGCGTCCTGCCCGAGAGGCGCTCGTAGACCTCGGAGAGGGCCGAGAAGTACCCGTAGGTGAGGAGGGCCGTGGCCGCGAGGCAGGCCGCGAGGCCGTCGACCGTGAAGTGCTTGAACTTGTACACGTGGAGGATCAGGATGACGAACTTGCCGTTCAGCAGGAGCGCCACCAGCACGGCCGCCGAGAGGGCCGCCGTCAGCGCCCCGATCCTCGGCCTCTCCACGAAGGGGCCGATCAGCCACGTGGGGACGAAGACCTGGCTCAGCAGCTCGATCGCCCTGCTCCGCCTCTGCTCAATTTCCTCGAAGGAGAGGTCGTCCCTCGTCTTCAGGTACCTGTAGACCTGCTCCCCGAGCTTGGTGAGGACGTAGTTCCGCTTGTCGTCCTGGGCCACGAGGTCCCTCAGCTGCCTGAGGTTGTAGTAGAGGGAGCCCGTGCTTATTCCGAGCCTCTCCCTCAGGGCGACCGCGCCTATCCTCCCCGAGTCGCCGACGACCTCGATGATCCTCCGCCTGATGCGGTGCCGGAGCAGCCACAAGAGCTCCCGCTCGTCGATGCCTTCAGCCAAAATCTCCGCACCAACGGGTGACCGGGTCCGCTGGATATTTACCGTTATTCGGCCGGAGCCTCACAACGTAGCCTCGAATGACCTTAAGAGAAGGCTCCGGACCCGCACGTCGGGAATGAAGGACAGCGGGCCCGGGAAGTCGGTCTACAGGGCCGACAAGGAGAAGGAGGAGGTCCTCAAGGGGCTGAAGGCGCTCGGGACCAGGATTGTCAACGACCTGAAGAGGGAGAGATGGCCCTCGGTTGAGCTGCCCCTCAGGACGACCAAGAACATCGTCTACGACGCGGACCTCAGGCAGTACGTGCTCGGGCCGAAGAAGGCCGTCAGGACCCTCAGCAACATCAGGCACGTCAGGCCCTTCGCGCAGATGGTGTGGTTGATGAAGTTCTCCAAGCAGCTGATCGAGTCGGGGAAGACGTCGACCCTCAGGGACACCTACTACGTCGCGCTGGGCGAGAACGTCGACTTCGAGGACCAGGACGAGAGCGACGACATCATCTTGGAGCTGGAGAGCGTGCTCGGGCACCCGAGGGAGGACTTCAACATCTTCCCGGAGGAGAGGGCCTCGATATACGGGGACCTCGTGATCGAGTACACCGTTCCCGGCTTCAGGGGGAACAGAGTAGACCTCTCGACGCACCCGGACGGATACGCGATCGGTCCGGCCCTCACGACCGCCGAGTTCGTCAGGTGCGGGGCAGAGATGGTCTTCGTGATCGAGAAGGGCGCGGTCTTCAGCAGGTTCGTCGAGGAGAGGGCCGACAGGAAGTTCAAGGCGCTCCTGATCCACACCGCCGGTCAGTCGCCGAGGAACTGCAGGAAGCTGATCAGGAGGCTGAGGGAGGAGCTGGACCTCCCGATCTACGTCTTCACCGACGCCGACCCCTACGGCGTCCACATAGCCTCGGTCCTGATCCACGGATCAGCGCTCTCCGCGCACATCAAGCAGATCAACGTCCCCGACGCGATCTGGGCCGGCGTCTACGCGACTGACATCACGAAGTACAAGCTGCCCTCGATGAAGTTCACCGATGTCGACGAGAAGAGGCTCTCGGAGCTCCTGGAGGACCCCAGGTATCAGGCCGACCCCTGGAGGAGGGAGGTGAAGTACTTCGAGAAGCTGAAGAGGAAGGCGGAGCTCGAGGCCTTCTCGAAGTACGGGCTCGAGTTCATCGTGAAGGACTTCCTTCCTGAGAGGCTAGCGGAGCTCCAGAAGCGGTGAGTTATTAGGCCGGCGGGGCGTAACGCTCTTGGGTATTGGTGCTGAGGTTCGCGGGCGAGGGGCCGGCCGTCCTGATAGAGAGCTCGGGGAGGAGGTACCTGCTGGTCTCGGACGTCCACCTGGGCTACGAGCTGGAGCTCGCGAGCAAGGGCGTTAGGGTCCCCCCGCAGGCCCCCAAGGTCACCAGGCGCCTCCTCGAGCTGGGCGAGGAGTCCGGAGCCGAGGTGCTGGTCCTGCTGGGCGACGTCAAGCACAGGGTCACCGGCGTGAGCTGGAGGGAGGAGGTGGGCGTGAGGGCGATGCTCGCGGAGCTCAGCAGGAGGTTCGAGGAGGTGGTAGTCCTCCCGGGGAACCACGACGCCGGCATCTCGGAGCTCGTGAAGGGCACCGCGAGCCTCGCGGGGAGCAGGGGCATCAGGATCGGGGGCTACTGGGTGATGCACGGCCACACATGGCCCCTCCCCGAGTCGCTGGACGCTGACGCCTACGTCATCGGGCACACGCACCCGACCGCGGTGATCAGGACGCCCGAGGGGAGCTTCAGGATGAGGGTGAACCTAGTCCTGAGGGGCTCGAGGTCCAAGCTCGCGAGGGCGGTCGCCACTAGGCCCGGCTACGCCGAGGTCCTCGAGGGGCGGAGGCCGAGGGGGACGGTCAAGCTGCTGGTGCTGGCGCACTTCAGCCCGATGGCCCCGGGCGTCGACGTGGCGGAGCTCCCCGGTTCCCCGCGGACCAGCCCGCTCCTGAGGTCCGGCGCCTTCGACGTCTCTGAGGCCGACGTCCTTAGCACCTCCGGCGAGCTGCTGGGGAGGCTGGCAGAGCTTGGGGTCGAGGAGGAGGCCTGAGCCCGAGGAGGAGGCGAGGAAGCTCGCGGAGGAGGGCAGGGTCAAGCGGTACGTCTTCAGGCCGAGCGGCCGCGTCGTCTGGGTCGTCGTGGGGAGGAGGAGGGAGTACATCGTGATGCCCGAGGTAAACTACTGCACCTGCGACGACTACTACTTCAGGGTGATCGGGGGCCAGAAGCCCTCGTGCTACCACATAGCCGCCGTGAGGACCGCGATCTCCGAGGGGAGCTACGTCGAGGTCGAGGAGGAGGACAGATGGTTCTGGCACCTCCTCGACGAATGGCTCGGCTGGAGCGGGTGAGCGGGCCGGGGCTTATTCCGGGCGAAGCGCGTCCCTCCGGGTCCCACGGGGGCCTTCGCTTCACGACTCTCTGAGCCTCGGTAGCCCGAGGGCCTCACCCTCCATACCCAGACGAAGCTCGTGAGGAGGTTGACGGAGAAGGCGACCACGACCGCGAGGAAGTAAGAGACCAGGTGGTTGACCAGCAGGACTTTGTTCAGCAGGTAGAAGGTCGCGAGGTTCACCGCGACGCTTCCGGCCCTCGAGACGTGGAACTTCAGCAGCCTGACCGCGAACCCGTTGCCGGGGTTTCCACCCGCGCCGAAGGTCCACCTGTCGTTGATGAGGAAGTTCGCGAAGATCGTGACCTCTGTGACTAGGACGGCGCTGACGAACGACTCCGCGCCGAGCAGGTCCACCATCCCGAACATCATCGCCTCGGCGAGTGCGAGCGTCGCGACCCCGACCGCCACGAACCTGTACGTTCTCCGGTCCTTGAGCAGTGCGAGTCCGTAGGACCAGGCGACCCTGAGGGTCCTCAACCCGTGGCCCCCTCGTAGAGCGACCTGAGCACGGAGAGGTCCCTAGCGTAGTCCCCGTGCTCGTCCTCCGGCGTCTCGATTATCATCGGGAGCCTCGTAAGCTTCGGGTGGTTGACTATCCTCCTGAAGCCCTCCCTCCCGATCTTGCCGAGGCCTATGTGCTCGTGCCTGTCGAGCCTGCTCCCGAGGCCGCCCTTCGAGTCGTTGAGGTGGAGGACCTTGAGGTCTCCGATCCCGACCAGCTCGTCGAAGGACCTCAGGGTCTCCTCGAGGCCGGACGCGGACCTGATGTCGTAGCCGGCCGCGTAGAGGTGACACGTGTCGAGGCAGACTCCCACCCTGTCCCTGAAGGAGAGCCTCCCGAGGATCTCCCTGATCTCCTCGAACCTCGAACCGACGCTCCCCTTCTGCCCCGCCATGTTCTCGAGTAGGAGCACGCACTTCGGGTCGACCTCGCCGATCGCCCTGTCGACCGCCTTCACGACCTGAGACATGCCGACCTCAACTCCCTTCCCCAGGTGGCTCCCCAAGTGGCAGACGAGGTACTCGATGCCCAGCGCGTCGCACCTCTTCAGCTCCTCGACCAGCGACCTGACCGACCTCTCCCATCCCTCCTTCACCGGCGAGGCGATGTTGGGGAGGTAGGGCATGTGGGCCACGACGACCTCGTAACCCGCCTCTTTCCTCCGCCTCCTGAACTCCTCGACCTCTGCGTCCTTCAGCCTCCCGGCCCTCCAGCCCCTGGGGTTCCTCGTGAAGATCTGGAACGTCGTGCACCCGAGCTCCTGGGCCCTTTCGACCGACTTCGCGATCGACCCGGCGATCGAGACGTGCGCGCCCAGCAGCATCCGATTCCACCTGCCCCTTACACCATAAATGCTTGTCCCGGCGGCCCGGACGTGTCATCAGAGCAGGAGCGGGATCAGGAACGACGAGCCCATCAGCGCGAGGTAGACGGCGATCGACCTCTGCGTCAGCCCCGACAGCCTCTCGAGCGCGTCGCCGCTTAGGGCTGGCACGTCCCTGTGGGCCGCCTCGACTACCGAGACCTCGGCCTCCTCCAGCGATCTCAGTGCATCCCTCGCGAGCCGCCTCAGCCTCTCCGCGACGGCGCCCGCGCTCACCGACTCCCCTATCGTCCTGTAGCCCCTTCCGCCCAGCTTCACGCCGTTCACCGAGTGCGTGTCGGTCGTGAGGAACTCCACCGCGTCCCAGCCCTCCCCCCTCACGGCCTCGAGGACTAAGGGCCTCACCTCCGGGAGCGCGTTGTTCCCGTCGACGACCGCCATCGCGAGCCTGTATCCGTTCACCTCCAGCCCGAAGACCGACATCCCTGAGGGCCCCATGCCCTCGGTCGGGCCGAGGTCCTCGGGCACCTCCCTCGCGAGCGCCACCTTCGGCCTTCCCGTCACCCGGGCCGATGAGCTCAGGAACCGATCAAGTGCCGCCCTGATCCCAGACAGCTCCCGGTCGGAGAGGCCGTTGTAGCCGTCCATGAAGGAGTTGTGAGGGTCGATCAGCCTTACGCCTCTGCCGGTGAAGGGCTCCTCGAGGGACTTTGGGAAGTCCTCCATCGGCATCGGGTGGAGCGTGGCAACGACGAACGTCCTCCCGCACGCCTCGATGCCCACCAAGGTGACGCCGTCGACCTCGCGCTGAGGGAGGATCGACGCGGTCCGGGAGGGAGGACCAGCGTGACCCGCGACGGAGTCCGCGACCTCAGCCACCACCCTCCTCACGGACCCCGAGTCAGCGACGTCCGCGTCGTGCCCCGCGCAGCCCTTCAGCACTAGGGCCTCGAAGCCGCGTCTCGAGAGCTCCAGCTCGACCTGGTAGTTCAGCATCGAGCTCCCGACGTTCCTGAAGGGGCCGAAGTGGAAGTCGGTCACGACCAGCGCCAGCCTCTTGCCAGAGGCCGTCCTGAAGACAATCGCGGTCGACGCGAAGTCCCTCCTCTCCGAGAGGAGCATCAGCTCCCGCTCGAGGCGTCCCGGGTCTCCCGCGAGGATCGTCCTCGCGAAGCCCCTCGCGAGCCTGAGGGGCGTGGTCCCTGAGAAGCCGGCGGAGAGCGCTGCGAGCGAAGCAGCGGGCGCGAAGAACGTCGCGGCGAGTGAAATCGCGACCGGGTGGTGGAGCTCGGGCCGCGGCGCCGCGACCAGATACCTCACGAGGACCTCGGCCACACCGACGGCGTAGCCCCTGAGGGGGCCCTCGAAGGCCGCCAGCACGGTGACCCTGACGTACCCGGAGAGCGAGACCGACGCGAGGTAGGCCCTCCAGGTCCCCTGATCGTTTTGGGCTAGGACCGAGTAGCCCGCGCCCGCCAGAGAGGCCGCAAGACCGAAGTAGTTCTCCAGGAGGGTGAGCATGTTGAGCCTCCTGAGCGTGACGACCCTCGAGCCCGCGTAAACGGTCCTCGAGGAGACCAAGTTGACGGCCATGGGGAGCAAGGCCATCCACGAGGCCCAGACGACCAGTTCGGTCGGGGAGAGGACTGCCAGCTCGACGACCAGCGCGGTCGCGAGGGCCGTCGCGAGGACCAGTAGGGGGGCGAAGTCAGCGCCTGGGGGCCTGAAGAGGAACCTGTACTTTGAGGCGATCCCCGAGGCGTCGACCAACCCGGACGGCCACGAGGGACGCTCACTATATCCATGACGTCACGGCCTCCACAGGTCGACGGATCACTTCGGCGAGTGACCCTTCAGATCTACGACCGGCTTCGGCGAGAAGCCAGGGGGGTATATCGTCTCCTCGAGCGGCCTGCCGGGGGGGACCATCGGGAATACCTTCTCGTCCCTGCTCACCGGGACGTCCAGAACCACGGCCTGCTCGCTCCTGACCGCCCTCCTGACGTGGGAGACCAGCTCGCCGTAGTCCTGGACGAAGTGAGCCTCGACCCCGAAGGCCTCCGAGAGCTTGACGAGGTTGGTGATGTCGGTGAAGTCGACGTCCTTGTACCTCCTCCTGTAGAAGAGGTCCTGCCACTGCCTGACCATCCCGAGGCTCCTGTTGTCGAAGATCACCGTGATCACGGGGACGTCGTTCTCGGCCACGTTCGCGAGCGTCTGACAAGTCATCAGGAAGCTCCCGTCGCCGTCGAGGTTCACGACCACCCTGTTGGGCGCGGCGACCTTCGCCCCGAACGCCGCCGGGAGACCGAAGCCCATCGTCCCCAGCCCCGCGCTGGTGATGAACGTCCCGGGCTCTAGGACCCTGTAGAAGAGCTGGGCCCACATCTGGTGCTGCCCGACGCCTGTCGTCACGATCGCGGACCTCGGGAGCTCGTCCCTGAGGAGCTTGACGACCTTCCAAGAGTAGAGCGCCCCGGAGTCCTCCTGGGAAAGCATGTACTCGTCGTAGGCGGCGCCGACCCCCTTCAGCCTCGGTATCCAGCCCGGGTCCACGTTCGACCTCCCCGACCTGAGAGCCCTGAGCAGCGACCTCAGCGCGGCCCTGCAGTCCGCCTGGACGAAGACGTCTGGCTTGACGACCTTCGAGTTCTCCGAGGAATCAACGTCGACGTGTATCAGGGACTTACCCTTCCTGAACTCGCCCGCGGGGCCTATGGCCCTGTCCGAGAGCCTCGTCCCCACCGCGATCACGAGGTCGGCCTCCACCATCGCGAGGTTCGCCTCGACCCTTCCGTGCATCCCCACCACGCCGAGCACGTTCGGATGGTCCTCGGGCACGGAGGTCTTCCCGGGCGTGGTGGTCACTACTGGGGCCACGATCCTCCCGGAGAGCTCGAGGACCTCGTCGGTGGCGCCGCTCGACCAGACGCCTCCCCCGACGAGTATCAGCGGCCTCCTCGACCGAGCTATCAGCTCCGCTGCCCTCGAGACCGCCTCCTCGCTCGGCTCCGGCGGCGTCCTCGCGAAGCCCGGCTCGGGCTCGACCGTCAGCTCCTCGCTCACCTCCTCTTGGAAGACGTCCCTCGGAACGTCGACCAGCGTCGGGCCGGCTCGCGGCGACGTGGCGCAGAAGTAGGCGTTCGCGAACTCCACGGAGAGCCTCTCGGGTCGGAGGACGGTCGTCGCGTACTTGACGTGAGGCAGGACCATGCTGACGATGTCCGACTCCTGGAACGCGTCGGTGCCCATGAAGGGCCTCGTCACCTGCCCTGTGACCGCGACGAGGGGCGCGCTGTCCATCGACGCGTTGACCAGCCCGGTGATCAGGTTGGTCGCTCCGGGGCCAGAGGTCGCGGAAGCGATTCCGGGCCTCCTCTTCACCCTGGCGTATCCCTCGGCCGCGTGGGCAGCCTGCTGCTCGTGCCTCATCAGGTAGCTCCTGATCTCCGAGTCGAGGAGCGCGTCGTAGAAGGGGAGGTTCGCCCCACCCGGTATGCCGAAGACCGCCTCCACCCCGAGCTCCTCCATCGCCCTCACGAGCTTCTTCGCCGCGTTCACGACCCACCACCGGCCCTCGAGCTCAGGACCTGCGAGACCGCGCCGCCCACCGCCATCGCGACTGCCATCGCCGGGTCGTGGGCCAGACCCCTCCCGATGAGCGTAGACCCGTTGAACCTTACGACCACTTCGGCCTCCGCGGGGCACCTGTCAGTGTTCGGCGGGACGTAGACGGAGTACTCGACCACCTCCATCGGGCCCAAGACCCTCGAGACGACGTTCGCGACGGCCGAGATCGACGCCGAGACCGGCGACCTGCCCCTCCCGAATCCCTTGACGCGCTCGCCCCCGATGGAGACCTCGACCTCGCCCGAGACCTCCTGGCCGTCGGCCCTCACCAAGACCGAGACGACCTCGAGGGGCTGCGAAGAAACCAGCGAAGGTTCGTCCTTGACGAGCCTTAGCAGGAGCTGTTCGGTGAGCCTCGCGCCCGTGTCGGCCACCTCCTTCACCCTCTCCAGGACCTTCTTCCCCTCCTCGAGGCTCAGCTCGAAGCCGTGCTGCCTGAGGACCTCGACCACCGCGTGGGTCCCCGAGTGCTTCCCGACGACTATCCTCCTCCTCTTCCCGACCAGCTCAGGGGTTATCGGCTCGTAGGTGAGGGGGTTGTTGATGACTCCGTGGACGTGGATCCCGCTCTCGTGGCTGAAGGCGTGGTCCCCGACGATCGCCTTGTTACGCTGGACGACCATCCCCGTCAAGCCCGAGACCAGCCTCGAGACGGCCGCGAGCCTGCTCAGGTCGATCCCGCAGTCGACCCCGTAGAGGACCTTCAGGGCCACGACCACCTCCTCGAGGCTAGCGTTCCCAGCCCTCTCGCCGATCCCGTTGACCGTGACGTGGACGATCTCCGCTCCGCCCTCCACGCCCGCGATCGTGTTGGCGGTCGCGAGGCCCATGTCGTCGTGGCAATGGACCGCCACCGGAAGGCCCGTGGCCTCCCTCACCTCCCTCGCCAGCTCCCTCATCACAAGCGGTATCGCGACTCCCACCGTGTCGGGGATGTCGAGGCTGTCCGCGCCCGCCTCAGCGGCCCCCCTGTAGACCCTGAGGAGGAAGGACCTCTCGGACCTCGTAGCGTCCTCGCAGGAGAAGTGGACCTCCACGCCACGCGACTTCGCGTACTCGACGCTCTCCACCGCCGCCTCGTAAACCTGCTCCGGCGTCATCCTGAGCTTGTGCCTCATGTGGATCTCCGAGGTCGCGATGAAGACGTGGACCCAGTCGACCCCCGCGTCCACCGCCCGATCGATGTCCCTCCTGTCGCACCTCGCCAGCGCGCAGACCTTCGGCCCTAGCCCCAGCCTCGAGATCTCCTTCACCGCCACCTGCTCGCCCCTCGAGACGGCCGGGTATCCGGCCTCGATCACCGCGACCCCGAGCTCGGCGAGCGCCCTGGCGACCTCGACCTTCTCCTCCATCCTCAGCGAGACTCCGGGCGACTGCTCGCCGTCCCTCAGCGTCGTGTCGAAGACCTGCACCCTCTCGGGGAGGAGAGGGAATGCGTCCCGGATCACGCTGCTCCACGACATCTCCACCACCTCAGAGGAGGAGCGCCGGCGGCAGGGAGAAGCGGCGAGACGCGAACTCGCTCGGCTCCGCGACGCGGCAGTTCCGAACTCCCGTCAACCTACGTGCCCGAGCAATAGGCACCACCGGCTTGCATCGACGCGGAAACGGCTCCGATTTATACCTTCTCAGACAGACGACGATCGCGGATGATCGGTGGGTAGCTGCTTAATTATGACGCCGAGCCCTCTCCCGGTGTTGAGGGAGCCGAGGTTTCAGGTCGAGGTGAAGCATTCCTCGAGGGCCCTCAGGGTGGAGAGGCAGCTCGTCGAGGAGCTGAAGGGCACGCTGGGTGCGAAGATGATCACCAGGATGAGGAAGGAGTACGTCGACTGTCCAGTCGCGAGGGCTCAGCTCCCCTTCCTGATCTGCTACAACTGCGTCTCGTTCATCAGGAGGGTCTCGGGGGTGGTCCACTGCGAGGGGAAGGAGCAGAGGCTGAGGGGCAGGGCATGAACCAAGGGATGGTCCTCTCGGGGCTGGTCACCGCGGTCTTCGGCGTGATATTCCTCCTGATGGGCTTCATCCCCCTCGGCGCCCTGATCGTGGTCGGGATCGCTTTGTTCATCGCCGGAATAGGCGCGCCCCCCTCCGAGCCGGTGACCCCGGAGGACCCGACGAAGAAGTTCTGCTGGTACTGCATGGAGGAGATCGAGAAGGACGCGAAGACCTGTCCCTACTGCGGCTTGGAACAGATTGAGGAGGGGACCAAGCGGGGATAGAATTAAAGCGGGCTGGCGGGCTGATAGGGGCATGCGCGTCGCGCTGGCATACAGCGGGGGCCTCGACACGACCGTCTCGATCAAGTGGCTTCAGGAGAAGTACGGCGCGGAGGTGATCACGGTGACCGTCGACGTCGGCCAGCCCGAGGACTTCGAGGAGGTCGAGAGGAGGGCCTACGCCGCCGGCGCGGTCAAGCACTACCTGATCGACGGGAAGGCGAGGTTCGCTGGGGAGTTCGTCTCGAGGGCAATCAAGGCCAACGCCCTCTACGAGGGCGAGTACCCGGTCTCGACGGCCTTGGCGAGGTACCTGATCGCGGAGGAGGTGGCGAGGGTAGCGAAGGCCGAAGGCTGCGACGCGGTCGCGCACGGGTGTACCGGAAAGGGGAACGACCAGCTGAGGTTCGACGCGACCTTCGCGGTCTTGGTCCCGGAGATGAGGGTGATCGCGCCTGTAAGGGAGTGGGGGATGAGCAGGGACGAGGAGGTGGAGTACGCTAGGTCCAGGGGCCTGAGGCTGGACCCGAAGAAGAGCAAGTTCAGCATCGACGAGAACCTCTGGGGCAGGTCCCTCGAGGCCGGAGAGCTGGAGGACCCGTGGAACGAGCCGCCCTGGGACGCGCTGAAGTTCGTGAGGCCCCCCTCTGAGTGGAGGGACGGCGAGGACTTGGTCGTGGAGTTCGAGGGGGGCGTGCCGGTCTCGGTCGACGGCGAGAGGATGAGGCTCGACGCGATGGTGCAGCACCTCAACTTCAGGGCAGGGAGGCACGGGGTCGGGCTGATCGACCACATCGAGGACAGGGTGATAGGGCTGAAGTCCAGGGAGGTCTACGAGGCTCCGGCCGCGACCGTCCTGATCAGGGCCCACAGGGACCTAGAGAAGCTGGTGCTGAGCAGGAGGGCCCTCGCGTTCAAGAGACAGGTCGAGGAGGAGTGGGCCTGGCTCGTCTACGCGGGGCTCTGGTACGACCCGCTCAGGGAGGCGCTGGACGCTTTCGTCGACGAGACCCAGAGGACCGTGACCGGCGAGGTGAGGCTCAGGCTCGAGAGGGGCGCGCTGCTGGTGAGGGGAAGGAGGAGCCCCTACTCGGCGTACGCGGAGGACCTGATCACGTACTCGGCGGCGAGCAGGTTCGACCAGCGCGCCGGAGAGGCCTTCTCGAGGATCTGGTCGCTGGAGTCACAGGTCGTCAACAGGGCTAGGGGAAGGTTCAGGCCCGGCCGCTGAGGAACCTCTCCCTCACCGCCTCGAACCGCTCCTCCGCCCTTTTGATCACCGAACCCTCGTCCATCGTCAGGACCCTCCCGTCCATCACGACCGGTTGGCCGTCGACGAAGACGTGGGCGACGTCGCGGCCCGTCGCGGCGTAGACGAGCAGGGAGACCGGGTCGGTGAACGGAGCCACAGAGGGACTGCCGGTCCTCACCACGACCACGTCGCCCCTCTTCCCCCTCTCCAGCGTGCCTATCCGCCCCTCGAGGCCCAGGGCCCTCGCTCCTTTGATCGTCGCGATCTCGAGGGCGTCCCAGGCCGTGAAGCGGTCAGGTCCGTAGAGCGCCTTCTGGAAGAGGGCTGCGACCTTCATCTCCCTCACCATGTCGTAGGAGTCATTGCTCGGTCCCCCGTCGCACCCCAGCGATACGTTGACCCCCCTCTCCAGCATCCTGACGACCGGGGCTATCCCCGAGCCGAGCTTCGCGTTGGAGGAGGGACAGTGGGCCACCGAGGTCCCGGTCGCGGCGAAAGCATCCATGTCCTCCTCCGAGAGCCAGACGCAGTGGGCGTAGACCCTCTTCCTCCCCAGCAGCCCGAACCTCCTCAGGAAGGAGGAAGGAGTGAAGCCCCTCGAGGCGAAGTAGGCCAGGTCCCCCCTCACCTCCGCGAGGTGCATGGTGATGCCCGCGCCCGTCTCCTCCGCCAGCTCCGCGGCCCTCTCGAACATCTCGTCCGACACGGCTCCCGGAGTCCTGAGCCCGATCCAGAAGTCGATCCTTCCACTGCCCGCGCCGGCCCACTTCCTCCTCGCGTCGAGGAACTGCCTGACGCACTCCTCGCCCTCCTCGACCATGCCCTCGGGAAGCGCGTCCTTCACCGTCGCGTAGCCCTTCAGGTCCATCACCTTCTTCGAGAGCACGGCCCTTATCCCAGACTTGAGGACCGACTCGGCTATCCCGTCGATCCCGTACCTCGCGTGGAGTCCCGCCTCGAGGAAGGTCGTCGTCCCGGTCCTGAGCATCTCGAGGACGCAGAGCTCCGCGCTGGCCCTCCCGTCCTCGCCGTCGTAGACGCCCTGAAGCCTCCAGACCCAATCCCTCAGCCATGGGATCAGCGTGACCGTGTCGGGGACGAAACCTCGTATCAGGGCTTGGGCGAGGTGGACGTGCGTGTCGACCAGTCCGGGGATCGCGACGCCCCGGGACTCGTCTATCACGAGGTCGTCCTTCGACCACCTCCCGACGCCGTTGCGCTCGCCGACGTAGGAGATCACCCCGTCCTCGATCAGAACGGCTCCATCCCTGATGACCTCGCCCCTCCTCGCGACCGGGACGACCGCGCCGCACCTGATCAGGGCCCTCTCGACCCTACCCACGCCCCTCCTCACCCGCCCTGAACCTGTCCACGACGCCCGCCTCCTTCAGGAGCCAGTAGACCCTCTCGGGGGTCATGGGGACCGAAGTCGGCTCGACGCCGCACGCGTCCGCGATCGCGTTGGCTATCGCCGGCGCCACCGAGAGGATACCGACCTCGCCTATGCCCTTCGCGCCGAAGGGCCCCTCCTCCTCGTAGCTCTCGACGGGTATCACCTCGATTCTCGGCGCGTCCTTCGAGCTCGGTATCAGGTAGGTCGAGAGGTCCCTCGTCAGCAGGTAGCCGTCGGCGATCCTAGCGTCCTCCATCAGCGCGAACCCCAGGCCCTGGACCACGGCGCCCTCGATCTGGCCGGTGAAGTTGAGCGGGTTGATCACCCTGCCCGCGTCGACGACCGCGACGACCCTCGGGACCGTCACGGACCCCGTCAGCACGTTCACGATCACCTCCGCGACCGTCACGCCGAACATGAAGAAGAGGTGCGGTATCTCGAGCGTCCCGGGTATCGGCTCGGCCTTGGGGACCTCGTAGGTCCCGACGACCCTCCTGCCCAGCCCCCTCGCCTCCAGCCTCTCCGCCAGCTCCCCGAGCGGGATCGGCCTCCCCGAGTCTACGACCGCGCCCTCCTCCGTGAACGAGACGCTCGAAGGCCGCCTCCCGGTATCCGCCTCGAAGAGGTCCTTCACCCTCTCCGCGAGGGCCTCTACCGCCCTCCTCAGCGCGTTCCCGGCCAGGAAGACCTGCCTCGAGGCCGACGTGACGCTGGTGTCCGGAGACCTCTCCGTGTCCGCGAAGAGCACCTGGACCCTCTCGACTGGGATCCTGAGGAGCTCGGCGGCGAGCTGGGCCACGGACTCCACCACGCCCTGACCGATCTCCGTGAAGCTCCCGCCCACGACGACCGTTCCGTCGGGGTTGAGCTCGAGCGAGACGCTTCCCCTGTCGGGCAGGGCGCCGATCGTGTATCCCTTCATCCCGGCCGCGACGCCTATCCCCCTCCTCAGCCACGGGTACTCCAGGTCCGCGGGCCTTCCCCTCTCCCTCCAGAGCGGGTGCTCCCTCGCGGCCTTCAGGCAGTCGTAGATCCCGACGCTCCCCTCCATCCTGTTCCCGAAGACGTAGAGGTCGCCCTTCCTGACCGCGTTGATCATCCTCAGCTCGATCGGGTCCATCCCGAGCTTCCTCGCGATCCTGTCTACCTGCCTCTCCATCGCGAAGAGGACCTGCGGAGCTCCGAAGCCCCTGAAGGCAGAGGCGACCATGTTGTTGGTGTAGACGAGGTACGCGTCAATCCTCGCGCTGGCTATCCTGTACGGGCCGTTGCAGTTCTCGATCGCGACGTCGAGCACCGCAGGGCCCAGGGCCGCGTAGGCTCCGGTGTCGTAGACTATCTCGACCTCGTTCGCGAGCAGCCGGCCGTCCCTCGAGGCCGCTGTCCTCATCCTGATCACCGCGGGGTGCCTCTTGGTCCCGGAGACCATCGACTCCTCCCTCGAGAGGACGAGCCTCGCGGGCCTGCCGGTCCTCATCGTCACCAGCGCCAGGTGTATCTGGACAGAGACGTCGTCCTTCCCGCCGAACGCTCCTCCCACGTAGGGCGTGATCACCCGTATCCTCTCCGGAGGGAGGTCGAGGGCGTGGGCGATCTCGGCCCTGTCCCTGTGAGGCGACTGTCCTCCCGCCACCACGACTATCCTCCCCTGCTCGTCGAGGTAGGAGACCCCGGCCTCGGTCTCGAGGAACGCGTGGATCTGGGTGCCTGTGGTGTAGGTCCCCTCGACCACCACGTCGGCCGCCGCGAAGGCCGCCTCCACGTCCCCGAACCTGAGGCTGGTCTTCCTGCAGACGTTCCCGCCGTCGTGGACCTTCGGCGAGTCGGGCATCATCGCCCTGACGGGGTCCGTCACCGGAGGCAGGGGCTCATACTCGACCTCGATCAGCTTGACGGCCTCCGTCGCCGCCTCCCTCGTCTCAGCGGCCACCAGCGCGACCGGGTCGCCGACGTACCTGACCTTGTCGTCGCAGAGGACCGGCCTGTCCTTCACGAATACGCCGAACCTGTTGACCGGGACGTCCTCGTGCGTGAGGACCGCCACTACTCCGGGATGGGACCTGGCCCTCGACGCGTCGATCCGCTTGATCAGCGCGTGCGGGTACCTGCTCCTCAGGACGGAGACCCAGAGGAATCGGTCGGGGAAGAGGTCGGAGGCGTACTTCGCCGAGCCGGTCGCCTTCTCGAGCGCGTCCCTCCTCACCACGGGGGCGCCCACGTAGGTCGTCCGTGAGGTCAGATGACACCGACCTCCCTCGCGATCCTCCAGAGGGTCATGAAGACGTAGTTGACCGAGAGCTCCCTGCGGTACGCCGCGGAGCCCCTTACGTCGTCGATCGGCGAGATGGACCTCAGGACCGCCCGGGTTGCGTCCCACATCGCGTCCTCCCTGAGCCTCCTCCCCTTCAGGGCCATCTCGGCCTCTCGGGCCCTCACGACCGTCGGCGCGACCGCTCCCAGCGCTATCGCGGCGCCCCTCACGAGGTCCCCCTCGAGGTCAAGGAGGACCGCGCCGTTGACGACCGATATCGCGTCGCCCTGCCTGAGGCCGTGCTTGAAGAAGTGGCCGACCTCGCTCCCCTTCGCCGACCTGACCCGGACCTCCGCGAGCAGCTCGTCGGGCCCCATGTCCAGCTTCTTGTAGCCCCTGTAGAACTCCTCGATCCCAACTATCCTAGATCTCCGAAGGCTGAGAAGCTTCAGCTCCGCGTCGAGGACGTAGAGCGCGGGGAGCGAGTCCGCCGCAGGGGAGGCGTTGACGACGTTGCCGCCTATCGTCCCCTTGTTCATGATCTGGACAGAGCCGACCGTCTCCGCGGCCTCCGCGAGGACCGGCGCGTGCCTCCTGATCACTTCGGAGGAGGCGATCTCCGAGAAAGTCGTGAGCGCGCCTATCGCGATCCTCCCGTCCTCGTGCCTGACGTACCTCAGCTCCCTGAGCCCCGAGACGTCGAGAAGGTCGGCCTTCGGCAAGGCCCCGGACCTCATCTGGACCAGCAGGTCGGTCCCTCCTGCGAGCACCCTGATCCCCTTCCTTTCCGCGAGCACCCTGAGGGCCTCGTCCAGGTCCCTGGGGACAACGACGTCGACGTCGTGGAGGAGGACCTCCAACTCAGGCACCCGCCGCCCTCAGGACCGCGGCCACGACCTTCGCGTACCCGGTGCATCTGCAGAGGTTCCCCCTTATCGCTTCCCTCACCTCCTCCTCCGTCGGCCTGGGGTTCCTCGAGAGGAGCGCGTAGGAGGTCACGATCAGGCCCGGAGTGCAGTGGCCGCACTGTATCGCGCCCGACTCGACGAACGCCCTCACCAGCGGGTGCGCAGGGTCGATCCCCTCGATCGTCGTGACGTTCTTCCCCTCGACCTGGGTCATCGTGGTCAGGCACGCGTGGACTGGCTCCCCGTCGACGAGGACGGTGCACTCGCCGCAGTCCCCCCTAGCACAGCCCTCCTTCACCCCGGTCATCCTGAGCTCGTACCTCAGGACCTCGAGGAGCGAGTACGCGGGCGGAGCCCTGACCTTCACGGGCCTCCCGTTCAGAACGAAGCTGAACTCCCTCTCGACCCTACGTGTCATCCGTGACTCTCTAAACCCCCGGCTGAAGATAAAAACGTGAACCGTCACTCCGGGACGCGACAGACATATCAGACGCCGGGCCTCCGTAGGTGCGAGATGCTGGTCTACAGGGGGAGCAAGGAGGCGGTCGCGAAGGCCGTCGAGCGAATTCTCTCGGACGAGATGGGCTCGAGGGCGAACGTCATCGTGAGGGACGCGGCGCAGCTGACCGGAGGCCAGGGCCAGTACGTCAGGGTGCTAGGGACGGAGGAGCAGGAGGCAAGGATCAGGGAGCTGGTCGGCTCCGAGCTCGAGGAGGTCAAGGGCGAAGAGCTTGAACGCGTCGTGAACGCGCTCCAAGAGGAGGACGAGAGGGCGCTCTCCGGGATGGGGATGATCTTCGGCGGCGAGTAGGATCAGGTGCGACGCCGTGCCGCGCGCACGCGACCACATCCAGCTAAATGTATCACGGTATTCGTTGCGAACGTGACAAATGTCTATTGGGGCCGCTCGTGACAATAGTTCTCCGACTCCGGACGCGCAGGTCACCCGATTAGCCGTAACTCGCGGCTCAGGCGGTCAGCCAGCTCGACATGCTCTCGGTCGACCTGACCAACCTAGCGCCCTCTGAGGCGAACTTCCTGTAGTAGAGCTCAGCGGACTCGGTGTAGTCCACGACGCCCTTCACCACGACCGGAGAGGAACAGTCGTCAAGCAGGTGTATCCTCTTGACCAAGGCCGGGTCCCTCTCCTTGAACGCGCCGATCAGGTCCTCGACGGTCCACGCGACGCAGTGGCTCTTCGCCTGGCCTGCGACCAGAATCACGTCGTATCTGCTCAGCTCGTCCACAAGCTCCACGTCCAGAGCTCCGAGCATCTCGCCGTCGGGGCCGGTCTTGACCTCCGGCTGCAGCGCTGAGTAGTGCTCGGTGAACGGGTTCGTCCCCTTGATCCTGACGAAGGGCTGCGAGCCCCTCGCTATTGAGTGGAAGAAGACCGCCTCCTCCACCGCCGAGACGATCGCGTGGCCTATCCCTCCTAGCATCGCGTGGAACGGCCATATCGTAAGCTCGTACTTCCCGGACCTCTCCAGCGACTCTACGTAGTGGAGCAGGTGCCTCTGGCCCCACTCCCTCGAGACCCCCAGCGCGTTGCAGGCCTCCGGGTCCACGGACCACCTCCCGCGCCTCACGTCCTCGACAGAGACCCTCGCGTAAGGCTCCGGGTGGTTCCCGTCCCTGTCGACGAGGAATGTCTCGTGGAAGATCTGATAGGCCTGGTGGGTGTCCATCGTCAGGTAGATCCTAGTTACGTTCTCGAGGTTCCTGTAGACGAACTGGCAGAGCCTGACGTTGTCTTCTACCGCTCCTAGCCCCGACCTCCCGGCCACGAAGAGCTCGAAGCCCGGCACGCAGAATGTGTTCTGGACGTCGATCAGGAGCAGCGCGACCCTCCGGTCGTCCCTTGACGCAGGCCTGACCCCGTACGTCCTCGCCCACCTCCTCGCGTCTCTAGCCCTCTCCGCGTAGTCGACCCTCCAGACGTCGCCCACCAGCTCCGGCCTGAAGTGGGGAGGAATGGGGAGCTCCCTCATCGGGCGTTCCTGGTCGAGCCTGAAGATCAGCCTTCCCGACGCGGTAATGCGTTCGCGCTCGAGGGCCGTTGCCTAGAAATTACACGTTAAAAAGACTCGTCCTCTACTGGGGTGGAACCGGGATGAGCCTCAGGCCGAGGATTTACTACGCCGACGAGAGGGCCATCCTCGAGGGTCGGGTGACCGACGTCTACTTCCTCAGGACCGAGGAGATCGTCAGGAGGAGCGGGCTCGGGGAGAGGAGGGTCTGCGCGGACGTCCACAGCTACAGCTTGCCCGAGGGCTACTCCTGGGCGGTCTTCGCGGGGCTCGAGGAGGCCCTCAGGCTCCTGGAGGGCAGGAGGGTGAACGTCTACGCGATGGAGGAGGGCGAGGTCTTCAGGCCCTTGGAGCCCGTGGCGGAGATCGAGGGGCCCTACGCGGAGTTCGGCGTCCTCGAGTCCTCGATCCTCGGGGTCCTCAGGCACGAGTCGAGCGTCGCCACGAAGGCCGCGAGGGTGAGGCTCGCCACCTGGGGGAAGCTGCTGGTCTTCTTCGGGATAAGGTGCGTCCACCCGGCCGTGGCCCCCGCTGTCGACAGGGCCGCGTTCATAGGGGGCTGCGACGCGGTCTCGGGCGTCCTCGGGGCCGAGATGCTCGGCGAGAGGCCCGTCGGTACGATGCCCCACGCCCTAATCATCCTCTTCGGCGACCAAGAGAAAGCATGGAGGGCCTTCGACGAGGTCATGCCTCCCGAGGTCCCCAGGATTGCGCTCTGCGACACCTTCGACGACGAGCGCGTCGAGTCCCTGAAGGCCGCGAGGGCGCTGGGCGAGAGGCTCCATGCGGTGAGGCTCGACACGCCGAGCTCGAGGAGGGGCAACATGAGGGCGATCGTCGAGGAGGTCAGGTGGACGCTGAAGGTGAACGGTTACGACTGGGTCAAGGTCTTCGTCAGCGGCGGCATCGACGAGGAGGAGGCGAGGGAGCTGGCCGACGTCGCGGACGGGTTCGGCGTCGGAACTTCGATCGCATTCCCGCCGTCGGTCGATCTTGCGATGGACATCGTCGAGGTGGACGGTTCGCCGCTCTCGAAGAGGGGGAAGTTCCCGGGGAGGAAGCAGGTCTACAGGTGCGAGAGGTTCCACGACACGCTCGTCCCGCGGAACAAGGAGCTGGAGAGGTGCCCGACGTGCGGCGGCGACGTGAGACCGCTGCTGAGGCCCGTGATGCTCGACGGAGAGCTCATCGAGCCGATCGAATCGCCGAGGGAGATCAGGGAGCGGGTGATCAAGAGGCTCGGCGCGATCAGGGAGATGGACGGTCAACTGCCGCCGGTCAAAGTGCTCGCGTAGACCGATTCTCGCCCCGGGAGCCTTCAAGCCGTTGGCATCGGGGCGGAGCCGCCACACAACTTTCTAATAACGGACGCTCGCTAAAGTCCCCCGTGCCGGAGGAAGGGGACCGAGTCAAAGTCACGATCGAGTACCGTGGACTTCACACGTCGTTCGAGGGAGACCCCGAGGGAGTCGTCAGGGCGGTGAACGCGTTTTTCGAGAGGGTCCTGCCCTCCTACTCGCTGGCGAGGAGGCTCAACGTCGATGTCTCCGCGGAGGAGGTGATCAGGGCCCTCGAGGGCTACATCGTCTACGACAGGACGGTCGGCATCGTCCACAAGCCGACCATTCACGGCTTCCCGGCTGCCGACCAGATCCTCTCAGTCCTCGCGGCGAGGTGGCTCGAGCACGTCCTCGGGATGAGGGAAAAGCCCGCCGTTCCCCTGAAGGCGATCTCCGAGGCCTTGGGCCTGAAGAGGGGGACGCTGACCGCGGCGCTCTCCGAGCTGAGGAGGTCGGGCTGCTTGAGGAGCGTCGAGCGGGGCGATTACGAGATCACTATGGTGGGGCTTCAGACTCTGGTCGAGAGGCTTGCCGAGAGGTCGAGGTAGTGAAGTCCGCGGGCTGACCCCTCGAGGGCGCGAAGTAAACGTACCTCCTCGGCGCGCCGCCCCTCGCCAGCCTCTCCTCTCTGACTAGGTCCAGAAGCACGTGCCCGACCGCGGTCGAGTCGAACCCGTAACCCCTCCTCGCGACCTCCCTCGTCACGTCGGAGAGCGTCCTCGGCTCCGAGAAGAAGCCCTCCGCCAACAGCTTCTCGACGACCTGCCTGCAGGTAATGGGCCTCGGCCGCTCCTGCTCCCTCTCCGCCCGCTCCGCCGCTCCCGCCCCGCCCAGCGCCTCGACGACCCTCCTCACGCCCTCCTCGATCTGATCAAGCCCAGCCTCGATCTCGACCTCGAAGGCGCCGACCTTCAGCCTGACCTTGACCTTTTCAGTTGACTTTTCCTGAGACAAGCGCCACACCTTGGGGAACATTTAATAATAAGCGATCTTGAATCAATTGATGGGTCATGAAAGTCATGAACGGTTTGATGAGCATCATGGACTGCATCAGGCTTCAAGGTGCTACGCCGATATTTATGAGTGTAGTCAGCGAGTGCTTAAGCTCGTTCCGGTGGAGGGAGAGGCGCCCGCGCAGCACGCCAATCGTCCTGGGAATCGAGGGGCTGCTCGACGGTTCCTGCAGGATTCCCGACCTGAGCGATTGCGAGGCCTACGAGCTGGAGCGGGGCTCGCGGAGAAGCCTGGCCGCGGTCGACGCCTCGGTCGAGGCCATCGGGCTCTGGGACGGAGGGCTGCTGGTCTCGCTGAAGGGCGCGGTGGTCCAGAGGTCTCCCACCGGTGTCAGAGTGACGGTCCTCGGCCCGGTCCCGAAGTACGCTCCGCTGGAGGCGACGGACGAGCCCCTCGGCGACTCGGTCCTCCTCCTCGAGCTCAGGTGGTTCGAGCGTCACCTCCAGGCCTTCGCGGCGTTACAGGAGGACGCGGAGCTGCTGCTGTTCGATTCGCCGCTCTCCAGAGTCGAGAGGAACGTCCTCGAGCTCTCACGGGGCAGGAACGTAATCGGCGTCGTGAAATCGAGCCCGCTGGCCCTGAGCCCGGGGCCCCTTGAACGCTCACCGATCAACGGGATCGGCGCCGCCGTGCTCGTCAGGAAGGAGGGGTTCGCGGTCACGGTCTCGAAGCTCTCGCCCGACGGACTGCCCTTGAGGATCGACGTCTGGCCCTCGGAGGGGTGGAGGGAGGCCCTGGAGGACGTCATCGCGAGCGACGGCGTCGTCCACGGGTATCCCGAGTCCTTGGCGCTAGCACACGCGTACTCCAGGCAGACTTGGCCCGAGGTCCTCGCGCTGAGGTCGCTGCTGACGAGGGAGCTCGGCGTGAAGTGCGTCGAGGCCCCGGACGTGAGGGCGACGGTCCTCTCACCGTTCGATGGGAGATGAGGATCTACCGGAAGGCCGGCGACAGGGTCGAGCTCATCGCCCTCGGGAGGGAGCTGAGCCTCGAGAAGGGCGACTACGTCCTCGCCTCTGACGGCAGCAGCACGCTTGTCCTGCAGGTGATAGACGTGGAGTACGCCGAGCTCCCCGGCGCCCTCGAGGAGACCCTGAGGGACCTCACGACCGACGGGTTGGTCCAGCTCGTCAGGCACGACCCCATGGACATCGAGTCTCACGTGAGGGCCGTGAGGGACTCGAGGCTCGTGGTCACGAAGCTCAGGAAGGTGATCGGGGGGCCGTCCATTTCTTTGCCCTCGAGGCACGCGACGCGGGTCAGGAGGATTTCACCGCCGGAGGTCCTAGACATGGTCTCGGGGCCCCGGGCGAGGTCGATCGAGCTCGGCGACGGCGTCGCCGTCGACCCGAGGGACATCGAGGGGAGCGTGACGATAGTCACGGGGAGGAAGGAGTCCGGGAAGTCCCACCTCGCGAAGCTGCTCGCGGTCTCGCTGGTCGAGACGGGCTACACGGTGCTAGTCCTGGACATCAACGGCGAGTACGTCTCTCTGGGGACTAAGAGGGACGGCGGGAGGAGCGCAGTCCAAGACAGGATGACCGTGCTCTCGCCCGGCATCGACTACCTGATCCCGCTCAACAGGGTCTCTCAGGAGGTCCTGGCCGACGTGATGACCTTCGCGCTCGGGCTGCCCCAGACCAGCCTCAGGGAGCTTCTGCGGGCCGCGAGGGAGCTCAGGGAGTCCGGAGGGCTGACGTTCAGAAGCCTCTACAGGTCCATCAGTCATTCGCAGATGAACGAGTCGGTGAGGGACGCGATACTGAACAGGCTCGCGGCCCTCGAGTCCTCCGGCCTCTTCACCGACGAGCGGGGCGTCACCGACGCGCTGGTCGAGTCCCTCTCCTCGCCCGAGGGAAGGCTGGTCGTGCTGGACATGAGCTGCCTCGGCCCGTCGCAGAGGAGGATCCTAGTCGAGTACGTCCTGAGCGACCTGAAGGAGCGGCTCTTCGCCGGGGAGCTGGAGCCGCTGATCCTCTTCGCAGAGGAGGCCCACCTCTACCTGAGGGAGACCTACTGGGAGGACATCGTGACGAGGATGAGGCACATAGGGATATCGACGGTCCTGATCACCAACCAGCCCGACTCGATCCCGGCCCTGATCTACAGGCAGGCCGACAACGTCTTCATGTTCAACGCGCGCAACGGCTCGGACATCGAGCACCTCGCGAGGAACCTCGACGTAGACGCGGAGACCCTCAGGTCGATCCTCCCGAACCTCGAGAGGGGACACGCCCTGGCCTGGGGCAAGGCGTTCGGTTTCATGCCCGTCGCGCTGGCGGTGAGGGACACGGAGCTGGTCACCCGAGGGGAGACGAGGCGCAGGTCGGTCAGGAGGGAGAGCGCCGAGGGCGTAAGGTGACCGGCGCGAGCTGCACGACAACTTATTAGCGGCCGCGGAGAACTCGGAACGAAGATGGCGTTCGCCTTACAGGTCGGCGTCGGTGCGCTCTTCGGTCTCCTGATACTGGTCATCGTACTGATCGCGATCCTGAGGGCCGCCATCAGGGTGGTCAAGGAGTACGAGAGGGTCGTGGTCTTCAGGCTCGGCCGGATGATCGGGATAAAGGGGCCGGGGCTCATCTTCCTGATACCGATAGTCGACTCGCCGAGGGTGATCGACCTGAGAATAGTCTCGATAGACGTCCCGAAGCAGAAGATCGTCACGAGGGACAACGTCACGGTCGAGGTCGACGCGGTCGTCTTCATGAGGGTCGAGGACCCGCAGGCTGCGGTCCTGAGGGTGAGGGACTACCTGATGGCATCGAGCATGCTCTCGATGACCACGCTCAGGGACGTGATAGGCCAGGTCGAGCTCGACGACCTCCTGACCAAGAGGGACGAGCTGAACGTCAGGATCCAGCGGATACTCGACGAGGCGACGGAGCCTTGGGGCGTGAAGATAACGGCTGTCGCGATAAGGGACGTGGTGCTCCCCGCGGACATGCAGAGGGCGATCGCGAAGCAGGCCGAGGCCGAGAGGGAGAGGAGGAGCAGGGTGATCATGGCGGAGGGCGAGTTCCTCGCGGCCCAGAAGATGGCCGAGGCCGCGATGGCCTACGCGGCTAACCCGATAGCCCTGAGGCTGAGGGAGCTCCAGACCTGGACTGAGATCGCGAGAGAGAAGAACCTGATCATCGTGACCGAAGGCGCCGGAGGGCTGGGGAGCACCGTCGCGACGGCCGCCGGAGTAGCGGGGCATGAGGTCAGGAAGGGGAAGGCCGAGTAGGGACAGGAGGCCCGCGCTGCTACTGCTGCTAGCCGCGTTCCTGCTGCCGCTCTCTCTGAGTTCAGTCCCCGTCGAGTCGCAGCCGAGGCCCCGTGTCGCCCTCCTCGAGGTCCAGGGTTACATCTCGACAGCGGTGGCCGAGTGGATCGAACAGTTCCTCGACGCCGCCGAGATCTACGACGCTGTGGTCATCACCGTCAACACGTTCGGAGGTCTGGGGGACGCGACCCTGAGGATCGTCGACGCGATCACGAACTCGCCGGCGCCCGTTGTCGTCTTCGTGTACCCGCCCGGAGGTCAGGCGCTCTCCGCCGGGACCTACATTCTGATGTCGGCGGACCTCGCGGCCATGGCTCCCCACACGATCATCGGGTCGGCGCAACCCGTGGTCAACGGGGTCCCCTCGCAGGACCCGAAGCTGATCAACTTCCTCGTCGAGAAGATGAGGACCATGGCTAGGATCCACGGACGGAACGAGACCCAGGCGGCGAGGTTCGTGACCCACAACGACAACCTGAACCCGACCGCAGCCCTCGAGAGGAGGGTGATCGAGGTGATCGCGGAGGACGTCGGGGACCTGCTGGAGAAGGCGCACGGGAGGACGGTCAGGAGGCTCGGGGGCGAGGCGACGCTGAACCTCAGGGGCGCGGTGATCGAGAGGATCTCCAGGGACGTCAGGTCCGAGGTGCTCCACTTCCTCAGCGACCCGATACTCTCGACGCTCCTCATGTCGCTCGGCTTCCTGATACTGATCGTGGGACTCACCCACCCCGGCATCGGGACCGAGCTGGTCGGGGGCATCCTGATACTCCTGGGGCTGATCGGCCAGGGCTTCAGCGTCAACTTGGTAGGTCTCGGGATAATCGTCCTGGGAGCGGTCCTCGTGCTCTACGAGTTCTACACCGGCGGGACCCTGATAGCCTTGCCGTTCGGCATAGGCCTCCTCGTCCTCGGATCGATACTGCTGATCCGCTCACCTCCTGGCGTGATCTACATCGCGCAGAGCTGGCTCGAGGAGGCGATGGTGAGCGTGATACTCGTCGGGACGTTCGCGGGCGCCTTCGTTGGTTTCGTCGTGTACAAGGTGGCCAGGGCCGCGAGGCGGAGGGCGCTTCAGATGGCCGTCGAGGAGTCCGGGAGGGCCGCGGAGGACATCCCCTCAGGCTCAGTTGGGTACGTGGTTGTGGGAGGAGAGTACAGGAGGGCCCTCGCGCTCGAGGACGTCAAGCGGGGCGAGGAAGTAAAGGTCGTCGGGAAGAGGGACAACCTGCTCTTGGTCAGGCCCGCGAGGCCGATGCAGGCCTAACCCGCGCGAAGGGACCAAAAATTCTCCTAAGTTGAGTGCGCTGCGCCGCCGACGTTCAGGGCTGTGCGCCGAAGCGGCCGGTCCCGCGCCTCGGGCCCCTCGGTCTGGAGGCGTTGAAGTACCCTCCTGCGGGCACGGTCCTCTCGGAGAGGTTGTTCTCGGTGTTGACCTCGCCGATCTCCTCGTCCACGACCTCCACACTCCCGTACCTCCCGAGGTTGAGCTGCATCTTGCCCTTGAAGACCTTGACGTAGGCGTTGGTGACCCTCACGGTGCTCCCGACCTCCACCTTGTCGATGTCGTCGTCCCAAAGGACCAGCGATATCGCGCCGGTCTTGTCGGCGATCGTCGCGATCGAGAGCCTGTGGTTCGCGTTGTCGTACTGGCTTCCAACGACGCGGGGCTCGGTCTTCGAGACGACCTTCGCGACCAAGTTCACGCCCCTCGAGCTGGGGCCGAGGTCCTCTATTCTCTCCACCTTACTCAAACGCTTTCACGCCCTATGCGTGCCTCTACCGCTCATAGGGTCGCTTTTTAATGTTCGCGGATCCTGCCCCGCGGAGACGCCGACTGATACATTCATAACCGGGCTCACGGGAAAGGAGAGTTTGCGGGTTTGAACTATTACGGGCTGCTGATGTTCGTCGCGTCGGTCTCGCTGATCGTGGCGCTGGTCCTCTCGAAGCGGGCGAAGGTCGGGTACGCGGTCGCGGCCGGCGCCTTGGTTTACGGAGCTGCGACTCTGAGGCCTGCGGAGCTGCTGAGCGTCACAGTCGGGTCCTTCAACCAGAGAATGCTGGAGGTCGCGACGGCCCTAGTGTTTTCGATGACGCTATCCCACGCGATGAGGAGGGACGGCGAGCGGATCTACAGGGGCATGGTGAGGCTCGGGACGAGGGCTGCTGCGATCGGGATACCTGCGACGATAGGGCTGCTGCCGATGCCCGGGGGAGCGTACGTCTCCGCGACGATCGCGGACCAGCTCTACGAGAGGGTGAACATGGACAGGAGGGTCAGGACCTTCGTGAACTACTGGTGGAGGCACATCTGGATATCGGTCTGGCCGCTCTACCAGGGCGTGATACTGGCCTCCGCGGTCCTCCACGCGGGCGTCGTCGAGGTGATCTCGAGGACCTGGCCTGCTGCACTGGCGGCTGCGATCGCCGGCTTCGCGATGATGCCCAGGATCCCGAAGGTGAGCGACCTCGGCCTGCTCGAGGACCTAGCGTCGCTGTGGCCCTTGGGGCTGGTCGCCGTCCTCTCGTTCCTCGTGCCCCTCCCGATCGCGATCGGCTTGACCCTCCTCGCGTACGTCCTAGTCAGCAGGATGAGCGCGAAGGAGTTCCTCGAGGCCCTCAGGCTCGGGACCAACCCGAACGTGATGATGATCATCGTCGGGTCGCTGGTCTTCTCGAGCTACATCGTCGCCACGGGACTGAACCTCGACCTCGCGGAGATGCTAGGCCCCTACGGCCCGATCGCCGTCTTCTCGGTGCCGCTGGTCATAGGACTGGCTACGGGGATAGAGTTCGCCTTCGTCGCGCTCGCATTTCCCCCGCTCCTGGGGCTGCTGGACGGATACATGGTCGCCCTCGCCTTCGCAGGAGGACACATCGGGGTGATGCTGAGCCCCGCCCACAGCTGCTTCGTCCTCTCCTCGGAGTACTTCAGGACGCCCCTCAACGACGTCTACCCGCTCCTCGCGAGGGCCATAATGATCGAGGTCCCGCTGATCGCGCTGCTCTTGGCGGTCCTCTGAGCTCAGAAGAGCTCCGAGAGGTCCCTCACCTTGACCCTGTCCTCGACCCCCAGCACCCTCACCGCGTCCTCGAGCATCGCGAGGCAGAAGGGGCACTCCGCGACGATAACGCCGGCCCCCGTGCTCAGGGCCTCCTCGACCCTCTGGACGCTCTCCCTCTTGACCCTCTTGACCTCGTACCAGTAGTTCCCTCCTCCGCCGCCGCAGCAGAAGGTTTCCCTGCCGCTCCTGGGCATCTCCCTCAGCTCCGCGCCCGCCAGCGCGGCCCTCGGCTCGTCGACGATGCCGTTGTGCCTCGCGACGTAGCAGGAGTCGTGGAGCGTGACCGAGATCGCCTCCCTTACCCTGATCCTCCCCTCCCTCACGAGCCTCCCCAGCAGGACCGAGTGGTGGACGACCTCGACGTCAAGCCCGAACTCCCTGTACTCGTTCTTCAGGACTTGGTAGCAGTGAGGACAGTGGGTCAGGACCTTCCTCGCGTTGACGGACCTCAGCAACTCCACGTTCCTGTAGGCCTGCTCTTGGAACCTGCCCTCCTCGCCCATCCTCCTCGCCGACTCGCCGGTGCAGGTCTCGAGGGGCCCGAGGACCGCGAAGCTCACGCCGGCCCGCGTCAGGACCTCCGCGAGCCTCTTCACGACCTGCCTGGCCCTCTGGTCGAAGGTCGAGAGGCATCCGACCCAGAAGACGTACTCCGCGTCGGGGTATTCTTCGACCGTCCTGACGCCCATCGCCCTCAGCTCCGAGACCAGATCCTGCCTCGCCGACTGCGGGAGCCCGTACATGTTCCCGGTCCTGCCGAGGTTGGTGAGGGCCTCTACCGCCCGCCTCTCGAGCCTCCCCTCCAGCGTGAGGGCCCTCCTGGCCTCGAGCACATACTCCATCGGGCTGATGGTGACGGGACAGACCTCGGCACAGGCCGCGCAGGTGGTGCACGCGAAGAGTTCCTCGTAGGTCAGCACTCCGGACTCGAGGACATCGCGCCCTCCGTCCTGACTCGAACGCCACATCTCGGCCCTCAGCTTCTGGACGACCATCCTCGGCGAGAGCGGCGTGCCGGCCGCGAAGGCGGGGCACGCGGCCTCGCACCTGCCGCAGTCGGTGCAGGCGTCGAGCCCCATCCTCTGGTACCAGTCCAGCTCGCTGACCCTCCTGAACCCGACCTTTACCTCGGCGTCGGGGCTCAGCTCCTCGAGCTTGAACGGCGTCTTCGCGAGGACCGGAGGCCTGGGCGCGGCGTATGACAGCCCGGCGTAGAAGACGGCCACTACCGTGTGGAGGAGGTTCGTGAACGGAATCGCCGCGACGAGGGAGAAGGCGACGACCGCGTGCGTCCACCAGACCCAGGGGTAGAGCTCCGAGGCGAGCGCCTTGGGGACCTCGAGGGCCGAGAGCGAGGCCGCGACCGCGTTCCCGACGAACGAGTAGCCGGCCCAGGGGACTCCTTGGACGTGGAGCCTGAGGCCCTCGATCGCGAACCCCGAGACCCCGATGAAGAGGATCCCGTAGAGGTAAGCGTAATACTCGAGCCTCTGCCTGAGCCTCTTCACCCCCGAGTACCTCCTGCCCAGCGCGACGACGACGCCGTATATCATCAGCAAGCCGAAGAGGTCCATCGCGGCCTCGAAGGCGACGTAGCCCGTCCCCTGCAGCAGCTTCCCGCCGAGCCTCTCGAAGACGTCGAAGTCGATCGCCACGAGCACGGTCCCGATGAATAGGACGAGAATCCCGTAGCTGAGCGCGACGTGCATCGCGCCCGCTCCGACCTCCTTCAGGAGCCTCTTCTGAGCGACCGCGTACCTCATCACCCCCCTCAGCCAGGCGACCGGATCCCTGAGTACCGCCTTCAGCGCCTCCCATCCGTACTCGGACATCTTCAGGTAGAACCCGTAAAGGAAGACGGCCGCGAACGGCAGCAGGACGAGGTACATCGCGACCTCCGTCCACTCCGGGAGGAGGGCGAAGTTCTCCCTCGCAGGGACCTCCACGGACTTAATGGCCTCGTCGGAGCTAAAAACGGTGTTCTGGCTTGTGCGTTGCGCGTGGACTGGCCGCAGCCTTATACCTCGGGCTCCAGGGCCGCGGGCGTGGGGGTCAAGGTCCTCGAGTCGAGGAGGGTCTACTCGGGAAGAACGGTGGGCCTGAGGGTGGAGAGGGTCTCGGTGAACGGGAGGGTCGTCCTGAGGGAGATCGTCGAGCACCGGGGGGCTGTGGTGATAATCCCGCTCCGCGATGACGGCAGGTTGGTCCTGGTGAGGCAGTACAGGCGACCGGTCGACGAGGAAGTCCTTGAGTTCCCCGCTGGGACGCTCGAGCTCGGCGAGGAACCTGAGGGCTGCGCGAGGAGGGAGCTCCTCGAGGAGACCGGACATGAGGCCCTCTCCCTCGAGAGGCTCGCGACCGTCTACCCCGCCCCCGGCTACTCCGAGGAGTCGATGCACATCTTCTTCGCTAGGGCGGTGCCGAAGAGCGGTCCTACGCCGGAGGACGACGAGGAGCTAAGGGTCGTGACGTTGACGCTCGAGGAGCTGATCGGGATGGTGCTGAGCGGAGAGGTCAGGGACGCGAAGACGATCGTGGGAGCCTTCCTGCTGAGGGAGAGGCTCGAGAGAGCTCACCGACCGGCGGCCGGGTTCCGGTGACACGTTTATCAGAAGTCCCGGAGGGCCTTCCGCGGATGAGGGTCACCGCCGAGGAAGTCCTGAGGGCGCTGAGGCAGGTGAAGGACCCGGAGCTGGGAGTCGACGTCGTCCAGATGGGGATGATCAAGGACCTGAGGGTGAAGGACGGCCACGTCTCCTTCACGCTCGAGCTGACGACTCCCGCCTGTCCCTACAACGAGGAGCTGAAGGCAGCGGTCCTGAAGGCGGTCGAGTCTGTGAAGGGCGTCGAGAGGGTCTCGATGGAGGTGAAGTCGAGGGTTCTGAGCGTCAGGCCCCAGAGCCCGTCCCTCAACCCGATACCCGCGGTGAAGAACGTGATCGCGGTCGCGAGCGGCAAGGGAGGCGTGGGGAAGTCCACGATCGCGGTGAACCTCGCTGTCGCGCTCTCGGAGGCAGGGGCCGCGACGGGGCTTCTGGACGCGGACGTCTACGGCCCGACGATACCCCGCTTCATCAGGGACTACGACTTCTCGTCGAGCGTCAGGGGGAACAAGGTCGAGCCGGCCAAGGGGCCGCTCGGCGTGAAGATGATGTCGCTGGGCCTGATCGTTACCGACGACACGCCCGTCATCTGGAGGGGGCCGCTGGTCGGGACGACCGTCAGGCAGCTGATCACAGACGTCGACTGGGGCGAGCTGGACTACCTGATCGTCGACCTGCCGCCGGGCACAGGGGACGCGCCGCTGACGCTCGCCCAGACCGTCCCGCTGAGCGGCGTGGTGATCGTCACGACCCCCCAGAGGGCCGCGGTCTCGATCGCGATGAAGGCGCTCAGGATGTTCCAGAGGCTGAACGTCAACGTCATCGGGATCGTCGAGAACATGTCCTACATCAGGTGCGCCGACTGCGGGAAGGCGATCAGGGTCTTCGGAGAGAGCTACGCGAGGAGGGCGGCGCTGGAGGCCGGCGTTCCGCTGCTGGCCGAAGTCCCCCTGCTCGAGTCGATCCTCGAGGGGAGCGAGGACGGGACGCCGGTGATCGTCAGGGACCCGAAGTCCGAGGCCGCGGAGGTCTTCAGGACGCTCGCGAGGAGGGTGGCGGGGAGGGTGAGCGTCCTTGCCGCGGGCGGAAGGTGAGCGATCCGAACTCCTCTCGATCCCGAGGACCGGCGTCTACCCGAAGGGCTCCCTCGATCTGGTCGCGGTCTACGAGTCCCTGAGCTCCGCCTACGGCAACGGATCTTCGGGCGCGCTGGCGACGTTCATGGGGATCGCGAGGTCCACGAGCAGGACCGGGAAGTGGGTCGTCGAGGTCGTGATGGAGGCCTACGTCGAGAACGCGGAGGCGGAGCTGCGCAGGATAGTATCGGAGGCGGCCGAGAGGCACGGACTGACCTTCGCGGGGATCTGGCACCTCCTCGGTTCCTTCAAGCCCGGGGAACCCATCGTGCTGGTCGCCTCGGTGGGCCCGAGGAGGAGGGGCGTGATGGACGCGCTCGCGGAGATGGTCGAGCGTTACAAGAGGGAGCCCGCGCTCTTCAAGAAGGAGGTCTACGCTGACGGCACGTCGGAGTGGGTGGAGGAGCAGTAGATTCGGCGTCTCAAGAGGGCCTACGTCTCCGCTTCGGCCTTCCTCGCCTCCGATTCCCTTCGCGAGTCCCTTGGAGTTTCGATCGTCTCTCGTGGAGCTCTTCATCGAGTTCGGAGGGAAGAAGGCAGAATCGCACTCCGTGTTATCTCTCGATCTTCTCGGTGAGGTTCTCGTATGGATCGCCCACGGGAGGCTCCGAGTTCGCGGAGAATCCTGAAGCCCGACGGTCCCAGCTCACCCGACGAACCTGAGCGACTCGACGCCGACGCCCTCGTAGGACCCGAGCAACAGCTGGTAGGCGGTCCCCCCCTCGGACCGGACCTCCTCGAGCTTCGCCCTCACCACGATCCTGTCGCCGGGCCTCAGCACACCTGCCAGCCTCGCGAGGTACGTGACCAGCCTCTCGACCCCGAAGACCCGCTCCTCGACCCGATAGACCGCGGGCGTGAAGAGCGACTCCGAGTCGTCCACGACCTCGACGACCGTCTCGACGATCCCCTTCGACGTGTACTGGACCTCGCCGTAGGCGTGCGGAGGCCTCTCCCTCACCCCGAAGACGGAGAACTTGGTCCCCGAGAACTCTCCCTTGTGGACGACCCTCGACGCGAGGAGCTCCGCGTGCTCCCTGGGGACTCTCAGCTGCGACCTCAGGTGCGAGGCCCACTCCGGGCCGACCCCGAGCCTCAGCCTCTCGTCCCCTGACTCTGCCAGCGCGTTCAGGACCCTCTCCGAGTTGGACTCTCCGTGCACGATGAGGTCCACGTCGGAGCCCTGGTGCGCTATCCCTAACAGGATCGAACCGGTCACGCCGAAGCCCTCCTCCGGTACGCCCGAGGCCTCCGAGAGCCAGCCGATCAGCTCGACCGCCCTCCTCTCCAGCGAGTTCTCCGGCAGCGACTCCCGCGACCTCAGCAGCTCGAGGGCCCTCTCCTTGGTCCTGAAGACCCTCGTCACCTCCGCGAGCGGCGGCGCGATGACCTCGCTCCCCACGGAAAGGTCCAGATGCACGTAGTCGGGCCTCACCGACCTCACGAAGTCGATCGTCCTCAGGAGCTCCCTCACCGAGTATTCGACCAACAGCCTCGTGTAGGTCCTGCCGTCCGCCGAACGCCAGGGCCCGGGGCCCGGGACGTACTTCAGGACGGCCCAGACTCTGTCCCTCGGGTGGACGTCACCCAGCACCGAGAAAATCCAGCCCTCGGACGTGACGAAGCAGTCCTTGTCCCTGAGAGGCCGCTCCAACCCGTGCCGTTCCGACCTCGGGCCGCTATTTCCTGTTAGCCTGCAACGCGTACCTGTAGCCGTCGGAGATGGCAGCGAGGCTCGCCTCGATCACGTTCCTCGAGACCGAGGTCGTCCTCCACGCCGCGCCGTTCCCCGAGAACTCGACGAGGACCCGCACCGCGGCCGCCGTGCCCTCGAAGCCGTCGACCACGCTGACCTTGTAGTCCGTCAGCCTCACCCCCTCGAGCTCCGGGAAGCAGGAGAGGAGCGCGCCCCTGATCGCACCGTCCAGCGCGTGGACCGGCCCAACGCCATCGCTCGACGCCCTGTGGACGCGGCCGTCGACCTCGATCGCGACCGAAGACTTTGCGGACTGACGGTCCGGGCCCATGACCTCCACCGACCACTCGACGACCCTGAAGACCTCCTCGAGCTGGCCCGCGGCGCGGAGGAGGAGCAGCTCCACTGTGGCCTCAGCGCTTTCAAGGTGGTAGCCCTGCGACTCGAGCCTCTTCACCTCCTCAAGGGCCCTCGTGACCTGTTCCTCGGTGAGCCGTATCCTGGCCCTCGAGGCCACGTACCTGACGGTCGACCTGCCCGAGAGCTCCGACACCGAGAAGCCCCTCTCGTTCCCGACCGCGGAAGGGTCCAAGTGCTCGTAGGCCCTTGTGACCTTCAGGACCGCGTCGACGTGCACGCCGGCCTTGTGGGCGAAGGCGTTCCTCCCGACGTAGGGGTGATTGTCCGCGATCCTGTAGTTCAGGAGGTCCGCGACCGACCTAGAGACCCGTGTCAGACGCCTCAGCGAGTCAGTTCTTCCCTGCAGGACCGAGAAGCCCATCTTGTACGCGAGGTTCGGGAGCACCTGACAGAGGTCCGCGTTCCCGCACCTCTCTCCGATCCCCAGAAGCGTCCCCTGGACGTGTCTCGCGCCGCTCCTCACCGCGGCGAGCGTGTTGGCGACCGCGCAACCCGCGTCGTTGTGGGTGTGTATCCCAAGGTGGGCGTCCGGGAACCGCTCCCTGACTTCCTCGACCACGCTCTCGACCTCCCATGGCATCGAGCCGCCGTTGGTGTCGCAGAGGGTCAGCGTCCTCGCGCCGGCGTCGGCCGCGGCCCTCAGCACCGAGACCGCGTACTCCGGCGATTCCTTCCACCCGTCGAAGAAGTGCTCGGCGTCGAAGACCACCTCCATCCCGTGTTCCCTGAGGTACTCGACGGTCTCGGAGACCATCTCGAGGTTCTCCTCGGGAGCGCACCTCAGGACCTCGGTCACATGGAGCGTCCAGGACTTCCCGAAGACGACCGCGACCGGCGCCTCCGACTCGACGATCGCGTTCAGGGACTTGTCCTCATCGGCCCTAATTCCTTTCCTCCTCGTCGACCCGAAGGCCGCGATCCTGCTGTTCGCTAGGGAGACGCGCCTCAGGGCCCTGAAGAGCTCGCTGTCCTTGGGGTTCGAGCCCGGCCATCCCGACTCTATGATGTCGACGCCGAGCTCGTCGAGCCTCTCGATCACCCTGAGCTTCTCCCGCAGCGAGAAGGTTATCCCTCTGGTCTGCGCGCCGTCCCGAAGGGTGGTGTCAAGGGTCTCGACGTAATCGATCCGACCACCCCGCGCACCGCGGCGGAGCGCGCCACGATATCAACGTATCCTCCGCGCCGACGCCAGCCGATTGCGGAGTGTAGGTAAATTATCCCGGAGGTCGGGCGAGTGTGGGGTTGTCCGGGACCGAGGCGGAGTTCCACGCGCTTGAGGCAGAGGAGGCGGCCGGGCGGCTCGGGGTCGACCCTGCCAGAGGCCTGAGTCGGGGGGAGGTCGAGGAGAGGCTGAGGAGGTTCGGCCCGAACGTGATCGTGGAGGCCAAGAGGCCGAGCCCGGTCGTGCTCTTCCTCAGGCAGTTCGCGAACCTGCTGATCCTGATACTGCTGGCCGCGACCGCGATCACCGCCTTCCTCGGCGAGGTGATAGAGGCGGTCGTGATCGGCGTCATCGTCCTCTTCATCGGCGTCGTGGGGTTCATTCAGGAGTATAGGGCCGAGAGGGCCCTCGAGAAGCTGAAGGAGCTGACCGCCCCCACCTGCAGGGTTCTGAGGGACGGCGACGTGGCCACGGTGCCCGCGCATCAGGTCGTCCCCGGCGACGTCCTAGTCCTAGGCGAGGGAGACATCGTTGCCGCTGACGGAAGGTTGGTCGAGTCCCACGGCCTCAAGGTCGACGAGTCCGCCCTCACCGGGGAATCGGTCCCAGTGGAGAAGGTGACGAGGGCCCTTCCGAGGGACGTCCCCCTCGGAGACAGGGTCAACTCCGTCTATGCGGGGACGCTCGTCGTCTCGGGGCGAGGCAAGGCGGTGGTCACGGCGACCGGCAAGTCGACCGAGTTCGGGAAGGTGGCCGCCTACACGCTCGCGGTGGAGGAGGAGAGGACGCCCCTCGAGGCTAGGATGAACGAGCTGGGGAGGAAGTTCGGCCTGCTGGCGCTGGTCATCGTCGCGGTGCTCTTCGTCCTTGAGCTCGCCGAGTCCCTTCTCTTCGGCGGCATAACCCTCGAGTTCCTGATCGAGGTCTTCCTCTTCAGCGTCGCCCTCGCCGTCGCCGCGGTCCCCGAGGCCCTCCCGGCCGTCGTCACCGCGTCCCTCGCGATCGGGGCCTGGACGCTCGCGAAGCACGGGGCGCTGGTGAAGAAGCTCGCGGCGGTCGAGAGCCTCGGGTCCACCCAGGTGATGTGCTTCGACAAGACCGGGACCCTCACAAAGGGCGAGCAGACCGTCAGGGCCGTCTGCGTCGACGGCAGGCTCCTCCCCGTCACCGGGACCGGGTTCAACGTCGAGGGCTCGATCGAGGGCGCCGACAGGAACTCGAGGGCCTTCGAGGAGCTCCTGAGGGCCTCGGTCCTCTGCAACGACGCCTCCGTGACCAACGCCGACGGCAGGTGGAGGCACTCCGGCGACCCCACGGAGGTGGCCCTGCTCTTCATGGCCCTGAAGGCCGGCGTCGACGTGGAGGCGCTGAGGAGGGCCCACCCCAGGGTCTCGGAGAACCCGTTCACCAGCGAGCGGAAGATGATGTCCACGGTCAACCTCGTCGACGGGAGAAGGGTCGCGTTCGTGAAGGGAGCGCCCGAGGTCGTGATCGAGAGGTGCGTCGCGGCCCTCACCCGCGACGGCGTCGTCCCTATGACGCCTCCGATGAGGTCCGAGCTGATCGAGGTCAACGAGCGGCTCGCGTCGGAGGGGATGAGGGTCCTCGCGTTCGGGTACAGGGACGCGGAGGGCGTCGAGGGCGAGGAGGCGGAGAGGGACCTCGTCTTTGTCGGGATGGTCGGGATGATAGACCCGCCGAGGCCCGAGGCGATCGAGGCGATAAGAGTTGCGAAGTCCGCGGGCGTGAAGCCCGTGATGATAACCGGCGACCACAGGCTCACCGCGATCGCGGTCGCGAGGGAGTGCGGCATAGAGACCGAGCACGTCCTGACAGGAAGGGAACTGGACTTGATGACGGCGGAGGAGCTCGCCGAACACATCGATAAGGTGACCGTCTACGCGAGGACCTCTCCGGTCCAGAAGCTGAAGATCGTCGAGGGGTGGAAGGTGAAGGACTCGGTCGTGGCGATGACGGGCGACGGCGTCAACGACGCCCCTGCCCTGAAGAGGGCCGACATCGGGGTCGCTATGGGGATCAGGGGCACCGCGGTGGCGAAGGAGTCCTCGGACCTCATACTCACCGACGACAGCCTCGCGACGCTCGTGAAGGCCATAGAGCTCGGGAGGTGGATCATGGACAACATCAAGCGCTACCTCGCCTACCTCCTCCAGGCGAACCTCGTCGAGATCGTAGTCCTCTCCTTCACGACCCTCTTCCTCCTCAGGTACCTCGGGTTCTCCGGAGAGGAGGCCCTCGCCCTGCTCCCGGTCCACATACTCTACATCAACCTGGCCACGGACGGACTCCCGGCCCTCGCGCTCGGCCTCAGCCCTCCAGACCCGGACCTGATGGAGCGGCCTCCGCTGAAGAGGGGCGAGAGCGTCTTCACGAGGGAGGTCGTCGAGTTCCTGATCAGGGCGCTGATCGTGGAGCCCCCGGTCATGATTCTCGCCTTCTACTCGGCCCTCCCGAACGGGATCGACGCGGCTAGGACCAGGCTCTTCCTCCTCTTCGTCGCGATCGAGCTCGTCGTCGCCCTGAGCTGCAGGTCCCTCAGGCACCCGGTGGCGAAGGTGAGGCCCCACAGGTGGCTGGTGCTCGCGGTCCTCTGGGAGGCGGCCCTGATCAGCCTCCTGGTCTGGATCCCGTGGACAAGGGAGGCGCTGCACCTGACCGTGCCGACGCTCGAGGACCTGACGTGGATCCTCGCAGGAGGCGCTGCGACCTTCGCGTCGATAGAGCTGCTGAAGCTGGTGGTGATCTCGAGGCACTCGCGGGCCCCGCCGCTCAGAGCCTCTTGACGTCCCCCCTCCCCGAGGTCAGCCTCATCACCCTGTCCGTGACCTCGCCGAGCATCCCGCCGGGCAGCTCGACCTGACAGACCCAGGAGCCGTCGCCCTTCCACTCCTCCCTCACTATCCTGCCCACGCCACGGAGGTATCCGCTGACCCTCGGCTGGGTGTCGCCGGGCGACCTGACCTCGACAGTTATCTGGACGACCTTGATCGGGAGGACGGTCCTCAGCCTCTCTATCACCTTCCCGACCTGCTCGGAGGCCTCCGCGAACGGATCTATCTGGACCCCGACCTCCTTCATCGCGAGCTCGATCCTCTGGGGCGGTATCGGAGCGTTGGTCCTCGGGTCGATCGCGTTCCTCGCGATCAGGTCGATCACCTTCCTCCTCTTCTCCTCGATCAGGGCCCGCCTCTGCTCTGCGGTGAGCTGGACCTCGCCCTCCTTAACGATGGTCAGCGCGATCTGGTACGGGTCGGTGGTGCCGAAGGCCTTCCTCAGCTCCTCCTCCTTAGCCCTGATGCCCTTCTTAGCGTCCCTGTAGACCTCCGGGTAGACGAGGACCTTCTGCGACGGCTGGGCCTGCCCTAGCCTGATCTTCAGGGCGAGGTCCGGGTCCACCAGCACCTCGTAGGTCTCGCCCCGCTTCGTCATCCTGGCGATCGTGTAGTTCTGCGGCAACCCCCAGCACCTCACCGGACTCCCTCTCGGGAGGTTTTAGCAGTTAGCCCGTGGACTCCGGGGTCTTGGAGCGCCTCTTCCCGCCGCCTCGCCCGGCCTTCGCAGCGACCGCGAACCACAGTCCTCCTCCGGCGTGGAGGAACCTCGCCTTACCGAAGCCGGAACGCGAGGTGAGCGACGAGAGCTCCCTCCTCGAGAGCATCGACCCTCCTTGAAGCGCGTAGTCGAGCGCGAGGAACCTCAGGAGCGCGTCGTGCCTCGGGTCGCCTGTCCTGTCGGAGAGCCCCTCGGCCACGACCAGTAGCCCACCGCGCCTCAGCGCCCTGCGGGCCGACCTCAGGACTCCGGGCCTGTCGGAGGCCACGCAGAGGACCTCGCCGAGGTAGACCAGGTCGAACTCCTCCCCACCGTCCAGCGACTCGCCCGTTCCCTCGACGAACCTCACGCGGCCCGAGAGTCCCGCCTCCTCCGCCCTCCTCCTCGCGACCGATATCGCGGCGCCGTCGGGGTCCACGCCTACCACGGAGGCCGCAGGATACCTCCGGCAGAGCTCGATGGCCCACCCGCCGGTCCCGCAGCCCAGGTCGAGGGCCCTCGCGCCCCCCTCGAGGACCGACCGGAGACCTCTAACCCTCGGGACGACGAGCTCGAAAAAAGCCAGGTGGTCCCACCTCGTCGCCTCCGCGTACGCCTCGGTCAGATGCCTCGCCCCTCCGCCGCCGGCGCTCCCGAGCCCGAAGAGGGCGTCGAAGAGGTGGAAGTCGAGGCTCCTCAGCGCCAAGTAGGAGAGCGCCCCGCCGACGTGGCGGAGGTCCCGCTCATCGAGGAGGAGAGCCCTCGCCTCGTCCCGGAGCGCGAACCTCCCCCTCCTCTTCCTCAGCAGGCCCAGCTCGGCGGCCGCCTCGCACCAGAGCCCCACCGCCCTGCGGTCCAGTCCCGTGAGCCTCGCGACCTCGCCGGGCCCGGCGGCCCTCCCCAGCTCGTCGAGCGTCCTCAGCAGCCCGTACCTCCTGCCTAAGTGCGCGACCCAGACCGCCGCGAACCCGGCCGCGCTCTCCCACGGGTCGAACAACTCCTTACCACCCGGCAACCCCCGAGGGGCTCGAGATTAACCGCTGGCCGCGTCTCACTGCGGTCGGGGTGTCTCGTTTACTAGGCAGCTCCAAGGGGCTCTGCGGGGAGTGAGCGGACTCCAGAGGATGAGGGTCGCGGTACTGGAGCTGGAGAGGTGCCAGCCCGAGAAGTGCGGGACGCCCTGCATCACCTTCTGTCCTCCCGTGAGGAACGGCATAGAGGCGATCAGGCTGGCGCCGAACGGCTTCCCCGAGGTCAACGAGGAGCTCTGCATCGGGTGCGGGATCTGCGTCGCGAAGTGTCCGTTCGAGGTCATCACGATCGTGAACCTCCCCACCGAGCTCGGAGAGGACCTCGTCCACCAGTACGGTCTGAACGCCTTCAGGCTCTACAGGCTCCCCCACGTTGAGCAGGGGAAGGTCGTCGGGGTCCTCGGGAGGAACGGCATCGGCAAGTCGACCGCCTTCAAGGTCCTCTCGGGCCAGCTGGTACCAAACCTCGGGAGGCTCGAGGGGAAGGCGAGGTGGGAGGACGTCCAGCTGAAGTTCAGGGGGACGGTCCTCCAGGACTACTTCAGGCGGGTCGCCTCCGGCCAAGTCAGGGTCGTCCTGAAGCCCCAGCAGATCGAGCAGATCTCGAGGGCCGTCAAGGGGACCGTCAGAGAGCTCCTGAGGAGGGCCGCGGGCGGGGAGGGATACGAAGAGGTCGTGAAGGAGCTCGAGCTGGACCGGATCCTCGACAGGGACGTCTCGGTCCTCAGTGGCGGAGAGTTGCAGAGGCTCGCGATAGCAGCGGCGATCCTAAGGGGAGGAGACGTGATGCTCCTCGACGAGCCGACGAGCTTCCTCGACATACGGCAGAGGTTCAGGGTTGCCAGTATCATCAGGGAGCTGGCCTCGAGGGGCAAGGGAGTTCTTGTCGCGGACCACGACCTCGCCTTCATGGACTACGTCTCGGACGTCGTCTTCGTCCTCTACGGCGACCCCTCGGTCTACGGGATCGTCTCGGGGCCCTACGGCTCTAGGGAGGGCATCAACGACTACCTCGAGGGCTACCTGCCGCTCGACAACGTGAGGTTCAGGAGCTACAGGATCGCGTTCCAGGTCAAGGGCCCGGAGGAGCAGCGCGAGGAGTCAGGATGGGGCCTCTACTGGCCCGAGATGACCAAGACATTCGACGGCTTCAGGCTCAGGGTCCCCGAAGGGAGGATGGGCAAGGGCGAGGTCCTCGCGGTCGTGGGACCGAACGGCACCGGAAAGACGACCTTCGTGAGGCTGCTGGCCGGCCAGCTCGAGGACGACAACGGCCTGAGGCTCGACTACGCCTCCGTGAGCTACAAGCCCCAGCACCCGGTTCAGAGGCCGGAGACGGTCGAGGAGGTCCTTAAGGCCGCGGCCGGGGAGAGGTTCGAGGGCGAGTTCGTCCAGTCGGAGCTGATCAAGCCCCTAAGGATCGACAGGCTGATGGAGAGGAGGCTCGACGAGCTCAGCGGCGGTGAGCTCCAGAAGGTCTCGATAGTCGAGGCCCTCTCGAGGGACGCGAAGATATACCTGCTCGACGAGCCCAGCGCCTTCCTCGACGTCGAGGAGAGGTACAACGTCGCGAAGACCGTCAGGAGAATCGCGGCGGACCTAGGCGCCCACGTCGTCTTGGTCGAGCACGACCTGATGATCGTCGACTTCGCGGCGACGAAGGTGATGGTCTTCACCGGTGAGCCCGGAGTTAGAGGAGAGGCGCTGCCGCCCTCAGACCTGAGGACGGGATTCAACGCGTTGCTCAGAGAGCTCGGCGTGACCTTCAGGAGGGACCACGAGACGAAGCGGCCTCGGGTCAACAAGCCCGGGTCGAGGCTTGACAGGCTCCAGAGGGAGGTCGGCGAGTACTACTACCTCTCGTCTTGACCGCGACTCGTGCAGGTGGGCCTCGAGGAAACTCCTGTAGGGTCATGGGTCGCTTGCATCCGTGTTACGTCGGAGTAGGCTATTTCTTCAAAACGATCTTCGCCCCGATTATGCTGTTGTTAGGAATGAGAACCCCGACACCCTCGTCCTTCACGACCACCGTGAAGAGGGCAGATATGTCATCGACTGTTCCCTCCTCGCCGGCGATCACAACCCTGTCGCCGATCTTGAAAGGCTTAGTTATCAGGATGAAGAGACCCGAAAGCGCCTGACCGAGAACCTGCTGGGATGCGAAGCCTATCACCAAACCTATGAAGCCACCCAAGGCAACACCCGCTGTCCCTCCGGCCACGCCTCCAGCGATAGAGGCGATTAGGGCACCCACCCCGATTATCTTGACCAAGTTCCTGACAGCTGAAGACGTTGGATGGTCGTATTTCAGGCGCATAGACCAATAGAAGAACTGTGCGACCGCCCCCACAATTATGTATCCGAGCCCAAGAGCTAGCAGTATCTGGACGTACCCGAGATAATTGCTGATGTTCAGTCCGAATCCGGGAGTGAACTCCGTGAAAAACCACTGAATGAACGCAGCCACAAAAACGTACAGAACCACGTAAACGACGATTCTAATGATGGCCGAAGAAGACTTCTTCGCGATCTCGACGCTGGAAAGCTCTTGGCTCACGGAGTTCCAGCAACCCAGCAAATTTTTAGTTTTAACGGTCTTTCTTTCCAAAAATGCGGGGTGGGATTCGAACTCACGAGCCCGTACGGGAGCCAGTCCTAGGCCGGCCACGTACGGTGAATAAGCCCTCGGAACGTCGCTCTAGCCGCCTTGGAGGTCCGCCACCCAAGTCACTCGATGTTCATCTTCCAAGCCCGTCAGAGAAGAATCTGATTACCGACGCGTCAGCGGCCTACATCAGGCAGCCTCGAAGACGCTCGTATCTAAGCGTTACCATTTCCGTAACGGATGGTCGTCTGGGTCTCCCGGCAGGCTCGGCAGGCTATACGCGGCGCCATATCGTAGGTTCGGCTCCGAGGGCTTCACCTCCGGAGACGTTGCCGTGCTGCTGGGAAGTGATGGCGATACTAGGGTGGCGATGCTGAGACTGAGGAGGGCGGGGGGCTGCTTAAGTCCTCGAGAAGACGCCGCGTGGATGCGCTTATAGGATCGCCGACCCGGACGTCTACGTCCTGTGCGTTGCTGGTGCGCTGCAGAACCTCGGTAAGATACACCAGCAGCAGTACAGCCGGCTGATGGAGATCTACGGCGCGAAGGCGCTGCGGAGCATCGCGGGACTGCGGAGCCTCGCCGTCTTCGGCTCCGTGACAAGGGGAAAAGCTAGCGCGGACAGCGACGTGGACCTGCTGGCTGTTTTGGACGGGTTGAATCCCTAGAGATGGCGGTCGACGCGCTCGTGGACATCGAATACTCTCTGAGGATTGCCCGCGAGCTAGTATGGTTCAAGGAGAGAGGAATATCGACTCACCTTTCGTTCCACCCGCTTAGCGTCGAAGCCCCTCGAAGACATCCGCCGATACTGCTCGAGGTGGTAGAGGAGGGCATAACGGTCCTTGACGACGGAACCTTCGGCCGAGAGGCGAGGAGGGTGAAGGTGAGGATGAAGGAACGCGGATCGACCAGAATATGGTTGGCGGATAACAAATGGGTATGGCTGCTAAAACCCGGCTCGAAGATCGGAGAAGTGATCGAGCTGTGAGGAACGTCACGCCGCGAAGTCGCTCCTGGACCGATCGGCTAGGAGACCGCGTGATGGTAACTGAACGAAGGGAGTCTTGCCTACTCGAAAGCCTCATGCTAGAATGTTTGTTCCCGTTTTTTCACGGAAAAGTTTGACAGCGTTCTCGAACACATGCTTCGCGCTTTTCAGGCTGTTGGATGCTTCAGCTTCGTCGAACAGCTCGCTGGGGCTCTTTCCAGCTGCTTCGATGCCGTACATGCTGGGAGCCCTTTTGATGGCGAGCTCTGCTGATATCCGGTCGAAGTCGGCGACGAGTGCTTGGAACCATGCTGGAAACCTTTCGCCGTGAAGCTTCAGAACGTCTCCCACGTGATGAGTTTTCGGATACTCTATACCTACGAGTCTAAGACAGGCCTTCAGCGAGAGCTCCACCAGCTCCTGACAGTACCTCACAACCTCGGGGTAGTCTCCTCTGGCAAAGGCCGCTTCAGCGTCGATCAACCTCGCCCGGGCTCTCTTGATGTAGTCGGCGGCTAGCTTCTCCATCTTCATGGCGCCGTGTTTTGGGGCATAACCCAGTACCACTTCCCGTCCATAAGTTGTACGCGCTTTACGCCTTCAGCAGTCAGCCGGCTTTGAAGGGTTTGGAGCTTCTCAGCCATGAACCCTCCCTTGTCGTACATGATGACGGCTTCGTGAACCAAGTCAAGGTAGAACGGCTGAGACGTGTCGACCTCCTCCGTGTCGAGCAGTAGTATCTCGGGAACAGGGTGAACGCCGAACCTGCTGCCGATGCTGTTTTTCACTTCCTCCCAACCCTCGATCATGCTTAGGGCGAGTCGAACTCTGTCGCCATAGTGGGGCGGCATGCCGTCGGCGACGACCAGAAGGTCTACGTCGCTGTTTTCAACCGCCCTTCCCCGGGCGACGGAGCCGAACAGAAGTACCGTCCTGAGTTTCTCTCCAAACCCTTCCCAAAGTCTAGCCAGGATAAACTCCAGCAAAGGCAGGTAAGCTTTCTGCACAACCTTGCTTCGCCAACCAAACATGAGATCCGACAGCACTGCTAAAGGATGAACAGCCCGATACTCAGCCCAGCCCACCCTTTCAACCCATCCGAGCCTCGCAAGCCTCGGCAGCACGACCCTAGGGTTACGAACTCCAGTGGCCGCGGCATCCGAAGAGGTGAAAACCCCCGTCCAGAAACGGCTCAGCAGCAGGCCGTACTGCCTACCCAGCCAAGAAGGCACCCATTCAGTCACAGCAACCAAATAGATTACAAAGGATTTAAACACTGCCACACCTTCCCAGTTGAGCCATGGGTTCTATAGCTAAGGATCCTGACTGCGGCGGTCTACGAGCAAAAAAGACATGTGTTATGGATGGGGGATCGATTGAACACGGTAAGACGCTAAACGGGTTCGCTCCGAACTCCTGCCGCATAAAATGAATTGAAAATGGTAAGAAAAACTACGGGTAATTGGATTCGTACCCGTGAACTCGACCAGACTAACATAGAACAAGGCCTCTGCGGGGGGTGGGATTCGAACCCACGAACCCCTTCCGTCTGGCCGAGACTACGGGGAGCGGCTAGCCCATCCCCGGATCTTGAGGCCGCCGCCTTTGGCCGCTTGGCTACCCCCGCTCACCCCTCAACTCACTCCGCTAGGGATAAACGTCTCGCTAAATCGGATCCGGCCGATCACGTGAATGGGTTTTAGATGACGCGGCACGATCGTCGCAGGGGTGTCGATCAGGAGGGCGATCGAGGAGGCCCGGAAGGCGCTCGAGCGGGCAGGCGTCGGGGAGCCGAGGGCCTTCCCCACTAAGAGCCTCGCGTTCGGGATCGTGACCAGCACCTCGGCTTTCGAGGAGGCCAAGGAGAAGGGAATTGACGCGATGGCCCACGCGGAGGAGGTCGCGTCGAGGGCGAGGCAGCACGTCGGGCCGCTGCTCGCGGACGTCAGGGCAGCGCAGCCGGGGTACGTCAACTTTTACCCGGACTGGAGCAGGTTCTCGGAGGCCGTCGTGAGAGGGGTCCTCGAGGACGTCAGGTCGTTCCTCTACGAGGGACTCGGCGGCGGCGAGGTGGTGGTCGAGCACACGAGCGTCAACCCCAATAAGGCCCTCCACGTCGGACACGCGAGGAACGTCTGCATCGGCGACACGGTCTACAGGCTGATGTCCAAGGCCGGGAGAAAGGTCACGGTCCTCAACTACGTCGACGATAGCGGCGCCCAGATGGCCGAGCTCCTGCTCGGGTTCACAGAGCTCGGCTTCGACCTGAACCCACCGCTTGGGACGAGGTTCGACGAGTACTGCGGCGACTCGGTCTACGTCGAGGTGAACAGGCGCGCGAAGGTCGACGCGGAGATCGAGGCGAAGAGGCGGAGGGTCGCGAAGGAGCTGGAGGAGAGGGGCTCGGAGGCCTTCAGGCTCTCAAGGGAGATAGCCCTGAGGGTACTGAGGGACCAGCTGAGGACCTGCTACAGGCTCGGCGCGAGCTACGACCTCCTCGTGAGGGAGAGCGACGTCGTTGTCTCCGGGCTCTGGGACGAAACCTTCGCGAGGCTGAAGGAGAGCGGGGTCATCTACGTGGCCGACCGAGGGGCGAAGGCCGGTTGCTGGGTCGCGGACCTCTCAGACCACCCCGTGCTCTCAAAGGAGGGCGACGAGGTCCTGGTGAAGAGCGACGGCTCCACCACCTACGTCGCGAGGGACATCGCGTTCGCGCTCTGGAAGCTCGGCGAGTCGAGGAGCTCGCTGAAGTTCTCACTCTGGGAGGTCAGGGACGGCAGGCCCACCTACATCTCTTCCGATGAGGGGGTGCCGCTGCGGCCCGGTTCCCCGAGCCTTGTGATCACGGTGGTCGACTCGAGGCAGAGGCGTCCGCAGGAGGTCGTGAGACATGCTCTCTCGAGGATCGGCGTCAGCGCCGACAGGTACCTCCACTACTCCTACGAGCCCGTCCTCCTCTCCAAGAGGTCCGCGGAGATGCTCGGGGCCAGGGCCGAACGGTCGGCGGTCCAGATGAGCGGAAGGGAGGGAATTTACTTCAAGGTGGAGCAGGTGCTCGACGAGCTGGTCGAGGTCGCCGCGAGGGAGACGTCCTCGAGGAGGCCCGAGTGGCCGCCCGAGAAGGTCCGGGAGGTGGCTGAGGCGATCGCGGTCGGCGCGTTCAGGTACGGGATGCTGAAGGTCGACAGCGACAAGCAGATCGTCTTCGACATCGAGGAGTCCCTGAGGCTCGAGGGCGACACAGGGCCTTACCTCCAGTACTCCGTCGTGAGGGCCAAGAAGATCCTGCTGAAGGCAGAGGAGGCCGGACTCGAGCCATCGCCCGCGCCCGTTGAGGACCTCACGCCCCGCGAGATGCAGCTAGTGAGGGAGATCTCAGTCGCCCCGCTCGCCTTCGAGGACGCAGTCAGGACCCTGAGGATAAGGACGCTGGTGACGCAGGCAAGGACGCTCGCGACCGCGTTCAACGAGTTCTACGAGGGCTGCCCGGTGATCGGAGGAGGACCGAACGCCGGCTTCAGGCTCAGCTTGGTGGCCGCGTACGCCAGGGTCCAAGAGGAACTGTTGGAGACGCTCGGCGTCCCAGTCCTCGACGAGCTGTAACCCTAGAGGCGTCATAACTAAATTATCCGAGCGAAGGGGTGCGTCTGGGGCCGGTAGATCAGCGGCAGATCGCCCGGTTCGCACCCGGGAGGTCCGGGGTTCGAATCCCCGCCGGTCCACCAGGGAACATGTTTGCGATATCCTGGCGCTCCGTGAAGTTTCCTCAGGTCAGGTCCTCGCAGGTGTTCTACGGGCCCGCCGGGACTCGAACCCGGGACCTCCGGCTCTCTCCGCTCGAAGCCATCGCTCCGCAGGCCGGCGCCCTGTCCATGCTAGGCCACGGGCCCTTCAGATATCAGAGCCTTGTCTCGTTTTATTAACTTCCTGAGAGCCTCGACGGGAGGGTCCAACGGCGCGCATCCCCCTCTCAGGCGGCTCTCAAGACCGGAGCGGGAACGGATGTTTAGAGAGCGAACGCTCGCCTTTCTCCCAGCAACTGCACAGCGCATTCGATAAGGAGATCAATTGAATCCCGGTGAACTGGAGGCGGAAGACTGAGCGGTCTGCGGTCAATCCAGGTCAGACAACGAGCAGCTCGCTTTAACAGGTCTCCCGACCTTGAGGAACCCGATCGCCTCTCGCTTTGAGTACCCTAAGTCCTCTAAGAGGGACACGAGCTGCTTAACGATTCCTACCGAAAGTTCGTCATGCAGCGGGACCGTAACCGCCTTCTCTCCGCGCCTCAGTAAGCAGTGAGATCCCCTCGTTCTCTGCTCCTTGAAGCAGATTTTATTCAGGTAGGAGATTACCTTCTTCCCCGGGAGATCCCTTGGCAACTTGGACAAGTCAGTGCGCTTTTGTCTCAATAGTGTAAAGCTCTATCGCCTCAGAGACGTTCCTCATCGCCTCTTCCTTGTTCTTCCCCTGAGACACGGTGCCCGGCAAAGATGGGACGATGGCAGTAATATATTTTTCTCCTCTGTAACGAACTAGCAGAACCCTCATGCCGCTCACGGTCGTCTCCTCCAGCTCCTCGACGTCAGGGTCTGTCACCACCCTCAACCAAGTCAGCTCGTCTTCTCTGAAGTCGAGCCTCTTCTCGAACTTACGCGGCACCAGAAGCGTCGTTCGTTCTTTGACCTTAGAAATCGGTTCCTTCTTTCCCTTAAGTGGCCTTCGAGCGGAGTAGACGCGGTCCAATAACGCTCTGAGAGGCACCTTGCCGAACTCATCGACCTTCTCTGCGATCATCTCAATCACTCTCTCATTCCTCGCGAACGGAGCACTCATACGGTCGAGGACCATTTTCCCTTTCTCGGTTACAAAATAGCCCTTTTCGTCTTTGGAGATCAGTCCTGCCTTTTTCAGCTCACTCAAGTCGCCCCCGAGGTCTCTGCTGAAGGGACCGTACCTGTGTCTGATGAAGTAGTAATGCAACGCGCTCAATTTCTCCGCGAGCAGCTGCCTCTCGATGAGGAAGACGATCTTCTGGAGCTTAGTAGCACTCGCGTCGGCCCCTCTTCCCCTCAACTGGTCGATGACGTACAGAACGATCAGCTTATCGATCGCTTGCTGGTTAGTCGTCCTCGCCAACTCCATTTCATCGTGCGCGAGGCCAATATTTAGCGGCTGTCGGTGACCGGGTGGGCTACGAACCGCGGAGGTCCTCAGCTCATAGAGGGCTTCGTTCACTTTGCTAGGCCACGGGCCCTTCAGCCGTCAATTTTTCGGCTCGTTTTATTAACTTCCCGAAGACTTCACCGGCCGGCGATCTTTCGACGCGATATAACCACTTCAACTCCGTCATCACGGCAGGACCTCTTCTCCCTCTTGCTTTGATGGAGATCGACGCCACCTAACCCGCAGGATTAGCCTCAGGTTCCTTGGTAGCTCCGGTTGCGGTCAGCATATCGCGACGACAGGCCTGAAGGGCCTTTCGACGTCGAAAGCGCCCTGCGACAGACCTTCCGGAGATCCACCTCCTAGGCCCTTTAAGCCGCATCAGGTGCCGGCCCATATGGATCGAAAAGCGAGATTGTGCAACGTTCTTCGAACTTTTGAACTAGCGAATTTGTAGTTACGACCAGGTATTATGCGTCATCCGGCAGATCCTCTCAGGTTAAGCAACGGATTAACACTGTGATCGAAAAATGATATATGCCTGCAGGTGTAAGTACGTGCGCTATGGTGTTCGAGACGCCATTCGGAATAACGGCGATCGGCATCGTGATCTTCCTGCTGACGTTCTTCACGTACAGCAAGTGGGTCGACAGGAGGGTCTGGAGCCCTGACCCGAAAAAGCCGACGCCCGCGCACATGTACATGGACGGCGTCGAGTTCTTCCCCGTGAGCCGCTTCGTTCTCTACGGGTTCCAGTGGAACTCCATCGCCGCGCTGGGGCCGATACTGGGGCCAGGGATCGCTCTGACCTTCGGGTGGCTTCCCGCGTTCCTCTGGATCATATTCGCCGCCCTGCTGATCGGATGGGTCCAGGACTACAGCTCGATGTTCCTCTCGGTCAGGAAGGAGGGCAGGTCCTTCGGCCCGATCGCGTACGAGCTGCTGGGCCCGACCCCGAGGAGGCTGCTGCTCGGGTTCCTGCTCTTCTACCTCCTCCTGATCAACGCGGCGTTCCTATTCGTCGTGGCGACCGTCGTCGACGCTTGGGCGGGCTCGTTCTGGTCGCTGATGGTCCTAGTCATTGCAGCCGTCATCACCGGCCACCTGCTCTTCAAGGTGAAGATGCCTGTGGTGCAGGTCACGCTGATCGCGGTCGTACTGCTCGCCATTGGCGTCGTCGTTGGGACCGTCTTCAACTGGCCTCCGCCGGGAACCTTGGGCACTGCTCCTTACACGCTCTGGTACATCCCGCTGATCGCGTTGCTCGTGGCCGGCGCGATCCTCCCCATGCCCCGGCTGATCACGCCGATGAACTACATCGCCTACTACACGCTCTTCCCAGCGGTCATCATGCTCGCGGTCGGCGCCCTCGCCTCGATCGTGACGGGCGTGAAGGTCAACACTCCGGCGTTTACCACGTTCTTCGGCCCGTTCGCGACCGGACCGCTGTGGCCGGCTCTGTTCGTCAGCATCGCCTGCGGTGCCATCTCAGGCTGGCACTCGCTGGTGAGCACCGGCTTAACCAGTAAGCAGATCGACGTCGAGACCGACATCAGGCCCGTGGGAGCCGGAGCCATGCTCAGCGAGAACCTCGTGGGACTCACCTCGCTCGCCGCGTGGATAGTGTTGCCTGCGGGGACCGCGGTCGCGCCCGCGAACTTCCCAAGGGGCGCCGTGACGCTCACGAGCCCGATCTTCGGAGGAGCCGCTGCAGCACCGGTCCTGTCGATATTCTTCGCCAGCTACATGGTCGGGATGGCCGTGACGATCCTTACGATCCTGGGAAGGTTCTGGAGGGTCACGATGGCCGAGATATTCTCAGGGACGCCGCTCCACGTCCTCGGGAACAAGTACGTCGCTACCGTGCTGGGGTTCGTGCTGCCGGTGGCTTTCGTCCTGACCGGTTCGTGGATCAACATCTGGCTCTACTTCGGGGGCACCAACCAGCTGCTGGCAGGGTTCGCGCTGCTGATCGTCGGGCTCTACCTGTTCTCGCTCAGGAGGTTCCACTGGTACAGCACAATCCCGGGCCTCTTCATGATGGTGACGACGCTGGCCGCGATCGCCTGGCAGACCAACGTGTTCGCCACAGCGACCATCAACCCGGTCATAAGGAGGCCCGACGGCACCATCGCCCCGTTCTTCGCGCAGCAGGCTCCGCTGCTCAGCCTCGGAGGTCCGGGAGCTCTGACGGCTGTCAACGCCTTCTCAACCGTAATGGGCGTCATAATGTTCGTGATCGGGCTGATGATGGCGCTCTTCTTCGTCAGGGCCTTCGTCAGGTACGCGAGGCAGCCGGCTCAGCCAGCCACGAGCTAAGTCTTTTCAGTCAACGTTTTTTAAATGGTCAACAGGGACACCCATTGGAATGGGTAAGGGCGGTTTTCTTTCGTCGATGAAGAAGGCGCTGTCCGAGGTCACCTACGGGGCCGCGCTGCACGGTCAGGTCTCCGCGGTCCTCAAGACGAGGATGTACATCGAGCACATGTTCATCCTGATGATACTCGGCGACATGCTGGGGTTCCCGATACTTCCGCCCTACTACTCGCTGAGGCTGCTGCCGTACGCGGTCCCCAACGTGAAGGCCTGGAAGCACAGGTTCTACAGGGAGAGGGACTTCACCGACGTGATCTACGGGTGATCTTAAGAGATGGGTTGGGGCCTCAGGGAGATCATCCTCAGGGACGGAGGCCCCCGCATGGTGATTTTCGCGGGGAAGGGAGGCCTCGGTAAGACGACGAGCAGCGCCGCTCTGGCGTACTCCGCGGCCCTCTCCGGCAAGAGGGTGCTCTGCTTCAGCACCGACCCGCAGGCCAGCCTCAGCGACATCTTCGAGCGGGACATCTTCGGAAAGGGCGAGGTCGAGGTGGCCCCGAACCTCTTCGTCGTCGAGATAGACGCGGACGCGAAGATAAGCGCGTACATCGCGGAGGTTAAGCAGAGAATCAAGGACATGTACAAGCTGGATGAGATCCCCGCCGAGATCGAGGCCTACATCGACAGCTCGGTCGCGGAGCCAGCGATGTACGAGTCGGCGACCTACGACGCGATGGCCGACTACCTCGCGAGGGGCGACTACGACCTGTACGTCTTCGACATGCCGCCCTTCGGCCACGGGATAAGGATGCTGACGATGGCCGACGTCCTGACCAGCTGGGTCGAGAAGCTCACGGAGGTCCGGGAGAAGGCCAGGGAGTACGACGAGATCGCGAGCAGGCTGAAGGGGGAGAGGCTGATCAAGGAGGACGAGATCCTGACCGAGCTCAAGGCCATCAGGGACAAGCTGACGACCTTCACCGACTTCATGAGGGACAAGACCAAGTCCGCGTTCTTCATGGTCATGACCCCCGAGATGATGTCCGTCTACGACACCGAGAGGGCCCTCGAGGCCTTCGGGTCGATCGGCCTCACCCTCTCCGGGATCGTCCTGAACAAGGTCCTCCCGAGGGAGCTCGAGTCAAGCCCGTCGCCGTACATCTCCTACAGGTACAAGCAGCAGGAGGCGGTGCTGAAGGTGATAGAGGAGAAGTTCGGAGACCTCGTCGTCGCCGCGATCCCGATGTTCCCTAGGGAGCCGAAGGGCCTGGAGGGACTGAAGGAGGTCGCGAGGCACCTCGTCGACGGGGTGACGAGGGTTTGGTGAGGGACGGCGGCCCGATAGTCGGGGAGCACAGGTTCATCTTCGTAGGAGGAAAGGGAGGCGTCGGGAAGACGGTCCTCGCGGCCGCGCTGGCGTACGACGCGACGCTCCACGGCAGAAGGGTGCTGCTGGCGAGCCTTAACCCGGTCCACTCCCTCACGAGCCTCTTCGGCCAGAACCTCACGGGCGGAAAGCTGGCGAAGATCGAGGGCGTCGAGGGCTTGGACGCGATCGAGGTCGAGATAGAGGACCTGGTCCGGGACTACAAGGCCAAGATGACCGCGAGGCTGAGGGAGTTCTTCAGGTGGGCGGAGGTCCCCATCAACGCCGATCCCTTCATAGAGGTCGCGACGACCAACCCCGCGTTCCACGAGTCCGCGATGTTCGACCGCGTGATGGACCTCATCCTCGAGGCGGGCGGGAAGTACGACCTAGTGGTCTTCGACACGGCCGCGGTCGCCAACGCGGTGAGGCTGATCGGGCTCAGCAAGCTCTACGGCCTCTGGCTCGCGAGGATGATCCAGTCGAGGAGGGAGGCGCAGCAGTTCAGGCTCAGCCTCTCCTTCAGGAAGGAGAAGGTGATGGAGGAGATCAAGAGGGACCCGGTGATCGCGGACCTCATCGCCCTCCACGAGAAGTTCACGAAGACCAGGGAGGTCATAACGGACCCGAAGCTCACAGGGTTCTACTTCGTCACGACCCCCGAGTCGCTGCCCATCTCCGTCGTTGTGAGGTTCATCAGGATGGTCGAGGCCTTCAACATTCCTGTGGGAGGCGTCTTCGTCAACAACGTGATCGACGCCACCGAAGCTTCCTCCGACCCCTCCGGGTATCTGGCCGCGAAGGTGGAGGAGCAGCGCAGGTACCTCAGGCTGATCGCGGATCAGATGGGCGAAAAGGTGAGGGGCTACGTGAGGTCGTTCCCGAGCGAGGTCAGGGGCGTCGATGCCCTGAGGGCCGTCGTCGAGGACCTGCGGGGCTATAGACCGGGGTTCTGACCTAGGCTCTGAGTGGCTTGAGGAGGAACAGGTTCGAGCTCTTCACCGGCAACATCGTCATCGGGACTTACAAGTTCCTCACGCTGGTCCTGCCCGAGGGCTGGGCGGTCCAGAGGAGCAGGGCGCCCTCGGACATCTACTACACCGGCGTCGTCCAGGGGAAGGGCTGGGTGACGGAGGGCTACGCGCATTATTACATCACGAACCTCGTGACCGGCGAGCGTTACGACCTCCTCGTCGAGGTCAAGAAGGGGACGAAGGGCGTGGACCTCACTGGACAGTCGGAGCTCACGACGTTCTCCGGGCACTCCGCCTCCGTCAGCAGGAGGGTCTACGCCGCCGGCCTCTTCAGGAAGAGGGAGGTCAGGGAGGTCACGATCAGGACCGTCTGCGAGCTGACCTCGAGGACCATCTCGATCCAGATCAGCTCTCAGGAGGACCTGCCGAAGGAGGTCATGGAGGCCCTCACGGAGTCGGAGTGTCACTAGCTCCTGGGGTCCCGGAGGAACGGCTATTATCGGCTGGGCCGTCGGAGCGAACGTGGAGGTCGACCCGCTGTACGTCGTCGCGGGCATCGCGGTCCTCCTGATAGCCCTCTCGATCGCGGGGAACGTGGTGGGCAAGAGGAGGGTCGACGCGGCGGTGACGGCGGTGATGGAAGCGGTCAGGTCGCTGGGCGGCGAGCTGAAGCTCGTCGGTAGGACCTCCTCCGCTGCGCTCATGAAGGGGTCCGGGCTCAAGCCGATGAAGGAGTTCTCGGTCATGATAGGCCTGGTCCCGAGGGGTAGCCCCCTCGCCCTCTTGGTCGCGAAGCTCGCCGGCAGGAAGGACCTCGTGATGATCAGGGGCGCCCTCGAGAGCGAGCCGCCGAGGAACGTCGCGGTCTTCGCGAAGGGCGCGGGCGTCGAGAGGCACGCGAGGAGGTGGGGGAAGGAGGTGAGGGACTTGGGAGGGCTGGTCGTCGCCTACGACGGCGGGGACCTTCAGCTCGACCCCTCGAAGCTGGAGCCGCTCCGGAGCACAGGCGCGATAATGCTGGCCCTCCGCGACCACCTCCCCCACGTCTACGCCTACATCAGCCTCGAGTCCGACTTCAGGTCCTCCCTCTCCGCGGTCCTGATCGGGCTCGCCGAGCTCCAGAGGGCGGCGAGTCGAGGGACCTAAAGGCCCGTTCCAAAAGCCTTATCACCGATCCAGTGCGTGAGACGGCGGATGGCGGGCCCGATCCGGCTCAAAGTCGTCCTGCTCGACGTCTATCCGACCCAACTCGGCCACTGTCCGCACTACAACCTGGTATCGTCGCAGATGATGGCGGCGGGCTCAGAGTTCTGCGAGCTCTCCTCCCAAGCCCTCGAGTACCCGGAGGAGGTCATCGAGAGCCACAGGAGGGCCCTCGCGGTCTTGAACGCCCTGAGGAGGGACCTCGACGGCCTGAGCGCCGACGTGGAGGTCGAGATGGTCGACGCGCTCTCCCCCAGGGGCTTCCTGCTCTCACTCAGGTACGGCGTGAAGGGCAAATTCGCGGTCGTCGTCAACGGGAAGAAGGTCTACGACGGCGAGCCCGAGATGGGCGCGGTCGAGAGGGCCCTGCACGGGCACGTCTCGGAGCTTCTGAGCTCGAAGGGACGGGTCTGAGGCCCGGTCCGGGCTTATCCGACGAAGCGCGAGTCGAGTGCTTCGGCTGACCGTCGTGAAGACGGAATACACCCGGCAGAGCGCGAAGGCGTTCCGGTTACCCGTAGGTCCTCACGACCTTCAACCAGTCCCTCATCCTGATCTTCATCCCGTACCGCTTCTCCCTCAGCTTCATGTGGACGAAGATCGAGATCAGCAGCCAGACGTCGGGTATCGTCCGGTACTCCCTCCTGAACTTCTTCCTGATGAACTGGAACGCGTGATAGTAGGGCTTGAAGAACGACTTCAGGGCCTCCTCGTACTCACCGAGCCTCGACTCCGAGAGCAGCCTCGTGAACATCTCCGCACTCTGCATCCCGGGGATTATGCCTTCGCCCAGGACCGGGTAGACCGTGCCGACGCTCTCTCCCACCCCGATGACCTTGCCCTCCCTCACCGGCATGGCCAAGTGCGGAGGGGTGATCCTCACGGGCCTCCCGACCGTCGCGAGGACCTCGCCCTCGTGTCTCGAGATGAACTCGTTCAGGACCTGAACGTGCCGCTTGTAGTAGTCGCCGGCCCCGACGTGGGCCAGTCCGTCGCCGAGAGGGAAGTACCACAGGTATCCGGAGAGGGGCTTGAGGGGCCTGACGTAGAAGTCGTCTAGGGGCGGGTCCCTGTACCTCACGAGGTACTCCAGGCTCGGGATGAAGTAGTCCCTCTCGAGCCTCGGGAGAAGGGTCCTGTGGAACCCCGTCGCGTCCACCACCAGGTCGCCGTCGGGCCGGTCCGTCCTCCTCACCTCCGAGCCGTACAGCACCCTGATCCGTTTGTGTAGGTCCAGTATCAGCCTCCTCGTGTCGAAGGTGCAGAGGCCCTTGAGGGGGACCTCGACCGCTCCGTGCCCCAAGTCGACGGTCATCTTCTTCCCGACGTGGAGCACGTACTCGTCGAACTCCACGTCCACCGCCTCGAGGAGCCTACGCATCTCGTGGTAGCTCGTCCCCCACGCGCAGACGGCCCTGAACTCCTCCGGCCTCTGCCTCTCGAGGACGACGACCTCGTGTTCTCCGGACAGCAGGTTAGCGAGGTAGCTGCCCACGATCCCGCCCCCCGCTATCGTGATCCTCATCCGGCCGAGATTGAGCCGCGGCGGTTTTTATGAGTGATACCTCAACAAGGGGTCCGAAATGTGGCGTCGGCGTCCTCGCTCTGCCGCAGCTCAGCGGCCGTTCATCATCGTCGTGATCAACCTCGAGACCTCGCGGAAGTCGTTCGCTACGAAGTGGGGCCTCGCGGTCCTGACGTCCTCGGGCTTAGCCAAACCTCCGAGCACCAGAATGACAGGGATGCCTATCGACCGGGCCGCGAGCACGTCGACCACCGAGTCCCCCACGTACAGGGACCCGTTGATCGTGGAGCCGCAGAGCCTTATCGCCCTCAGGAGCATGATGGGGTCGGGCTTCATAGCCATCACGTCGTCCCTCGAGACCACGCACCTCACGAACTTCAGGACTCCGGCCATCTCCAGCGTCCTCAGGGCCGCCTCCCTCGAGTTGTTCGTCGCGACCGCGATCTTGATGGACCCGTTCAGCCTCTCGAGCTCCTCCCTGACCCATTCCCTCGGGACGGCCCGCTCCGCGGCTGAGAGCTCGTAGCGCTTGAAGGTCGCGTCGATCACCCTCATCACCTCGCCCTCGACCCCGGGTCCGTTCAGCTCGAGGACCTCCCTGAGGATGACCGAGAGGGGCCTGGTCAGGTCGACGCGCTCCGGCACCCTGAGCCCCATCTCGATCAACCTCCTGACGCTCTCGTCCTTGGCCCTCGCGATCCACTCGTGCGGGAACTCGACGACCGTCCCGTCGAGGTCGAGCATCAGGCAGTCGAGCATTCCTCGCGGCCTTCGCGATCGGGCTCCGTAAATGTGTAACTTCACGCGTCGTGTGCGTCGATGCGGGGGGTGGGATTCGAACCCACGAACCATAATTTGCAATTGTGAGACGTTTTGCCACCCCTTCCAAATAACCGAGTGACAGACATGTATTCGAGGATGATATGAGATGAAGGGGGATGAACGGGTAAAGGGGAGAGAGCTGGAGGGGGGAGGGATTCAGCTGATTGCCATCGGCATCTTCGAGATGTCCCTCGCGTGCAGCTCGCCCTCAACGCTCTCCGGAGTTATCATGAGTGAGACCTCTTCATTGGCGTTCTCTTGAGGTGCGCCCGTCACCTCTTTCCCGGCTTTTTCTTCCTCGACCGCCTCCTCCTCAACCGCAACGATGACCTCCTCCTCAACGACCTCCTCGCCGTTCTCGGTCAGCCGCCG
>JBCNVM010000060.1:0-540 GCA_039630085.1 Candidatus Caldarchaeales archaeon
GATGGGCTGGTAGCCCCTTTCAATCCTCTTCGTGAGGTTCTCTCGTCAACTATGCGCTATGTCCACATGGTGACGGACTCTACTTTCAATCCTCTTCGTGAGGTTCATGAGGTCATCCCCAACCTCATCTCGATGAGGATCGCAGCTTTCAATCCTCTTCGTGAGGTTCCGCGTTTGTATTTGAGTTCCAGCGCCACAACGTACTATCCTTTCAATCCTCTTCGTGAGGTTCGAGAGGTGAGGAGAACGTGAACCTCGTCCTGAAATCATGCTTTCAATCCTCTTCGTGAGGTTCTATACGCTTGGCGGGCAGGGCCAGCTTGAAGGAATTCTCTTTCAATCCTCTTCGTGAGGTTCTCAACTTGATGAATACGGCGACCCGCGAGGTTCTTCCGTGCATCTTTCAATCCTCTTCGTGAGGTTCGCTTGCCCCTCTCGCCGCGTTCCTCGTAACGCGGTTCACTTTCAATCCTCTTCGTGAGGTTCTGATGATTATGACCTTGCGTGGATTCTCCGTCTTCCCCCCTTTCAATCCTCTTC
>JBCNVM010000061.1:0-539 GCA_039630085.1 Candidatus Caldarchaeales archaeon
CTATAGCAATCTTTCAATCCTCTTCGTGAGGTTCCTATGCTGAGGGCGGTGCCGAAGAGGAGATGATCGAGACATACTTTCAATCCTCTTCGTGAGGTTCCGTCACCTACCGAGATACGAGGGCGAGCCTGAGCACGGGCTTTCAATCCTCTTCGTGAGGTTCGATTCCGCGAGGTCGTGCAGACGGCCGCGCTCGAGATTTTGGCTTTCAATCCTCTTCGTGAGGTTCTTTCCTGCAGGCACTCCTCGGTGCGCGGAGCACGACCTCACACTTTCAATCCTCTTCGTGAGGTTCCGATGCCTCGGCTGGGGCCGAGCCTTCGGTAAGCTGGGCAACTTTCAATCCTCTTCGTGAGGTTCGTGAAGCTAGCGATCGTGGATAAAGAAGAGCCGGCTATATACTTTCAATCCTCTTCGTGAGGTTCCGCATCGGCAAGCCGCTGTTTCGCCTGCCGATCATCAGCGCTTTCAATCCTCTTCGTGAGGTTCGGCAAACGCTCTAACGTTGAACAGGTAATCTACGATATCGAGAGCTTTCA
>JBCNVM010000062.1:0-530 GCA_039630085.1 Candidatus Caldarchaeales archaeon
CCGAATACTATATCCTGCCTGAACCTCACGAAGAGGATTGAAAGATTATGAATGTTCCGTTTACCTCTAGCCGTGCTTGATCGCTGAACCTCACGAAGAGGATTGAAAGATCGATCATCGACTTCGTGGATCTACAGGTTCACGCGATCCGAACCTCACGAAGAGGATTGAAAGAATCAACGTTGGCCGGATGAACACGGCCTGATTCACGTGCGAACCTCACGAAGAGGATTGAAAGTCGTGGAAGTTCCACGAAGTCGACATACCTGCGTAGCTCGGAACCTCACGAAGAGGATTGAAAGCGATTTACTCGCTCAAGGACCAGCAGATGCTGAAACAGAACCTCACGAAGAGGATTGAAAGTCCTCATGCGGGTCGAGGTAGTCTTCACGAATAATCACGGAACCTCACGAAGAGGATTGAAAGCGCGACAGGAGTCGCCATGAACACAAGCACGATCTGCTGGGAACCTCACGAAGAGGATTGAAAGAATTCCCTCCCATGCATGGACTTGCTCAGAGCCGAAAATG
>JBCNVM010000063.1:0-529 GCA_039630085.1 Candidatus Caldarchaeales archaeon
GCTGGGAACCTCCCCAGTTCGCTCACCTTCCCATCATCCTGAGCCCCACCGGCAAGGGTAAGATGAGCAAGCGGGTGCTGCAGGAGCAGGGGCGCTGGGAGACCGCCGTCTTCGTCCGGGATTTCCGGGAGGAGGGCTACCTGCCGGAGGCCCTGGTGAACTTCCTGGCGCTGACCGGTTGGGCGTATGACGACAAGACAGAGCTGTTCACCGTAGAGGAGCTGATCGAAAAATTCGACATCTCGGGGATCAACCCCAAGCCGGCGGCTTTCAATTACGAGAAGCTGGAATGGATGAACGGTGTCTACATCCGCCGCCTGACCCCGGAGGCGCTGGCCGAACACTTACGCCCTTACCTAGAGGACCTGGGCCTGCGCCCGGACCTGGAGACGCTCCGGAGGGCGATCCCCCTGATCCAGGAGCGGATCAAAACCCTCCGGGAAGGGGCGGAGATGCTGGAGTTCCTCTGGAAAGAGGATGTCTCCCCGGCGCTGGAGGATCTGGTGCCGAAGGGGAGCGCCCCGGAACA
>JBCNVM010000064.1:0-523 GCA_039630085.1 Candidatus Caldarchaeales archaeon
CCTCTTCGTGAGGTTCTTCTACATCATACTCGAAATATGCAAAATCGCCCCGCTCTTTCAATCCTCTTCGTGAGGTTCCGGAAAGTTTGAAAGAAGTGAAGCAAGCGATCGTGGATAACTTTCAATCCTCTTCGTGAGGTTCTCGCTTTTCCAAGCCGCTGGATCCTCGGCTTCCTCGATGAACTTTCAATCCTCTTCGTGAGGTTCAATAAGGTAATGACAGACGAAAATGACACGGTCAAGATTGCTTTCAATCCTCTTCGTGAGGTTCGATTCAAGTCGAAAACGGAGTGCCCTCCGACATTTCGCTTTCAATCCTCTTCGTGAGGTTCGGCATCAGGTAGAACCGGCTCGCGAAACTAGAATGCCCACCTTTCAATCCTCTTCGTGAGGTTCTGAGCGGCGACACGGACTTCCCGATCGCCGACCGTGATCGTCTTTCAATCCTCTTCGTGAGGTTCAGTTCCGAGGACGTGGACGTGGCTAGCGAATGAGATTCCCTTTCAATCCTCTTCGTGAGGTT
>JBCNVM010000065.1:0-518 GCA_039630085.1 Candidatus Caldarchaeales archaeon
ACTGGAGACCGAAAAGCACCTTCAGCGTAGCCTTGGCTATGCTCTCCAAGCTCGGCCTCTCCACCACCCTAGCCAGCGCCCCGAGCATTGCCACGTTGACTATGGGGACTTTGAGAGCCTTGAGGGATATGCCCGTCGCGTCCACCACCACGGCTCTCCTCCTCGCCGTCTCCCACACCTCCTTTGGGTCCCGCTTGCTATTGATCACCAAAGCCCCGTTCTCCTTGAGGCCTGACAGGTACAGCTGCGACGGGAGGCTGGCATCCAGCACGACAACAACGTCAGGGTTCGTCACGGGCGACCTCACCGTCACGGCCTCACTCTCCGAGATCCTCGTGTAAGCCCTCACAGGAGCTCCCCTCCTCTCCGGCCCGAACTCCGGGAAGGCTTGGGCATAGAGGCCCTCAATTGTGGCAGCCTCTGCGAGGATGATGGAGGCTGTCACCGCTCCCTGCCCTCCCCTCCCATGCCACCTGATCTCCAGCACTCAGGACCCCGGAATTTATGGGAAGAAACCT
>JBCNVM010000066.1:0-514 GCA_039630085.1 Candidatus Caldarchaeales archaeon
CCGTGACGATCCCCAGATCCGGGAGCGCCGAGAGGCATTTCTGGGTCCCCACCAAGCACAGGTCGATCCGCCACTCATCGACCCGGAGGGGAACCCCTGCTGCGCTGGAGACGGCGTCCACATAGAAGAGGGGGACCTCGTAGCGGGCGACCAGGGATCCCACCTCGGCCACGGGGTTCAGGGTGCCGGAGGGGGTTTCGCAGTGGACCATGGTGACCATTTTCGGGCGGACGCGGCGGATGGCCTCCTCAACCCGCTTCGGATCCGCCGCTTCGTCGTAATCAAACCCAACCACTTCGACCTCCGCCCCCAGGCTGCGGGCCATGTCGGCGATGCCGTCGCCGAACACCCCTGTGGCCACCGCCACCACCCGGTCCCCGGGGCGCAGCGTGCTTTTCAAGGCGCCCCAGAGGACCACCATCGCCTCCCCGGTCATGATCACCACTGAATTCCGCGTTCCCAGGATCGCGCGGAGCAGATCCTGGGTCTCCGCATACAGCTCATAGTATTCCGG
>JBCNVM010000007.1:0-80900 GCA_039630085.1 Candidatus Caldarchaeales archaeon
GGTCCTCGCGGGAGGTAGGGGGGCGGTCGAGCTCTCGATGGGCGACCTGCTGGGGTCGAGCGTCGTGAACATAACCTTCGTGACGGGCATCGCGGTGCACCTCGCGGTAGGCGGAGTCCCGATCGGTGGCGCGCTCCGGGCCCACCTCGCACGGCTTCTCCTCCTCTCCTCCGCGATACCTGCCGTCCTGACAGTTGCGCCGATCGTCCCTCCGCTCACGGGTTTCCCCCTGCTCCTCGTCTTCTTGGCCTACGGCCTATACTCCTTCAGGTTCGGGTCAGCCCACCCGGCCACACTGGTTCCTTGGACCGGATGGAAGGTTGTCGCCTTCGCTGCGGTGGGCGTCGCGGGGCTAGTGACCTCGGCGACCGCGCTGGTCCAGAGCGCGAAGGCCCTCGCGGAAGTCCTTAGCGTAGGACAGCTCGAGATCGGCGCCAAGCTGGTCTCCCTGACGACTTCTATGCCAGAGATCGTCACGGTAGCTGCCTCCATGAGGCGAGGGGAGTACGAGATGGCATTCGGGAACGCGGTCGGGTCCAACCTCACCAACATGTCCCTGATACTCGGCTCGCTCCTGCTGATCGCGGGGGTCGACGTCCTCCTCTCGCCCCACTACATGACGGTCCTCTTCGTGCTCTTGGTCTCCGGGACGCTCTGGGCCCTCTCCTCGAGGGGAAGGATCTCGAAGCCCCTGGCGCTGGTCCTCCTCGTCGAGTACATCGCGTTCCTCCTCTTCGGCGACTGAACGGGCTCAGACCGAGGCCCTGACGACCGAGTGTCCGCCCTCCTTGACCACCTCGACCAGCTGGTCCGCGACCTCCTCGACCTCCCTGTCGTGGGTGACGACGATGGCCTGCGGCACCGCTCCCCTCTCCCTCCTGAACCCCTCGAGGAGCCTCACGAGCTGCCTCCTCCTCTCCGCGTCGAGGTGGACCGTGGGCTCGTCCATGATCAGGCACTCCATCCTGTCTCCCGCGAGGGCGGCCGCGATCGCGAGCCTGAGCGAGAGCGCTACCGCCATCCTCTCGCCGCCGCTGAGGGACTCGAGGGGCTGCTCTCCCTCCGGCCCGTAGAGGTAGACTCCGTAGTCGTCGTCGAGCCTGACGTCGCCGTAGGCGAGGTTGAAGGCCTGGAGGAACCTCCTGGCGTGCTGCTCTATGGTCCTCTTGGCCTTGGACCTCAGCGCCCTCTGGGCTCCGTCCTTCCCGAAGCACTCCCTCAGCGCCCTCAGAACCTCGAGCTCCCTCCGGAGCTCCTCGGCCCTCGACCTCGAGCTCCGGGCCCGATTGAGCTCCCCAGCGATCCGAGCCTCCCACTCCCCCAGCGACCTGAGCCGCTCCTCGAGCCTCGCGGTCTCCCTGCTGACCTCGGAGATCCTCTCCTTCAGGTCCTCCAAGGACCTCCTCGCCATCTCGAGCTCCGACTCGTCGTAGCCGAGCTCCGCCAGCCGGGCCTCGACCGACTTCAGCTCCTCCCGATGCTCCCTTAGCTCCGCCTCGAACCTGTTCCTCCCCGTGAGCAGCTCGTCCCTCCTGCCGAGGCCCTTCAGGGTCCCCTCAACCCTGAGGTACTCGTCGTGGTCGCGCCTCGTCGCCTCCAGCTCCGACCTCTTCGCGGCGATCTCGCGCTCCAGCCCCTCGAGCTCCCGCCTGACGCCTTGAAGCCCCGAGAGCTCGGCCTCGATCTCGGAGGACCTCGACCTTGCGGCGTTCAGCCTCTCGAGCGCGGACCTGAAGGCCTCCGCGGTCTTCAGCGCCTCCTCCCTCCTCTTCCGGGTCTCCCTTAGTCTCCTCTCCAGCGACGACCTCCTGACCTTCAGTGACCTAAGATCGTCCTCAGCCCTCGCGATCGACCCGCGGAACCCCTCGACGAGCCGCAGCCGGTGGTCGGGCGTGAGCGGTTGGGAGCAGAGCGGGCAGACGTCCCCGGCCCTCTCCAGGTCCTCGAGGTAGCCCTCATAGGTCTTCACGAGCCCCTCGAGCTCCCCGGCCCTCGAGTCGACCGACCTCAGCTCGCCCTCGAGCTCCGCCTCCGCCTCCTCGAGCCTCGAGAGGAGCATAGCGCGCTTCCCCTCGAAGCCCTCCACGTCGACCTCCTCGCCGATGATCGAGCCCAGCGCCTTCGCGCTCTTCAGGACATCCGACTCGGCCCTCGAGGCCTCGGACCTCCGCCTCTCCAGCTCGGCCTCCAGAGACGCCAGCCTCCCCAGCGCCTCTCTCAGCCTGCCCCTCCTCGCCTCGAGCTCCTTCACCTCCTCCGAGAGCCTGACGTGCCTTTCGTGTCCGGCCCTGTGCTCCGAGAGCCTCCTCTCCGCGTCGTCGAGCGTCGAGATCCTCTCGTCGAGGTCCCTCAGCCTCTGCCTCGCCAGCTCGATCTCGTCCTCGAGCCTCCGGCGCCTCTCCGACAGCGACTCGAAGAGCCTCCTCTTCGACTCGAGCTCCTCGAGCCTCCTCTCGGCCTCGGAGCGCCTCACCTCCAGCGAGCCCAGCTCCGACCTGAGCGCCTCCAGCCGGCCCCGGACCTCCTCCGACTCACTCCTGACCTTCCCGAGCTCCTCCTCGAGCTGCGGGACCCTCTCCGCCTCCTTCTCGTAGGCCTCGAGCTTCGCCTCCCACTTCCCGATCGGGTCCTTAAGGGTCTCCCAGATCCTCTCGAGGACTTCGGTCCCCAGGAGCTCCGCGATCATCCGCTTCCTGTCCGCCGGCGTCGCGTCGAGGAGCCTCGCGATCTCGCCCTGCCTGACGTAGACGGCGTTCACGAACGTCTCCGCGGTCATCCCAGTCAGCCTCTCGATCTCCGGGACCAAGGACCTCCTGCCGGCGTCGACGAGCAGCGTCGTCCCCGAGGTCAGGTCCCTCAGCGTCGCCCTCGCCTCCGCCGACTCACCCTTCCTCTCGATCGTCGTCTCGACCTCGTACTCCCTTCCCCCGGAGGAGAACCTCAGCTCGACTATCGCCCTCGAGCTCCTCCTGTTGATCAGGTTCCTCAGGTAGCCCCTGCTGTGGTCCATGAAGAGCGCGAAGGTGATCGCGTCGAGCAGCGACGTCTTCCCGGACCCGTTCTCGCCGACTATCGCGGTCAGGCCGTCGGAGAAGGCCAGCTCCGTCTCCCTGTGTGAGAGGAAGTCCTTGAGCCTTAGCCCGAGGACCCTCACTCGCCCACGACCTCGGAGAGCCTCCTGTCGATGAGCTCCTCGACCGCGTCCTCGCCCCCGGACCTGTAGGCCTCGTAGACCCGGACCGCCAGCTCCGCTACCTCCGGGCTCAGCCCCCTGTCCCTCACGTAGTCCCTGAGGGTCGAGGGTATGTCCAGCGATTCGGGCTCGAAGGCCTCCTCGCCTCCCTCCTCGACGACCTCGTACCTGTACAGGAGTACCAGTCCCTTGAGCGCTCCCTCGAGTGCCCCCACCACCTTTCCCCGGTCGACGTCTCTGCCCCTGACCCTGATGTGGACGATCGGCTTCTTCGGGGACCCGGAAGCCCACTCCCTCAGCCCGTCAAGGGCCCTCGCGAGGTCCTGATAGGGGACTTCCGAGACGCGCTGCGGCCTCACCGAGCTCAGCCTCACGTCGTGGACCTGCGGCTCGTCGCCGGTGAGGTCCACCAGCACGAAGCCCTTCCCGAGCCTCTCCCAGTACTCCACCTCGTCCCTGGAGATTATCTCGAGCGATCCCGGGTAGACGGCCGGAGCCCCTCCGATCCAGACCGTCGACCGGACGTGTTCGTGTCCCAAGGCGTAGTAGTGATACCCTTCAGGGAGCAGCGGCGATCCCCTCCTCCTGAGCCACTCGAGGGGGAAATGAGCGACCATCACCCGCCTGCCCTGAGACCTCATGGCCTCCTCGTGGACCGGCCTCAGCTTCTCGGCCGCGGTCTGCAGGAGGCTCGGAGGGACCTTGTCGAGCCCCGTCAGGACCAGCCTCGTCCCCTCCACCTCGAGCTGCACCGTCCTGTGGCCGATGTGTGTCAGCTCCTCGAAGAGCATCGTGGGCGGGACCTCGTCGGTCCGCTTCGGGAGGTCGTGATCTCCGAGGACGCAGAAGACCTTCACGCCCCCGGTGGCGAGCCTCCTGAACTGATCCCTCGCTCTGAGGAGCGCCCTGACCGGAGGCCTGGTGCCGTCGAAGAGGTCCCCCGCGATCACAAGGACCTTCGCCCCCTCCCTCAGGACCGCGTCCACCGCCTCCTCGAACGCCTCGTAGACGTCCTGCTCCCTCTCCGCGCTCCCGTACTGCCTGTGGCCCAGGTGGACGTCGGCCATGTGGGCTATCAGGGTCACCGCCCTCTCAACCCCCTCCTCATCGAGTCCCAGTCCATCTCCCTCTTCGCGCGCTCCCCGCGCTCCCTCTCGGCCTCCCTCAGCGCCTCCTCGAGCAGGCCGTCGACGTCGATGTCAGCCCCTCCCTCGAGGCTCCGCCTCCTCCTCACCCTGATCACCGCCGGCAGGTTCACGATCTCTCCGACGACGATCGCCTCGCCCCTCTCGAGGCCCGGAAGGTCCTCCATCAGCTCCTCCCCGAGCCTCTCGGAGGCCTCCATCACCGCCCTCTGATCGACCGGGTTGGTGATCCTCATGATCGCCTGGCTGTTGCACTGGCTCAGGACGTCCGGGTGGACCTTCGAGGGCCTCTGGGTGATCAGCACCAGGAAGACCCCGAACTTCCTCCCCTCAGCCGCGATCCTCTTGATCACCTCCCCGGAGAAGGTGGTCCCCGCGCTCGGGTGAGGGATGAACCTGTGAGCCTCCTCCACGAAAACGAAGACCGGATACCTGTGGTCCTGCGACCCTCCCGACTTGAGCCTGAAGACCTCCGAGAGGACGAAGTACGCAAGGACGTCCGCCTCCCTGTCCTTCAGCCCCGAGAGGTCGATCACGGAGATCCTCTTCGGCCCCAGCATCTCCTCGACGTCGGTCGTATCGTCGCCGAGCGCCTTCAGGTCCCTGAGCCTCTCGAGGTACGTCAGCGCCCTCAGGTAGGGCTCCTTCTCCCTCACCTTCTCCTCTTCCTCTGCCCGCTCCTCGATCTTCCCGATCAGCCCCTCAACAGTGGCGTCCCCCTTCTTCCTGAGCTCCCTGTAGGCCTGCGAGATCGCGTGCCTTATCCTCACGTACTGCTCCTCCACGCCCGCGATGTAGAAGAGCTTGTCGAGGCCCAAGTCCCTCAGCGCGACGCCGAGCCTCTGGACCCTAACGACGTCGGAGTGCCTTGAGGGCGCGCCCCCGACCCTGTAGACGAAGACCCTCTCCGCCAGCTCGGCCCTCCACCCTTCCTTCTCGTTCGGGACGGAGAGCTTGACGTAGTCCGCGTGCGGGTCGATCACGACGACTGTCCCGCCCTGGCTCAGGAGCTCCTCCATCATCACCCCCGCGAGGTAGCTCTTCCCGGCCCCGGTCTGGGCGATTATCGCCATGTGCCTCCTCAGTCCGCTCACCGAGAGCCCGACCTCCACGTCCCCCCGGGTCGCGAGCGTCCCGACCGTCAGCTTCCTCCCGCGCCCCGAGTAGAGCCTGCTGAGGAGCTCGTCCGGCGCGACGTAGACCTTGGTCCCGGGAGCGATCGCGTGCCTCGGCCTCGAGTGCGAGCCCGCCTCCGGGCTGTTCAGGTCCCCGACGTGCGCGATCACCCTGGCCTCCCGCCAGTGCTTGCAGGTCTCTGCCATCCTCTCGACGAGCCTCGAGATCACCTCGAAGTCCCTCTCCCTCGTCAGCAGGGAGCTGAAGGACGCGACGCCCCTCACCTGGGCCACGACCCAGCCTCCCTCGACCGGGGCCACGACGTACTCCCACCTGGGTATCGCCGCGGAGGCCTCGGGGTTGACCGCGAAGACGAACCCCGTCGGGCTGCTCTCCTCGACGACTATCCCTACCTCCCGGAGGCTTCCGATGTCCATGGCGTCCCGCTCCACCGCCCCTCCGCCGGGTAAAAAGCGCTCGAGTCAGAAGAGGTCGGGAATCGGTCTCCTCGAGAGCTCCAGGGGCCCGACCTTCCTCTCGACGAGCTCTACGATCGCCCTCGCGTCCTCCCTCGTGATCCTGGCCCTCCTGTCAGCCTCGAAGAGGAGTGCGTTGTGGATCTCCCTGCTGACGTACATCGACCCCAGCGCGGAGAGCAGGTCCTCCAGCCTCTCCGTCACCTCTGGGTCCTTCAGCGGCTCGGGCGCTAGGACGTCGAAGAACCTCTCCGCAGCTCCTAGCAGGGCCGCGTTCACGTCCACCCTGATCGGGTAGTCCCTGTCCCCGAACTTCGCGTAGGTCACCGCGACCGCGCTCAGCGACTTCAGCCCCTCAGCGACCTCCCGGACCCTGTCCCTCATCTCGACGGGCAGCTTGAGCCTTACCTCAGCGTAGCCGTAGGGGTCTTCGGAGGCCTTCTCTATCATCTCCTTGAACCTAGAGGAAGGTCCTAGGAGCAGGGGAACCGTGTAGCCCTTTCCCTCCGCGACTCCCCTGAGGAGGTGGAGGTCCGTCGAGTCGGTCAGTCTCTCCTCGACCAGCGCCCTCAGCCGCTCCACAACCCTACCGTACTTCGCCTCCAAGCTCCTTGCAGCCCTGACCGCGCGCTGCGGCTTGTCTTTCGCGAGGTAGAGGAGCTTCTCGGCCGTCCTGAGGTCCTCGGCCTCGAGCAGCCCCGACCTCCTGAGCCTCTCGACCTCCTCGGAGAAGAGCTCGGCGACGCACCAGTCCCTAACGATGGAGGCCGACGTCGTCTTGCTCATAGATGCCAGCGCGACCGACCTCCTCTCGCACTCGCCGATCAGGCCCGTCAGCTCCGAGTAGAACTCCAGGAGCGCCTCGCCGTAGCCCCTTGGCGCCCTCGCGGGAGTGATCGGCAGCGCGGAGCAGAGGCCGTAGAGGGAGCCGTCGAGGAGGAGCAGCCCGCCCCCCGGAAGCCACCCCAGCGCCCTCCTGGCCACCCTGAGCTCGAGGACCTTCATCAGCAGCCCCGCGTAGTCGGCCCTGGGCGGATAGGCCACCTCGCACCTCACCTCCCTCTCCTCGATGTTCCTCCCGACCGCGAACGCTGCCGCGACGATCAGCGCCCCTCCGTTCCCGAGCCTGAGCCTCATCAGCCCTCCGTCGACCGCGACCGCATCGACGCCGGTGCTCCGGCCCTCGAGATCCGCGGGAACCCAGAGCCTCCTGGCCCTCTCCCCGATCTCCTCCGAGAGCGGGCCCCTCCTGCCCCTCAGGTCCCTCTCCAGCGAGCCTGAGTTCTCTCTCAGCCACTCCGCCAGCAGGTCGGCGACGAGGGCCATCTCGAGGCTATCGTTCAGGGCGCGGAGATAAGGCATCGCTCGGCGGTCACCTCGCATCGGTGTCGACCCCGCGGAGCGCGGCGTGAGAATTCCGGGCTCTAAAGACGCCCGTCGACTGAAGGTCGTCGTCCCGTCGTAACTCTGACCGGTGCCTCATCGAGGGCTAGTTGCTGGGGATCGGGGTCGACGCTCCGTGATCGATGCTTGAGATACCCCCAGATACTCTGAATTAGACCAAGGCACTTCGCTCTGGAACGTCGGGTCGTAGGCCGCATCGATCTCGGAGAATATACATATATTTCGTATACTGGGCTACGTCTTGACCGAGGATGAAGGAGAACAACTCGGGGACAATTTTAGAGATTAGGGGTCTAGTAAAGAGGTACCCTAACGGCGTCGTGGCGCTCGACCACGTGGACATTGAGATGAGGAAGGGGGAGATCCACGCGATCCTTGGTGAGAACGGAGCTGGTAAGACGACGCTCATGAACATACTTTTCGGGCTTATACAGCCCGACGAAGGGGAGATCTACTTGGACGGCAGGAGGGTCGTCTTCAGGTCGCCCCTCGATGCGATAAACATGGGCGTCGGGATGGTCCATCAGAACAGGAAGTTAATACCCGCGCACACCGTGCTCGACAACGTAATAATCGGACACCCGAAGACAGGGTGGCTTCTGGACAGGAAGAGGAGCAGGGCCGAGGTGGAGGAGCTGTGCAGGAGGTTCGGGTTCGACCTTGACCTCGACGCGCGGGTCTGGCAGCTCTCGGCAGGGGAGAAGCAGCTGGTCGAGATCGTCCGTGCCCTTTACAGGGGGGCTAAGATACTGATCCTCGATGAGCCGACGTCCGTGCTCACGCCGCCCGAGATCGAAAGCTTCTTGGAGTCCCTCAAGGCCCTCTCGAGAGAGAAGATCACTCTGGTCCCGTTCGTGACCCACAAGCTTCCGGAAGTCTTTTCGACGTGTGACAGGGTTACCATCCTCAGGAGGGGGAAGGTGGTCAAGACGCTTAACGTCAAGGAGGCCACTGCCAAGCAACTCGCAGAGTACATGGTCGGCAAGGAGGTTTCTCTCTCGATAGAGAGGCAGGACTCCAGGTTAGGACAGGAGATCCTGAGGGTCGAGAACCTCTCCGCGATGAACGACAAGGGTCTCGTGGCCTTCAGCGGCGTCACCTTCTCGCTGCGCGAGGGCGAGATCTTCGGCATAGCGGGCGTCAGCGGGAACGGACAGCATGAGCTGGCAGAGACCATCTTCGGCCTGAGGAGGCCGTTGTCCGGCAGGATCCTCTACAACGACCGCGACATCACCAAGTCCTCCGTCCTCCAGCGGTTGCGGATGGGGATCGCATACATCCCGCCGGAGAGGTTGGGAGTTGCGGCGGTCGGCGAACTGAGCTTAGTCGACAACGTGTTGCTCATGTATTACTACGACGGTGCCGCGTCGAGGAGCGGGTTCATCAATTACAAGCTCATTCGGGAGCTAACGGAACAGATCATCTCCGAATACGGCATTGTCGCTCCCGGGCCCACTGCCAAGGCATCGCACTTGTCCGGCGGAAACCTGCAGAGGCTCATCCTCGGCCGGGTCCTCTCTAGGAACCCGAAGGTCGTCATAGCTAACCTCCCGACGCAGGGGCTCGACGTGGCGGCCGCCCAGTACGTAAGGAGGAAGCTGCTGGAGTGCAAGCAGCGCGGTGCCGGCGTGATCCTGATCTCGGAGGACCTCGACGAGATACTGCAACTTAGCGATAGGGTCGCCCCCGTCTACGAGGGGCGTTTCGTCGACGTTCTTGATAACACGGCCCTCCGGAAGGAGGAAGTAGGGGCGATGATAGCGGGCGCCCACGCGGGGAGGGAGAAGGGCCTTGCTCAGTGATACCCATTTCAGGATCAAGCTGGAGAGGCTCCCCACCTTATCCGGTTGGAGGGCCGTCAGGATATCGCTTTACTCGATAGTGCTGTCGTTCCTTCTGTTCAGCAGCGTGTTGATATACGAGGGCGCCGATCCGCTCGTGGCTTACCAGAACATGTTCTCGTTCGCTTTCGATCCCAAGCTGGGACTCCCGCTGACCCTTCACAGGTCCATGCTGATCCTTCTGTGTACCCTCGCGTTCATCATCCCGTTGAGAGCAGGGCTCTGGAACGTGGGGATGGAGGGGCAGTTCTATCTCGGCACCATCGGGGCCTTCTTCTTAGCCTACACCTTCTCGACTTACTCCTCAGAGGTCCTGATGCTTCTCATGATAGTGGGGGCAATGGGCGGAGGGGCACTCTACGGCGCCATCGCTGGGTTCTTACGCGGTCGGTACAACGTCAACGAGGTGGTAGTGACGCTCATGCTCAACAACATAGCGTTCTGGATCGTATACATGCTCGTGGTCGGAGGGCCGTGGGCTGGGATCGCCGAGTCGTCGAGCAGGCCGCTACCTACGTCCGCTCACGCTCCGTTCATCTCCATAACGCCCATCACGAGCTACATCATCGTCGCACTCGCAGTGCTCGTCTTCCTCTTCCTCACCAAGACGACCTTGGGATTCAAGCTCCGGGTCCTAGGATATAGCCCCGTAGCCGCGAGGATTGCCGGCATAGAGGAGTTCAGGGTCTCTGTCCTCGTGATGAGCATAGGAGGTGCCTTAGCTGGTCTGGCCGGCTATCACATGTGGGCGGGCGATCCGGCATACTACATGATTCCGCGTCCGGAGGCTTACAAAGCGATAGGCGATCTGACCTACTGGGGCATCATAATCGGGCTGATCTGCCTGCTCAATCCCATTCCCGCCATACCGGCTTCCCTCTTCATGGGCTCCGTCATAGTCGGCTCGACCGTGTTGGTGAGGAGGCTGCGACTGCCTTTCGGGCTAGATTTCCTGCTGCTGGGGATCATCTCGATTACCTTTGCCGCCTTCCAACTGTTCTACAACTACAGGATGCGGGTGATCAGGAAATGATCGAGTTACCTCCGGCGATCTGGCCCTTCACCACTAGGGTCTTAGAGGTCTCAACGATCCTGCTTCTCGCTGCCGCAGGCGAGCTCCTCGTCCAGCGGTCGGGCGTGATCAACGTCGGTATCGAGGGCCTCATGCTGTTCGGCGCGGCGACGTCGTTCATGACCGCTCAGCTCTTCGGTCCGCTTCCGGGCTTCATCGCAGGCTCGCTCGTGGGGACCCTTCTGGGACTCTTCCACGCCGTGATGTCGGTCTCTTTGAGGGTCAATCAGATAATCAGTGGAATGGGGGTTTGGTTGTTCGCGATGGGTTTCGTAACTTACTGGGCTGACAGGTATACTGGTCCTCTCCGGACTTCGGTCCCGCGCATAGCCGGTCTAACTCCTGCCCTATTCATAGCGCTCGCCGTAGTTTTCGTGATCTGGTTCGTGCTGAACAAAACGCATTATGGCTTGAAGATACGGTCCGTGGGGGAGAATCCCGCGGCCGCTGAGGTTTCCGGCGTCAATGTCAGTAGGATAAGGTACGTTTGCACGATTATCGGCGGCACGCTGGGCAGCTTCGCGGGATCGGTCCTGCTCCTTTCGTACCTCGGGGCCTGGAGTCATCTCCCCACAAAAGGACTCGGATGGCTGTCGTTCGGATTGGTCATGTTCTCGCTCTGGAGACCAGGGATACTGCTCGCCGGGGCGCTCGCCTTCGGCTTCGTCTGGCAGTTCGCGATCTCGCCCGAGTCCATCGTCCCCGGCTTCCCAGTCCCTCTACCTGTTAGCAGAATGCTTCCGTTCTTGGTGACGGTAGTGATACTCACGATAATCTCGACCGAGCGGTTCAGGAGGAAATGGGCTCTGCTGAAACCTGAAGCGCTCGGACAACCATACATAAAAGAATGATGATCCTGAGCGTATGTGACTCTGTTTTACTTCAGCAGCACTATGCCGTCCAGCATGAAGTTGAGCCTCGCGAGTAGAAATTCGTCTGTCGGCATCTCTTTTGCGGGCTTCACCACGGTACCCTTCGGAGGTACCTTCAGGTTGAGCTGCGGTATTTCGATCCCCTCGCCACTGCTGACCAGCTCGTTCTCATAGAACGGGTCCCAAGCGCCGCTCATCATCTGAGCCCTCCTGAGCTCTATGAGTTTCAGTACCCTCTCGGGGATGAGCGGTCTCGCCTTCGGGCTGATCGCCTCGAGCCCCACCTTCATATCGTTCTGTAGGTCGACTGCCGGCAACTTGGTCTGGCCTGGCATGATCGGATTGTTCTCCGGCAGCGAGATGTGTGTGTTCATGCCCAAGAAGTAGATCCTGTCGGGGTTAGTAGTGCCCGCGAGGTACTCCTTCAGGATCCGGTCGAAGAGGACCTCCCATCTGGTGTCGAAGGATACGGCAACCGTGTCGGTGGTAGACCACTTGTAGAGTCCCACCACGTCCGTGTCCTTACCTACGAACCAGATCTTTTTCTCCTCCGCGACCCTGAGGGGCTCGACCGAGTCCGTGTAATGGGTCAGGACATCGACCCCGGCGTCCACTAACGCAAGCGATACCTCCTTCTCCTTGGGCGGATCGAACCACTCGCCGACGTATTTGATGTACAGCGTCGCGTTAGGGTTAGCGTCCTTGATCCCCAAGTAGAACGCGGCCATCCTCCTGAAGTTCTGCACGGCTGCCGGCCCCACTGCTATGCCGATCTTGTTCTTGCGCGTTATGGCGCCTGCGATCAGTCCCTCGAGGTACATCGCCTGATACTGTCTGATGAAAACCCTCATGAAGTTCCTTCTCGAAGAGACGTCGCTCCCGACGATGCCGAGGAAGTAGACGTTGGGGTTTTCGTCGGCTATCCTGTGGAACGCGGGGACTGCCGCGGGCTCCCAGCTCCCGAAGATCACGTTGGCCTTGTTGACGGTGATCAGGTCCCTGGCCGACGATATCGGGTCCTTGCCCTTCAGGATAACACCCTCGTCGCGGACGTAGTCGAACCAGTTGTAGATCTTCTTCAGCCTCTCCGCGGCCATCACCTGGCGCCCGTCCCACGTCGAGCCCTCGACGTATCCTCCTAGGACCATCCCCAGAACGACCTTATTGGTCGCTTGAACCTCACGGGTCACGGTTGTCGTGAAGGCCCTCGTCTCGGTCACAGTCCGAGCTGGAGCTGCAGAGCCCCCAGCGAAGTATCCCCCAACAGCTCCCACGACTCCAGCGCCAACGGCGGCCGCCGCGACCTTTCCGGCAGTCGAGATGGCCTCCCTTCTCGTTACCCTTCTAGTCACGCGAAACGCGCTCCGATGGTTTTATTTAACCTTTTTACACTAACTAATATCTTCGCCGACGAATAAGTTCATAAAGCTTGTGGGGCTGCAGCGGGCTCTCGAACGGGATGACGGAGTTGTCGAGTGCGTCCTGCACTGTCGAGGCGATGACCGCGGCGACCGGTATAGCCCCTGCCTCTCCCACGCCCTTCACCCCCAGCGGGTTGAGAGGGGACGGTGTCTCGATGTGCCTTATGATTATCTCGTTCGGCGTCTCGACTGAGGTCGGAACGAGGTAATCGGCGAAGCTCGCTGTCAGAGGCTGACCGTTCTCGTCGTGCACGATCTCCTCGAGCAGAGAGAACCCTATCCCGTTTGAAAGGCCTCCGAGGATCTGGCCCTCTACGATCATCGGATTTATGACTTTTCCGCAGTCGTGGACCACGACCATCCGCAGTATCGTGATTGCGCCCGTCTCCGGATCGACCTCTACCTCGGCCGCTGCTCCTCCCGACGAGAACACTGAGTGTACCGGGCTGAAGTACTTCGTGGCCTCGAGCCCCGGCTCTCGCTTTATCAGGCCCCGCAGGGGACGGGCGCGCTCGGCGAGCTCTCCGAGGCCCATCGACTTGTCCGGTACCCCCTTGACGTAGACCCGTCCGTCCCTGAACTCCAAGTCGTCGGGACTGGTCTCGAGGATCTGCGCCGCGAGCTCCGCGGCTTTCCTCCTGACCTCCATTGCTGCCAGGTAGACCGCGTTTCCGGCTATGGTGGCAGACCTGCTGGCGAATGTGCCCACCCCCCATGACATCTGCGCAGTGTCCCCGACGGCCACGTCCACATCGTGCACGCTCACTCCCAACGCCTCGGAGACGATCTGTGCCAAGGTGGTGGACTGGCCCTGACCCTGGGTCCCGACGCCCGTTGCGACGCTCACCTTGCCGGACGGCGTCACGGTCACTCTGGCCATCTCGTAGGGGCCCACTCCGGCTCCCTCAACGTAGAGCGCGAGCCCAAGCCCGACGAACCTGCCCTCTCTCCTGTACCTCTCCCTGCGTTCGGGCCAGCCTCTGTAGTCTATCGCGTCCAAGAGCGTCTCGAGGAGGAGCGGGTAATTCCCGCTGTCGTACTTCACCGGCCCTCCGTCCTGATAGATTATCCCGGTGTCGTACGGGAACTCGTTGGGCTGGATGATATTCCGCCTCCTTATCTCGGCCCTGTCAAGTCCCAACCTGTGCGCCGCCACGTCCATCATCCTTTCCATCACGTAAACGGCTTCCGGTCTTCCGGCGCCTCTGACCGGGCTGACGATGGTCTTGTTGGTGTAGACCGACGCGAACTCCACGTCGAACGCGGGTATTTTGTATGGTCCGGGCATCGTCCCTGTTGTGATGATCGGCACCATTATTCCATAGGGTGTGTAAGCTCCAGTGTCGACTAGGAAACTGTCGCTCAGTCCTAGTATCTTCCCGTCCCTGCTGAAGGCTGCCCTCACGTAGTGGACCTGTATCCTCTGCTGGTTGGCCGCCACCATATACTCCCGCCTCTCCTCTATCCACTTGACCGGACGGCCCAGCCTGATCGCCGCGAAGGGGACTAAGATCTCCTCGGGGTAGAACAGCATGATCTTCGGGCCGAACCCACCCCCCACGTCTGGAGCTATCACCCTCACCCGATTCTCGGGAATGCCGAACAGCTTCGCGAGTCCGTTCCGGATCGGAATTGGGGCTTGGGTGGAGTCCCAGACCGTCAGATAACCCGACTTCTCGTCGTAGTGCGCCACCACACCCCTGGTCTCTATGGATGCCCCCGCGCCCCTGTTGAAGACGATTCGCTGCTCTATCACGAGGTCTGCGCGCCGGAAGGCCTCGGAGACGTCTCCGACCCTCACCCTATGTCGGGCTGCTATGTTGTTGGGCACGTCGTCGTGTACGAGCGGAGACCCGGGCTGAATCGCCCTCTCAACGTCAACGACTGGTTCCAGCGGATCGTATTCCACAGATATCAGCTCCAACGCGTCCCTTGCGACGTACTTGTCCTCGGCTACGACCATCGCGATCGGTTCCCCCACGTAACGCACCTTGTCCTTCGCTAGCGCGTAGTGGGTCTTCATGTAGGGTATCGGATATTGAGGCAGCGGGGTGATCGAGGGTGGAAGCGGTCCGTTCAGGGGCCCTAAGTCCTCGGCCGTGTAGACCGCCGCTACCCCGTCCAGCCTCTCGGCCCCCGACTTGTCAATCGAGACTATCCTCGCGTGGGCGTGGGGACTTCTCAGGATTGCAGCGTAGAGCATTCGTGGGAGGACGATGTCGTCAACGAACAGGCCCTTGCCCGATAGAAGCCTCCCGTCCTCCAGTCTAGGTACGGAGGCTCCTATAATTTTCTTCATATGACGCCGGTCATTGATTCTATTATTTATGTTTATTCTTTGATATAATAGTTTTGCAGTCGTATGCCACATCGGAGGCGGTTCGCGTCTTCCCGTTCCACTGCTGCAGCAGGGCTCGCCTCGAACGCCGTCATGATGCGATTCTTTGCGCGGTCTCCGGGCCGAACTCGCGAACCTTTTTCCCGGAGAGGGAACGCGTAGCGCGCGATGAAGTCCGGCGCGCTGAGCTACGACGAGGGCTACAGGCTGCTGTCGGAAGGCGGCGGAACCGTCGAGGCTCTGGGGAGCAGGGCGGCATACGTGAGGACGCCCTCCGAGGATGTTGTGATACTGACCGATCGACCTCTGACGCGCTATTCGGTCTCCCTCTTCGACTCTTGGGAGGACTTGAGGAAGGTCATCGAAGTGGGCGACCGCGTCTCGATCGAGCGGTCGACGCTGACGATCGGAGCTGAGCTCCGCGTGCCGTTGAGGGTACGGGGTCTCTGTTCGAGGGTGACGGGCCGCTCTGATCTCAGCCCAGAGTCCCTGAGCTCGGCGATCAGTTATTTCCGGGCGCTCGCTTCAGTCGACGAGCGCGACCCGGTTGTGGAGCGAGGCGTAGAGATCCTCAGGAGCAGCGCGAGTGCCGACGCTCTCTGCGAGTCCCTTAAGGAGGTCGTCGGAAAGGGCAGGGGGTACACGCCGGTCGGCGACGACTTCGTTTCGGGGGTCATGGTGGCCTTCAAGTTACTTGGCCGCGAATCTGACTTCCGTCCGCTCGTAGAGTTCGCAAAGTCGCGTTCGAGGTGGCCCAGCTGGAAAATGATGGAGCACTCCCTTCACGGGTGCACATTCCTTTCGGTCATGTCGCTCTGTGCCTCGATCGCAAAGGGGTCTGACCCAACTCCACATGTGATGAGTTCACTTAGGATGGGCAGCTCAACGGGGCTTGCCGTTTTGACAGGGCTTTTTGAGACGTTGTTTTTGTATTACAGGAGTTTGTCTAATATGTTTTTGAGGTCGTCCTCGATTTCCGCAGGTGGGCTCCATTCGACGTCGACGACTTCCACACCCTGACTTCGGAGGCTCTCGGAGAATATTGACACGCCGATGCAGAGCACCTTTCCGATCCTCTCCGGCGTCATGTCACCTCACTCAGGACGAACCTCTCGATTAAGTGATGGAGCACCGATGCGTCCTCCTCCGCGCACGCCGCTGCGAACGCCGCGGTCACCGCGTTGGAGCCGGTGGTTATGAGCGGGTACTTCGAGAGCTCCCGTGTTTGATCCCATTGGGGGTCTTCGCCGGTTCCGACGACCCTCGCCGAGACCCTCTTGCGCTCTCCGGTCGCTAGCGCAGGCCCGACCTCCTCCAAGGTCCTCGAGACTGCGTCCACGGGAGCTCCGTACCCGATGATCAGGTCGAACGCGATCGATCCTGTCTCTGGTGATGCCAGCTCTTGAGTTATCCGCCTGTTCCTCAGCGACGGGTCTATTATCGGATGAACTCTTCCGGCGGTGAACTCCTCCGACCCGTAGTCAACCACGGTCGCCCCCCTAGAGCGCAGCGGATCGTCTAGCTTCTTCGTCCAAGGCAGCTCCAAATTCGAATAGACCTCGATCCCCGCCTCGCTCCACAGGAATGCCGTCTCGGTCGCAAGCGTTCCGCCGCAGTAGAATCCGCGGGGATGACCTCCTCCGTCGACCTTCTCCTTGAGCGAGGTCACCTCTCTCTCCAGTGCCGAGAGGGCCTTGCTGTAAGCCTGAGGTGAGACGAGAGAGCAGGCCTTCAGCGCGGTCGCGTGGAGTGTGGGGAGTTGCGGGTGCTCGCTGATCTTCTCCTTGTGTCCGAGAAGGCAGAGCAGCAGGGGCTTGCCGATCTTCGCGTCTTCGAGGACCCGTTTCACGAGTTCCGCATCTGACTGCTTGGCCAGCAGCACGATGACCTTCGTGCTCCGGTCTCCGTCGAGGAGCCTCAGCGACTCGCGCGTCATCAGCCCTCCCACGGCTCTGGTCATGTCGCGTCCTCCCACTCCGATCGCGTGAGAGATGCCCACTCCCATGTCGTGTAGTATGACCGACAACTCTTGGATGCCTGAGCCGGATGAGGCCACTATCCCCACCGGGCCCCTGATGACCCTGTTCGCGAACCCGAAGCCCACGCCCCCAATTATCGAAGTCCCGGCCTCCGGCCCCATCACTAGGAGGTTCCTCGCGGCGGCCTCGCGCTTCATCGCTACCTCCACCTCTATCGGGACGTGATCGCTGAAGACGAAGAGGTTGACTCCCCTCTCGAGGAGCTTGAATGCGACGTCCTTCACGTGCTGTCCGGGTATCGATATCGATGCCATTCTTATGTCCGGGTTCTCGTGCAGAGCGTCGTCTATGCTCGCGTATCTGGCGGTCCGGGGCTTCATCTGGAACAGGACCTCTCTCGCCTTCCTCAGGACGCCTTCCGTCAGCCCGACTCCCTTAAGTGCGATCACGATATCGTTTGGTCCTGCACGGTCGCCCTCCGGCGTGAGGATCCCCTGCGACCTCAGGAGCTCCTTATTGGCTTCGGTGGCCATGACGACCGCGACCTCGATCACCCCGGGCAGCCTCTTGATCGCCTCGGAGGCTTCCATCAGCTGCACCGAATCCCGATAAAGGCCTTGCACTACCAAGTTGATTACGTCAGTTGAACCCACAATCGATGCGATCTGAAAGTGCAATATTTATATTAGTGTTCCGAGGCGTGATGATCGCGACCATGTCTGCCGTTGTAGATCTGTCAAAGGTAAAAATATATGACTTATCCCAGCCGACCAGCGCGAGAGCTCCGCCCTTCATGTACTACCCTCCGTTCAAATGGACGTGGATCAAGAGGCTCGGAGAGCACGGCGTCAACGCGCAGTACATCGAGGGACCGCTTCACACGGGTACGCACTTCGACGGCCAGCTGCACTTCATGACGGGAGGGAAGGACATGGCCAGCATCGACGTCAGCTACTTCATCGGGGAGGGGATCATAGTTGACATCAGCAAGCGCGTCGGCGACTACGACATCTACACAAGCGACATGATCGAGGAGGCGGCGAGGGAGGCAGGCCTCCGGATAAAGCCCGACGACATACTGCTCATCTACACGGGTTACAGCCGTTACGCGTGGTGCGGTCCCGAGCCCGACGAAGTGCGGTACATGTGTAAGCACCCGGGCCCCGACATCAGGTTCGCGAGGTGGTGCATCGAGAAGAGGATCAGGTGGCTCGGCGTCGACGCGATGTCGCAGGACCACCCTCTGAACACCGTCGTCAGGAGGGCGAGGCCCGACCTGGTAGCGGAGGCCGAAAGGAAGTGGGGAAAGAAGATCGACGAGGTGCTGCCCTGGCCCGAGAACTATCAGGTGATGCACACGATGCTTTTCCCGAGGATGATCCTTCATGTCGAGAACCTAGGAGGGGACATCGACAAGGTCGTCAACAAGAGGTGCCTGATCATAGCGCTGCCGTTCAAGTTCGAGGGAGGAGAGAGCGCGTACTGCCGAGTGGTGGCCCTCACCTCGGAATGAGCAGGCATGGAGACGCTTAAGGAGGAGATCGAGAGGGCGAACGATAAGTGCCTCGATCTGATGATGGAGGCGAGGCCCCTCCTCGTGGACATCGTAGAGGCGCGGAAGGTCATACCCTTCCTCGCGAAGGACAAATGCCTCACGCATGCGGGCCCGCCGATTAGCTGGGATAGGGCCAGCGGCCCCCTGAGGGGCGCGATAATCGGAGCCGCGATCTACGAGGGCTGGGCCGAGAACGAGAGAGAGGCGATCAGGCTGGCGGAGAGGGGTGAGATAGTCCTCGAGCCCAATCACCATCACTCGGCGGTCAGTCCCATGGCCGGCGTCATCTCGCCGTCGATGAAGGTCTTCGTGGTCAGGGACGGTGACCTGAGGACTTACAGCAACCTCAACGAGGGGCTCGGTAAGGTCATGAGGTACGGCGCCTACTCCCCCGACGTTTTGGACCGCCTCCGCTTCTTGAACGAGGTCGTCGGCCCCGTTCTCTCCGACGCGGTGAAGGAGTACGTCCGTGATAAGGGGGGAATGGATCTGAAGAGCATAATGGCCCAGGCGGTCCATATGGGCGACGAGTGTCACAACCGGAACATTGCCTCGACTTCCCTGTTCTACAGAGAGATATCGTCCTATGTTATCGACTCGACTGACAAAGAGACAGCAAAAATTGTGCTTAAGACGATCGACTCTAACATCTTATTCTTCCTTAACATGGCAATGGCGGCCTGCAAGCTGATGGCCGATAGGGCCCACGGCGTCAAGTACAGCACGATCGTGACCACGATCGCGAGGAACGGCACGGACGTCGGCATCAGGGTGAGCGGGCTCGGAGACCAGTGGTTCACAGCTCCGGCGACCATACCTAGGGGTCTGTACTTCTCAGGGTTCAGCGAGTCCGACGCAAACCCCGACATAGGCGACAGCACGATAACCGAGACAGTCGGGCTCGGTGCGGCCGCTTTGGCGGCGAGCCCGGCGATCGTGAGGTTCATCGGCGGGGACGCGAAGACGGCGATCGAGATCACCAACAGGATGGCGAAGATCTGTCACGGCAGGCACCGCTACTTCACGATCCCCTATCTAGAGTTCGAGGGTACCCCAGTTGGGATAGACATCAGGAGGGTTCTGCGACTCGGTCTTCCGCCTGTGGCCGACACGGGCATAGCGCATAGGGAGGCCGGAGTGGGGCAGATAGGCGCAGGGATCGTCGAGCTGCCGATCGAGCCCTTCAAGCAGGCCCTGAGGAAATACGCCGAGGCCTACGGGATCTGAACACGACAGCCCTCTGTAGGGCCCTTCGCCAATCGATCAGCCGACCGGAGCCTTAGTCGGACCTCTCGCCGACGAGCAGGGCTGTTCTGTGGACCGGGCGGGATTCGAGCCCAGATTTACTCACCGGCTTTCCTTATTACTCCGAAAAAAGGTAGGTAAGTTCACAGAAAAAGTTATAAATTTCTACGTGCAAGGGTTTATAATAATGAGCAGAGTATTCCATAATACAATCGCCCTCATAATGGATTGTGACGATACGCTGTGTGAGGACACCACTGACGCGTGTCTAAAGCAGATCGGAATAGAAGATCCTCTGGAGGACTTCTGGAAAAAGAGAGTAAAACCCAAGGTCAAAGATGGCTGGGACCCGCCACTAGCGTATATGACCGAATTCATAAATGTGGCCAAGGAAAAAGGTACAAAACTCACAAAGGATTTTTTGAGAAAGTAGGACGAAATCTGAAATTTTATCCCGGAGTTCCAAACTTTTTCGATGAGTTAAGGAATGAGGTCAAAGCTATTAGCAACGAGTACGAAATCGACATAAGGATTGAGTTTTATGTTATTAGCTCAGGTTTTGAAGAGGTCATAACGGCGAGTCCTCTAAACTCCTATGTAACCGAAATTATGGATGTACATTTTACATTGATGAAAACGGTCGTGTAATATGCCCGAAATCGATAGTAACGTTTACGGAAAAAAAAACAAATTTGTGTTCGCGATAAACAAGGGCATTAACAAGATGATTTTACGAAGTGACCCTGGTAGAGTTAATGACACGATAAGTGAGGAGAATAGAAGGATTCCCTTCAAGAACATGATCTACATAGGAGACGGACCAACAGACATACCCTGCTTCTCGCTTATCACAAGGAACGGGGGGCGAGGATTAGGAATTATACAGCCCGAAAAGCCAGAAAGGGGGGCTCCATTATGGAAAGGACGAAGAATAACTGTGGGACCGTACCGCCCTAATTATGAGCAAGGATCAGACCTCCGACTTATGATAAAGGCTTTGATAAGAGACATCTCAGCGAGTATTTATGAGGAGTCGAAAATGTCATATCGCCCGTGACATTCATTAACAAATAGATGTCGTCGCGATCTCGATCGAATAAACCATCATTATTTTATAAAATTCTCGTAGAGCGGAGCACGTTGACCTATCCTGTTAAATACGTAGACGAAACATCGCATACTCGACGCATTCGGAAAAATCATTTACACTATTTTATAAAATGTTGAATACAGTATAGAGAGCTAATTTTATTTTAGCATTAGTGACTGATTTTAAGTGTTGTTTTGTTGATCGCTCTTCCTTTCAGTATACTGGTCGCAGCATTTGGTTAAACCTGTCCGGAGGAAAAGGCAAGTCGTTTCGGTGGCTTCTGGGTTTGGATTAGCCATGGGGTTGATAGGTGGAATTTTCGGACGCGGGTTGGGCTGCTTACATAGTTTACAATAAGGTCATCTGGGATTATTTCGTTGTTGGCTGTTCATAGTTTGTGACATTATAATAATTTAGAGAACTACAAGAAAGATCTCACGTCGTCTCAAGCTTGTGGAACGGGAGGTTCGAGGGTAACTGTTCGAGTTTTGACGGCTCGGTGGGAAATGGTCTGCCGAAGCTGTGGAAACATCCCGACACTAAGCTTTAGAGCGTATAACATCTGTGGTTCAAGGCTCTACATGGAGAGATAGGTGTAAAATACCCTGTCTGCAAAGGTTCCCTATCCTGCACCACAGAAACCGTTTGAAAGGAAGGACAGAACAGGCTCTTAGAAGAATAGCAGATTGTGTGAGGAGATTTGGGACACCCGGATAACCCTAAATCGTGTTTCAGTCTCGCTCAAAAAGCTCATCAGAAAGTTCTTGAAATTGATTTTTCTGATTTACGGTAACAACCAGCTTTTTCGTTGAGAAAACCTAAACGCTATAGTTGTGAAGATGTCTGTGAATACTGAGAGATGAGGAGGTTGGAGAGGAAAACGCAGTCTCAGAGGTGCCGAAAAGTGTCTCTGAAGAGCGTTGATCGGGAAGTTGCGTTCGCCTTGCTTCCTGACAGCGACAGTATTATCACTTCGGCGTTGATACTCCTGAGAAATCTGGCTCGAAATAGTCAACCCGTCACAAAAGGATGTGAGACGAAAAAAGCAGGAGTCATAGGAACGAATTAAGGCGGAGAAAGCCCGATTACATTAAAACTAAAATTCTCCGAGTGAGAGATGCGATAAGGGGGCCGGTAGATCAGCGGTATGATCGCCCGGTTGGCGTCCGGGAGGTCGCGGGTTCGAATCCCGCCCGGTCCACCAATCCTGTGATGCAATAAGGGTAACCATGAAGAGGGAAAAATAGAGGAGGAACGCTTCGTCGGATTCTCCTCAGAGTTCTTCGGAAGCATCTGCACCGAAATTTACTCCTCCTCGTCGGGAAGTATCACGAGTGCGACATCCCCGTCGGAGTTCACTAGAGGTACACTCGGAGCCTTTTCCTCAGCGACTTCCTCTTCAACGATCTCCTCATCGTCTCTCGGTTTTCGCCAACGTCTTCTCAGCCGGAGCATTCTCTCCCTTACTATCTCTTCGAGCCTGCGCAGCTTCCTCTCAATAGAAAACCCGACCTTTTCCAGAAACAGCGGCAGGCAGGCATTACGTATTCGGATCCTATAACAGTCCTTACTAGACACGCCCCCTCCGATCTCCATTGATGTGCCGGCTGGTATGTGTAGGTACGGACCTGTGGACATTATTCCTAGGTCCTCCAACAACTCCTGTGCCCACCTCAGCACATCGACGTTTGTATTGTACAGTATTACGCCGCTCTTACCGACACTTCCCTCCGAGTCGAAGAAACCCCGGAGGAAAGCGACCTTTGTCTGTTCATCGTGCTCGACGAACTTCCGTATTCGTTCGATGTCTCTATCAATAAGAAGCTGGGTCAATATTATGTCCCGCACTCTAACGACATAAAACGTCTTCCCGTCTCTAACCATTTCTAGAATCGGCGGAGGATCCCTGTTCAGGACTTTCGCCAGCGCCTGTGCGAAGGACATGGCGAAGTCCAGATCCCGGACAATTAGTTGGATCACACATGCCCATTTACGTCTATAATGGAGCAGATAGACTGACCCGTCCCCGAAGACCACGCCTATGACATAGGCTAGTTCCGGAGACGGCTCCAGCTCGTCGAGTGACCGGAACCTCCGACGCTGGGATAATCCCATCCGATAGGGCGACCTCTCCCCTCTCATCCATCTTACTACGGTTGACTGATATATTGTCACCCCGAAGGTTTCATAAATAATTTCCACGATCTGTTTGACGCTGTATCCTTGTTCTATCAGCTGTAGGGCTACATGATAAATCTGGATCATGAGGGCTTTGGGTCTCCTTCGGCGCTTTTTCGTGGTCCCTCCTTTCTTAGATCGTCGGGTCTCGCCTCTCGGGCCAAGAGACGAGACTGCTAAGTCCGGATCCACCAAGCCATCCGACATTTCCTTTCACCTCCGGGGGTCGAACTCCCTTCCCCGAGCAGGAAGAAACCCTCCCGCATGGGCAGGAGGGTCCCCCTGTCGAGGGCCAGACCACCTGAGGGGTGAATTTAAGCCTCGCTAGCGGCGTCGGTCCGAGACCTAGGGAACGGGATGGGCTTTATCCGGCAGGAGCTCGGCGACCGGTCGTGAAAGATTGGACCCTTCCCGTGGTGGTTCTGAACTTCAAGGCGTACAGGGAGGCGGTGGGAAGCGGCGCAGAGAGGCTCGGTTACGTCGCGGAGACCGTCTCGAGGGAGCTGGGCGTCACGGTCGCGGTCGCGGTCCAGCCGACCGACGTCTACAGGCTCTCCGGCAGGCTCGGGATTCCCGTCCTGGGACAGCACGTCGATCCCTACGAGGAGGGGAGCTGGACGGGGCACGTGACCGCGTTCGCGCTGAGGGAGGCTGGGGCAGCGGGGAGCCTCCTGAACCACTCCGAGAGGAGGATAGGGCTCTCCGAGATCGCGGCCGCGGTCGAGCTCCTCAGGAAGGAGGGCCTGAAGTCGATCGTCTGCGCCGACACGCCGCTGACCAGCAGGGCCGCCGGAGCCCTGAGGCCGGACATGGTCGCGGTCGAGCCCCCGGAGCTGATAGGGACCGGGATATCGGTCTCGAGGGCGAGGCCGGAGGTCGTCACCGACGCGGTGAAGATGCTGGCCTCCGTCGAGCCGAGCGTCTCGCTCCTCTGCGGCGCGGGCATCTCGACCCCGGAGGACGTCTACAGGGCGATAGAGCTGGGAACGGTGGGAGTGCTGGTCTCGTCGGCGTTCGTGAAGTCCAAGGACCCCCAGCAGACCCTAACGGGCTTCTGCGAGGCGGCGCTGAAGGCCTACGAGCGGAGGGTCAGTAGATCCTGATCTCGACCAGCTGGACCGGGACGTAGGAGCTGCTTGGGACCACCGCGGCCACCCTCTCCTCCACCTCGACCTCCACCTCCTGAATCGCGCCCGGGACCAGCGACTGTCCGAAGTAGCCGAACTCCTCCCTGTAGGGAGCCAGCCTGACGGCCGAACCGTCGGAGAGGTACGCGGCGATCACCGGCGAGGAGGCGAAGGCGCGGGACGCCTCGGGGACCGCGATGAGGGCCTCGATCTTGGTGCCGTCGTCGCCCACTGTCAGCCTCACCTCCTCGAGCCTGATTCTCCTTACCTCGAACGTCAGCTCGACGGTCAGGTCCCTCTCGGCGCGGACCTCCAGCACCACGACCGCGAACCTCGAGTCCGGGAGCTTCACGTAGGAGCTGTACCTCCCGGGGGCCGCGCTGAACCTGAAGGTCCCGTCCTCCCCGGTCACCCCCCTCTCGAGCCCCAGGACCACCAGAGCGCCCTCGACGGGCCTCGGTCGGCCGTCCTCCACCATCCGGACCCTGAACGTCACCTCCCTTGCCAGCGAGAGGCCGAAGCCCTCGCCGATGCTCCCCGACGAGTTGAAGACGGTCAGGAGGAGCATCAGGGCCGCGCCGATCGCGGCCGCCCCGGCCCACCTCATACCCCGCTCGGGGTCGGGGCTCAGCCTTTAACGTGTCGCCGCGGCCCCCGGCGATCCTAGCGGCGCGGAAACTCAAATCTCCGGGCATCGAGGTGGATCCGTGATGACGAAGGCCGTCATCCTCGCGGGAGGGTTCGGGAAGAGGCTGAGGCCGCTGACGGACACGCTCCCCAAGCCGCTGCTGAGGGTCGCGGAGAGGCCGATCATCGAGTGGCAGATCAGGTGGCTCGCCTCCCACGGCATCAAGAGCGTCGTCGTCTGCGCCGGCTACCTCAAGGAGAAGATGGTCGAGGAGCTGGGGAGCGGCGCTAGGCTCGGGGTGAGGCTGGGCTTCGTCTTCGAGGACGAGCCTCTGGGGACCGCAGGAGCCCTCAAGAACGCCGAGCACTTCCTCGCCGGAGAGAGGTCCTTCCTGGTCCTGAACGGCGACGTCCTGACCGACCTCGACCCGACGTACGTCCTCTCGGCAGCCGAGCGCTACCTCGCCTCGATGGCGGTCGTGCCGCTGCCCTCACCGTACGGGATCGTCGACCTCGAGGAGTCGACCGGACGGGTGAAGGGTTTCAGGGAGAAGCCGATGCTCGGGGAGTACTGGATCAACGCGGGCGTCTATGCGCTCAGGGGCGAGCTGCTGGCGGAGCTTCCGGAGAGCGGCGACCTCGAGAGGGAGGTCTTCCCGAGGCTAGCAGCGAGGGGACAGCTGGTGGCGATCAGGTACGAGCACTGCTACTGGAAGTCCATAGACTCCCACAAGGACCTGGAGGAGGCCTCGGCTCACTTCAGGGAGCCTGAGAGGTCCAGGGCCATCACGTAGGCGTCCTCGCCGTCGAGGTAGTAGTGCTTGATCGTGTCGACGACGGAGAAGCCCAGCGACTCGTACATCCTGATCGCGGGGTTGTTGGTGACCCGGACCTCCAGAAAGACCTCGTCGCAGCGGTAGACGTCCCTCATCGCCCTGATCGCCTCCAGCATCAGCGCCCTACCTATCCCCCTCCTCCTGTGCTCGGGGAGAACCGCTATCGAGATCACGTGTCCCAGCTTCCTGAACCGGAGCCCTCCGAACTTCGAGAACCCCCTCTCCACCCTGCACATGACGTACCCGACTATCCTGCCCTCGAGCTCCGCGACGACGAAGCTCTCGGGATGGGACTTCGCGACGCTGAGGAAGAACGAGTAGGTGTAGTTCTCGGGCAGGGTCAGCCTGTTGACGTTCATCACGTCCAGCAGGTCCTCCTCCCTGACCGGCCTCAGGACGTACTGCGCGTCCTCGCGCCTAAGCACCTCCAAGAACGCCAGCCTCCCGACCACGTGAGCCCCCGGACACTTAAGACTTTCCCGGAGACCAATAACTTGATAAGACGGCCATCGGTTCAATCCTCTTAGGTTCTGCGGTGGTGATCTTGTCGTCCTCGGGGGGAGTCTCTCGTCCTAGGAGGTCAACCAAGCAGCCCAAGCCCCAGCCCGCGGCGAAGCGGGAGCCCGCGAAGGCCCCCGAGGCCGAGCGGGTGGTCGTCGTGGAACTGATGGGGTGGAGGATCGAGCACGAGCTCCTCGACAGCGCAGAGGCCGAGCAGGTCCTCAACCGCTACAAGGCTACCCGCAACCAGCTGCCGAAGATCCTGGTCACGGACCCGGTCGTCAGGAAAATGGGCGCTAAGCCCGGCGATATCATAAAAATCACGAGGACCTCACCTACCGCAGGGTTGACCGTCTACTATAGGGTGGTGGAGGAGGCTTGAAGGCCAGGCCATCTCCTGAGTCCCTCACCCACGACGATCTCTGGGCCGTCGCGAAGGCCATCGTCGAGGAGGAAGGCCTGATCGCGCACCACTTCAGGTCCTACGAGTACTTCGTCAGGGAGGGGCTCGAGAGGCTCCTCAGGAGCATGAGCCCCCAGGAGATCAAGACGAAGCAGGGCGTCGCGTACCTCTACTTCAGGGAACCCGAGATAGGCCTGCCGACGATAAGGGAGGTCGACGGGTCGGAGAGGCACTACGTCACGCCCAACGAGTGCAGGCTGAGGAACATCAGCTACACCGCTCCGATCTACGTCAGGGTCACGCTCAAGCTCGACGACCAAGAGATCGTCAGGAGCGAGAGGGTTCAGATCGGGGTCCTGCCGATCATGGTGAAGTCCTCCGTCTGTCCCCTCAGCAGGATGTCCGAAGAGGAGCTCATCGCGATCGGAGAGGACCCCACCGACCCGGGGGGATACTTCATCATCAACGGCTCCGAGAGGGTCATAGTCGCGATCGAGGACCTAGCTCCCAACAAGGTCCTGATCACCTCGAAGGAGCAGGACGGAGGAGTCCAGTACTCGGCCGCGGTGATCTCGATCTCCTACGGGAGGCAGAGCAAGGTCGAGGTCACCTACAAGCCCGGCGGGCCGGTGAGGGTCTTCTTCGCGAAGATCCACAAGGGCATACCGCTGATCGTCATGCTGAGGGCCCTGGGGATGGAGAACGACAGGCAGATCGCGGAGTTCGTCTCGCCGCTCCCGGAGGTCCAGGAGATGCTTATCGAGAGCTTCAAGGAGGCGGAGGGGATCGAGGACAAGAAGGAGGCCCTGAGGTTCCTGGGGAACAGGGTCGCCTTCGGGTACGCGGAGGAGTACAGGATCGAGAGGGCGGAGCAGATGCTCGACAGCAACTTCCTCATCCACCTCGGCACGAACAAGGAGGCCAGGTTCAAGAAGGCCGTGATGCTCTGCGACGTGGTAGGGAAGCTCCTCGAGACGGCCGCGGGGATCAGGAAGCCGGACGACAAGGACCACTACGCCAACAAGAGGCTCAAGCTCGAGTCGCAGCTCCTGACGGAGCTCTACAGGTCCGCCCTCAACAAGCTCATCAGGGACATCAGGTACCAGCTCGAGAGGATACTCGTAACTAGGCAGCCCATCTCGCTCTCCACGTTCATCAGGCCCGGGATAGTGAACGACGTGGTCCTGACGGCCTTCTCCACGGGCAACTGGCCCGGGGGGAGGGTGGGAGTCACGCAGATACTCAACAGGACCAACTACCTCGCGACCGTCAGCCACCTGAGGAGGGTCCAGAGCCCTCTGAGCAGGAGCCAGCCCCACTTCGAGGCCAGGGACCTCCACGGGACCCACTGGGGGAGGATATGTCCAGCCGAGACGCCCGAGGGCGCGAACGCGGGACTGGTCAAGAACTTGGCCCTCGGTGCAGAGGTCACGGTGCCGCTCCTGAAGGACGAAGAGGAGGGCCTCAGGGAGAGGCTCTGGAAGCTCGGGCTGGTCAGCCTGATGGCGGTCATCGAGAAGAGGACGGCGGCGAGGAGGAAGGAGCTCAGGACCAAGGTCTACATCAACGACGAGCTGATCGGGTACCACCCTGACGGGAGGAAGCTCGTGAGGGAGCTGAAGAGGATGAGGAGGAGCGGCGAGGTCAGCCAGTCCGTCAACGTCCTCTTCAGGGAGTACGAACACCTCTCGGAGGTCTACATCTACTCCGACGAGGGAAGGGTCAGGAGGCCCCTGGTGGTCGTTGAGGACGGCGAGGTCAAGCTCAAGCGGCACATGGCCGAGTCCGTCGCGCAGGGGACGCTGAAGTCGAGGGACCTGACAGCGATGGGGGTGATCGAGTACCTCGACGCCAGCGAGGAGGACAACGCCTACACGGCCCTCAGGCCGGAGGACGTCACCAAGTCCCACGACTACCTCGAGATAAGCCCGCTGATGATGATGGGCGTCGTGGCCGGGATCATCCCCTTCAGCAACCACAACCAGTCGCCTAGGAACGTCTACGAGGCCTCGATGGCGAAGCAGGCCCTCGGCCTCCCCGCGATCTCGTATCCGGTCAGGACCGACAGCAGGCTCCACGTGATGATCTACCCGCAGAAGGCCCTCGTCAAGACGAAGGTGATGGACCTCCTCGGGCTCGACAGGAGGCCGATAGGTCAGAACTTCGTCGTCGCGGTGCTGACGGGATACGGCTACAACATCGAGGACGCGGTCGTGCTGAACAGGTCCGCGATCGAGAGGGGACTCGCGGTCACGATGAGCTACAGGACCTACGAGGTCGAGGCCAGGCAGTACCTCGGCGGCGAGAAGGACAGGGTCGCGGTGCCGGACCCGAACGTCAGGGGCTACAGGGGCGAGCAGTACTACAGGGTCCTCGACAGGGACGGCCTCGCGGTCCCCGAGTCCGAGGTCACCGACGGCATGGTCCTCGTCGGGGTCGTCAGCCCGCCCAGGTTCATGGAGGAGTACGTCAGGACGCCGGCCAGGGAGATGGTCTGGAGGGACGCCTCGGAGGCGGTGAGGCCCTCAGAGGTCGGGATCGTCGACGAGATATTCGCCTCGAGGACCGTCGAGGGCAACGCGCTCATCAAGCCCAGGGTCAGGGCCCTCTGCTTCCCCGAGATCGGCGACAAGTTCGCTTCCAGGCACGGCCAGAAGGGCGTGATCGGGATGGTCTTCCAGCAGGCCGACCTCCCCTACACCGAGAGCGGGATCGTCCCGGACCTCATCATCAACCCGCACGCCTTCCCGTCCAGGATGACGGTCGGCCAGCTGATCGAGAGCCTCGCGGGGAAGCTCGCAGCGCTGAGGGGCGAGCCGGTGGACGGCTCTCCGTTCGTCGGGAAGGGCCTCGAGGAGATCAAGAGGGAGCTGGAGGAGCTGGGGTTCAGGAGCACCGGGACCGAGGTGATGTACGACGGCCTCACCGGGAGGCGGTACGAGGTCGAGGTCTTCATAGGCGTCACTTTCTACCAGAGGCTCCACCACCTCGTCAGGGACAAGATCCACGCGAGGTCCAGGGGCCAGGTCCAGATGCTCACCCGCCAGCCGACCGAGGGCAGGGCGAGGGGAGGGGGCCTGAAGTTCGGGGAGATGGAGAGGGACTGCCTCCTCGCCTACGGCGCGAGCTACCTGCTCCTCGACAGGCTCCTCGAGCAGTCCGACAAGTACACCGTCTACTTCTGCGAGAAGTGCGGGCTCGCGGCCTACTACGACCTGAAGCAGGAGAGGCTCGTCTGCCCGATCCACGGGAAGAACCCGCCCGCGAAGCCGGTCACGCTCTCCTACGCCTTCTACCTGCTGCTGAACGAGCTGCTCTCGATGGGCATCTACCCGAAGGTCGTCCTGGAGGAGGTGGCCTGAGATGGTGAAGGGCTCGATAGCAGCGATCAAGTTCGGGCTCCTCTCGCCGGAGATGATCCGGAGCATGGCCGTCGCTGAGATCTCCAACCCCGAGACCTACGACGAGGACGGTGCCCCGATCGCGACCGGCGTGATGGACCCGAGGCTAGGGACCCTCGAGCCCGGACAGAGGTGCAAGACCTGCGGGAACACCTACCTTAACTGCCCCGGGCACTTCGGGTACATCGAGCTGGCAGTCCCGGTGATCCACATAGGCTACGTCAAGGTCATCCACGAGCTCCTCAGGTCGACGTGCAGGTCCTGCGGGAGGCTCCTGCTCTCCGAAGAGCAGATCTCCAAGCTCAAGGCCGAGGTCGAGAGGCTCAGGGCCGAGAACAGGCAGTACAGGCACGTCTTCTACAGGGCGAAGCAGACCGCGATGTCGGCCAACGTCTGCCCGCACTGCGGCGAGAAGCAGGTCAAGGTCGAGCTGGAGAAGCCGATGACCTTCTACGAGGCGACAGCGCAGGGGATGGTGAGGCTGACCGCGAACGTCGTCAGGCAGAGGCTCGAGAAGATACCAGACGGGGACCTGGAGCTCCTCGACCTGGACCCGAAGAGCGCCCGACCCGAGTGGATGGTCCTGACGGTCCTTCCGGTGCCGCCGGTCTACGTGAGGCCCTCGATCACCCTCGAGACCGGTTACAGGTCCGAGGACGACCTCACCCACAAGCTCGTCGACATCCTGAGGGTCAACCAGAGGCTGAGGGACGCGATAGCCTCGGGGGCGCCGTCCCCGGTGATAATCGAGCTGGCCGACCTGCTCCAGTACCACGTCACGACCTACATCAACAACGAGGTCCCGAACCTGGCCCCTGCGCAGCACAGGTCCGGCAGGATCCTCAAGACGCTGGCCCAGAGGCTCAAGGGGAAGGAGGGGAGGTTCAGGCTCAACCTCTCCGGGAAGAGGGTCGACTTCTCCGCGAGGACCGTCATCTCGCCGGACCCGAACATCGACATCGACGAGGTCGGAGTCCCGATAGAGGTCGCGATGCAGCTCACGGTCCCCGAGTCCGTGACGCCCTGGAACAGGGAGAAGCTCAAGCAGCTGGTCAGGAACGGCCCCTACAGTTACCCCGGGGCGAGGTACGTCGTGAGGCCCGACAAGAGGATCATCAGGCTGAAGTTCGTCCAGGACCTGAACGAGCTCGCGGAGCAGCTAGACGTCGGTTGGGTCGTCGAGAGGCACCTGATGGACGGGGACATAGTGCTCTTCAACAGGCAGCCCAGCCTCCACAGGATCTCGATCATGGCCCACAGGGTCAAGGTCCTCCCCTTCAAGACCTTCAGGCTGAACCTGATGGTCTGCACGCCCTACAACGCCGACTTCGACGGCGACGAGATGAACCTCCACGTCCCGCAGAGCGAGGAGGCCCAAGCCGAGGCCAGACTGCTGCTGCAGGTCCAGAGGAACGTGATCTCGCCGAGGTACGGAGCACCTATCATCGGCGCCATCAGGGACTTCCTCACCTCCTCCTACCTGCTGACCGCGAAGGCTGAGCTCGACAAGCAGTTCGTCGGCTCCCTGCTCGCGGCCGCGGGCTACTCCGGACCTCTGCCCCCGCCGAAGGGGTCTGAAGGGAGGTGGAAGGGGTCCCAGGTCTTCAGCCTCCTGCTCCCGAGGGGCCTCAGCTACGAGGGTCAGGCCGCCTTCAGCCCGGACGACAGGGTTGTCGTTAGGAACGGTGAGCTGGTCGAGGGTTACGCCGACAAGGCGCTGATCGGCGTGGAGCGGCCCAACAGCCTCCTCCACAGGATCGCGAGGGACTACGGGCCCGACGAGGTCGCGAGGTTCCTCAACTCCCTGATCAGGCTCGCGAACACCTACATCAACCTCAGGGGCTTCACGCTGGGCATCGAGGACCTCACGGTCCCGCCGAGGCTCTACGAGGAGAAGGCCAGGGTGATCGAGCTGATGGAGCGGGAGTACCAGAACCTCTGGAAGAGCTACGTCGATGGCACGATCGAGGTGGGACCCGGTCAGACGCCGGAGAGGGCCTTCGAGGGCCACCTCCTCGAGCTTCTCTCCAGGGTCAGGGACAGGATAGGCTCGACGATAAGGAAGCACTTCCCGCCGACCAACCCGATCGTCGTGATGGCCAGGGTGGGTGCGAGGGGGAGCAGCCTCAACATCGACCAGATGACCGCGATCGTCGGGCAGCAGGCCGTCAGGAGGGAGAGGCCGAGCAGGGGCTTCACCGACAGGGTCCTGTCCCACTTCAAGCCCGGCGACCTCTCGCCCCCGGCCAGGGGCTTCGTCTACGACGCGTTCATCACGGGCCTCGACCCGATCGAGTTCTTCTTCCACATGATGGGAGGGAGGGACGGGCTCGTCGACACCGCGGTGAGGACCCAGCAGAGCGGTTACATGCAGCGGAGGCTGATCAACGCGCTCGAGTCGCTCTACGTCGAGTTCGACGGCTCGGTCAGGACCTCCGACACCAAGCGGATCGTCCAGTTCGTCTACGGCGAGGACGGCGTCGACCCCGCGAAGAGCGACCACGGCATGCCCTTCACCCCGAGTGTGATAGTCGCGAAGGTCCTCGGCGAGGCCAAACCCTCCGGTCATCCGGCGATCGAGGAGGAGGTTGATAGGGTCGCCTCGGGCTACAGGGACCTCATCCCGCCGAGGTGGCTCGAAGAGCTAGTCAGGGCGGTGAAGGCCAAGAGGGTTCCCTCCGACGTCCTCGAGCAGGTCTTCAGGCTGGCCTACCAGGCCTACCTCCAGAGCCTCGTCGAGGTCGGCGACCCCGTCGGGATAGTCGCGGCCCAGTCGATAGGCGAGCCCGGGACCCAGCTGACGCTCAGGACCTTCCACTTCGCGGGGGTGAGGGAGCAGAGCATCCTCCTGGGACTTCCGAGGCTGATCGAGATCGTCGACGCGAGGAGGGAGCCCTCGACCCCGATAATGAGGATCCACCTGAGGCCGCCGCACAGTTCAGACCCGAAGCTCGCGAAGCAGGTCGCGAGGAACATCCAGTCCACCTACCTCAGGGACGTCGTCACGTCCTTCAGCGTCGACCTGAGGAAGGGCCAGCTGGTGATGAAGCTGGACCCGGAGGCGATGAGGGAGCTCGGGGTCACCAGGAAGCACCTCGAGTCGGCCCTCAAGCAGTACTCCCCGCAGGTCCTGGAGAGGGAGCTCAGGGTCACGGTGCCGAAGGAGCACCTCACCGACGTGACATCGTTCAGGGAGAGCGTCCTCTCGGCGAAGGTGAAGGGCCTGAGGAAGATCACGAAGGCCATCGTGAAGCGGGAGGGCGACGAGTACTACATCGAGACCGAGGGCTCCAACCTGAAGGATGTCCTGAGCGTCCCGGAGGTGGACCCGAGGAGGGTCAAGACCAACGACATCCACGAGGTCGCGGAGGTCCTGGGGATAGAGGCCGCGAGGGCCCTCATCATCGACGAGATAGTCAACGTCCTGAAGGAGCAGGGGCTCGACGTGGACGTGAGGCACATCATGCTGGTGGCGGACATGATGACCGTCGACGGCTCCGTCAAGCAGATCGGGAGGCACGGCGTCGTGAGGCTGAAGAGCAGCGTCCTCGCGAGGGCCGCGTTCGAGATAAGCGTCCAGACCCTCCTCGAGGCGGCGATGAGGGGCGAGACGGACTACCTCAAGAGCAACGTGGAGAGGATACTGATGGGGAAGGAGGTGCCCGTCGGGACCGGGATGGTCCAGCTCCTGATGAGGTACGTCCCCCCGATGGGGTCTCAGCCCTCGGGAGAGCAGCAGAACAACGGGTCCTGAACTCCCCCGGCCCTTATTCGGTCCTCTCCGGGTCCTTCCTTCCTCTCTTCGCTCTGGGGACGCCGGAGGCCAGATAGGACGCGGCCCAGGCTCCCGCAGCGACCGTCGACCAGCCGTAGAGCCCCAGCGGGACCCTCAGGACCTCCTCCTCGGAGCCGGTGAGCTCCATCGGCGATCCGAGGCCCTCGACCCTGACCGCCCTCGGCGACGTCCCCACGACCTCGAGCTCGACCCTTCCGTCCCAGCCGGCGGTCGCCCTCCGCTCGACGACACCGAGCCCGTTGAGGAGCTCCACGCCGACTCCCGGCGCGGGCAGTCCGAAGACGTCCACCGCCTTCACCGAGACCGACCTCCTCAGGGGCCTCACCTCGTAGACCCCCTCGGAGGACTCGTGGACCTCGAGCCCTCCCGACTGGAGGACCGCTCCCCTCCAAGCGACCGCCTCGACGGACCACCCTCCGGACGGCAGAAGCGCCGGGACGTTCAGGGGCACTGCAACCGAGGGCCCTCCGAGGTCAACGAGGACCGACCCTCCCTCGAGGCCACGGGTCGTGAAGGACACCGGCCTCAGCTCGACGTAGACCGCCTCCAGCTCGACCGCCGACTCCACGACCAGGGACCTCTGCGGGTTAAGGGTGCCGTCGGACCAGCCCGCGAACGCCCAGACGGAGCCCCCGGACTCGAGGAACGGAGGAGCCGAGACCGCGAGGACCGATCCCTTCCTCTCCCAGCCCTCATACCCGACGAGGCCGCCGAGCCTCACCCTGACCAGCGCCTCCTCGACCCAGTTCGCGACCAGTACGACCGGGCCTTCCACTATGACCTCCACCTCCCTCGAGTCGGGAGCGAACCGCCCTGTCCACCCGAGGAACCTGTAGCGGACGCCGGCGGGCAGGACGACCTGCTCCGGGACCGAGATCCTCAGCCTCGAGCCCTCGTCGAGCCAGGAGCTCATCGCGTGCTCCGGGACATCGGACCTCACGACCAGCAGGTACTGCCTCGCGTAGTTCGCGGTGACCGACGTCGGCCCCTTCACGACCAGCTGGGTCCTCGGGGAGCTCGGCGAGACGACGTCTCCCGTCCAGCCCCTGAAGCTGAGCCTCGTGCCGTTCCCGAACTCGACGGACTCCTCGGCGACGACCTCTGCCCGATCACCCTCCCTCCGCCAGAGCTCCCTGACATCTCCGGTCCAGCCGTTGACCACCCTCACGAGGTGCTGCCTCTCCAGCATCGCGGCCGCGTCGACCGGCGCCCTCACGACCAGCTCCGTGACGGTGCCGTTGCTGATCGGGTCGAAGATTCCGATGCCCACGAGCCTCGTGCCGTTCCCGAAGTCGAGGACAGAGAAGCCCGTGAGCTCCTCGAGCCTCAGGGCCCTTCCCTCCTCCACCCAGCCCTCCCAGCTCCCCAGCGCCGAGAGGTCGACCCTAACGTGGTAGAGCCTGACGTACGCCGCCCTCAGGCTTACAGGCCGCTGGACCGTCAACTCGAGCCGCGGGCCCTCGACCACCACGTCTCCCTCCCAGCCGAGGAACCTCAGACGCGTCCTGTTCCCGAAGTCGATCAGCTCGGGCGTCTCCACGACGACCCTCGAGCCCCTGTCGTGCCACTCCTCCCGCGCGGCGACGGGAGTCTCGATTCTGACGAGGAACTGCGTGACGTACTTCGCTACCACGGTCATGTGGTCCCGCGGCCTTAAGACCAGAGTCGAGCTCCCGGAGACCTCCCTGCCGTTCGAGTACCACCCGACGAACCTGTAGCGCGTCCTCGGGTCACCGGAGCTCATGAACTCGCTCGAGGTCAGGCTGACCTGCTCTCCGGGCTCGACCAGTATCTCATGCCTGAGCGTTGGAGGGCCGTCGTCTATCTGCGTCATCACCTTCACTCTGATCTTGATGGGGAACCCGTCGGGGCCGAGGAGGTACCTGTACGGGAGCGTCGAGGGGAGCGTGACCGAGCTCGGGACGCTGAAGCTCCCCGTCTGGAGCCAGGAGTAGGCGACCGCGAGGGCGTAGAGGTTCAGCGTCGAGGGCTTCGAGTCGCGGACGACGTACTGGTACATTAGGTCCTCGGAGCTGTCGGAGTGGTCGAGGCCCAGAGCGTGCCCGAGCTCGTGCGCGGTCACGACCTTGATTAGGTTCGCGTCGGTCCCTACGCACCTCAGGGAGACCTCGACCCTCGAGTAGGTGATCTCCCTCGCCCGGCCGTACAGGTATGCCCTCCCGCAGACCCTGGGTCCCAAGTCGCCGACGAAGTGGACCGTGATGTCGCCCGAGGAGCCGTTGACGCCGCTCACGTAGGTCACCAGCCGCAGCGAGTTCAGGTGCTCGTGGCCGTAGAGGGCCGTGAAGACCCTGATCGACCTCGACCACCACCTCACCGCCTCGACCGCGAGCTCGGCGTAGATCGGGTTCTGGTCCGGGTGTATCAGGACCGAGATCTCGCTCTTCCTCCAGGCCCCTATCAGCCCGATGGAGGGCGCGGGCGTGACGTCGAGGGCCTCCTCTACCTCGCTGAGGAGCGCGTACCTGTATGCCTCCCACCAGTACTCGTTTGACGGGCCCGGATCCGGGACGATGACCAACAGGACGAGCGCCAGCGCTATCGCTGATCCCTTCCGCACCTCCCGCACCGGCCCTTCTCAGCCTGAGCCCTCCCGCTATCAAGCCTTTCCCCGCCGCTTCGGAGAGGAAGACGTTTTACCGGGGCCGAGCTCGAAGTCGGGGCTTGAGGGCCTACAACCCGTTCGTCGGGTGGGTCGAGTTCCGGGACAGGCCGGAGAGGATCGTCAGCCTGAACCCCTCGATCACCGAGACGCTCTTCGAGCTCGGCGCCGGCGAGAGGGTCGTCGGGGTCTCGTCGTGGTGCCACAGGCCGAAGGAGGCGCTGAGCAGGCCGAAGGTCGGGAGCTACACGGTGGTCCTCGAGGAGAGGCTGCGTCAGCTCAGCCCGGACTTGATCTTCACCACCACCGGCGCCCAGAGGGAGGCCCTCCTGAAGCTCCTGGAGCTCGGCTACCCCACCTATCCGATACCCTACCCCAAGGACCTCTACGGAATCCTCTCGATGTTCTCGGAGGTCGGAGGCCTGATCGGCGAGAACTCGAGGGCGCTGGAGCTCTGCAGGTCCGGCGTCGAGCAGATCGGCCGGCTCGCGACCATGAGGGAGAGGGGCGCGGGCGTGAGACCGCCTAGGGTCTACGTCGAGATCGACCTCGGAGGCCCGACCGTCCCGGCCTACTTCAACCACATCACCCACGCCCTTTACGTCGCGGGGATCGAGAACGTCCTTCTCGGCAGGTCGGTCGACTACCTCTACGGCATGAAGGTCGGAGAGCACGAGGTCTTCGATGTCGCCTCTGAGCTGAGGAGGCTCGACCCGGACGTGATCGTCTTCGAGTCGAAGAGCTTCCACCCGAACCCCAGAGAGGGCCTCGAGGTCATGGAGGGGAGGGGTCTGGGAGACCTGAGGTCCGTCAGAGAGGAGAAGGTCGTCACTCTTCCCGCGGACACCCTGGCGCACTACGGCCCTTCGTTCCTGAGGGAGGTCGGAGGCGTCTGCGAGGGGATCTGGTCCCTTTACCTCAGGGGTTAGTCCTGGCAGCCGTGAGCGGGTCCACAGTAGGACCCGAACGTCGTTAGGACTTCACCGCTTCACCGGAGGTCGGTGGAGGGTTCGACTCGTCGTCGCGTCGGCTGTGAACCGTGAAGCATGACGGAAGTGGATCCTCAGCAGCTCCTGCCCGAGTTAGGCCGGCCTCTCGACACCCCTTCACTTCCGGTGGAGCCTGTGGAGCCCGCACTTCCTCCAAGGGAAACTCAGGGGTCTCCGAGCGCGCCCTCGACGCTGTGAAAGGCTGTGAAGGCTCCCCTCCCCTTTGCTTCCCGTGGATGACGTGGTGTTTAGGGGATCTTCGAGGGGATCCGTGGAATATACTGTTATATTGTGTATGTGATGCATTCACTACACGTTATAATCCGACGCGCCCGGACTTCTCCACCGGTCATGGAGCGGTTTCAGTTGAAAGTCAGGGGTCGGGAGGACCCCTTGGAAGACCTCATAAGGAGGACGCTCGACGGGAGGTCGCCCTTCAGGAACAGGGAAGTCCTCAGGTCCGACTACATCCCCGAGAACCTTCCACACAGGTGGGAGCACGTCAGGAGGCTGGGGGAGATCCTCTCGCCGAGCCTTAAGACGGTCAGGCCGAGCAACGTCTTCGTCTACGGGAAGACAGGGACGGGAAAGACCGCGGTCGCGAAGCACGTCCTGAAGAGATTCTCGCGGGAGGCGGAGCGGCAGGGCCTCGACCTGAGGTTCGTCTACGTGAACTGCAGGCTCTCCGGGACCGAGTACAGGGTGATCTCGGAGCTCTGCGGGGCCCTGGGCGTAAGGGTCCCCTTCACCGGCCTCTCGAAGGCCGAGGTCCTCTCCAGGTTCAGGAACGCCCTCTACAGGTCCAACTCCCTCGTCATAGCGTGCCTCGACGAGATCGACCACTTGGTCAAGACCAGCGGCGACGAGTTCCTCTACGCCCTCACGAGGATCAACGAGGGCTCCGAGGGCGGGCAGCTCTCCCTGATAGGGATCTCCAACGACCTCACTTTCAAGGAGATGCTGGACCCGAGGGTCCTCTCGTCCCTCAGCGAGGAGGAGATCGTCTTCCACCCCTACACCGCGGTCGAGCTGGTCGACATCCTCAGCGAGAGGGCCTCGATGGCGCTTCACGAGGGCGCGATCTCCGAGGGCGTGATCCAGCTCTGCGCGGCCCTCGCGGCGGCCGAGCACGGTGACGCGAGGAGGGCGATCGACCTTTTGAGGGTCGCAGCGGAGCTCGCGGAGAGGGAGGGCTCGGCGGTCGTCGAGGAGAGGCACGTCAGGGAGGCCTACGGCGTGATCGAGCAGGGCAGGGTCTACGAGGCCCTCTCAACCCTCCCCCTCCACGGCAGGGCGATCCTCCTCTCGGTCTACCAGTGCGTCAGGGCCGGCGTCCAGAGGATAACCACCGGCATGGTCTACGCGCAGTACAGGAGGATCTGCGAGCACCTGGGGATCGAGCCCCTCACCGACAGGAGGGTCAGCTCGATACTCTCGGAGCTCGGGATGCTGGGCGTGATAACGAGCGACGTCGTGAGCTACGGCCGCTACGGCAGGACCAGGAGGATCTCGCTGAACATCCCGGTCCACGAGCTCGAGGATGTCCTCCTGCACGACGAGGCCCTCGCGGGGGCCTTGGACGTCCCCCTGAGCCAGAAGGAGGGCTGAAGGGCGCGAAGGATGGCCGCGGCCGGAAGGCGGAGGCTCTCGCCCGAGAGGGTCGTCAGGTCCTTCTCCAGGTCCGGTTACGGCATAACCGCGGACGCCTTGGCGAGGGTCGTGGAGCTCTTCGCGACCGAGTCCGAGCTCGAGGAGCTCCTCTCGAGGATCAGGTCCAAGCTGCCGCGGGGCTCGGTCCTCGACGAGCGAACGATCTCCGAGCTCGTTCCCTCCGGGAGGCCGGAAACCCCGACGAGCGTCGAGCCGAAGGAGGTCAGGCCCGAGGCGGAGCTGAGGGTCATCTCCCCGACCTACGAGGACCTCAGGATCGAGGGGACCTACGAGGAGTTCCAGGCCCACAGGGCATCGAGGTACGCGGGGCTCAGGTCGCTCCTCGAGGCGAGGGGGCTCGCGCTGAGGTCTGTCAGGGAGCTCCTGGAGTCGGGCCAGGAGGGCTACGCCGCGTGCGCGGTGAACGACGTCAGGTCCTCCGACGGGAGGTTCGTCCTGAGGCTCGAGGACCCGAGCGGCGTCTGGACCGCGTTCGCGCCGGCCAAGGACAGGAGGCTCACGGAGAGGCTCGAGCTCCTCGCCAGGGACATGGTCGTCGCGGTGAGGGCGGTGGGGAAGGGAGGGAGGATCGTCGTCAGGGATGTCGTCTTCCCGGAGGTCTCGACGTCGAGGAACGCGTTCAGGGGCCCCGACGTCAGGGTCTGCGTGGTCTCGGACGTCCACGTCGGGAGCTCGAAGTTCGAGAGGGAGGCGTTCGAGGAGTTCCTCAACTGGCTCTCGGACGAGTGGGAGGCCCTCAACGTCAGGTACCTCGTCGTCAACGGCGACCTCGTCGACGGCGTCTTCGTCTATCCGGGCCAGAGGGAGGAGCTGGAGCTGAAGTCGCTGAGGGAGCAGTTCGCGGAGGCTGGGAGGCTCCTCTCCAGGGTCCCGAGGGAGGTAAAGGTCGTCTACATCCCGGGGAACCACGAGCCCGTCAGGAAGGCCCTTCCCCAGCCCCCAATCCCGAGGGAGTACAGGACGGTCCTCGACCCGGAGGGGAGGTTCGAGTACGCGGGGAACCCGGCCCTGATGGAGCTCGGGGGCGCGAGGCTCCTCTTCTCGCACGGCCAGACGATGGACGACGTCATCCAGCTCAGCTCCAGGTTCTCCTACAGCGGCCTGAGGGAGGACATCGGGGACCTGATGGAGGTCTTCCTGAGGTGCAGGCACCTGGCTCCGGCGGTCGAGGTTACGCCGGTCCTCCCCCTTCCGCGCGATCCCCTCCTCATCGAGGAGGTCCCCGACGTCCTTGCGATGGGACACGTCCACGTCGCGGCCGTGAGGAGCTACAGGGGCGTGAGGCTGGTTAACTCGGGGACCTGGCAGGGCCAGACGAGGCTCCAGAGGAGCGTCGGCCTCGAGCCGACAGTGGGGACCGCGGCCCTGATCGACGCGAGGGACCTCTCCGCGAGGGTCCTGAAGTTCGGGTGAGCTCAGAGGAAGCTCCTCAGGCTGGTCTGCCTGCCCCTCTCGGGAGGGCGCGAACCGGACCCGAAGAGCTGCGAGAGGGCGCCCAGCGACTCGAGCGTCGCCTCCCTTATCGCTTGGTCCCTGACGTACCGCTCCATCAGCCTCAGCACCAGGTCCACGTTCTTCTCGACCATCCCCCTGTAGACCGTGAGGCCGAGGGGTTCCCCGCAGACGAGGCACGCGCCCCTGAGGGGAGGCCTAGCGTACTTCGCGTTGCACCTCCTGCAGATGAACCGCTGCATGAAGAAGGCCCTGAGGTTCCCGATGACGTCCGGGAGGACGTGGACCTCCATGACCCTCTCCGCGACCAGCGACGGGTCCACGGCCGCGACCCTCTCCGCCAGCCTCATCTGGGCCTCGATCTTGTCGACGAGCCTCTCGAGCCTCTTGTAGGAGGACGACGTGACCGGGTGGGAGAGGAGGAACGAAGGGACCGAGAAGCCGTTGCCCTGGAGGCACTCGGGCGCTCCGACCCTCTGGCCCACCAGGGGAATCTGCCCCGCGAGGTCCGGGGCCTTCGCGGACGAGAGCGCGGCCTCGTAGAACTCGAGCGGGTATCTGGTCGCGACGTCGACGTTGTGGGACTGCTCGTCGACCTCGGCAGGGTCCACGACGACCGTGACCAGAAGGGGCGCGTCCATCGAGCCACCGACCCTGTCGGGGAGGTAGAGCCTGCTGAAGTTGATGAGGAAGTCCGCAAGGAGCGAGACGCTGTCCTCGTCGCCGTCGCAGTCCCTCCTCTTCGCGGCGTGGACGAACGGGTGGGCGTAGACGACCTCGGCGTCCGTGAACCCGATCACCCTGCAGACGACCGCCCCGTAGGTGTGAGGGGAGATGGTCGCGACCAGGGCCCCCACGCAGTCATCGGGACTCGACCAGCCGTAGAGGGGCTCGAGGCCGTTGGCCTGGAGGTACCTGTCGACGAACTTGGAGACCCTGAAGAGGTGCTCGGCCATCCTCCTCGGGACGACGACGTCCTGCGGGAGGAGCTCGCAGACCTGTTCCTCCGAGACGAGCGGGTCGCCCCTGAAGTCCCTCTCGTAACCGAGCTCCTTGAGGACCTCGACCGGGACCGAGACTTCCTTCGGCCTGAAGTGGGTGAGGGGGGCGTTGGTCGCGTCGAACCTGACCGTCCCGTCCCTGTAGACGTAGAGCCCGAGGGAGGCCCTCAGCACGCCCTTCAGGAGGTCCTCGGGGACCGCGAACCTGCTGATCAGCTCCCTCACGCCCTTCACCTCCTCCACAAGCTCCCCCGCGGCCCTCATCGCTGCCTCGAGCTCCGACCTCAGTTCGACCTGATGGGTAACGCTGGTCACGAGCGGAGACCCGCACCTCTCGCACTTCCCGACCTCGGGCTCGACGTATTCGTCGCCGCAGCCGGCACACCTCGAGAAGACGACGGTCGGCGAGCCGCAGGACTCGCACCTAGGTCTCCAAGTGACCCTCCCGCAGGACTGGCAGGACCTCGAGTTGAGCCTGAGGGGAACCCTGCTGAGCCTCGAGGCCTCGACCAGAGACCTCTTGGGGCCTCTGGAGAGCCCCACCGGGAAGAGGACGTGGGCCGGGGGCTTCATCCTCCTCTGGGCGGCCTTCTCCGGCCTTCCCATCCTCGCCCCGACCACGGAACCCATCCTCGGCCTGTACGGGTGGCCCGAGAGGGCCGAGAGCGCCTGACGGACGTCCATCCCCGAAACGTCGACGGGCTTGAAGGGCCTGAAGAGGAAGACGAGCGCCTTCAGCCACTGGACCTCGAGGAGGATCCTCCCGTCCCTGACCCGGTGCGGGACGAGCATCGACTCGAGGGCGGCCTTCGCGGAGGCGTCGAAGGGGAGGGACCTGTAGCGCCTGACGTTCGAGGAGATCCACCTCCTGATCGCCTCGATCTGCTGGCCGGTCGAGTTGTCCCAGAAGGGCATGTACCTCGGGTGGATCGGGACGCCGAGCCTCGCGGAGATCCTGCAGGCGACCTCGACGGGAGGCACGTTCCTAAAGGGGTCAGCGTCGGCGAGCCTCACCCACTCCGCGTCATCGCGCAGGTCGACGCGCCGCTCGGCGACGGCCCTCTTGACCTCCTCTACCCACCACTCCTCGCAGTAGCCGGGAGGCCGGAGCCTGACGTTGCCCTCGACGCAGTCGCCGAAGCTCACCAGCAGGTCCCCCACGAAGAGCACCTTCTCCCCGAACCTGAGGGCCTCCTCGAGCCTCTCCTGCGAGTCGACCCTAACGACCGAGCCGTCCGAGAGCCTCACGACCGGAGGCTCGATCGCGTCGACCGGCATCGCGACCCCCGCCTTCCCCGGGAAGTCGACCCTGAGCTGCGTCCCCGGGACGACGAAGTCGTCGAGGACCCTCATCGAGTAGGGGTGGACTCCGAGGGCCGACATCGAGGTGTTCGGGGCCCTTCCGTACCTGACCCTGAAGCCCCCGAACCTCCCCGAGAGCGAGAGGACAGGCCTCCCGGCTATGACCTCGTCGACCGCGGAGGCGTTGGTCTTCGCGCCCTTCGCCGCCTCCGAGACCTCCTCGAGCCAGTCCCAGCCGTCGAGCCCGACGGCCCTCACGAGCTTCAGGACCTTCTTCGCCCTCCCGACGATGCCGTCGTGGACGACCCTGAGGGCCCCTCCGCGCAGGTAGGGGGTCTCGACCCTGTAGACCTCCCTGAAGGACGGGACGGGTATCGGGTCGGTGGGAACGCCGGTGATCTCGATGGGAAGCCTCCTCAGCACGAACTCCAGGACCTCGTCGGGGACGTTGAACTGGAACCTCCCGACCTTCCTCCTGTAGGTCCGTACCTCCTCAAGGAACCTCATCACCTCCTCGTCGGTCGGCCTGTAGGGCGCGAGGCCCATCAGCCTCCTGACGTGGTCCGCGAGGACTACCGAGCCCGCGACCTCCGTCCCTCCGGCAGACCTGATCGGGTTCGCGTAGTAGACCGAGAGGTGTTCGGACCCGTCGGGGTTGGACTTCACCCTCACCGCCGAGATCCCCTCGGTCGGCGCGGCTGTGGTCCCCGGAGGCGTCATCACGGCCATGCAGACCCTGAAGACCCTCGTGAGCGTCGGCTCGTCGGGTTCGCCGTGCTCCTCGAGGAGCCTCTCCGCGAGCCTGAAGGGCAGGAGCTCCTTCCCGGCCCCGGACCTCAGCGCCCTCACGAGCCCCGCGACTCCCTTCAGCCCCGTCAGCAGCTCGACCCTCTCGGCCATGTCGTCGGCGACCATCACCTCGACCGAGGCCGTCGGCGAGCAGGTCCTCCTCCTTACCTCCGTCGCGACCGCGTGCTGCATCCGGAACTCCGACCTGATCGACTCGTAGTACCTCTTCAGCCGCTCCGGGAGCGAGTCCAGCTCCACGTCCAGCCCTCTCGGTCTCGGGCCCGAGATTAACGCGACGCGGTCCGCGAACGGCGGCGATCCTCCGGGATCTCCGGGGTCAGACCGTCCTCACCGAGAGGTCCGAGAAGCACTGCGCGCAGACGAGGTGTCCCTCGCCGACCTTCCTCGCGATCGAGAGGGGCGCGGAGCAGACCGGACACCTGAGGCCGTAGGCGACCTTCCTGAACTGCCTTCCACACGAGGGGCACGAGACGGCGTCTAGGGGGCTCTCGGCCCCGCACCCGGAGCATACCATCGACCTGCTCGCGCTGACGGCCTCTACCTTCACCCTCCCTCCGGCGGGGGAAGGGACCGAGGGCGCTGACGGCCTCTGCGGCGCCGCTGGGACCGGAGCGGTCGCAGGACTTACCGGCGGCGCGGCGCCTTCCGTCGGTCTGAGGGGAGCGCGGGCCCTGAGACGGGGCTCAGTGAACAGCGCCCGACCCCTCGCCGCGGTCCCGAGCCTGAGGAAGGAGACGCCCGCGGAGACCCCGGAGACCATCATCGCGACCCCGGCCGCGACCACGAAGGCGACGGTCGCGTCGGAGGGCGCCTGGAGGGCCTGTATCCTCAGGAGGCCCGAGAACGCGACGTAGTCCAGGTAGGCGACGCTGTAGAGGCTCACGAGGGCGAGGTAGAACGTCCTCACGCGGTAGGAGGACCCGAGCCTGACGTACCAGTAGGCGTCCATGACGGAGTAAACCGTCCACGGTATCGCGGCCAGCGGCAGCGTCTGCTCCCCGTCACCGGAAGATCCGGCGACCACCGAGACGTAGGTGAGGGCGCCGAGCGCGGCCAGCGCGGGGAACATGAACCCTCCCCCTCCGATCGACCTGCCGAGCCTCCTCCATCCGACCGACCTGAGCCCGATCGAGACCGGGTATGAGACGAGCGCCACGGGGTAGAGCGGGAAGAGGACGAAGGGCATAGCGTTGAGGGCGCAGAGGAAGTACCCCGCAGCGATCAGCCTCAAGCCCCTCGATCCGCTCGCCGCCCTCACATATCCTTTCCGCGATGACGTGACGACGGGAATACCTTTGAATTGGCTCCCGCGGCCCGGAAGCTCAGCGCGAGGCCCTGCCCCGAGCTCCTTGGACCTGAGCCCTGAGCGAGGCACCCTCCCTGACGCCCTCGACGACCCTGCCCAGAGCGTTGACGTCCCTCTCCGCGAGCGTCCCGGTCACGACGACGTCCGCGCCGGCCCTCACCGCCTCCCTCGCCTGCTCTCCGCTCCTGATACCTCCGCCGACGATCACCGGAAGGTCGACGGCCCTCTTCACGGTCCCGATCACCTCGGAGGGGAGGGGCTCGGGGACGCCGGAGCCGGCCTCGAGGTATACGAACCTCATCCCTAGGTACTGGGCGGCCAGCGCGTACGCCGCCGCGATGTTCGGCTTGTGGATCGGTATCGGGTAGACCCTTCCGACGACCGCGACCGAGGACTCGGACCCGAAGACGATGTAGCCCATCGGTATCGCCTCGAGGCCGTACTCCTTAACCAGGAACGCGCCGTGGACCTGGGCCCCGAGGATGAACCACCACTCGAGGGAGTTGAGGAGGCTCATGAAGAAGATCGCGTCGGCGTACCTGCTGACCGCATTGACGTTGTTGGGGAAGATGATGACCGGCTTCTCCGTCGAGGACTTGATCGCCCTTATCGCCTCGTCGTAGGCCTCCCTCGAGTAGATCGTGGAGCCCCCGACCATGAAGGCGTCCGTGCCCTGCGAGTCCGCCTCCTCGACCAGCCTCCGGAGGTCCTCGGGCCTGACGTTCTCAGGGTCCAGGAGCGTGAGGTGGGCTGCGCCCCGCTCCTCGATGACGTGATGAAGGTAGCCCTCGACCTTACCGATCCTCGGGAGCATCAACGCCCTCAGCGCCTCCGTGCCGCTCATAAGTATTCCCGGACAGCCAGCCACGTGCCGCTCGGCGGGACCCTTACGCGGGAGCGCCGTGCTGGCTTTATTACGGATGCGGGAGGCCTGTCGACGGTGCTGGACTTCGAGGCGCTGCTCGATAGGATCCGGGCGCGACACGGAGAGGAAGCTGTCAGGAGGGTGCTCGAGCGGGTCGAGGCCGAGGTCTCGAGGGACCCGAAGCTCACGAGGCTCGGAGCGCTGCTGCTGGTCGCGGGCGAGATGGGCTACCTGAGCAGGGAGGGGGAGGACAGGGACTCGTTGAGGCTCGCGGACCTCGTCGGAGGCCTGAGGGGGATGACGGTCACCTGCAGGGTCCTGGGGATCAAGGGCCCGGTACAGGTCTCCGGGAGGAAGGTCTCTTACGCGAGGGTCGGCGACGGCTCGGCCAAGTTGGACCTCGTCGCCTGGGGGGAGGCCGCGGAGTCGCTCTCGAGGGCCCAGGTGGGGTTCGGGGACGCGGTCAGGCTCACGAACGTCAGGGTCTCCGAGAGGGCCGGAGGGCTGCTGGAGCTGCACGTCGACGAGCGGTCGACCGTCGCGAAGGTCGAGGCCCCTTGGATTCCGCCCGCCGGGTCGATGTTCGAGAGGTCCCTCTCCGCGGGGAGCAGAGGGCCCCTCGACGTCGAGGCGACGGTCCTGGGCGTGGGTGCTCCGAGGAGCTTCGCGGGACCGAAGGGCCCTTCGAGCGTGAGGAGCGCGCTCCTGCTGGTCGGGGGCTTCCCGGCGCTGCTGTCCGCGAGAGATGAGCATCTGGCCGGAGAACAGCTCGAGCCCTGGACGGCCTACAGGTTCGCTTCGCTGAGGCTGAAGGAGGGGAGGCTCGTCACGACGTCGAGGACCTGCGCGTCGAGGTCCGGCCCCGTCAGCCCCGAGGAGGCGCTGGGCGCGGTGAGGGTCCTGGGCCCCTCGGGCAGGGGTTACGCTCCCGCGACCAACGGCAGGTTCTGGTTGAGGCTCGGGGGCGAAGTTCCCCCGCAGGGCGAGGCCGTCGTCATCAGGTCAGCCCGCTTCGAGGAGAGGGGGAGGGCCTGGTTCCTGGTCGTGGGCGAGCGCGAGCCTGTCGGGGCCGAGGTCGGGGGCCCGCTGGACGTTCCTCTGGACTCGCTGGCGGAGGGCATGAGGGAGGTCTCGGTCAGGGGGAGGCTGGTCGGGAAGTCGGCGGTCTCAGAGGTCAGGACCGCGGCCGGGAGGGTGAAGGCGATGGCCTTCTGGCTGACCGACGGAGGCAGGTCGATCGTCTGCAGGGCGTGGAGGGAGGCTTGCGACGCGGTGAGCGGAATCCCGGAGGGGGCCGAGGTGAGGCTGAGGTTCGTGAGGGTCTCGAGGAGCAGGTGGGGAGAGCTGGAGGTCCACGTCGACCCCGAGTCCGAGGTCGAGGAGATCAGGGAGGCCTGACGTCTACGTCCCCGAAGGAGTCGAAGTAACCCTCCCCCGCGTCCTCCGCGCCCTGAAGCCCTTCGGAGGGCTCGCTGGGCTGGAAGGACCTCTGGAACTGCGGCGCCCCTTGGAGCGCGGCCTCTATCGTCCTTAGGGGAGGCCCGATCACGACGCCCCGCCCGCGCATGATCTCGAAGGTGTAGACCGACATGTCAGCGGGAGACCAGCGCATCTTCCTCACCATCAAAGTCCTGACGAGCCTCCCGCCGACGTTCCTCAGCCCGACCACTATCACACCGGAGGAGAGGAACTCCTCGTACCCGAACCTGCTAAGCCTGTTGGAGCCCGAGGGTATGTCGCAGGTGAGGACCGTCGTGGCCCCGATCTTCTCCTCCAGGAAGAGGATGATCTCCCTGATGTACTCCCTGACCGCGAACTCTTCGAGCGCCCCGAAGGCCATCGCCGATATCGGGTCCAGCACGATCCTCGAGACCCTGCCGCCGTTCGTCATCCTGATGATCGTGTCGATGTAGGCCTTGCTGCTCTTCCCGTACTTCCTGAGGTCCTCGGAGAAGATCCTGATCTCGAAGGGGTAGAGGAGGCCCATCTTGTAATAGGACCAGAGGTCCCACCCGAGGGTCGTCGCTCCGTCCATCACGCCCTGGACCCGCTCGTCGAGGGAGACGTACGCGACGTGCTCACCGTTCTTCAGGCCCTCGAGGAGGAAATGGAGGCTGAGGATCGTCTTCCCGACACCCGTCTCTCCGGTTATCAGGTACGTTTTGCCGCGGATCAACCCTCCGCCAAGTATCCTATCGAGCTTGCCTATTCCGGTGGACACCCTCTCTAGGACCAATCCTGAGACGGGTCCCCCTCCGTGCTTAAAAGAGTATCAGCGGTCCCGGGACGCCTGCGGGTCCGAGGAGCCGCCCCCGGTCCCCGCGTCGCCGCCTCCCCTCTCCCGGGAGCCGCGCCCGCCCTCCGACCTGACGAACCCGACCAGCAGGTACGCCGCGTTGACCAGCACCAGGACGATGAGGACGATCGGGCCCAGCGGGTAGAAGAGCTCGCCCCTCAGTATCAGCGAAAGGTATCCTATTCCGGTCCAATAAGGAATCTTGAACCCGGTCCAGCGGCCCACCAGCATCTCCTTGGTCACCGGCATCGGGTCCGGAGAGAGGTTCGCGTCGCCCTTCGTGACGATCCCGATCCCCTCCCTCGCGATCGCCCTGTGGACGATCAGCCTGCCGTCGTAGGGCCTGCGGTAGACGATGACGTCGCCGTCGACCGGCGAGGCCTTCACCTCCTCGAACCTCACGCCCTCGATCAGGAGGACATCGCCCTCGTGGAGGACGGGCCTCATGCTGCCCGACGCTACCACCACCAACGGGTACTGGCTATTGAGGGCCAGGCCGACGGCCGCGAACGCTGCGAACGCCAGCACCACTATCCCCACGAGCAACAGGACCGACTTGACGAGCTCCCTTACCCTGCTCATATGTTCCGCCTCACCACCCTTCTGGTCCCGGGGCTCCTGCTCGCCGCGACCTGAGGGGCTGAGTTCCGGCGCGACTCGGCCCGCTGCGCCCCGCCGCGCGGCCTTCCGACCCTGAAGGCCCTGAAGAGGCCGAACGCCGCGACCGCGCCGAGGAGCGGCGAGACGACGTACGGCATGCTGCCCTCGAGGGCTCTGGGCTGGACGACCGTGAAGACCCTCTCGCGCGGACCGCCCTTCACCTCCAAGCCCGCCTCCTGCTGGCCGAAGGTCGTGTTGAACCTGACCCTGTACCTGCCCTCCGGGAGCACCACGGAGCCCTCGCCCTCCACCTGGCCGCTCAGGACCGGCCTGCCCCTCCGGCCCGCGGCCTCCGACGCGATGTGGTAGAACGAGTAGTTGGCCTTCCCCACGCTCCTTCCGTCGAGGCTCAGGAGCTTGAAGCGGACCTCGTGGACCGGCAGGTCGATCGTCCTCCTCGAGGTGGAGCCGTGGTCGATCGTCTCCGAGTGGACCGGTATGCCGAGGTAGTCCACGCGTATGTCGTACCGGGTCGCGGGGAGGAGGACGGAGATCGAGCCGTCCTCGCCGGAGGAGCCGGAGAAGAGCTCAGCGTTGTTCTCCTTCGCGACGACGCTGACCGATGCGCCCTTCAGGGGCAGCCTCTCGCCGTCGATCGACCCGAAGGTGAACTTGAGTTGGAGCGTGAAGACCCGAGCCCTGACCTGGATGACCTCTCCGTCCTCGTCGACCCTGAAGTCGGTCCCCGTGAACACGCCGATGCCTTTGTAGTAGACCGAGACCCCGACCTTTCCTCCCGGAACCAGGTCCACTTCGGCCGTGCCGTTGCCGCGGAGCTCTCCCTCCGCCCTGAACTCCGCGATCGAGACGGTGTAGCTTCCCTCGCCGAGCGGCCTCCCCTCGCCGTCCGAGACCCGCAGGACGACCCTGAAGACACGGGTGCCCGCGACCTCGATCACCGGGTTCTCGAGCTGGAACGCGAAGGACCTCTCGCCCTCGGAGAGCACCTCGACGCCCCTGTATACCACCCTCACCGAGACGCTCGCGTGCGGCACGTCGAGGAAGGTGGCCCTGCCTTCGGCGTCGGTGACCCTGCCCTCCCTGTAATCTCCAACCGAGACGTGGACCAGCGCGCCGTCGAGCGGCCTCAGGCCCCTGTTGTCGAGCACCCTCACAATCAGGTCCACGACCCTCGCGGATATCCTGAGGCTACCGGACCGGAGCGCCGCCGAGTCGACCCAGCCCTCCGCGACCGTCACGCCCTTGTAGATTAACCTGTAATCGTAGTTCAGGTCGACCAGCTTCCCGAACGACGTGCCCGCCTTGGTCACCTCGACCCTCCCGACCTCGCTGCCCCCGAGGAGGAGGACCAGCGTCCCGTCGATCGGCCTCCTGGCGGTGGAGTTGGCCGAGACCCTCAGCTCGTAAACGACGGGAGAGAGGGAGATCTGGCCTCCGTGCTGCGGCCTAATCGGCCCTTCACCGATGACCCGTCCCTGATAGAGGAGCTGGTACCTGTAGCTCACGAGCGGGTGGTTCTCGACGAGCGCGTAGGCCCTCTCGAGCGTCCACTCCCTAGAGTATGTCCCTCCCTCGACCGAGAGCCTCAGCACCACGGTGTCCCTGAGGAGCTGCGGCAGCTTACCGAAGAGCCCCTCGAGGTTCAGCGAGACCCCGAAGTTCCCGATGTTGACCGTCACCCTGAGGTCGGTCCTTATGCTGTCGGACCTGAGCGCGCCCCTGTAGACCTCCTGGCCCTCGAAGAGGACCCTGAGCTCGTAGTCCCTGTCCGCCCTGACGTACCCGAAGTCGAACCTGCCGTCGCTGGACGTGACTGACTTGTACTCCGTCGCGCCGACCAGCAGCCGAGCCGTCAGGCCGATGCCCGAGACCTGCCTTCCCAGCAGCGTGTTGGCGATCAGGGAGAACTTCGCGACCGGGAGCGTGATGTCACCCAGGTTCGTGTCGTCGCCGACGTAGCGGTCGTCCATCCGGAGGACCTCCTCGTTTCCCAATACGAACCGGAGCGAGTAGGTCTGTTCGGGGATCAGCCTGAACACCACGCTGCCGTCGCTCTCGGAGGTCGCGGTCCTGAGGGGCGCGTTGGCCCCCTTCACGATAAGCTCCACCTTTACACCCGCGACCGGCGAGCCTTCCCTGTCCTTCACCGCCATCCGGACCCTGAAGAGGGGCAGGCTGACCGTCAGGCTCTCGCTTCCGACTTGAAGGGTGTGGGAGACCTCTTGGGAGTAACGCCGCGTCCCCAGCCCGGGCCCCGACACATCATAGCGGACGCTCACCGAGTAGACCGTGCCGGCCGGGAGGTTCGGGACCACGACCTCGCCGTTGCTGCCGGTAGCGGCGTTAGAGACGAGCGTCCGCGGCTCGGTCTCGGTCGAGGTGACGTTGACCCTCGCGTCCTGAACCGGGTCGCCGGACCTGCTCCTGACGACCACCCTCAGGTGGAGGACAGGCAACTTGACGTCGATTGACCTTTGCCTGCACCCGTTCTCGTCACACTTCAGGCTCATCTCGTAAAGCTCCTTCCCCTTGAAGAAGACCCTGAGGGTGTAGTTGTTGTAGAGGGGAGAAGTTCCGTTCTTGAGCCGGAGAGTCACCTTCCCGTCGGAGCCCGTAATCGCCGACCCCCTCACGGTCTCGTTGTTGGCGACCTTTGTGCCGTTGGAGAAATAGGCGGTGACGTTGGCGTTCTGCAGGGGCTCCATGTAATGGTTCCTGACGGCCACCGTGACGTCGTTGGTAGAGGGGCCCGCGTAAGCCTCCTCCACGTGAAGCGAGAGGACGAGGGCAAGCGCGAGCAGGGCCGTCAGCAGGAAGGCCGGCGCCCCCGACGATAGCCTCATGACTGCTTGAGACCCGCTCGACCAAATTTAAATGAATTTAGCCGTTCAACCGCGCGCATCGTCGGCACGTCGTCACCCGCCGGCGATCGCGGGCAAGAGGAAGATCTTGTCGTTCTCCTTGACCTCGGTCTCGAGGCCCCTCAGCTCGTTGACGTTCCGGTCGTTCAGGAAGACGTTGACGTACCTCCTGAGGTTGCCGGACTCGTCGAAGAGCTGCTGCCGTAGCCTCGGGAATCTTTCCACGAGGGCCGCGATCGCGCCCCCGACGGTCTCGGCCTCGACCGTGACCCGGTCCGAGTTCCCGGCGAATCCCCTCAGCGGAGCGGGGATGTAGACCTCGACCCTCCTCGTCAACCCCAATCACCGCCCGGAAGCCCGGACATTAACGTGATCCGGGGTGCCGCACGCCGCGATCGACCACTCGCCGGCGGATCGACCGGTATTACCGAGGACCGGTGGACCGGGCCGCGCGAGGTAACCTTACTAGATCCCGGTTGACAAAAATGTCTGACGCGGAGGCGTCGGGATGCTGACGGGTTCCGCCGGAAGTCCGTCGGAAGAAGGGGCTCAGGTCCTTCACAGGAGGCCGAGGATTGACCCGCTCCTCGCATACCTGTTCAGGCAGAGCGCGCTGACCGAGAGGCAGTTGGAGGTGCTCCTGATCGAGCTCGACCCGGCTACGAAGGGGATGAAGGTCTCCGAGAAGGCGAGACTGCTCGGCGTCACGAAGGGGACCTACGCCAAGGTGCTCCAGCAGGCGCTCAGGAACCTCTCCCAGAGCGTCTTCACGGTCCTCCTGATGAGCTACTTGGGGCTCCAAGGAGGGGAAGAGGGGCCCGGCTGGATAGCGGAGGTCGGCGAGCACCTGAGGGCCGGGAGGTTCGACGAGGCGCTGGAGGTCCTCTCCGACGTCGAGAAGGTCCTAAGGAGGTCGCTGAGGGAGTCCTGCTCCGCGCCTCCTGAAGGAGTCGAGGGCCGCGGCGAGCGCGAAGAGGGCCGCGAGGGCGATCATCCCCGCGTGGGAGAGCCTGAAGGGGAGGTCCCAGCCCGGGTTCAGGACCGCGTCGGACATCCTGTAGGCGACTAGTCCGGCGAGCGAGAGGGAGAATATCGCACCGACAAGCGAGATTCTAGTCAGTAGAACAATCGCCGCCAAGAACCCCGAGAGGAGGAGGAAGCTCGAGGTCGCGAGCCACAGCTGTCCGTCAAAGCCCGTTCTAATCCCCTGTATCGCATAAGGGACGACGTTCGCAAGCCATAGAATCGCAGTTAGTTTTGAGACGCGGGAGTTCAGCAACGGGCACCTCACGGCTAAAGTGGCCAGGGCTTGACGTGATAAACGTGATTCGTTCATCAGGGCCAAACCGCCGACGGTCCGATCGCTCGTAATCCCTCGGAGATCCGCGGGTATGACCTTCCGTTCTTCTGGAACATCGACGTATTTCTAGCTGGTGGGCCCGGTGACCGCAGGATGCCGAAGAGGAGACTGAGGCTCGAGATGGTCGACGAGGACGGCGACCGGATCACGCTGATCATCGAGGGGAACCTGACCAGGGAGAAGGTACTCCAGGTCGCGGACCTGATCGAGCTCTACGGAGGGCATCAGGAGCGGACGGGTCCCCTCGAGAACAAGCTGGTAAGGCTGGCGAGGGCGGTGGAGAGGAGGCTGGCCTTGGGCCCCTTCACGTCGAGGGACGCGGTTGAGGCCTACAGGGAGGAGTACGGCGAGGAGATCACGCTCAGCACCGCCTCCACCTACTTGGCCCGCCTGACCGAGAGGGGCTTCCTCGAGAGGGAGCCGAGCCCCGGCGGCGCGGTGAGGTACAGGCTCGCGAGGCAGCAGGTCGAGGACTGAGCATTCCGGAACCGAAGCCCCTCAAGCCGAGTCTCTCTTAACGGTGGAGACCAACAGGGCTTCAGGACCGTTCTCCGCCCGCGGACCGCTCCTCGTCGACCTCGATGGATCAGCCCGTTGTTCCGAGGGACCTTTGCGCGTCCAGCTTGGAGCCGAAGCCTGACCGTCGGGGGCATCGGACCGGACTCGCGGGTCGCGGTTGTGCGAGATGCCGACGGGGCACGGGTCAGCCCGCTGGCCCACGTTACCTTTTATAGAGCGCGAGGAAGCCGTAGGAAGAGGGGCCGTAGTCTAGCATGGAGTGGACGCCCGGCTCGGGCCCGGGAGGTCGCCGGTTCAAATCCGGCCGGCCCCACGCGGCTGGGCGGTTTCCAAGCTTTTTACTCGGGAGGAGGTCGGACGGTCGGTGGACGCGGAGCACCTGAAGGGGATCAGGGGGACTTGGGGCGACTGGCTCTCGGGGAAGAGGGTGGCCCTCGCGGTGACCGCGAGCGTCTCGGCCTACAGGTCCCCTGACGTCGCGAGGCTGCTGATGAGGCACGGCGCCGAGGTCGTCCCGGTGATGACTAGGGAGGCCGCGTCGATGCTGAGCCCCGAGGTGATGAGGTGGGCGACGGGGAACGACCCGATCGTCGAGCCCACGGGCCGGATCGAGTACGTCGAGCTGACCGAGGGGAGCGGGAGGGTGGACGCGGTCGTGGTGGCCCCCGCGACGCAGAACGTGTTGGCGAAGCTCTGCGCGGGGATCTCGGACGACGCGGTGACGCTTCTGCTCTCGTGCGCCCTCGGGAACGGGATACCGGTCGTCGCGGCGCCGGCGATGCACGAGTCGATGTTCAGGTCGCCCGTCGTGAGGGAGCTGACGGAGAGGCTGAGGTCGCTGGGCGTGACCGTCGTGGGGCCTAGGGCAGAGGAGGGGAAGGCGAAGCTGGCGGAGCCCGAGGACGTCCTCGACGCGACGATATACGCGACGTCTCCGAAGCCCCTGAGGGGGACCAAGTACGTCGTGACCGCGGGCCCTACTAGGGAGCACATAGACTCGGTCAGGTTCATCACCAACGCCTCGAGCGGGAAGATGGGCGTCGAGGTGGCGAGGGCGCTGAGGAGGCTCGGGGCCGACGTGACGCTGGTCCACGGTCCGATGCAGGCGAGGCCGCCCTTCGACGTCGGGACGGTCCGGGTCACCTCCGCGAGGGAGATGCTCGACGCCTGCCTGAGGGAGGCCGGGGGCGCGAGGGGGCTCTTCGCGGCGGCCGCGGTCTCCGACTACGAACCTGTCGGGCGCTTCGGCGGCAAGGTCGACAGCAGGGCTCGCGGAGAGCTGGAGCTCAGGCTGAGGGCCACGCCGAAGGTCGTCGCGGAGGTGAGGAGGGCCTACCCGGAGATCGACCTAGTGGTCTTCAGGGCGGTCCACGGGATGACCGGCGAACCCAAGGAGCTGGCCTCGCCCTACGCGGAGCTGAGCCCGGTGATGGTGGCGATCAACGACGTCTCGAGGGAGGACATCGGGTTCGGGAGGGATCTGAACGAGCTGGTCGTGGTCGCGAGGAGCGGCCTCATCGAGAGGATAGGTCCCGCGAGGAAGTCGAGCGTCGCGAGGGCCCTAGTCGGGCTCTACCTGAGGGAGGTGGGGATAGGTGAAGCTGGGTGAGGCGCTGAGGGCCGCGGTCTCGAGGTTCGTCGGGAGGCCGCTGGCCGACAGGGAGGCGGTCGAGGAGCTCGTGAGGGGGATACAGAGGGCGCTCCTGATGGCCGACGTGAGGGTCGAGCTGGTCAAGGAGCTCTCCGACAGGATCAGGGAGAGGTCCGAGAGGGAGAGGCCCCCGCCAGGGATATCGAGGAAGGACGTCGTCCTCAAGGTGGTCTACGAGGAGCTCGTGAACCTGCTGGGCGGGAAGTCCTCCGGGTGGAAGAGGCCGCAGGAGAGGCCGCACGTCGCGATGGTCGTGGGCATACAGGGGAGCGGGAAGACGACGACCGTCGCGAAGGTCGCCAACTACCTGAGGAGCAACGGCGTCAGGGTCGGAGTGGTAGGCGCGGACACCTACAGGCCCGCGGCGCTGGAGCAGCTCAGGCAGCTCCTCTCCCCCAAGGGCATACCGGTCTACGGCGAGGAGGACGGGAGGGACGCGGTCGGGATCGCGGTGAGGGGCGTCGAGAGGCTGAAGGGGACGGGCTGCGAGTTCATCCTGATCGACACGGCCGGGAGGCACAGGGACCAGGAGTCGCTGATGAGGGAGATGGAGGAGATGGCGAGGGCCGTCAGGCCGAACTCGGTCGCGCTGGTCATCGATGGCACGATAGGCCAGGCAGCCGGGCCGCAGGCAGAGGCCTTCCACAGGGCGACCCCGATCGGCTGGATCGTCGTGACGAAGCTCGACACCTCCGCGAGGGGAGGAGGAGCGCTCTCCGCGGTCGCGGCGACCGGCGCCCCGATCAGGTTCATCGGGACAGGCGAGAGGATCGAGGACATCGAGCCCTTCGACCCGGAGTCCTTCGTCGCGAGGCTCCTCGGGATGCCGGACCTCAAGTCGGTCGTCGAGAGGGTGAGGATGGCCGAGCTCTCGGTGAGCGAGGAGGAGGCGAAGAGGATCCTGAGGGGGACGTTCACCCTCGAGGACATGATCAGGCAGCTGAGGGAGGTGAGAAAGGCCGGCCCGCTGGGCAAGTTCCTCTCCTCGCTTCCGATACCGGGCCTCCCGAAGGTCCCCGAGGAGGAGCTCGCGAAGCTCGAGGAGCAGGTGAGGAAGTTCGAGGCGATCTACAACTCCATGACCCCCGAGGAGAGGAGGGATCCGACGGTCATCGACTCCTCCAGGGCGAGGAGGATCGCGAGGGGCGCAGGCGTGAGGGAGGGGGACGTGAAGAGGCTCGTGAAGCAGTACCTCGAGGCCAGGAGGCTGATGAGGGCCGCGAAGAGGACGAGGCTCCCGGCAGGGGTCGCGGAGGCCCTCAGGAGGGCCGGTGGCGGGGCTTGAGGCTCGAGGCCGCCGAGAGGGTCCTGAGGAGGTTCCCGCTCTGCGACTGGTGTCTCGGGAGGCTCTTCGCCCTGAGCTCGCCCGGGAGGGAGAGGTCAGAGCTCGGGAGGGAGCTGAAGGACGCGCTATTCGGGGAGGCGGCGAGGCGCGGCGACGTGAGCCTGCTGGAGGCCCTCGCGAGGAGCGGGCACGAGGGGGCGGCCGCGGAGCTCGGGCTGAGGGGGCTGAGGGCGGAGAGGCGGAGGTGCGCGCTCTGCGGCGACAGGGTGAGGGAGGAGGTCCTGAATGCCCTGGCCGGAAGGGCCGCGGAGCTGGCGTCGGGCTACGAGTACGGGACGTTCCTCGTCGGTACCTACGTTCCTCCCCACGTCAGGAGAATCGAGGAGCACCTGATCGCGGAGTTCGGGCTGAACGAGGCCGAGTCGCTGAGGAGGGACGTGACGAGGAGGCTGAGGAGGGCCCTCGCGGACCTGACGGGGAAGAGGCCGGTCTTCGCGAACCCTGAGCTCTCTGTGCTCGTGGACCCGTTCACAGGGACCGTCGACGTCAGGCCGATGCCGGTCTTCGTGAGGGGAAGGTACCTGAAGAGGTCGAGGACCACGCCTCAGGCTCCTTGGCTCTGCGACTCTTGCTGGGGAGAGGGGTGCGAGAGGTGCGAGAACACGGGGAGGAGGCGCGGGACCGAGACCTCGGTCGCCGAGTACGTCGGGCTGCCCGCCCTGGAGGTGTGGGGAGCTGTGGACTACAAGTTCCACGCGGCCGGGAGGGAGGACGTCGACGCAACGGTGGAGGGCACGGGAAGGCCCTTCGTGCTCGAGCTGATCGAGCCCCGGAGGAGGAACGGAGACCTCCAGCTCTTCGCGGAGAGGGTCAGGGCCTTCTCGGAGGGCAGGGTTGAGGTGATGGACCTCGGGTACGCCTCTAGGGCCGACGTCAGGTTCCTCAAGACCGAGGTGGAGAGGAAGGTGAAGTCCTACAGGGCCAGGGTGACCTTCCGGGAGCCCGTCCCGCCCGAGGCCGTCGAGCGGGCCTGCGCGGCGCTGAGGGACTCGGTGATCAGCCAGAGGACCCCGACGAGGGTCCTGAGGCGGAAGGGCGACAGGGTCAGGAACAAGAGGGTCTACGACGCGAGCGCCGTGATGGTCGACGAGCGGACCTACGAGTTCACGTTCGTCGTCGACGGAGGGACCTACGTCAAGGAGCTGATCCACGGGGACGGAGGGAGGACAACCCCCTCGGTCTTCGAGCTGGTTGGCGTGGAGCCAGCTTCGATCGAGCTCGCGGTCACCGGCGTCCAGCACCCGGTGAGGAGGGAGTAGACGGTCTGGCCGGCGGCCTCCGCGGGTTCAGGCCGCCTTCTTCGAGATCGCCAGTATGGTCCGGTGGAGCTCCCTGAGCAGGTCCGAGTAGTTCAGCTTCCCCTCCTCGATCGCGTCCATCTTCGCCTCCAGCTCCCTCGTCAGCTCCTCCGAGACCAGGTCGCCGTAGTTGCTCTCGAGGTACCGGTAGACCTCGTTCCCGAGCTTGGTGGCGATCACCCGGCCGACGTTCTGGACCACGTACTTCCTCCTGTAAAGGGTCTCGACGATCTTGGCGTAGGTGCTCGGCCTCCCGATCCCCGTGCTCTTCATGGTCGCGATCAGGTCTCCCTCGGTGAAGAGCCTCGCGGCCGGGACCCTCCTCAGCTCCAGCTCCCTCACCCGCTGTGACCCGGGGGCGACGCGCGGCTGGACCCTCACCGCCGGGTTGACCCTGAGGAACCCCTCCTCGACCAGCTCCACCGGCCTCTCCACCCTCAGCTCGTTCCCGCCGACCTTCACGACAACGGTCTGGTACCTGACCCTGGCTGCGACCATCTGGCTCGCGATGAACCTCCTGAAGACCAGGCCGTAGAGCTGGATCTCCCTCCTGGTGAGCCTCGCGGCGGTCCTGAGGGCCCCTGACTGGACGTAGTAGCTGAGCTCCCGCTCGTCCATGGGCTTGGTCGGCCTGATGCACTCGTGGGCTCCCTCCTTCTGGTAGGTCCTCGGCCTGAAGAGGCCCGGATGCCTCTCCTCGAGGTAACTCCTCGAGACGCTGAGCCCTGCCGTCGAGACGGTCGTCGAGTCTGTTCTATGATAAGTGATGAGACCCGACTCGAAGAGAGACTGAGCGGACTGCATCGCCTCGACCGACCCCATCCTGAGGTAGAACCAGGCGTCCCTGAGCATCGAGTCGGTGGTGTACGGGGGCGGCGGGAGGACCTCCCTCACCTCCGAGGAGACCTCCTCGACCTCTGCGAAGAGCCTCCCCTCTTCGAGGAGGGCCCTGAGCTCCTCGTAGCCCACCGGCTTCGCGAACTCGAGCCTAGTCCCGTCGTCGAGGACCGCGACCATCACCGGGACCTTCCTCCTCGCCTCCGCGGTCCTGTTGACGACCCACCCGAGCACCGGCGTCTGGACCCTGCCGGCCGAGAGCGTCCTCCTCCCGAACCGCTCCCAGAGCCTCCTGCTCAGCTCGAACCCGACCCACCTGTCCTCGATCCTCCTCAGGAGCTGGGCCTCGACGAGCCCGTCCCTGATGCCCCTGGGAGAAGAGAGCGCTGCGCTCAGGGCCCTCCTTGTGACCTCGTGGAACTCTAGGCGCTCGACGCTGTCGTTGAACGGCTTGAGGTTGCAGTAGAGGTCGTAGCCTATCTTCTCGCCCTCCGAGTCTGGGTCGGTCGCGACGTAGACCCTGCTGGCCTCCAGCGCCAGCTCCCTTAGGGCCCCGATGACGTCGGCCTTGCTCCTGACGTTCGACGACCCGCAGTTGGGGCACGCCTTCTGGTCGACGAACTGGGCTCCGCACTCCCCGCACCTCAGTATGGGCGTGTAGACCGGGACGAAGGAGGTGTCGTGCTGGAGGACTCCGTGGTACCCGCCCTCCGTCGTGAGGTCGAGGACGTGCCCTCCCGAGGCAGCGACCGTGAGTACGTACTCGCCGCCGATCGACTCGTAGACGGTCAGGTCCCCTATCTGCCTCCTCGCGGGCCTCCCGAAGAACGACGCGATGGTCCTGGCCTTCGTCGGCGACTCCACGACGACCAGAGCCGACTTGATCACGTCGAACCTCTCCGGCGGGAGCTCGCCCTTCCTCGCCATGACGACCCTGCGCCTGTCCCCGTCGACCCTCTCGAAGTCCCCGCGGACCCTCTCCTCCTCGTAGGGCTCGAGCGTCTCCTCGTAGAGCGTCTCGAGCATCCTTCTGAGCCCGTGGAAGGCCTTCCGGTCGTCGACGACCGTTATCGTGACGCCCCTGGTTATCCCCGCGACGTAGAGCCTCGAGCACCTCCCGGAGGCCTGCACGAAGCCGTCCGCGTCGGGCACGATCAGGCTGAATCCTCCGTCCGTGACCTTCAGCTGGATGTCTGCGCGCTCGGAGAGCCTCGCGACCCACTCGGGCGTCATGACCCTCCTGAGGAGCGACCTTGCCTGGAGGACCAGCTCCTGGACGTGCCCCTCGAAGCCCTCCAGCTTGGTCCCGGACTCGATCGCTGACCTGACCCTCTCGACGACCTCGGCGGTTGTCGGCACGACCCTCGAGAGCGAGCCCGTGACCCTGAGGGCCTCAGCGGCCTCTGGCCCCTCGAGGAGGGGAGCGACGTGCTTGAGGACCGCGAGCAACATCTGCGGCCTGTACTCGTCCTCCTCGACCTTGATCTCCCTTCGGGGGACTCCTGCGAAGACGACGTACCTGATCGTCTCGGGGAGGTCGAGGCCCCTCGCGAGTGGGCTGCGGCTGCTGGCCACGCCGACCAGCGCCCGGTAGGTCCCGTCGACGAACCTGCTCAACAGCCTCGGGCTGGCCCTCTTGTAGGCCTGGGCCGGTATCCCGGAGTCGCTCAGGAGCCCGGCGACCCTCTCCGCTCCCTCAAGTCCGGCCGTCTGCGGCACGAAGACCAGGACCCCTCCGCCGTGCCTCCTGACCAGCTCGACGACCGCTCCATCGACGTCACCAGCGCCCTCGAGGTAGTAGTTGCCGATGTTCCTAACGAGCTCCAGCGTGTGGCCGGGCTCGAAGCCGAAGAGGTGCCTGAAGACCCTGACCCTGAGCGTCCTCCTGGCCCTGAGGGTCGCGCCCGAGACGACCAAGACCTTGTTCCTCGATGACCTCCTGAGTCTGGCGATCTCCCTGTCGAGGGCCTCGTACTCCTCGAGCTCCTCCTCGGTTGCCCTCCTCTTCCCGCTGATCCGGACCATCCTCATGACCGCGTCGACCGCCGCCGGGTCGTAGCCCATCAGCTCGATCGTCTTGTCGATGTTCCTGGGGCTCCTGAGGAAGGCGTCGACGTCGTCGACGAAGACGAAGTCGAACTCCTTCCCCTTAAGCAGCTCGTACCGGTTGTAGAGGAACTTGTCGGTGGTGATGAGAACGTCGAAGTCTCCAGAGGATATCGCCAACTGGCTCCTCTCCATCTTGGAGGGCGTCATGCCGGAGGCGTAGCTCACTACCCTCACCTCCTTCCCGAGGGCCTCGACGTAGCCGGAGGCCTTCTCGGCGACGTGCTGGACCAGCAGGGAGCTCGGGACCAAGAGGTAGCTCCTGAGCCCCGACGCGACGCTGAGGTAGAGGGCCATCAGGAGGCCGAAGGTGGTCTTCCCGAGGCCGGTCGGCGCGACTATCGAGAAGCTCCTCCCCAGGAAGACCCTCCTCGCCCATGTCTCCTGGAGGGACCAGGGATAGGCGCCCACGAGCCTCCTGAAGAACTCCCTGAACTCCCCCACCTTCACCGAGAGCTCGAGCGGCTCCCTGTAGAGCCTCAGCTTCTTCGCCCTCGAGAGGTAGCTGAGGACCTCCTCCCTGCCCGAGGCCTCGAAGGGCACGCAGGACCTGCAGACGCCGTTGGTCAGGAGCTCCTCGTCCGAGACGTCGCCCCCGCAGTTCGGGCAGAGCCCCCTGAAGAGCATCTTCATGCTTCGCGCCGGGGAGCAGGTCCCGGGCCCGTCATTTAAGGGCTCGCGGCAACTCCGCGGGGGGAGAGCTTCGCACGTATATTACGGGCCGAGCGACAATTACGTCGTGGGACTCAGGTTCCCCTCCCTGAAGGTGGAGAGGAGGCTGGAGGTCCCGGCCCACGTCTCCGCGGCCGTGACCGTCGCATTCCTCTCGCTCTCGTTCGTGGTCTCGGCGTCGGTCCTTCAGGTCCTCGGCGTCGACGCCGCTGCGGCCGTCTCGCAGGTCGCCTCGGTCTACGCCTCGCCCGAGCTCCTGACCGCCGCGGTCCTCAGGGGGGTGCCGATAGGGCTCGCGGCCGTGGGCCTCACGATCTCCTTCAGGGCAGGGTTCTGGAACATAGGCGCGGAGGGCCAGATGTACATGGGGATGTTCGCGTCGACGGGCGTCGTCCTGCTCCACGTCTACCACGGCCTCGTTCCGGAGTGGGCGCTCCTCCCGGCGATGGCGCTGGCGGCGTTCGTCGCGGGCGGGCTCTACTGCAGCGTCGCGGCCGTCCTGAAGGCGAAGCTCGGCGTCAACGAGGTCCTCACCACCCTGATGATGAACTTCATCGCGATACTCTTCGTCGACTACCTGGTCTACGGCCCCTGGAGGGATCCGAGGGGCTTCGGTTTCCCGTTGACCGTCCCGTTCCCCGAGGTGGCGAGGTTCGGGGGGACGCTCGGACACGCGGCGTGGGAGGGGCTCGCGCTGCTGGCGGTCGCGGCCGCGCTGGCGTACCTCCTGATGACCAGGACGACCGTCGGGCTGGACCTGAAGCTGATCGGCGACAACCCGCAGATCGCCGGCATAGCGGGGGTGAGGATGGTCAGGACCCACTTCGTCCTCTCGATGATAACGGGAGGGCTCGCGGGCCTGGCCGGGTTCTTCCTGCTGACGGGGATCGTGGGGAGGCTGAGGCCGAGGATATCTCCCGGATACGGCTACACGGCGATCGTCATCTCCTTCCTCGCGGGGCTCCACCCGGTCCTCGCGGTGCCCGCGGCGGTCTTCATGGGAGGGCTGATCGTGGGCGGCGACGTCCTCCAGTCGACCCTCAACCTCCCCTTCGCGGCCGTCCAGCTCTTCCAGTCGACGATCCTAGTCATGATAGTGATAGGCGAGTTCGTGAAGAGGTACAGGGTGGTTGTCAGATGATGGACGTGGGCTGGCTGGAGGGCCTCCTCGCGCTCACGGTTCAGGTCGGCGTCCTATACCTCCTCGCGTCGCTCGGCGAGATCTACGCGGAGAGGAGCGGCGTCCTGAACCTCGGCCTCGAGGGCATAATGATCATGGGCGCCGTCGCGTCCTTCGTGTTCACGAACGCGCTGGGACACGGCCACGCGCTCCTCGCGGCCGCGGCCTTCGGGTGCGGAATGGGCCTGCTGCTCGCGGTCCTCACGGTCACGATGAAGCTCAACCAGATCGTCGTGGGGCTCGCGATGACGATCATGGGCTACGGGATAAGCGGGCTGATGGGTCACCCCTCCACGAGGGAGCACGTGATGAGGGCCCTGAACCCCGGCATCGCCCAGGAGGTCGTGATGCTCCAGAGGGCGCCCCCTCTCGGCGCGGTGCCGGTGCCCTTCCTCTCGGACCTGCCCTTGGTCGGGAGGGCCCTCTTCGAACACAACGTCCTCGTCTACGCCGCCCTCGTCCTGGCCTTCGCGATGTGGTTCGTGCTCTTCAGGACCTCCTTCGGGCTCGCGGTGAGGTCGGTCGGCGAGAACCCCTCGATGGCCGACGCCCTGGGGATCAACGTCTTCAGGCTCAGGTACGTCACCTGCGCGATCTCGGGCACGCTCGGCGGCCTCGCCGGCGCCTACCTCTTCATCGGCTACCAGCCCTTCTGGCTCGAGATGATGACCAACGGCAGGGGGTTCATCGCGCTGGCCTTGGTCATCCTCGCTTCTTGGAACCCGCTGAGGGCCGTGCTCGGCTCGCTGCTCTTCGGGGGCGTGGAGGTGATCCAGTACAGGCTCCAGCTCTACGGCGTCGGCGCCCAGACTCCGCAGTTCGTCCTGATGCTTCCTTACGTCGTCGCGATAGTCACGCTCTCCCTCCTCTCCGTCGAGAGCGTCAGGAAGAGAATAGGGGTGCCGGAGGCGCTGGGGAAGCCGTATTCTAGGGAATGAGGATACAATAAAAAAGGGAGTGAGGCAGTTCAGCGGGGCAGCTCGCTCTCGATGTACTCCACGAACCAGTCCATCTCCCAGAGGGCGTCGCGGTCGACCCTGCTCCCGGCCCTCCTCTCGCCTGTCCTCTTGCTCACGACGTAGTCCTTGTCGCTGATCATCACCTCGCCGGCCTGGTCCTTGATCGGCTGTCCGAGGTTGCCCTCCGTCGAGAAGGGCTCGAAGACCATCTCCTTCATCTGCTCGTACCTGAGCTTGATCTCGTTCTGCCACTCGGCCGGTATCGCGGGGTTCAGAGGGGAGAGGTAGACCGTGCCCTCGGCCTTGCCGGCGGTGCTCTTCTCGACGGGGAGCCTCCACCTCCAGGGCATGTAGTCGCCGATCCTGGTCCAGATGTCGACCGACTCCCAGCTGTTCGTCGCCACCATCTTGTAGAACTCCAAGTATATTGGGCCCCAGTTGACGATCTGGCCGGTCAGGTGGGAGTTGGGCCCGTACTGCCTCATGTCGCTGTAATGGCTGAAGCTCCAGACCCTCCTCCCCTTCTGGGTCGTGTACTCCTCGGCGACCTGCAGCGTGGCCGGCGTGTCCTCCGTGAAGGCCAGCACGTCCGCGTTCTTCTCCTCTATCAGCGAGATCGACGCCGTCCTGGCCTTGGCAGGGTCGAACCAGCTGAATAGCCAGACGACGTACGCCTTGATGTTCCTCCCGGTCCTCTTCCTGTAGGCGTAGTTGGCTCCTAGGACGAAGGCGTTGATGTGCCTGACGACCTCCGGGATCGGGTGGGCCGCGACGTAGCCGACCACGCCGGTCCTCGTCACGGCGCCCGCCGCGAGGCCGTTCAGGTAGTAGAGCTGGTAGAACTCCGCGAACGCCGAGCTCATGTTCCTGGGCGCGTTGCCCGCCGCGCCGCTCCTGTAGCCGGAGATGTGGACGAAGAACCTGTCGGGGTACTTGGCGGCCATCTCGGCCGTCGGGTCCATGTATCCGAAGCTGGTGGTGAAGATGAGCTTGGCGTCCTCTTTGGTGATGAGGGTCTCGATCGCGCTGGCGGCCTGGGGCTCCGGCACGCTCTCTATGTACGCGGACTTCGCTCCCGGGAGCCTCGCGTCTGCCCACTTCCTGCCTAGGTCGTGAGCGTACGTCCAGCCGTAGTCGCCGACGGGCCCGACGTAGACGTATCCCACCTTGACCTCCGGAGCCCTGGGAAGAGTGACGGTCCTCTCAGCGGTGCGGGTCACCGTTACGGCAGCTGCCGGCGGTGCGGCGGCCTGACCCGCCAGATATCCGGCGATGCCACCCACGACCCCCGCGGCGACCACACCTCCGACCGCGGCGCCGGTCGAGATCCCGAGGAACTCTCGCCTCGTTATGCTCCTCTTGGACCGACGGGACTTCTCCTCGGCCGTCACGTCACAGATATTGACGCAACGGTAGAAAAAGCGTTCCTGTATATCGTTGCATAAACTGATATACAGTGGGCACGAGACGGTCCGAAGGACCGAACGCGGCGGAAACGAGCTCGCGGAGAGGAGTGCGTGGGTTGAATAGTCGCCGGAGGGCCGTGTCCGCGGGTTGCCCGTCTCCGAGGCCGTGACCTGCGACGACTACGAGGAGTCCGTGGGGATGGAGGCCTACTCGACGCCGTCGCCCGGCCTGGGAGGCGTGATAAAGCGGGTCCCCGAGGACTTCGAGGTCTGGGAGGTGATCGAGGGGGGCCTGGACGCGAGGGAGCTGTTCGAGGGGGGACCCGCAGTCCTCTTGCCGCCGCGGAGGCTCGCGCTGCTGGCGGTGAGGAAGAGGGACAGGGAGACGCTGAGGGTCGCGATGGACCTGAGGGCGGCGCTCGGGGTGAGGCTGAGGTCCGTGAAGGCCTATGGCCTCAAGGACAGGAGGGCGGTCGCGTGGCAGTTCCTCGTAGTCCCGGCCTCTAGGGTCCTCGACCATCTCTACGGCGAGATCAGTCTCCGAGACGCGACCGCGAAGGTGGTCGGCGAGGCTTACGGCCTAGGCGCGAAGCACCTCATCTCCAACAGGTTCAGGGTGATCGTCAGGGAGGTGAGGACGACGGCCGGCCTCGAGGAGGTCGGGGAAAAGGTCGCGGAGCTCGGCGTCCCGAACTACTACGGCCACCAGAGGTTCGGGATGATGAGGCCGGTCACGCACCTGATAGGCTACCGCGTCCTGAGGGGCGAGCTGGAGGAGGCCGCGAGGCTCTTCGTCGGCTACTGGACGCGCTACGAGCCCGAGCCCTACAGGGAGCTGAGGAGGGCGTTCCTCGAGTCGGGGTCCTGGAGCTGGGCTGCGGAGAACCTCCCGAGGTCGCTGGTCTACGAGAGGGCCCTCGCGAGGCACCTGGCGTCGAACCCCGGCGACTACGTCGGGGCCTTCAGGAGGCTCCCGCTGAGGATCAGGAGGTTCCTCGTCGAGGCATACACCTCGTACGTCTTCAACAGGGCCCTCTCCGCCACGCTCAGGGACGGGCTCGGGCTCGACGAGGTGCTGGTCGGAGACCTGGCCGTGAGGCTCGACAGGTTCGGGAACCCCGAGGGCGGAGTCCACGAGGTGACCGCCTGGAACGTCGGCGAGGTGGACCGAAGGGTCCGGGAGGGCTCGATGGCGGTCGTCATGCCCCATCCGGGGAGCAGGGTCAGGTTCCCGAGGAACGAGCGGGGCAGGGCGATATCCTACGTGCTGGAGGAGGACGGGATGAGGCAGGCCTCCTTCAGGCCCCACCAGATGCCTGAGGCTAGCACGATGGGCGGTTACAGGCCCATCAGGCTGGTCCCGAGGGACTTGGAGCTGAGACCGATCGACGGCTCGTCGGTCGAGGCGCGGATGTCGCTCCCGAGGGGGTCCTTCGCGACGGCCGTCCTGAGGGAGCTGATGAAGCAGAGGTGCGTGCTGGCCTACAACGGGAAGCTCGTCCACTAGCCCTTGCGTCTGTTCGTCTAGCGAGTCCTCTTGTAATAGAAGGCCTTGTAGTGCGTCCCGAAGATGTCCTCTGGGCTCCTCCCGACGGTCTCGGGCTCGATGTAGGACTCGACGATCCTGATCGGGTCTATCTCCTCGGCCTCCGGGCCGTGCCACTTCCTCTCCAGCAGGTACCTCATCCCCCACCTGACCTCAGCGACGTCGATCTCCTGGATGACCGGCTCGAAGAAGCTGAGCGCGATGGACTTCACGGCCTCCTCCCTCGAGAGGCCCCTGCTCATCAGGTAGAAGAGCTGCTCCGGGTCGATCTGCGCGACGCTCGCCGAGTGGGTGGCCTTCACGTTGTCCGTCTCGATCTCGAGGCCCGGTATCGCGTCGGCCCTAGCGTCGGGGCTCAGGAGCATCGCGTGCTCCGCCAGGTAGGCGCCCGAGTTCTTCGCCGGCCTCTCTATCCTGATGATGCCCTTGAAGAGGACCCTCGACCTGTCCGCGCCTATGCCCTTCGCGTTGACCCTCCCCGTCGTGTCGGGGCCCTCGTGCCTGAGGTTGAGGGTGACGTCGAACTTCTGAGTACCTCCCGCGAGGACAACTTTGAGCGCGTCGGCCCTCGAGCCCTGCCCGGCCAGGATGTTGTCGATCCTGTACTTGAGGGCCCTGCCGCCCAGCAGCGCGCCGACCCACTTGCTGTTCGCGTCCCTCCCGAGGACGACCCTGTTGAAGCTCATCCTGACCGACCTCTCCGAGGAGCTGTCGAGGACCGCGTACCTGACCCTCGAACCGTTCCCGGCTACCGCGTGGACGACGTTCGATGTGAGGCTCGCCCCTCCGTCGAGCGCGTGGTACTCTTCGGTGACGCTGACTCCCGAGCCGTCGCCCACGACGACCAGCGTGAACGCGGACGTGAGCTGGCCCTCGGCCTCGCTGGCCCATATGGACCTGACCCTGACCTCTTCCTCGATCCCCGAGGGCACCTTGACGAAGACGCCCGCGTTGAGCTTCGCGAGCGCGTACCCTACGAGGCTCGACTCCTCAGGCCGCGTGGGACCTTCCGAGAGCCATCTCCGGACCTCCTCCTCGGAGCGGGAGAGGGCTTCCCGGAGCGGCAGCGCGACCACCCCGAGCCTCCTGTAGGCCTCCGGAACCCTGACGAGGACCGGCGTCGCGTCGACGTGGAGCACGACGACCTCCTCCGACTCCTCGAGGGCCCTGAACCTCTCCGGCACGACCGTCCTCCCCGACGGCTCCTCGATCCACTCGGCGGAGGCGATCTCCTGCGAGAACGGGACGTGGTGCTTGACGTAGAGCGGGCTCGTCTCCTCCGGGAGGCTCTTGTAGGCCTCCTCGCCCCTCGACCTCAGCTCCCTCAGCCAGCTGGGCTCCTTCGAGAGCTTCGCCATCCCGGGCCAGCGGGCTCGGCCCTCGATTTAACGGTCCCTCGAGCCGACGTTTTCGAACGCTACGGAGGACGGTCTCGCGCGGAACGCCCGGCGTACTTCAGGCCGCGGAGGCTCCACGGCCGAGGACTTCAGAGACCGTGTAGACCTCGATCCCGAAGTAACGCGCGAGCTCAAGGCCCTCTCGTCGACGAAGGGCGAGACTATCACCAGCTTCAGCCTCACGCCGGTCTCCCTCTCGTAGAGCTCCGCGATCCTCTTCAGCTCGATCACGTCCCCCCTGCTGACGCTGGACTTCACCTCGACGAGTAGGTGCTCCCTGTCCCTCACCAGCACGTCCGCCTCGACCGCCGCAGGACGCCCGTAGACGGAGCCCTCCCTGTCGAAGAGGCCCCACTTCGTCACCTCGCCCCCGAAGTACCTCTCGACGATCTCCTTCAGCCCCTCCCTGAACGCGGACTCGGCCATTATCCCCCACCTAGCACCGAGCGCGGAGACCTGCTTCTCCACAGCTGCGAACCCTCTGTTCATGTCTTCCCTGAGCTTATTCAGGTCCTCCCGCAGTTTGATCAACTCCTCATCGTGTCTGGCAAACCCTCTGTTCATGTCCTCCCTGAGCTTATTCATGTCCTCCCGCAGTTTGACCAGCTCCTCCTCGTGTCTGTCGAGCCTCCTCAGTATCTCCTCGAGCCCCAGCAGCCCGGCCACCGCGTACCTGAACTCCTCGTCCTCCCTCAGCAGCCTCAGCAGCTCCCGCTTGATCTCGGCGGCCATTCCCCCTTCGGCACACGGTCCTCTAGGTATTAAAGCGCGCAGCGAGCTCCGGACGCGGACTTCGGGCCCCTCCCGGTCGAAGCATCACGCGGATGCAGGCGGGTTCAGGACCCTGAGACCCCTCGCCTCGGCGGCCTCGAGGATCTCCATCGCCTTCCTCCTGCCCACCCCTCCCGCTATCCTCACCGCATGCACCTTCGGGTCAAGGCCTTCGAGCTCTCCGACGTTGTGGACTAGTACCTCGACGAACCCTGACGGGTGAAGGCCCCTGTACCTCCTCGGCGACCTGTAGCCCACCTTCACCAGAGGCGGCCAACCCCTGACCTGGAGCCTCATCTTGCTGTCCTTCCCCCTCGGCCTCCTCCAGCCGGTCTCGAGCCTCCCGTACCTCCAGGACTCCTGCCTCGGGAACTCGGGCCTCTCCTTCCTCGCCCTCAGCGCCCTCTTCGGGACCTTCGTCGCGGCCTTCGGCCTCGCCCGCCGCTGCTCCTCCGACATCGACATCCCCGCTTCGCCGGACGCCTATTATACCGTTACCCGGACAGGACGCGGAGCTCAGTCAGCTCTCCGCAAACCTCTTTTAGTCCCCGGAGCCGCTAGTCGCGGTGGGCCCTTGTCATCGAGGATCCAGTCGCTGATTGTCAGACTGATCGCAAAGGCGGCGGGCGCCGGCGCGGCGTACTTGGGTCTGAGCCTGCTCTCGGGCCTCCTCTCGCTGACCTACGCGCCGGATCCGGTCATCCAGGCCCTCGCCGGGTTCGTCGGCGCCGCGCTGGTCGTCGCGGGAGTCCTGGCCATCCTGAGCTAGGGTAGGGAGAGTGAAGCGGGTCACCGTAGTCTGCATCGAGTGCTCCGAGGACCACGGGCTCGACCTGAGGAGCTACAGGTGCAGGAGGTGCGGAGGGCCGCTCGAGGTCCGCGTCGAGGCCGAGAGGGCCTTCTCCCTCAGCTCCCTCTCCGGGAGGGTCCAGAGCGTCTGGAGGTACGCCGAGCTCCTCCCCGACCTCGGGAGCCCCGTCACCCTCGGCGAGGGGATGACTAGGCTGGTCAGGTGCGACAGGCTCGCGAAGGCGGTGGGCGTCAGGGAGCTCTACGTCAAGCTCGAGGGCACCAACCCGACCGGGAGCTTCAAGGACAGGGGCATCAGCGTCGGCGTCACGGTCGCGCTCAGGGCCGGCGCGAGCCGGGTCGTCTGCGCGTCCACCGGCAACACCGCGGCCTCGCTCGCGGCCTACGCGGCGAGGGCCGGACTCGAGTGCGCCGTGCTGGTCCCGAAGGGCAAAATCGCGTCGGGGAAGCTCTTCCAGGCCAGGCTCTTCGGTGCGGTGGTCTGCGAGGTCTCCGGGACCTTCGACGACGCCCTCAGGACCGCCCTCGGCGAGGCCGAGTCGATCGGCGCCTACGTCCTCAACTCGGTCAACCCCTGGAGGCTTGAGGGCCAGAAGACCGCGGCCTTCGAGCTCTGGGAGCAGAGGTCCGGCGACACCTCCTTCGATGTCGTCGTCCCGGTCGGGAACGCGGGGAATATCTCCGCGATCTGGAAGGGCTTCGAGGAGCTACACGTCCACGGTCTCGTCAGGGAGCTCCCGAGGATGATCGGCGTTCAGTCCTCCGGCGCGGCGCCGCTAGCGAGGATGATGAGGCTCGGCCTCGAGGAGCCCGCCTGGGTCGACGACCCTCAGACGGTCGCCTCCGCGATCAGGATAGGCAGGCCCGTCAACTGGAAGAGGGCGGTGAGGGCCGTGAGGCGGTCCGGCGGGTCGATCTACGAGGTCGACGACTCCGAGATACTCGAGGCGATGAGGCTGATGGCAACCACAGAGGGCATCGCGACCGAGCCCGCCGGCGCCGCCCCCGTCGCGCTCCTGAAGTCCAAGGTCGAGTCCGGAGAGCTCCCCCGTGACGTCGCCTACGTCTGCATCGCCACCGGTCACCACCTCAAGGACCCGAACCCCTCGCTCGTCGCCTGGAACGAGCCCGTCCCGGTCGAGGAGTACCTCGCGAGGGCCCGCGTCCACCAGGCCCGGCTTCAGGGAATAGGTTCATCTCGGACCAAGGAGCTCTGACCGTCGATGGCCGAGGAGGAGATCACGCTGGAGAGGGTGATAGAGGCCCTGAAGATGTGCTACGACCCCGAGATACCGGTCAACATCGTCGACCTGGGCCTGATCTACGACATCCAGATCAACAGGGAGGAGAGGTCGGTCTACGTCAAGATGACCCTCACCGCGCCCGGCTGCCCCGTGGGCTTTCTGGTGGTCGAGCAGGTGAAGGGCGCGATAATGTCGATGATACCCTCGGTGAAGAAGGTGGATGTCGAGCTCACCTTCAGCCCGCCCTGGACGCCCGACAGGATGTCCGAAGAGGCCAGGGAGCTCCTAGGCCTGAGCTTCTGAGCCCCGGTCTCCGTCTCAGTTCTGCTTCTCGCCGAAGAGCGATTCCAGCAGCCCATCGAACCTCCTGACGCGCTCCTCCACTAGGACCTCGGGCAGCCCGGAGAACCTCACCGCCTCCCTCAGGTCGTAGACAAGCTGCTCCGACTCGGGACCGAGGGACACGTCGTCGACGCTCACCACCGCCCTGTCCTCCAGCGACGGGACCACCCGGTAGAGGGCCATCGAGCATATCGCTAGGAACCTCAGCGTCTCCTTCCCGACGCCCCGCGTCATGAGGAGCTGCTCGAAGGACTCCGGGGGCGAGGACTTGAGCTGGGATATCACGCTCCACCTGACCTTCACCGGCTGCGTGAGCGGGTTGTCGCTGTCGTGCAGGCCCTCCACGAACTCCGCGAGGGACCTCTGCGCGGCCGGCCTGTAGGAGTTCTGGACCCTCCTGAGGACCGCCTCCCTCTCCTCCAGCACGTTCAGCGAGTGCTCCCTGAGCTCCACGTTCTTGGAGCTCGTGAAGTCTAGGCTGTACCTGCTCCTCGAGTCGGCCAGTATCATCGCATGGGGCTCGTCGACCATCGACCTCTCCCTCACCCTGCCGGAGTACCACTGGTAAAGCCTCCCCAGCACGCTCTTGTGTCCGACCTGGATCACCGACCACTCGCCCGACGTGGAAAAGACCATCACGTGGAGGTAGAGGTCGTATCCGTCCTGGACCGCAACGCCGTCCACCTTCGCGGTCATCCTGCTCGCGAGCTTGAGCGCCTCCACCTCCCTCCTCGCCAGCCCCATGTACGTCGAGAGATCCTCCAGCTCCTCCGGCACCCTGAACCTCTCGTTCACCGAACCCCCTACGACCCCGACCTGCCACTCCGGGTTCAGCACGTCCTTCAGGAGCCTGAAGAGCAGCTCGACCGAGCCTGTGCTGAGCCTCTCCTCGTCCATCAGGAGCGAGACGGCCCTCAGCCCCGCGGGGTCCCCGAGGAGTTCGACGAACCTCTCAGGCCCGAAGTACCCTATGAACGAATCCGAGACCCTCCTCAGCTCGACCCTGAGCCGCTCGTAGACGCTCCTCGAGACCCTTCGGCGGTGGGTGTCGATCTCCGCCGAGGACCACCGCATGCTGCCTTTAGTTCTCTTCCAAATTATAAAATTTCACTGAGAGCACGCGTACGGTAATACTGGGGGATTCCTACGTGACGCGTAGCTCGGACGATTTGCGGACTCACCCGGAACGCAGCAGCTCCTGTAGCGGTACGTCCTCGTAGGTACCGTCGGGGTAACGCCTGCGTATCACGATCGGCAGGACGCCTGCCTTGAACTCCCTCATCGCGAGCGTGAAGCTAGTGTCTTCGGGGTTCGGCCTTACGAGCGGGAACGCCCCCACGGAGAGCTGGAGGGCCCTCCCGCCGATGATGCGCGTCTCTTCGTACTTGGTCAGCTTGCGGCGCAGTGCTATGACCATGATCGGTTCAGTCGAACTCCGTTCCCGACTTCTCCTCCTCTTCCTCCTCCTTCTTGCCCTTCTTCGCCTCCTTCTCGGAGAGCTTTGAGGCCGCGATGATGTCGTCGATCTTCAGGACCAGCGAGGCCGCCTCGACCGCCGACTTGACCACCTGCTTCTTCACCGCCACCGGGTCGATGACGTTGACCGAGAGCATGTCGTGAAGCCTGGAGTTCATTACGTCCACGCCGTGATAGACCTCGCCCTCCTTGTGCTTGCTCCTGAGCGTCACGATGCTCTCGACAGGGTCGAGGCCGGCGTTCTCGGCCAGCTGCATCGGCACGACCTCGAGGGCCTCGGCGAACTTCTCGACCGCGAGCTGCTCCTTCCCGGGCAGCGTCTTCGCGAAGTCCCTCAGCCTCAGGGCCAGCTCCGTCTCGATCGCGCCCCCTCCGGGGACGATCTTCGGCTCCACCAGGATGTCCTTGACGACGTTGAGCGCGTCCTTGAGCGACCTCTCGGCCTCGTCGACTATCCTCTGCGTCCCTCCCCTGACCAGGACCGTGAGGGCCCTGGGGTTCTCGCAGCCCTCGACGAAGACCATCTTGTCCTCGCCGACCCTCCTCTCCTCGACCAGCGCGGCCTTCCCGAGGTCGTCGGGCGTGAGGTCGTCGACCCTCGAGATCACCCTGCCCCCGGTGGCCTTCGCGAGCTTCTCCATGTCGCTCTTCTTGATCCTCCTCACTGCCAGTATCCCCTTCCTCGCGAGGAAGTGCTGGGCAAGGTCGTCGATCCCCTTCTGGCAGAGGACGACGTTGGCGCCGGTCGCCGCGATCTTGTCCACCATCTCCTTCAGCATCCTCTCCTCCTGCTCCATGAAGGCCCTCATCTGCTCGGGGGTCTCGATGTGGAGCTTCGCGTCGAACTCCGTCTTCTCGATCTCCAGAGGCGCGTCGAGGAGCGCAATCCTGGCGTTCCTGACCAGCCTCGGCATGTCGGGGTGGACCACCTCCTTGTCGAGGACTATGCCCTGGACCAGCAGCGTGTCGCCGATCGACATCCCCTCCTTCTTCTCGACCTTGACGTCGTCGAGGTCGACCCTCCACCTGCCGTTCTCCCACTGAGCGACCCTGAGGACGGCGTCGACCGCTATCTTGGCGAGGTGGTCCGCGTACTCGCTGACAAGCTTGCTGGCTAGGGAGGTCTTCGCTATCTTCGCGAGGTACTCCCTGTCCTTGACGTCGACCGGCCTCCCTATCTCGTCGAGGATCCTGAGGGCCTCGGTCGCGGCCTTCTTGTAGCCCTCGATGATCAGGGAGGGGTGGATCTCCTTCTCGATCAGCTCCTCGGCCCTGGAGAGCAGCTCGCCGGCGATCACGACAGCCGTCGTGGTTCCGTCCCCGACCTCCTCGTCCTGGGCCTTGGCCACCTCCACCAGCATCTTCGCAACAGGGTGCTCCACGTCCATCTCCTTCAGGATCGTCGCGCCGTCGTTGGTGATCACGACGTCCCCGAAGCTGTCGACCAGCATCTTGTCCATCCCTCTCGGCCCCAGAGCCGTCCTCATCGCCTCCGCGATCGCCTTCGCGACCATGATGTTCGCCGCTTGCGCCTCTCTTCCCCTAGTCCGCTGCGTGCCCTCCTTCAGGATGATAACTGGTACCGTTCCTCCTGGAGCTGCCGCCATTCCAAAACCACCTGCCCAGAGACCCGAGCGGCTCTTATTTAAACCTCGGACAAACGGTGGGAATCAGGTCCGATCGGAAGGTGAGAGGAGCTCCCTCGCGAGGTCGAAGAGGAGCGCCTCTGCCGTCAGGAACCCCGATCCCTCGACCCTCACGGCGCAGACGCCCGACTCGAGCGAGGCCCTGAGCGCCTCGTAGAGCGACGCTCCCCTGTGGACCGCGGGAGGCCTGACCAGCGCGGACCTGCTCCTCGCGATGGGCTCCTCGAGGAATGAGAAGGGGTCCTCGATGAATCCGGCGAACGCATCGGGCGAGGCGAGAGGCCTCAGGAGGCTCGCCGGCGTGACGACGAGCTCGCCGGACCCTATCCCAAAGAGCGTCTCCTCCGACCTAGCGATCCGCCGGAGGACTTCGCCGATGGAGCAGTCGGGGTCGAGCGTCCTGACGTCGCGTGCCAGCGCCTCAGCGCGGATCCCGGAGAGGACGTCGCGGACACGGGGATAGTTGACCAGCGCCCTGTGAAGGCTTCCGGGCGTCAGTTGGCCGACCGTCCTGTTGCCGTCGCAGACGGCCGCGATGACGGACCTCGACTCCAGCAGCACGCGGAGCGCCCCGCCCAGCGCCTCGCCGACCTCGAGCACGGGCACCGGCCTAGCGACATCCGCGGCCCTGACCCTTACGAAGGCCCTCTTGAGCGCCTGGAGGCCCGCGTCCATCGCCCTGATCAGCTCGATCGGGGTTATGCCTCCTATGACCTTCGACGAACCGTCGAGGACCAGAACGCCCTCCATTCCGAGCGCCGCCATCCAGACTAGTGAGCCGACTATCGGCTGGTCGTCCCTTACGAAGTTAACGGGGTGGACCGCGTCGAAGGGCATCAGGTCCCCCAGGGTCGCCGAGAGCGCGGGCCTCGCCTCGCGAGCGTCTTGTACCAAGCTTTTCCCCGCACTTCACCGAAGCCCGTATTTATTTGGATTGCAATTTCCGAGCCCACGCGCCGGTTTGACCGATCCGGAAAACAAGGTAAATAGACCGACGGTGTCTGCGGTCGAGGATGCCCCGCGTCAGGGTCGTCGTGACGGCGCCCTTGGCCATACACATGGGAGGCCTCAGGGAGGTGGAGGTCGAGGCGGGGACCGTTAGGGAGGCGGTAGACCGGTTGGTCGAGAGGTTCGGCCCCGAGCTGAGGAACAGGCTCCTCGACGAGTCCGGCAGGCTCAGGAGGTTCGTCAACCTCTACGTCAACGACGCGTACGTCGACCCCGACGAGGACAGACGACTCTCGGAGGGAGACGAGGTCCTTATATTGCCGGCGGTGAGCGGAGGAACCGCATGAGGCCCGCGACGGTCCTCGGGATCGTCATGGCTGTCGCGCTGCTCCTGAACGTCTTCATCGGCGAGGCGAGGTTCGCCTGGACGCTCCTCCCGGTCCACATCGGATTCGGAGTCGTGGCCTTCGGCGCGTCCGTCGCCTACACGGTCGTCTCTAGGGGCTTCAGACCAGGTCTGGCCCTCGGCCTCCTCCTGACGGTCCTCACCGGCGTTCAGGGCGCCCTCGGACTCGCGATGGTCTTCGGGACCCACGGCCAGCTCATCGAGTCCTTCCACAGGTGGAACGGCAACGCCAGCTTCCTGATCGGGCTGGTCGGGGGAATCCTCGTCGGGAGGCTCTACCGGAGGAAGGCCGCCTCATCCGGCCAGTAACTTCACTCTCCTCCCGCCCCTGACGTCATAGACGTACTTCCTCCCGTGCCACCTCACGACCAGCCTGCCCCTCACGGCCTGCGCGGCGACGTGAAGGAGCATCGAGAAGATCACCAAGTGGGCCAGGGGCGTGGCCAGCGCGTAGGCCCCGCTGATGCCTATCGACTTGGCGGTTCGGTAGTGGCCTGCGACCACGGCCATCACCGGCAGCAGTGACAGCAGCTTGGCGTAGATCGGCAGGTCGAGCGCGACCGCCAAGACCGGCAGCGCGACGGGTGGGACAAGGGCCAGCACCGCCCCCGCCAGGTACTTCGCCATCGAGAGGAGGCCTCTGAGCCAGCCCCTCTGCCCGACCGACTCGACGACGTACTGCGTGAAGAGCCTGAGCAGGCCGTTCGCGTGTCCCCTGAGCCCTCCCGCGAACGCCGCTATGAACCTGTCCGACGCGTCGAGAAGCGCGACCCTGTGTCCCGAGGACTTTATCAGCTCCCCCAGCGACTTGTCGTCGAGCAGCATGCCCTTGATCGCCTCGTGGCCGCCGGTCTCCTCGTAGACTTCCCTCCTGACGGCGATGAAAGCCCCGAAGAAGAACGCGATGTCGCTCGAGGGGTCGGTCGTCCTGTAGGGCGGTGCGAGGACGTAGAGCAGCTCGTAGAGCGCCGGCAGCATCACCTTGGAGGCCGTCGAGTCGGCCCGGAGCCTCGGCATGAGGGAGAACGCCGATAGCCCCTCGGACCTCGCGAGGCAGAGCGCATCCCTCATCACGTGACGGTCTAGGAGCTCGATGTCGGCGTCCATGAAGACGAGCCACTCGCCGCTGGACGCCCTGTAGCCCTCGCGGCAGGCCCAGGACTTGCCCATCCACCCCTCGGGCCTCTCCCTCGCGAGCACGTACACGGCGCCCCTGCCGACGTACCTGGCCGCTACGCCCGCGGTGCCGTCGGTGGACCTGTCGTCCACGACCACGACCTCGAGGTTCACCCCCCTCTGCGACGTGACGGACTCCAGCGCGCTACCGATGGTCCGCTCGCCGTTCCGCACGGGGATCACCACGGAGACCCTCTCCCCTAGGTCGCAGCTCCCCTCCGACCTCGGCAGAGGCCGAACCTTCCCCCTGTTCCTCTCGGAGACCAACGTGAGCAGGAACCACCCGGTCGAGACCAGCACCGAGAAGGCCGTGAAGGTCAGCTCCGCCAGCAACCCGACTCCGCTGAATCGCCGCCTCGACTATTCAACCGTGAGCCGGGTCAACCCAATTATCCCCCGGGCCCGAAGGCTCGTCGGCGTGAGGCTCCACGGCAAGGGCATCAGGCTGGGTCTGGTCACGAGGGACCCGGTCGTCGCGTCGAGGGTCATCGAGGCCTGCAGGGCAGCGGGCTGCGCGGTTTCGTGGGTCTCCTCGCCCGAGGAGCTGCCGCTCGACCTCGATGCAGTCGTCGCGGGCAGGGACGCTGCCCTCCCCAGGTACCCGAGGCCCGTCGTGAGGATCGAGGAGGGCGCCGACGCCGAGTGCGCGGTGCTGAGGGCAGTGGCGTCCGTCAGGTCGAGGGGGGCCCCGAAGCTCGAGGTCTCTGTGGACCCGGGCCGGAGGATGGGCGTCGTTGTGCTGCTGAACGGCGTCGTGGTGGCGTCGTCGGTCGTCGTGGGGGCCTCCGAGCTCGTCGGGGAGGTCAGGAGGTTGGCCAAGTGCATCGGGGCCGAACCTTCGGCGATCTACGTGGGTTCTCGTCCGGGGTCGGAGCTGCGGGACCTCCTCAGCGCGATCAAGTCCGGGTTCCCCGGCTCCGAGGTCGAGCTGGTCCCCGAGGGCCCGGACATCGGAGCCCCCGTCCCCGAGGACCTCAGGGGCGACGAGCTCGACGCTTACGTCATCTACCTCAGGGCCATCTCCTCCTCCCCTGAGGACTGAGGCCGGCTCGGAGTTCTGCTGCGCGCGTTCTCCGGGACTAACTATTTGAGTGGCTCATAGGGGTCGGGGTGGGCTTGACGTTACCGGACGTTCAGTCCGAGAGGCCTGAATTCCCCCTGAGGCTCGGGAGGGTCGGCATCGTCGGCCTCCTCGTCCCCTCGGGGCCCTTCCGCGACGGCTCCCTCGTCCTCCAGGACGTCAGGTTGGACGCCTTCGTGGACCTCCCCGGAGGCCAGCGGGGCATCCACTCCAGCAGGACCTACGAGGCAGTCTTCCGGTTCCTGGAGGGTCTCAACGGACGGGTGGAGCTGGACTCGGCGGTCCTCGGCCTCGCGAGGGAGGTGCTGGGGCACCACGATTACGCCGGCTCCGCGGAGGTCGTCATCAGGGCCAGGGCCTACGATGTCGCCGTCTCCCCCATGACCTCCAAGCCCTCCTACAGGTGGAGCAGGGTCAGGGCCGCCGCGCGGGTCTCGAGGGCCGGGACCGCTTCGAAGTCGCTCCAAGTCAGCACCCTAGGAATAACCGCGTGCCCCTGCGCGAAGAGGGTCGTCCAGGCCATGTGGGGTGAAGAGCGCGACCTCACCGCGACGCACATGCAGCGCACTCTGGGCCGCATCGGACTCGTCTACAGGGCCGACGAGAGCGTGCGGGCCGAACGGGTCCTCGAGGTGCTCAGGCGGTCCTTCAGCTCCCAGGTCCTCGACCTCCTCAAGAGGCCCGACGAGGCCAGGGTCGTCGTCGACGCGGTCAAGAACCCCCTCTTCATCGAGGACTCAGTGAGGCACGCGGTGAAGTCGCTGGTCGGGGCCTTCCCGCACCTCTCGGACGACGACCTCCTCGAGGTCGAGATGAGGAGCGTCGAGAGCATCCACAGCTACGACATGGTCGCGAGGTTCTCCGGCACCCTATTGGAGGCGAGGTCCCTCCCAGACCCATGACGCCCAGCTACTGGAAGGCCGAGTACGCCCGCATCGTCGACGAGCTGGGGATCGATCCCGAGGGCGACCGCCGGGCCTCCGAGTTCCTCTCCCGCGTCTTCCGGGACGCTCCCTGCGTCCTCAGGGGGCTCTCAGGCGCGGTCGGACGCAAGCTGTCGATCGTCGTGGGCGCCTCCGACAACGTGCACGAGGACCTCCGGTCACTCGAACACGTCCTTCACGGGTTCAGGGACGATGTCTACTTGGTCTCGGCCGACAGCGCGACTCCGGCACTGCTCGGCGCCGGACTGGTCCCGGACGCTGTGGTCACGGACCTCGACTGCCCCGAGCAGGAGCTCCTCAAAGCGTACTCGAGGGGGAGCTTCTTCTTCGTGCACGGCCACGGCGACAACCTCGACGCCCTAAGTCGATTGACCGTCAAGCTCAGAGACCGGGCGGAGCCGACTTGTCAGGTCCCGGACCCGGTCGGCCACGTCCACAACTTCGGGGGCTTCACAGACGGCGACAGGGCGGTGCACGTCGCCTCCGCCCTCGGTTGCAGGACGATCGTCCTCGTCGGGATGTGCCTCAGCTGCGACGTCAGCGAGCTCTCGTCGAGGGGAAAGCCGCGCACTGCGTCGTGGTTCGCAACGAAGTCAAGGAAGCTCGAGATTGCCAAGAGGCTGCTCCTCCTGCACCGCCGTCACAGGCCGGACGTCTCGGTCCTCCAGTGCTCCGTCCGCCCGGATCCGGGCCTGCCCTTCCCCAACGTCGATCCGGATTCGCTCCTGGAGATCGTCCGCCACCCTCACGCCGGTTGCCCAGAAACTTAACCCCCTCGAGCTTCAGCAACGCGCGACCTCCGCCCGGCAGGCTCACGCCTGGTCGAGCTCGATCAGGCTCATTATGTCCAGCTTGTGGGCTCGGTGCTCCTCCACCGGGTTCTTGATCAGGAGGTTCACTACTTGGACCGGGCCGAAGACCATGTCCTCGCCGACCGCGACGTAGCCGAACCTCCTAACCAGCTCGATCGCCCTGGCGACCGGCGCGTCCTCCCTCACCTGGGGCAGCGGCAACATGTACCTCTCGACGCTCCGCAAGGACCTCGGCCTGTCCTCCTGCGCGACGTCGTTCAGTAGCGACTGGAGCAGCGACTCGGCCGTCAGGTGATCGCCGGACCCGCTCAGGGCCACCTCGTACTTCGAGAGCACCCTCAGGGCGAATATCGGGTCGGACGTCCTCAGGACCACGGGCGCCCTCACCGCGTAGGCCCTCACCGGCTCCTCCCCGAACGGCTCGATCTCCTCCACGATCATCCTCGCCGTTATGACGTACTCCGACCAGAGCGCGTGCCCGTCTCCGACGCTCAGCGCGACCAGCGCGTCGGCCAGAGTCGGGCTCCTGAGCACGGGGTACACCCTCGCCACCGAGAGAGCCTTCGTCCTGAACATCTCCCAGAGGAGGTCGTCCAGCGCCTTCACCTTCCGCGCCAGCGACGCGATGTCCCTGTACGTCAAGGCGAGGCCTCCGATCGTGAGGCCCTTCAGGCCCCTCGAGATCATCAGGAGGAGCGCCTCTATCGCGTTTATGCCGTCCCTGGCCCGCACCTCACAAACCGCGGATTATCCAGCATATAAGTAATTCAACAGCATGGCGGGGGTGGAGCATAACAGGTCGCTGCGTGAGAGGGGAACCGTTCCCAGTTTCAATCGTGCAGGGGTCGTCGTCGAACCCCGAAGAAATATTATGGCCAATCTGAGGGTTAGGTCCTACTGGTAGGTACTAACCGATTTGAATTCGCGGCACAATTTAAGAACCTCGAGTTTTCCTTACCGCCAATTCAGGAGCTAGATTTCTGGCACTTTGGAAATTAAGTTAAAATAGTAGCATAGGACGACATCTGTCGGTGAACAGATCATGGTCGGTCCTAGGGGAGGTTCGGATCCACACTATTGAATAATATCTAAATTTATGATCTGATTCACGAGTTTTTTCAGCTGCTTCAACTCGGCGGGAATACTCCAGCCGTTTTCGGAGAACAACTCAGAAGTCAACGCGTAGTAGCTTGCCTCGGAGAGCGGTAACGTCGCACCATCGGCGACCAGATCAGAGAATTTGTCTAAAGCGCTGAAGAAGTCCACGGCAGACATGGATGGGACGTAGTGGAGCGCTATCGTCCCGTCCTCTAGAACGTTGAACGACTGACATATGATGGGTGGTCGTGACGCCTCCTTGATCACCCTGTCCAGTGTAGACGGTGACTTACCAGAGGGATTTACCATCAACCAAACCTTCCCAACCCCCTTGTCGACCTTTTCATCAGGAATCTGACTGATCATGTGCCCAGCGACTAAACCCTTACGGACCACGTGCTCGTTGAAGTGGTAGTTCAGGGCCCTCGGGTGGACGTTCAGCTTTCTGGCCATTCTC
>JBCNVM010000008.1:0-73587 GCA_039630085.1 Candidatus Caldarchaeales archaeon
AACCCGGAATCGTCGACGTGCCTGACGATCATCGCGACCTCGTCCATGTGGGCGACCAGCATCACCCTCGGACCCCTACCGGACCTCACCTTCACGAAGAGGTTCCCTAAGTTGTCCCTCCAGCTCCTCTCCGCCGGCCCCAATATCATCGACCCGAGCCTACCAACGACGTCCTCCTCCCACGCAGGCGGTCCGTACGCGTTGGCCAGCTCCCTCAGCGTCTCCAGAAGGGCCTCGTCGAACGCGCTCACGGCCGACTCCTCGCCCGGTCGCATTTAAGTGCTCAAAGGATACGCGGCCGACTTCCGAAGGCAGCGGCGTGCAAAATTTTTCGGGAGCTCAGGAGGCGTGGGGCCGGATGCCGCTCTCGGTCGTGAAGATAGGGGGGTCGGTCCTGACCGACAAGAGGGCCGGGAGCTCCGAGCTGAGGGAGCAGCTCCTGAGGGAGACCGCGAGGCTCCTGAGGGGGCAGGTCAGGGACGGCCTGATCCTGGTCCACGGAGGCGGCCACGAGGTCCACAGGACCGCGCTGGAGGGCAGGGTCAGGCTCGGGAGGTCGGGCGGAACGGTCGAGGGGCTCGTGAGGACCGCGCTGGTCGTAAGGAGGTTGAACCAAAGGGTGACGGAGGTCCTCGCGGAGGAGGGGATGCCGGCCTTCTCGGTCCCAGCCTCTGTTACCTTCAGGACTTCCGGTGGGAAGATTAGGTCGGTCAACCTCGAGCCCTTCCTCGGGTGCCTCGAGGAGGGACTGGTCCCGGTCACGATGGGCGACGTCGTCTTCGACAGGGAGCTGGGCTTCACGGTCCTCTCGGGCGACTCGATAGCGGTCCACCTCGCGGTGAGGCTGAGGGCGAAGAGGCTGGTCTACGCGACCGACGTGGACGGGGTGCTGGTCAGGGAGCCCGGCGGCGGGACGAGGGTCTCCGAGGTCCTGGACTACGAGGGCCACAGGAGGACGCAGTACGCCGAGGTGGGCGACGCGACCGGCGGGATGGCGACGAAGGTCGAGGAGGCCTTCGAGGCGGTCGAGGCGGGCGTCGAGGTAGTGATCGTGAACGGGCTCTTCCCCGAGCGTGTCGCGAACGCGGTCCTCGGGCTTCCGGTCCTCGGGACCAGGCTGGTCCGCTGAGCTATCCGACCTTGGTCTGACACCTGTCGCAGACCCTCTTCCCCTTCACCATGAAGAGCTTCTCGGTCTTCCTGCCGCAGAGCTCGCACCTAGGCAACCTTGACCACCTCCCGGCGGGACCGTCCGCCGACCGAATTCAAATACGCAGCGGGATCCCGAGGCCCGCGTCGGTGGCGCTGATGATCCCTCCGCCGGCTCGGCCCCTAGCTCCCGTCCCGCAGGTCACCGACCGACTTTGAATCAGCGACGCGGTGACGACCCGAGAGGCGGCGGTCCGAAGCCTCCCCCGCGGCACCTGGCGGCCCGCTCACCTCGCGAGGACCTCGAGGCCGGGCATCGGCTCGCCGGACAGGTAGGAGATCAGGGCTCCTCCGCCGAGGCTCACGAAGGTGAAGTCGCTAGGCCTGAAGCCGAGCATCTCGATCGCCGTCACCGAGTCGCCTCCGCCGATGAACGTCGACGCCTTCGTCTTGGTGAGGGCCGAGTAGACCGCCCGCGTCCCGGCCCTGAACTCGGGCCTCTCGTAGACGCCCATGGGCCCCTTCACTACTACCGTCGTGCCCCCCTCGAGCCCCTCGATGAGCCCGGAGTAGCGCCCGATCGTCCTCGAACCGATGTCGAGGATCTCGCCCGGAGAAGGAAGCCCCTCGAGGGAGACTTCGGCCCTCGAGCCCCCTCGACCGGCGTAGGCGAAGTCCTCCGGGACGTGCACTCGGTCCCCGATCCTCTCGTCGATCTCGGAGACCTTCGGGAGGAGGTCCGCGTGCCCCTTCTTGACGAGGAAGCCCTCGCTGGGCGCCCCGAGGTCGTAACCCCGGGACTTCGCGAAGAGCTGACCCAGGACGCCCCCCGTGAGGACGGCCCGCACCGACTCCGGCCTCTCGCCTATGAACCGCTCAAGAACGTTCGTGCATTCCCTGGGCTTGTTCCCCCCGAGGACGAAGACCACGTCCCTGGTCGCGAGTATCAGGTCGTTGAGGGCCGAGAGCTCCCTCTCCATCACCCTGCCGGCGTAGGTCGGGAGGAGCGCCGCGAGTCCGACCACCGATGCGTGGCCCCTGTGGGCGACGGAGAAGGCGTCCAGGACGAAGGCGTCGAGGTGGGGTGCGAGGGCCCTCGGGAGCGAGCTCCTCGCGTGCTCCTCCGGGCTTTTCTCGACGTCCTCGTCCTCGAGCTTCCTCACGTTGTCGAGCAGCACCGCCTCGCCGCTCGAGAGTCCCTTGACCGCGCTCACCGCCTCCGCGCCCGAGACGTCCGGGACGAACTTCACCCTCGAGCCGACGAGGCCGGAGAGCAGCTCCGCGTGCTGGCTGAGGTCCGTGAAGTCCGGGTCCCCCCTCCTCCCCTGATGGGCCAGGAGGACGAGCTTCCCGCCTCTGTCGAGGAGCTCCCTGACCGTCCTCGCGTGCGCCCTGAACCGCTCGTTGAGCATAACCCGCCCGGTCTCGGGGTCGATGGAGGAGTTGAGGTCGACCCTCACCGCGATCCGCTTGCCGGCCGCGTCCAGCTCGTCGATCGTCCTGAACCTTATCCTACCTGGTCCTGGCACGACCTGACACCATCAGGACCAGGTCGACCAGCCTGTTGCTGTACCCCCACTCGTTGTCGTACCACCCGAAGACCTTGACGAAGTCGCTCCTCTCCCCGAGGACGAGCGTCTGGGTCGCGTCGAAGACGCAGGAGTGCGGGTTCCCTATGACGTCCGCGGAGACTATCGGGTCCTCTGTGTACTCGAGGATCCCCTTCATCCTTCCGTTCGCCTCCTCCCTGAAAGCGGCGTTCACCTCCTCGATCGTTACCTGCTTCTCGAGGACGGCCGCGAGGTCCGTGATCGAACCGTCAGCCACCGGGACCCTCATCGCGACGCCGTGGAGCTTCCCCTTCACCTCGGGTATCACTTGGTGGAGCGCGACGGCGGCGCCGGTCGTCGTGGGGATGATGGAGAGGGAGGCCGCCCTCGCCCGCCTGAGGTCCCTGTGGACCAAGTCAAGGAGGCGCTGGTCGTTCGTGTAGGCGTGGACGGTGGTCATCAGCCCCTTCACCAGCCCGAAGTGGTCGAGGAGGACCTTCACCATCGGGGCGAGGCAGTTAGTCGTGCAGGAGGCGCCCGAGATCACGACGTGCCTCGACGGGTCGAGGGCTCCGTCGTTGACGCCGGGCACCACGGTCACGTCCGCGTCGCTCGAGGGCGCGGAGATGATCACCTTCTTCACGCCCCGCTCGAGGTGGCCCGCGGCGTCCTTCCTCTTCGTGAAGAGGCCGGTCGACTCGATGACGACGTCGACGTCGGCCCTGTCCCAGGGGATCTCGGTGGGCTTCGGGACGCTGAAGTAAGCGAACTCCCTATCCCCGATCCTTATCGCCCCGTCCCCGACGACCTTCACCTCCTCGGCCATCCTCCTGTGGACCGAGTCGTACCTGATCAGGTACGCGGTCGCCTTCGCGTCGGCCACGTCGTTAAACGCGACGACCTCGAATTCCTTCCCGTGGAGCGGGCTCATGAGGGCCGCGCGGAGGAAGAGCCTCCCGATCCTCCCCATCCCGTTTACTCCGACTCTGACAGTCTTCATGGCTTGCCGAGCGCTCTTAAAAATATGAACGTTGCGCGGCGAGGTCTTCAGGGATCACGTCTCCAGAAGTCTTATCCGGATGAGAGCCGGTTCGAGGCGTGGCCGTCGGACGGGTCGGGCTGATAGCGCGCTACCCGCTGCTGGGTTGCGGCGGCGAGGAGCTCCCGGCGGCGAGGTTCGCGGAGACGGGCGTCGAGGGCGACAGGGCCTTCGCGCTGGTCGAGGTGGATACGGGTCTGGTCCTCGAGCCCGTGGGAAGGACCTACAGCTGGGGCAGGACCGCTTCCGAGCCGAGGCTCCTCTTCATAGCCGCGAGGCTCCGCGGAGGGGAGCTCGAGGTGGAGCTGCCCGACGGGTCGACGGCCTCCGGGGAAGACGCGGGCGCAGTCCTGTCCGGGTTCCTCGGGAGGGACGTGAAGGTGGTGAGGGCGCCGTGGCTGATGAGGTCCAGGGCCTCCGCGGGGAGGGCGGTCCACCTGCTCACGGACAGGAGCGTCGAGTCGCTCAGGTCGAAGAGGAAGGACACCGACTTCAGGTTCGCGAGGTTCAGGCCGAACGTCCTCGTGGTTGTCGACGGCGACGCTCCCGAGTTCCCCGAGGACCTCTGGGTCGGGAGGAGGCTGGCCCTCGGGAGCGGGGCCCTGCTTAGGGTCGAGTCGAGGAATCCACGGTGCGAGGTGACGACGCTGCCGCAGCGCTTCGCCCCGAGGGATCCCGGCGTCCTCGAGGCCGTCTCGGAGCTCAACGGCGGCTGCCTGGGCTTGATGTGCTCGGTCCTCAGGGAGGGAACGGCCTCGGTCGGAGACCGGGTAGACCTGATCTGAGCGTCAGATCGGGCATCTCACCTCATCCCCTCCGGTCGGAAATACCCGCTCTCCTCATCCTCGCCAGTACCTCGATGGGCCCGAAATTTCACCGTTACACTCTCATTACGGATTAATATCCCGGCGGGGAGGGGATCGGCAGGTGCAGCGATGGTCGATCTCGTCGCGGACAGGGAGTTCGTGGTGCCCGGCCAGCCCCTCTCGGACGAGGCGAACAGGGCCGGGAAGCACACGTACGTCCAGGGAGGGAAGGTCTACTCGGCAGTCCCCGGGATCGCGAGGGTCGTCGGCCAGAGGATCGACGTGATCCCCGCGAGGGGTCCCTACAAGCCCCGCGAGGGCGACAGGGTCGTCGGGATAGTGGTGGACGTCAAGCCGAGCCACTACGAGCTGGACTTGGGATGGGGCATCTTGGGGATACTGAGGGCGAAGCAGAGGAAGGGAGGGTCGAGGCAGGCCCTCGCGATCGGCGACGTAGTCTACGCCTCGATAGGGTTCGCGGGAGTCAAGGGCGTGATGCTCAGGTCCGGGAAGGAAGTGGTCAAGGTCCAAAGGGGGATACTGGTGAGGACTTCGCCCGCGAGGGTTCCGAGGCTCGTCGTCAGGAACAGGGAGCTCCAGGAGACGATCGAGAGGGAGACCGGGTGTAAGCTCTTCGTCGGCCTCAACGGACTGATCGCGGTCGTCGGCCAGTCGTCGGTGAAGGAGTACGCCGCCGTCGCGGCGATAAACTTAGTAGAGAGGGAGCCGAGGCTGGAGGGATTGAAGGAGAAGGTGACGGGGCTGATCAGGAAGCACCTCTGGGAGGAGGGGAGCGCCCAGTGACCAGCGAGCTGGCCCTGATCAGGGAGGACGGGACCAGGATTGACGGACGGAGGCCCGACGAGATGAGGCCGGTCTACATGGAGGCCGGCGTCCTCGAGAACGCCGAGGGCTCCGCTTACATCCAGATGGGCAAGACGAAGATCTACGCGGCGGTCTTCGGGCCGAGGGAAGCACACCCGAGGCACCTGGCCCAGCCCCACAGGGCGATCGTCCAGTGCAGATACCACATGGCGTCCTTCAGCGTCACCGAGCGGAAGTCGCCGGGGATGACGAGGAGGGAGCACGAGCTCTCTAAGGTGATCAAGGAGGCGCTGGAGAGCGTCGTCTTCCTCGAGGAGTACCCGAGGTCGGTGATCGACGTCTTCGTGGAGGTGATCCAGGCCGACGCGGGGACCAGGACCGCCGGTCTCACCGCTGCCTCCCTGGCCTTGGCCGACGCGGGGATACCGATGGCCGACCTGATCGCGGGCGTCGCGGTCGGAAAGGTCGCGGGGAGACTGGTGCTGGACCTGAGCGAGGACGAGGACAAGCACTGCGAGGCCGACATGCCGGTCGCGATGGCTCCTGCCCTGAACTCGATCGTGCTCCTCCAGCTCAACGGCAGGCTCACGAGTGAAGAGCTGAGGGAGGCGCTGCAGCTGGCGAGGAAGGGGACCGAGGTGCTCTACGACCTCCAGAAAAAGGCCCTGAAGAAGAGGTTCGCGTCCTACGGGGAGGTCCCGGAGTGAGTTGTACAGGCTGGGGGAGAAGCCCTATCCCACTCAAATCGTCCAGCAGAAGCTCTACGAGCTGATCTCGGCCGGCCGCAGGATCGACGGCAGGGCCCCGCACCAGCAGAGGCCCGTGAAGGTCGAGGTCGACGTCGTCCAGAAGGCCGAAGGCTCCGCGATGGTCTCGATGGGAGGGACGAAGGTGATCGCGGGCGTGAAGTTCGACTTGGGGTCGCCGTACCCCGACACGCCCGACAAGGGGAACCTGACCGTGAACGCGGAGCTGCTCCCGCTCGCGTCCGCCTCCTTCGAGCCCGGTCCTCCCGACGAGAGGGCGATCGAGCTCTCTAGGTTCGTCGACAGGTGCCTCAGGGAGTCCCAGGCCCTGAGGCTGGACCAGCTGACCTTCGTCCCCGGCCAGAAGGTCGGCGTGGTCTACGTCGACGTCTACGTCCTGGACTACGACGGCAACTACTTCACCCCCGCGGTCCTCGCGGCGACCGCGGCCGTCGCGACCGCCCGGGTCCCGAAGTACGAGGTCAGGAACGGCGTCCTGACGAAGGTGGAGGGCGAGAGGGTCGCGCTCCCGGTGGTGAAGCTCCCGACCGCGGTCACGATGGGCGTCCTGAGGGAGAGGGTGATCGTGGACCCGAACGCGATCGAGGAGGCGGCGCTGGAGACCTCGGTCGTGATGGGCTGGGGGACCGACGACGAGCTCGCGGCGATCCAGAAGAACACTCCGGGCCTCCTCCCCGTCGAGGTCTTCGAGGAGATCGTAGAGGTCTCGAGGAACGTGGCCTCGAAGCTGAGGAAAACGCTGAGGGAGTCGATCGGCGAGAGGTGGTCGGAACCGGCGTCCGGGTAGCTCAGGCTGGAGCCGTCTCGAGGGTCCACCTGAGCGCGCTGATGATCTCCCTGAGCCTCGCCTCGTTCCTGTAGTTCCTAACCTCGATCTCCTTCACCAGGTCGCCCTCGTAGGTCACCTCGTAGGAGAAGGCCTGGTCCTGGTCGAGGTAGCCCTTGCCGACCATCTCCTGGTCCTGCGCGACGAACCCGTCGAGGACCTTCCTCAGCAGGAAGGAGGAGAAGGGCCTGTGGTCCCTCGTGAGCTGGACTTCCGGGCTCAGGACGAACCTCGCCTCGCTCGCGGTGTAGGTCACGGTGGCCAGCGTCTTCCCGGACCTGCTCCTGACGGTCCTCAGGGTCGGCCTCTCCTCCGCCTCGGGCGCCGGCTGCTGCTCCGCGGCCCTCCTCGCTACCAGCATGTCGGCCCTCTTGAAGCTCGACTTCGCGAGGGCCTCGTCGACGAACCTCACCATCGCCTTCAGCCTCTCGAGCTCCGACTGGAGCTCCGATATCCTCCTCTCGAGCCAGGCCTTCAGCTCGGCGAGCTCCTGGGCCCTCTCTCCCTCCTCTGAGTAATCCATAGGCCTCTCACTCGGGCCCGTTGCCCGCCGGGGGATATGGGTCTTTCGACCCGACCCGCTCGGCGGCGATCAGCTTGAGCGGGAGCGGCGAGTAGCGCCTGGAGGTCACGACGTAGACGATGGCCGAGCCCCTCTCGCCGAGGACCTCCGAGAGCCGCTCCTCGTCCTGGAGGACCCTGGTCCCGAAGAGGACCTCGACGTCGGGGAAGCCGAACCTCTCCGCTATCTCCTCGCGGAGCCTCGAGACGGTGCCGTCGGGCTCGACCTCCATCACCGGCGGCGACTCGCTATCGCCGCAGACGATGCAGCCCTCGACCCTGCGGAGCGGGACGACCGTGAACCTGCAGGACCTTGCGTCGTATACCAAAAGGCCCCTCCTCGGCCTCCCGACCTTCCCTCTGTGGACCAGCTTGAGGACCTCGGTCGAAGCTACCCCCGCGACGACCGCTGAGACGCTCTGGAGGGCTGGGAGCTTCGGCCTGAGCCTCTCCCTCAGCGAGACGATCACCGAACCGACGACGGGATCTGCGAAGTCGGCGGGGTTGGAGTACTTGATGTCGTAGACGGTCTTGACGTTGTGGGCGAAGAGCCTCCGGGCTGTCTCGAGGGGGAGCCGTATCCCCTGATCCTCCAGCTCCCTCATCAGCTCCTCCGGGGTCCTCTTCCTGAGCGTGCACTCGGCGAGCCTCTCCTCCCGGGGTATCAGGGTCATGCTGTGGCACTCGAGGCACGCGGTCCTGAACGGCAGGACGACCTGGACGTTGCCGACCATCCCCTCCATAGCGCCGTCGACCAGGGGCTTCGAGAGCGAGACCGCGACCGAGTTCAGCCACCTCCTTATCCCCCAGCTGTCGAGGCAGGAGCAGATGACGTCGGCCTCCGCGAAGACCTCCTCCCTCAGGTCCCTGAGGTCCGAGTGGTAGGCTTCGACCCGCACGTGCGGGTTCAGGGCCCTGAGCCTCTCCGCGGCCACGATCGCCTTAGGCTTTCCGACGTCCTCCTCGAGGAAGAGCATCTGCCTGTTGAGGTTGCTCAGCTCCACGACGTCCCTGTCCACCAGTATCAGCCTCCCGACGCCTGCTAGGGCCAGGTTCTTCGCGACCTCGCAGCCTAGGGCCCCGACGCCGGCGATGAGGACCGTCGAGCGCATCACGAGCTCCTGGTCCCAGCCCTCGATCCTCATCTGCCTGTCGTAGCGCTCCAGGTCCGGAGTTCGCATGAATCAGCCCCTGAGGACCTTCTCGGGGGTCGCGTAGAGCTCGATGTACTGCCGGACCCTCGCCTCGAACGTGTGGAAGGAGTTCTTCATCTCGTAGGCGGCCCAGGCGTTGAGGGGGTCGTCGGGGTTCGGGTTCGAGAGGAGGTTCTTCAGGGCCTCGATCACCGCGACCAGGTGTATGTTCGGGTACCAGTCCTTCGTGAGGATCGACTCGCAGATCCTCGCGGGGACCTCGTCGGTGAAGTTCGGGTGCCAGATCCTGGTGAGCCAGAGGACCCTAGGGGGAGTGTAGGGGAAGGTCCTGTCGAGGAAGACCTCGACGAGGAACATCCCGCCCTCGTAGAGCCCGGTCCCGACTATCACGCCCCTGTAGTGGGTGAGGTCCCCCCTCACCGTGTCGAAGGTCGGCTCGTAGTTCCTCACCAGCTGGTACTCCTGGGCCAGCCTCCTGTACCAGAGGTGCTCGGGGAGGAGGCCGACCTCTTCGCTGTACAACCTCTCACCCGCCGACCGTCCTCGTGACCAGGACTAGCTTGTCCCCCTCCGCGACGCCCGCCGACTCCAGCGTCTCCGTGTCCCCGAGCGCCCTGCCCTTGTAGGTGAGCTTCGCGTCGTCGGGCCTGAGCTTCTTCATCGCGCAGACCCTGAGCTTTATCGCGCCCACGGTCGTGTTCGGCGGGACGTCGATCTCGAGGGGTGGTCCTCCTCCCACGGCGGGGACTATCCTCACCCTCATCGCTACCCCTAGCGCCTTTCCTCGGCTAAATAAGGTCATCTTGCGTCGGCTGTTCGGCTGGTGGAGATCGTCCTCGTACGTCCTCTGCGTCCGGTCGAGCATCGCGGTACGCTCGGCAATACGAAGCCGCCGGGGGCGGGATTCGAACCCGCGCGGCTCACGGGGAGCCACAGGCTCTCAAGGCCTGCCCCTTGGTCCACTCGGGCACCCCGGCCGACGGATCTCCGAGGAGGCCGGATTTTAGGGTCCCCCGGAACGCGACCCCGTCAGACGCGACGTATTCCCTGCACTTACGGCCGGGAGTCTCCGGGGACAACGTTTTACGTGGGCTGGCACCCCGTGGGCCGGATGGAGGAGCTCGCGAGGATGAGGGTGAGGCTGACGTCGGACCTGCCAAGGCTTGAGGTCGCCGGCAGGGTCTACGAGGGCCTGAAGACGGGAGCGGTGATCGAGGTCCCGGTCTGGGCCGCGGACGCGATGGTCAAGGCGAGGGTCGCCGAGGTGGTCGACGAGCTGGGCGTCCAGCAGCTCCGCCAGATCTCGCTCAGGGAGACGAGGGGACAGGTCGAGCCGGTCCCGCTCAGGGAGGACTTCTACGGGAGGGCGAGGCACGCGCTGAGGAGGGCGAGGGAGTTCTCGGGAGAGGAGGCGAGGAGGTTCGAGGAGGCCCTGAGGGACGTGATCGCCGCGAGGGTCCACAAGGTCTGCGTCGCGGCCACGAAGGGCGCCGAGCCTCCGTGGCTGGGGAACCTGACGCCGGAGGAGAGGAGGCTCTACCTGAGGGCGAGGGAGCTGGTAGAGGAGTTCGTCTCGGAGGCGCTGAGGTAGTTGGGGTCGGACGGGCGGCCGGTGGAGGAGAGGCTCGTCGAGCTCTTCAAGCGGGAGAAGTACAGGGACCTGATAGCGAGGGCCGTCCTCTCCAACAGGCGGTCGGTCCCGGTGGACTTCCCGGACCTCGCGGTCTTCGACCCGGAGTTCGCCCCGGCCCTCCTCGAGCACCCCGACAGGTACCTCCCGGTGCTGGACGCGGCGCTCACCGAGCAGGTCAGGATCGAGTTCCCCGAGCAGTTCGGGAGGAGGTTCAGGGCGAGGGTCAGGGGGCTCCCGGAGGCGCTCAGCGTCAGGGCGATCAGGTCCGCGCACCTCGGGAAGCTCGTCATGGTCGACGGGATCGTCGTGAGGGCGACGACGGTCAGACCGGTCGTGGTCAGGGCCTTCTACAGGTGCAGGAACTGCGGGAGGGAGTACGAGGTCGAGGGCTGGAGGGGGGTCCCGAGGTGTTCGAACCCCCGGTGCGCCGAGAGGAAACCCGCGATGGAGAGGCTCGAAGAGAAGACCGAGTACACCGACTCCCAGCTGCTCGGCCTCCAGGAGAAGCCCGAGGAGCTCCCGCCGGGCCAGCTTCCCAGGACGATCGAGGTCTCGCTGACCGAGGACATCGTCGACACGGCCGCGCCGGGCGACAGGGTGACGGTCTGCGGCGTGGTTAGGGCGGTCGCGGAGAGCAGGGGAGGCGCGCCCACAGGGCAGCTGAAGATGAGGATCGAGGCGGTCTCGCTGGAGACGAGGGGCAAGGAGCTCGAGTCGCTCGCGATCTCCCCCGAGGACGAGAAGGAGTTCAGGAGGATGGCCTCCGAACCCGGGATCTACGAGAGGCTGGTGGCCTCGATAGCGCCCTCGATCTACGGACACGAGGCGATCAAGGAGGCGATACTGCTGGCGCTGGTCGGCGCGAGGCAGAAGGTCTTCCCCGACGGCGTGAGGGTGAGGGGGGACGTCCACCTGCTCCTCGTGGGAGACCCGGGGACCGCGAAGTCGACGCTGCTGCTCCACGCAGCGCAGATCGCCCCGAGGGGCGTGTACACGACCGGAAGGGGCTCGACGGCCGCCGGCCTCACGGCAGCGGTGATCAGGGAGCAGGGAGGGGGGATGGTCCTGGAGGCGGGCGCGACGGTCCTCGCGGACATGGGGGTCTGCGTCGTCGACGAGATCGACAAGATGAGGCCGGAGGACAGGGTCGCGATGCACGAGGTGATGGCCAACCAGACCGTCAGCATCGCGAAGGGAGGAATAGTCGCGACCCTCAACGCCAGGTGCAGCATACTCGCCGCGGCGAACCCTGAGCTCGGGAGGTACGACCCCTACAGGCCATTCAACGAGAACGTGAACCTGCCAGTGACGCTGCTGAGCAGGTTCGACCTGATCTTCGTCCTGAGGGACGAGCCGAACCCCGAGGTCGACAGGAGGATCTCGTCCCACATGATCTCCCTCCACCTGAACAGGGCCCCTGCAGAGGCCGCCCCGGTCCCTCCGGAGACTCTGAAGAGGTACATCGCGTTCGCGAAGAAGTTCAACCCGGTCCTGACGGAGGAGGCCGCGAAGGAGATCCAGCAGTTCTACCTCCAGATGAGGTCGGTCTACGAGAGGACATCGACGGTCGCGATAACCGCGAGGCAGCTCGAGTCGCTGGTGAGGCTGGCCGAGGCCAGGGCGAGGGCCCTCCTGAGGGAGGCTGTGACGAAGGAGGACGCGCAGGTCGCGATACGGCTGATGAAGAGGAGCCTCTCGGAGGTGGGGATAGACGTGGAGACCGGGAAGCCTGACATCGACGTGATCATGTCGGGGAAGCCGCTGAGCGTGAGGGAGAAGCTGACGCTGGTATTGGACGCGATCAAGAGGCTCCAGCAGCAGCACGGCTACGCCGACGACAACGCGCTCAGGCAGGAGCTGGCGGAGAAAGGGCTGAGCAAGTCCGAAATCGACAGGATACTGAGCAGGATGATCTCCGACGGCAGGATCTACTCTCCGAAGCCCGGGACCTACAGGGTAACCTGACGGTGGACAGCGCTTGGAGGTCGAGGCCCTTCCAGTCTCCGAGGGGATGAAGAGGGCGCTGAGGTCGGAGGGCGTCGAGCGGCTCTACCCGCACCAGGTCAGCGCGATCGAGCGGGGGCTGATGGAGGGCAGGAGCATGGTCGTCTCCGCGCCCACCGCCTCCGGGAAGACGCTCCTCGCGGTCCTCGCGGCCTACAGGCACCTCTCGGAGGGGAGGAAGGTCCTCTACCTGACGCCCCTCAGGGCCCTGACGACCGAGAAGGTCACCGAGTTCGCGCGCCTCTTCGGCGAGGCGGGGATGAGGGTTAAGGTCAGGGCGGCCTCCGGCGACTACGACGACAGGGGCGACTGGCTCTCCGACAGCGACCTGGTCGTCGCGACCTACGAGAAGGCCGACAGCCTGGTCAGGCACGGGGCCTCTTGGCTCGGGAGGGTCAGGCTGATCGTGGTTGACGAGGTCCACATGATCGGCGACAGGGAGAGGGGGCCGACGCTGGAGATGACGGTCGCGAAGCTCCTCGAGGTCCTCGGGGGGCCGCAGGTCCTCTGCCTCAGCGCGACGATCCGGAACGCCGAGGAGATAGCCCGGTGGCTCGACGCCGAGCTCGTCAGGTCCGACTTCAGGCCCGTCCCGCTGAAGGAGGGCGTCCTGGTCGAGAGCGAGAACATGGTCCTCTTCTCCGACGGCACCTCGAGGCGGCTCGAGGAGATGGGGGACGGACTGCTGGCCGCGGTGAGGGACGGGCTCCGGAACGACGGCCAAGTCCTCGTCTTCGCGATGACTAGGAGGAAGGCCGAGGCCTATGCGAAGAGGATCGCCGGGTCCTTGGTCGAGCTTGGCGACGGAGAGGAGCTCAGCCGGTACGTCGCGAGGGCCCTCGAGGACCGGGACTCCCCCTCCAGCGAGCAGCTGGCCGAGCTCATCTCAAGGGGCGTCGCCTTCCACCACGCGGGCCTGAGCTTCCACCACAGGTCCCTGGTCGAGGAGGCCTTCAGGTCGAGGGCCCTGAAGGTGCTCTGCGCGACCACGACGTTGGCGGCCGGCGTGAACCTTCCGGCGAGGACCGTGGTGATTCCGGAGTACCGGAAGTACGCGGGGAGCAGGGGGTACGAGGAGCTGAGCGTGATGGAGTACAAGCAGCTCTGCGGGAGGGCCGGGAGGCCGAAGTACGACAGGGCGGGGTACGCGGTCCTGATCGCGAGGACGCCCAGGGCGGCCCGGGAGCTGATGAACGCGTACGTCCTCGGCGAGCCCGAGAAGGTCTGGTCGTTCCTGGCCAGCGAGAGGCACCTCAGGTCGCACGTCCTCTCCCTGGTGGCTACCGAGATCGCGACCGACGAGCCCTCGCTCCACAGCATCCTCGGGAGGACCTTCTTCGCGCACCAGTACGGGCAGGGCGTCCTCCGGAACAAAGTAGGTCCGGTCCTCGAGTTCCTCGAGGAGAACGGCATGATAAGGAGGGGCAAGGGGATCGAAGCGACCCCGCTGGGCAGGAGGGTCTCGGAGCTCTACATCGACCCGATGACCGCTGTGAAGATGCTGGAGCTGACCTCCGGCGACTTCGTCCCCGAGGAGCTGGCCATGCTCGCGGTCGTCTCGATCGTCCCGGACATGCAGGACGTCCCGGTGCCCGGCGTCCCCAAGTCGGTCCTCTCGAGGGTCGCGGAGGAGAACCGACGAATCCTGCCCCGGCTCCCCGACCCCGACGACTCGCCCGACGAGTACGAGCTCTACCTCGAGGGCCTCGCGATCGCCCTGACGCTCGAGGAGTGGATCGGGGAGGTCAGGGAGAAGGAGATCTACGAGAGGATGAGGATCGAGCCCGGAGACTTCGCGGTCCTCAGGGAGAGGGCCGAGTGGGTCGCGTACTCCGCGGGCCAGGTGCTGAGGGTCGTGGGGAGGAGGGGAATCGCCTTGAGGTTCGCGGAGCTGGCGGAGCGGATCAGGCACGGCGTCAGGCCCGACATACTGGAGCTCGTCTCGATCCCCGAGGTCGGAAGGGTGAGGGGGAGGGAGCTCTGGAGGAACGGCTTCAGGTCGCTCAGGGAGATCGCCGAGGCCCCGGTCGAGAGGCTCGCGAAGGTCCCGGGAATAGGCCAGAGGCTCGCGGAGAGGATCAAGGCCTACGCCGTCGCCGCTGCCCGGTGAATCCCTCGCCGCCGAGGACCGCGATCGCTTCGTCGAGGCCCCTTATCCTCTTGACCTTGGAGTCGTCGGGCACGTTCCTGTTCCAGGGCTGGTCCCTGAGCAGCAGCACCCCCTTCCTCCCGATCAGGTCCTCCGCGAGCCTCGGCGAGTCGTCGATGTAGACGTCGTAGCCGAGCTCCGCCTTCCTCGCCACCCCTATCACCAGCGCCCTGTAATCGACCGAGTGGAGATCCAGCCAAGACCTAATGTGCCGCTCGTCCTCCCTCGGCCTCCCCGTGACCACGTCGACCGTCCCGAGCTCCGAAAGCGCCCTCACCTTCTCGGCCAGCCGGTCCTCGGCCGGAGGCACATCGGGCCATTTGCTCCACGCCCTAGAGAATATCGCCCCGAACTCGGCCTCCGTTATCCCGAGCCTCCTCCAGAAGTCCCACTCGTCGACCGACTCGTACGCGAGCCTGGGGAACCTCTCCGCGTTCCAGATCTCCAGCCAGACCTTCATCGTGTTGGCCAGCACGCCGTCGAGGTCTAGGGCTATCCTCATCCGACGCGAGTCGCCGCGCCGATCTTATCCGCCTTTCGCCGAGATCCGCCGGAGCTGCTCCGCGGACGCTCTCCGATGTAAACTATATCACGGAGCGTTAGCGATCGGATCGTGATATGGTCCGGCAGGTAGACTTCAAGTCGGCGCCGATCGACCCGGACTTCAAGAGCAAGCTCACCAAGACGGGGACGCACCACAACCACGACGTCTGGGGCGAAGGCGTCCAGAGGTTGGACGCGGAGGGCAAGCCCTACCCGACAAAACTGGGGGTACACGGATCGGTCGTCGCAGTGGACTGGGACTCCTGCGTCGCCGACGGAGCGTGCATGGACGTCTGCCCCGTAAACGTCTTCGAGTGGTTCCTCAACCCCGGCCAGTCGGGCTCAGGCAAGGACAGGGTGATCGACCCGAACAACGACAGGGAGCTCTGGGAGAAGTACAGGACCGACAAGTCCGACCCTGTGAGGGAGTCCGACTGCATCTTCTGCATGGCCTGCGAGTCCGCCTGCCCGGTGCTCGCGATAAAGATCTACCCGCCGTAACCGGGCTGAGCCTTCGCCGGGGACCGTTTTTCGCCTCACTGAAGAACCCCGAGTGATTTCCGCGGCTGCGTGCCCGCCATTTAACTGCGGATAACCGTGACGGGTTCGGTTTAAATCTCTGCGAAGCGAGGGTCCGGAAGCGATGTGGATAGACCCGATGGTCCTCACGACGGCCCTCGGAGCCCTCGGAGCGCTGACGGCGGTCGCGTTCGTGATGCTGGTCGAGAGGTACCAGAAGGGCCCCGAGTCCTTCGTCTCGGTCTGGGCCGCGATCAGGGAGGGCTCGGCGGCTTACCTGAAGAGGCAGTACAAGACGATCTACGTCATCGCGGCCTTCATCTTCCTCCTGATCGTCGGGAGCTTCGGGGCCTTCCCCGCGATGGGAGGCCTCTGGTACGGCCTCTCGATCGGCGGCAGCTTCCTGCTCGGCGTGACCTTCTCCCTGATAGCCGCGAGCATCGCGATGGACTCCGCGACCAGGGCCAACGTCAGGACCGCCTACGCCGCCTCCAGGGACTCGGTCTCCTCGCTCAGGGTCGCGACGCTGGGGGGCGCGGCGCTGGGGCTCGCGGTCATCGCGATGAGCCTGCTGGGCCTCTCGATCCTCTACTGGGTCTTCAGGGACCCGGGCATCCTCGCGGGCTTCGGGTTCGGGGCGAGCCTCGCGGCCCTCTTCGCGCAGCTCGGCGGCGGGATCTACACGAAGAGCGCCGACATCGGCGCGGACCTCGTCGGCAAGGTCGAGGTCGGGATACCTGAGGACGACCCGAGGAACCCGGCGGTGATCGCTGACCAGGTGGGCGACAACGTCGGCGACGAGGCGGGGAGGGGAGCAGACCTCTTCGAGTCCGTGACCGCGGAGAACCTCGGAGGGATGATCATCGCGCTGATGGTCTCGATAGTCCTCTTCCAGAAGATCAACGAGAGCTACGTCGTGATGCCGCTCCTGGTTCGGGCCGTCGGGGTAGTCGCGACGCTGGCCGGAGTCGGGTGGGCCGTCTTCCAGAGGGGCTTCAGGGACGCGATCGAGCCCCTCAGGAACGGGCTGATCGTCACCTCTGTCGTCGCGGCGGCGCTGATGTACGTGACCTCCGCGACCGTATTCGGGCAGCACTTCCTCCCGCTCTACGTCTCGATGATCGTGGGGCTGATCGCCGGGATCCTCATCATGTTCTACAGCGAGATCTACACCAGCCTGAAGTCCAGGTACGTGGGCGCGATCGCCAGCAACAGCGAGTCCGGGCCCGCCCTCACGGTGGTCTCGGGCCTCGCGGTCGGGATGATATCCACGGCGCTCCCCGTGATAACGGTCGTGATCGCGATCATCGTCTCATACCTGCTCGGCGTCGAGTGGGCCAGGACGGCAGGCCTCCCTGACCTCTTCCTCGGGGGAGTCTTCGGGACCACGATGGCCACGATGGGGATGCTCTCGACCGCGGGTTTCGTCCTGACGATGGACGGGGTCGGGCCGATCGTCGACAACGCGGGAGGGATAGCCGAGATGGCGAACGCCCCGAAGGAGATAAGGGACAGGCTAGAGCCGCTGGACGCGCTGGGCAACACGACGAAGGCCCTCACGAAGTCCTACGCGATGGGTTCGGCGGCCCTCGCGGCCCTCCTGCTCTTCCAGGCGTTCCTGCTCGAGGTCGGGAGGTACCTCGCGGGGATAATCGAGCTCAGCCACCTGACGCCGGCCCAGTCCCGTAACCTCCTCGTCCAGATCGAGCAGCTCTCGAACCAGCTCCAGCTCAACTCCCCGACCGTCCTGATAGGCCTCTTCATCGGCGCGATGATCCCGTTCCTCTTCTCCGGGTACGCGGTCAACGCGGTCGCGACCGGGGCCTTCCAGATGGTCGAGGAGGTCAGGAGGCAGTTCAGGACCATTCCTGGTCTCCTCAACGGCGCCGCGAGGCCCGAGTACGGCAGGTGCGTCGACATCTCCACCAAGACCGCGCTCAAGCTGATGGTCACCCCGACGCTCGTCGTGACGCTGGCTCCGATTCTGGTCGGCGTGCTGCTCGGGTGGAGGGCCGTGGGAGCCCTGGTGATCGGCGCGACGGTCTCCGCGATACCGCTCGCGATCGTCGGGTTCTACGGGGGCGCAGCGATGGACAACGCGAAGAAGTACCTCGAGATCGCGGGGAGGAAGGGTTCGGACGCCCACAAGGCCGCGGTCGTCGGCGACACGGTCGGGGACCCGATGAAGGACACGTATGCACCATCGCTCCACATCCTCATCAAGCTGCTGAACACGCTGTCCTTGGTGTTCATTCCGCTGTTCATCTACGCTATAATGACGCTCTGATAACAGAAGACGAGCTCCTCCCGTTTCGTCAGATCCTCCTGAGCCTTGGGTTCACGAGCGGCTCGAGTCCGAGGGCCAGCGAAGCGAACGCGATGCCGGTCACCACGAGCAGGAGGCCAGGAGGTATGACCCACCACCAGTAACCCGTGAAGACGGCTCCGGTCCTGAACCCGAGCTCGAGGATCTGGCCCCAGGTCGGTATCGTCGGGTCCCCGAGCCCAAGGAAGCTGAGCCCCGCTTCTGCGAGGATCGCGGAGGGCACGAAGAAGACCATTTGGGCGGCGACGTAAGGCGCGATCTGGGGGAGGACGTGGAGGAGGATCACCCTCGAGTCGCTCGCGCCGCCGGCCTTCGCGGCCTCGATGAAGGGCATCTCCACCACTTGGAGGACCATCGACCGCACTACGATCGCTAGCCCGGGCCAGGAGAAGGCCACAAGGATGGCCATGATCGCGAGGATGTTCGGCCTGAGGAGGAAGGAGAGGAAGACCAGTATCGGGAGGAGGGGCACGTTCGCGATCACGTCCGCTACCCTCTGGATCGCCTCCTCGAGGAGGCCCCTGTAGTATCCGCTGAGGAGGCCGAGGAGCGTCCCGATCGACGTCACCAGCACCGAGGCGAAGGCTCCTATTCCGAGGGCCACGGGGAAGCCGTAGAGGAGCCCGAGGAAGAGGTCCCTACCCACCGCGTCTGTCCCGACGAGCCCATAGTGCGAGCCTCCCAGCACCACCGAGACCGAGTCGATCCCGTCGCCCGGCGACCCGAAGAGCCTCGCGACGAAGACGTACTCCCCCTTCAGCGGGGCGTGGCCATCCGGCGCGGGGACCGCGAAGGCGAGCCTCGAGGATGCAGCGAACAGATCTGCACCGTAGGACGTCGCGAACCAGTCCCTCAGCGCGGCGACGAAGTCCTGTGAGCCCTCAGGGGAGACCCTCAGCGGCTGGTCCGACCACCTGACGTAGGGCGGGGACTCGAGCGGAGAGGGCCGCGGGACCGAGACCCTCGCGAGCGGCAGCCGGAGGCCGTCGGGCCTATAGACGTCGACCGCGAGCGAGGGCGGGTCGCCGGAGAACTTCAGGCCCCGCACGACGACGACCGCGTGGGAGGGGAGCGCGCCCCGGTCGTACCTGAACCTCGCGGCGTAGGTGACCAACCCGGCCTCCTCCGAGACCCTCGCGAGCCTGACCTCGGTCTGGGGGAAATAGGGGGAACCCGTGATCACCGCGTGCCACTCCGGCGGGACGGCCCTCGGCAGCTCGACCCAGTGGGCGGGGTCGTTCCAGTAGCGGGTCCCGAAGTCGAGGGGCATCAGGAGCAGGACCAGCGCGGACACCGCGACCATCGCGACCAGCAAAGAGACCCCGACCCTCCCGGACCAAGTCGAGGTCAGGAGCCTCCAGGGGCTGTCAGGGGTCAACTAGGCCCTCACCCTCGGATCGAGGACCTGATAGAGGACCTCGAGGACGAACCTGGCGGCGACGTACATCAGCGTGAAGAGGTAGGTGAGGGCGACGATTAGGACCTCGTCCCCCATGACCACCGCGTTGTAGTATAGCCTCCCCATCCCCGGCCAGTTGAAGACGGTCTCCGTGAGGATCGCGCCGCCTAGCGACGCCGGGAGCGAGAGGGCGAGGCCGGTGACGATTGGAGGCGAGGCAGGCCTGAGGACGTACCTGACCGAAACCACTCTCTCTGGGAGGCCCTTGGACCTCGCGACCGAGACGAAGTCCTCCTGGGCGACGTTGAGGAGGAGGGTCCTGCTGGCGTAGATCGAAGGCCCGATCGAGATCAGCACCAGCGTCATGACCGGGAGGACCGAGTGCCAGAGGACATCTAGGGCCCTCTCGAGGGCGCCCTCGGGCGGAGGGCTGCTCAGCATCCCGGACCCGGGGAAGAGCCTGAGCTGGTACGCGAAGACGATCAGCAGCAATATCCCCGTCCACCAGCTGGGGAGGCTGTTCGAGACCGCGGAGAGGTAGGTGACCAGCCTCTCGAGCCTGCTCCCGACCCTCTTCGCGAGCGAGGCGCCGACATAGAGGCCCAGCAGCGCCGAGATCAGGAGCGATGTCGTCACCAGGACCACGGTGTTCGGGATCCTCTCCGAGAGGATGTCGACGACCTTCGTGCTCCCCGAGGAGCTCCTTGCGGTCCTCGCGTCCCCGAGGTCGAGCGTCATCACCCTCAGGACGGTCTCGGGAATCCTGGCGTACCAGGGCCTGTCGAGCCCGTAGGCCCTCTCCATCTCGGACTTCAGCTCCGCGAGCGCCCTCTCCAGCTCCTCCGGGTCCCTGATCCTCTGGGCCAGCCCCTCCCTCATCGACCTGAGCTGCTCCCCGATGATCGACTGGATGATCCTGTCCGAGTAGCCTGTGGCCCCGAGGACCACTGTCAGCAGGACGAGGACTACGATGAGGACCCCGGTGAGCGTTACGGCGCGTGCGAGGAGCCTCCTGATCATCCGCCCGCTAGCCCTTCCTCCTCCTCATCACGACGACCACCAGGGCCGCAGTGACCGCTGCGACCGCGACCGCGGCCACGATCGCGACTAGTGTCAGCGGGGGCTGTTGGGGCTGCTGGGCCGCAGGGGACGTCGGCGTCTGAGCCGGCTGGGGAGGCTGGGCTCCCGCGGGCAGGGCCTCGGTGGTGAACCTGAGGGTCCTCACGACTCCGAGCGTCTCGGGGTTGTAGAGGCTCACGTCCACCACGACCAGCCCCCTCCTGAGCTGGGACGTCGCCGCCGCCGGGAGCGAGACCCGTAGCCTCCCGTCGACGACGGACAGGTCGGCGGACCTGAAGACGACCTTCCCGGTCCCGGCCTCGTAGACCCTGACGCTCGCCTTGGTCCCCGGCTCTCCAGTCACCCTGAAGGCCAGCGCGGCCTCGCCGCCGATCGTGATCTCGAGCCTCCCCTCTGGCGAAGCGGTCGGAAGCCTCGCCTCCTTCGCGAAGCCGAGGAAGCTCCCCCTCGAGAACGGGTAAGTGGCGTCCCTGAAGGCCGAGATCTCCGCGGTCTGGGCGGCGCCGTCGAACCTCTCGAGGTAGAAGGGGCCGTTGCTGATCACAAGGTGCCTCCTCGCGCCGAACCAGGAGACCGCGGCCTCGTACCTGCGGAGGGTCTCCTCGGGGGACACAAGGCTCCTGCCCTCGAGCGCGAAGACGTTTCCGGGGACGTACCTCTTCTCCGCGAAGGACCTTAGCACTTCCACCAGCATCCGGCCGTGGAGCTCCTTCACCAAGTTGATCCAGACCACGTTGAACCTGAACGCCGCCGTGTCGCTGTACGCCGCCCTCCTCCTGTTGAAGACCAGCTCGTCCATCGCCGCGAGGACCTCCCACGGCATCGACGGGAACCCTATGGCCGCGTACTCCGCGATCTTGTCGGTCTCGAAGTCCCAGTAGTCAACGTAGACCTCGAGGTATCTGTCACCCACGATCCTTATCCCCTTCACCGTCTCGAGGTAGGGCCTGCTGGTCACCGCGATCGCAGTCTCTATTCTGTTCTTGTTGGGGTTGTATGATATGTCGAAGGCCTGATAGATGGAATAGAGGACATCGGCCCACGTTATGGGCTGGCCGTGATGCCATTTGGCTCCGATGTACTTGGACATGTCGAACGTCACCTTGCTCCTCGCGGTCGTCCCCGGCGTCACCCTCCTCCACTCTCCAGCGTCAGAGTTCCAGCTGAAGGCGTCTGGAGGAACGACGAGGGTCCCCGTGGGGCCTGCGGTCTCCACCCTGAACTCCGACCTGAAGGGCACGGTCCTCCCCGAGACCGGGTCCCTGACCAGCGGCGGGTCGACCAGGTACCTCCAGATGTCAACGCTGTAGACGTCCCCGAAGCCACCGACCGGGTTCCAGGTTGTCCTCTCCGTGTCGACCCAGAGGTGCCCGACCCTGATGACGTTCCTGCCCTCGACGTAGGCCTCCCTGAGGCTGAAGGCCGACCTGACGCCGGCGACCAGGTCCGTGATCAGGTTCCTGACGCCGGGCGCGACCGGATAGGAGTTGATCACCGTCACCACCCAGACCCTCACTGACTCCTCCAGGCAGAGGTCGGTCGCGGCCCTGTAGAGCTCGTTCCTCTCCCCGAAGTCCCTGAACTCGCCCCTGAAGATCCTCTGGCCGAGCTCGTCGAGCCTCGGGCTCTCGTACTGCCAGAAGCCCACCTCCCTCCAGCCGGGCATGTTGCCCAGCCACGGAGCGCAGAACTGGTTGATCCCCGCGGAGTCGTACCTCCCCACCGCGCCCCTGCCCCACCCCTCGGTGTAGGCGTGCCACGCGAAGGTCCTCGGGTCGGTCGAGTAGACCCTCTGGATCGCAGGCCCGAACTCGAGCAGGATCTCCTCGACGTTGAACCCGAGCCTCCTCAGCTCCGCCGCGAAGGCTAGGCCTATCTCCCTCCTCTCGTCCTCCGGTCGAACGATCACCCTCACCGTCACGGGCCTCCCCCCGTAGTGCCAGACGCCGTCCCTGAGCTCCGCCCCGGCCCTCCTCATCGCCTCGCCGACGACCTGCCTCGCGTATTCGGGGTCGTACCTGATTCCGCGTCTCGCGACCACGTCCTCGACCGTGAGGTGGTCCAGGTCCACCGGGGAGACGTGCGAGTACATCGGGACCGCCATGCCGCCGTAGAACCTCGAGGAGATGGTCTCCCTGTCGACGACGAACTGCATCGCGTACCTCACCTCCCTGATCGAGAACGGGTTGAGCTCGCCCGGAGGAGCGGGCGCGGGGTTCAGGACGATCGAGACCGTCGAGGACGGGACCTCCACCAGCCTGATGTCCCCCCTCGCCCTGAGCGCCCTCGCGGCCTCGGTCTTCAGGTTGTAGAAGAAGAGGTCGATGTTCCCGGCCCTGATCTCGAGCTCCGCGATGTCCTGCGACCCGAGGCCCCTGAAGATCACCTTCTCGACCGCGGGGCCCTTCACCTCCTGGGCGAGCGCCAACTGCGGCGACGCGAGGACCGCGACTAGGGCGACGGCCAGCGCGACGACGAGGCACCTCACTTCAGGTCACCTCCTCCGGGACCTTGCCAGGAGCGCCACCAGCAGGGCCGTGTTGACGGCCGCGACCACCGAGACCACGACGAGGACCGGCACCAACCAATCGATCCCCGGGCCGCCTGACCTCAGCTCGCTCGGGTTCGAGAGCGTCTTGTTGAGGAGCTTTAGGGAGTCGGAGACCTGTCCGGTGAGGGCCCTGAGGGACTCGAAGCCCTTCCAGAGCGTGTCGACGCCCACCTGAGTGTAGAAGGAGGCCGAGGCGAAGTTCCCCGTCTGGTCGTAGACGACCACCGTCTGGGTGCCCTCGGTTGTGACGGGCATGAAGAGCCTGACCGTGAAGCTCCCGTCGGGCCCGGACTTCGTGGTCGCGATCACCGACCCTGAGACCTCGATGTAGATGTTGGAGTCGGGCTGGAAGTTGGTCCCCCTGACCGTGACGCTCTGGCCGCTCGCCCCGACAGGCGGTGAGATAAAGACGCTCGGAGCCCTCATCGGCCTCACCCTCGCGAACCCTATCTTCTGGTTGAGGCCCACGAACTCGCCGAGCCTGCAGTCGGCCCAGACCGCGTAGACGTCGTTCTCGGTCGCCTTGATCGCGAAGTAGTCGCCTAGGAAGGCGCCCCGCGGGAAGCAGAAGTTCGGGTTGGAGTGGGCGTCGGTGACCCTGGTGTTGGCTACCCTCTGGCCTATCTCCCTGATCAGGAAGCCCCAGGTCCTGCCTCCGTCCTCGCTCCTCGTGTAGTAGATGTGGTACCGGGTCTCGCTGGGATCGTCCCTGAAGTCTCCCCAGATCACGTGTATCGCGCCCTTCGGGTCCGTCGCGATCGCCGGGAAGAACTGGAGCCTGTTGGTCCCGTCGTCGTTCAGCCTCACGGGCCTCGACCAGGTCGCGCCCCCGTCGGCGCTCGAGACGAAGTAGACGTCGCCGTCGTCGAGGGGTCTGTCTCCGGGCCTGCCGACGAAGACGATGTAGATCTCGCCCCGGGGACCGAGGGCCATCTGCGGGAACGCGGAGCCCCAGTACCTGAAGTTGGCGTTCCTGGGCGTGAAAGGAATCTCGTTGAAGACCGCGGCCGTCACGGGCCTGCTCCAGGTCCTGCCGCCGTCGGTACTCCTGACGACCTTGATCTCCGCCAAGCCCTCCATCTCGCCGTCGTCGAGGGAGTCGAGGTACGCGACGTAGACTGTGCCGTCCGGAGCCACGGCGACGTTGGAGCCCTGCAGGACCCTCTTAGGACCTCCCGGACCGAACCACCTGATCACGGTCGGGCTGACGCTGACCGGCGCGCTCCAGGTCCTGCCCTCGTTCGTCCCCTTGACCAGCCTGATCGTGGTCTCGAGGACCGGGTTGGCCAGGAACACGAGCTCTCCCACGTAGAACAGGTCGTAGACGACCGCGAACTCGGTGTAGGTGACGTAGACCGCGTCCCGCCGGGGGTCGTCCCTGTCAGGCCCCACGGCCATCCAGGGCTTGTCGATGAACCCGAAAACCAGCTGGCCCCTGAGCCTTCCGAGCTCGTCGACGCGCTCGTTACGGAGGAAGATCCTGCTCCTCGCCGATGAGACTGGCTCCGACCAGGAGAGACCTCCGTCGGCGCTGACCGCGACGGCCGCGCTGGAAACAACCTCCTCGATGACGAAGGGGCCTATCCTGACGTCCTCGATCCCCAGCGAGAGCATCACGTAGTAGGCCACGCCGTTCCTGTCGAAGCCGACGACCGGGTCTCCTCCGGTCGCCAGGTCCTTGCCCAGGTACTTGACGATCTTAGGGCCCTCCCAGGTCTCGCCGCCGTCGATCGAGACGTAGGCCGAGACGCTGGGGAAGTTGTAGTCTATCACGCCCACCAGGATGTGGTCGGGGTTCCTCGGGTTGACCGCGATGTGGGGCTCCGTCTGGTAAGGGTAGGGGCTGAAGTCCCTGGTCAGGAGGACGTTCCTAGAGAACGCGGGCGCAGGGCTCCTGAAGGGTATTAGGACTCCGGCAGCTCCGGGGGCCTGAAGCGCGGGCGTCGGCGTGAGCCTCGGCCCCTCGGGCCCTCCGCCCTCAGGGGCCTTCTTCTCCCGCTCGGCCTCGCCGGTGGGAAGACTGGTGACAGGGTCTATGCCCTCTGCGATCAGCGGCGACCTCCCCGTGAGCATCGGAGCTATCAGCCTGAACGCGTTGAACCTGTGCGGCACAGGCGGCGGCATGGGGTTCGTGGCCTCGACCTCGCCGGAGAGGGTCGGCGGAAGCAGGGAGATCAGGAAGGCTACGGCGAGGAAGCTGGCAAGGAGGCCGAAATACCTCACGGGACTATGCCCTTATTCCCAGCTAATAAGCAGATTCAGGCTAAACCGGTCGGGCGGGCGCCTCCGGGGCCTTTCTCCTCTCCAAGACCCTCTTGATGTGCTTGAGCTTCACGAAGTAGTCCCTGTCGGACTCCTCGAGGGACATCGCGATCTCCTTTATCGCGCTCCTGTACCTCGGCATGATGACGTACTCGAGGGCGTTCAGGAGCCTCTGGGTCCTCTTCAGCTCCTCCGCGATCCTGAAGATCGCGTTCTCGATGGCCGCGGCCCTGCAGACGTCGCCTATGACCGACCTCAGCTTCCTGGAGGCCTCGTCGAGGTGCACAGAGGTCTCGAGGAACCCGTAGGGCAGCGGGAAGGAGGCCTGCTCCAGCTCGACCGTAGGGACCTGGATCCCCATCATCGTGTAGGACCCGACCTTGACCTTCACAGTCTCGGGGAGCGTGGAGGTGATCGTCTGGATCGCGCCCGGCCCGGACTTCAGATAAGCGGCGATCAGCTCCTGGTAGGCCTCGGAGAGCTTCGCGGAGAGCGCCTCCCTCAGCTCCTGGGCCTCGTCGATGAGCTCGTTGATCCTCCTCACCAGCACGTCCCTCTTGTCCTCGAGGATCCTGTAGACCCTCTCAGCGGTCCTGAGGGACCTCCGCAGCCTCAGCAGCTCGAGCCTCGTCCTCAGGTAGCCTCCTCCGAAGGCGACCGACATCCGGACTCACCGCCGTCGGGCATCATAAGAAAGTTAGCGGGGAGATCAGGCCTTCCTCAGCAGGACCGCGCTCTCCCTCGTCTCGCCGATCCTCTTCACCCTCTCGTAGGTCGCGACCCTCTTCGCCAGCGCCATCACCCGCTCCACCTCGAACCCGAGCCTCCTCGCGATCCTCGCGAGGACTAGGTCCACCTCGACGACGAGCCCCGGGTAGACGCCGCCGGAGACGACGTAGGCCGCCCTCCCTCCCCTCCTCAGCACCCTCAGGGCCTCGGAGAGGGACTGCTCGAGGTCGGCGAAGTACGCGACCGCCGATCCGGGGAGGCCCTCGGCCTCTGGAGGGACCCTGCCGGGCCTGGGAGAGAGCCCGATGTAGGACCTGATCAGGTCCGGCCTCCGGCCCCCGAGGAACAGCTCCATCTCGATCTCGTAGACTCTGGTGTACTCGATCTTGTTCAGGTAGGGCGGCGAGGTGATGACCGCGTCCACCGACCCCTCTCCGAGGAAATTCAGCTCCCTCGCGTCCCCGAGGTAGATCTCCGCGGGCCCCGACTTCAGGGCGATCCTCTCCACGTCTTCGATCATCTTCCTGACCTTGGACCTGAAGGCCTTCGGGAGATCCGGGACCGGCCGCCTCTCGATTTTAATGACCGAACCTTCCTTGACCGCGTAGGAGCACCTCATCGCCGCGGACATGAGGGCCAGCGTGAAGAACGCCTTGACGTCGCGGTCTCCGATGCCCGCGACCTCCTCCCTCAGCGAGAGGAGCTGGCGGAGGGTCTCGGACCTGAAGGCCCTCCTCACGAGCGGGCTGAGCCCCGAGAGGTCGTGCGTCCTGAACCTGACCGAGGCCAGACGCTCCGCCTCCGCCCTCAGCCTCTCCGGGTCGTACCTCCTGGTCTTCGCGAAGCTGATCAGGACCATGAGCGGCGAGGCGTCCACGCCGACGGCCCCCAGCCCCAGCTCCATGCAGGTGAGCGGCGTCGTCCCCGACCCCACGAACGGGTCCAGCACCACCTCGCCCTCGCGCAGGCCCATCCTCTTGATCAGCAGCTCGACGAGGTCCCTCGAGAATCCCTCCTTGAAGTGGAACCACCTGTGGACCGGATATGCGAGGTTCGGCTCGAAGGTCGGGAGCCTCCAGAGGTCGTAGCGGAGCTCGAAGGCGAACTCGTCGGCCCCCTGGCCCTGGACGCCGTCGGAGAGCGTCACGCCTGCTTCTGGGACGTGAGCTTCTTGTACAGGTAGAGGATCGCGTACTCCCTCGGGACCTGCTCGTCCTGGACGACCCTCGCGATCGCGTGCTGGAGCTTGGACTCGTCGAGGGGCTTCGACTCCTTGAGCCTCTTCAGATACTCGGGAGCGAGGTCGGCGTAGGTCGTCAGCTTGTAGATCAGGTTCGGGAGGTTCCTGAGGAGCTCCAGCTTCTGGAGGAGTTCTCCCCTCGCGGACATGATCCGTGCTATCTCGTCCCTGATCCTGCTGCACTCGGCCTCGAGCTCGGCTATCGAGAGTTGGCTCTCAGACCTGCCCCCGGCCCTCGCCTCGTAGAGATACTCGAGGTCGACGGACTTGTCGAAGAGCACCTGCTCGAGCTCCGAGATCACCGAGTCCATCTCGTTGACGGCCTGCTGGATCACCGCCTCGACATCGCCGGCGCTCGCGAGGACCCTGCTCCTCTCCGCCTCGAGCTCGCTCAGCTTCCTCTTCACCACGGCCAGGTTAGGCGTCGGGTACTTCTCGACGAAGACCCGCTGGATCGACTTGTCGAGCGTCTTGATCTCCTCCATCCTCGCAAGGAGCTCCTCGAACCTCGCCTTCGCCCTCCTCGCGCCCTCCTCGGCCCTCCTGACCAGCTCCTCGGTCTCGGGGCTCACAGTCGCCTGACGGGGCTGCTCGGGGACCGGCTGGACCTGCGGGAGCTCCTCGACGGGCTGCCTCTCCTGAACACCAGCCGGAGGGGCCTGGGCGACGGGAGGCTGGGCAAATGGGTCCTGCTGCTGGGGCTGGTCGAGGGGACGCCTCCTGATGATGATCCTGCGGCGCTGGTCGAACGTCACTGCCTCCACCAGGCTATCCTGCTGATGAGCTCGTTTAAGTAATAGAGCAGCCCCCTGCCCTCGCTTCCCCCCGGATCAACGAAGGAAGGCGCGGAGTCGTCGGGGTACGGCGTCGCGGGCAACTCCCGGCGGACGAGGAAAGGCGGCACCCTCACCTCGCCCTCGACGAGCGTCGGCACCTCGACGACCAGGCCGCTGTCCTCCATAACCCTGAAGAACTTGAAGCACGAAGGCGAGAGGCCGCCGGACTTCGCGAACTCCCAGGGGTCCACGACCAGGGCCACGGCCTTCGGGTAGAGCCTCTGGTAGTTCAGCTGGGTCGCGTAGTCGACCGCGGAGAGGAAGACACCCATTCCGGGGTGGGTGTGGTACCATCCGACGACGTAGAGGTTCCCCCTCTGTCCCTCCAGCAGTTCGGAGAGCGCGGCCATCAGCGAGTCGTCGAGGGAGACGTGACCCGCGGAGCCCCTCTGCCTGCCGGTCACCGCGTCAGTCACCAAGAGCTCCTCCTTCCTCTCCCTCCCGATCAGGAGCCCCGCGACCTCCCTCCTGGGGTGGCTGAGCCCGTGCCTCATCACCTTCGCGAGGGCCTCGCCCGAGACCCTGATCACGACCTTTCCGGGCTTGCTGGCCACCGGAGGTATTTATGCGGATTCCCCGTGAGGTCCGCGTCCGTATTTCGTGCCGAATCATGCGGGATGACCCCGGATGGGCCCGAGTAGGCCAGACCCCGAAGCCTCCGGGGACAGGTCACGGCTTAATACGGATGAGGCAGACGCGGCCTCCGGATGGAAGGGGAGCCGGTGAGGGTCGCGGTCGTCGGCGCGGGGTTCTGGGGGAGGAACCACGTCAGGGTGCTGACCGAGCTCCGAGGGTGCGAGGTGACCGCGGTCTGCGACGTCGACTTGGCGAGGGCGAAGGAGGTCGCGAGGAGGTTCAGGGTCGAGAGGTACTTCACGGACTACAGGGAGCTCCTGAGGGACGACGAGGTCGACGCGGTCACGGTCTGCACGCCCTCGACGACCCACGCGAGGATCGCCGTCGACTTCCTGACCTCGGGGAAGCACGTCTTGGTCGAGAAGCCGATGGCCTCGAGCGTCGGGGAGGCCATGGAGGTCGTCGAGGCCCAGAGGTCTTCGGGGATGAAGGTGATGGTGGGACACATCGAGCGCTTCAACCCCGCGGTCGTAAGGGCAATGGACGAGATCGGGTCGGGGACGATCGGCGAGCCGCTCCTGATCTACGGGAGGAGGATCGGGCCGTGGCCGGAGAGGATTGGCGACGTGGGCGTCGTCCACGACACCACGATCCACGACATCGACCTGGCCTACTGCGTGTTCGGCTCGCCACCGTCGGGCGTCTTCGCGGTCGGAGGGTCGCTGATCCACGCGAAGGAGGACCACGTCCAGGTCACGCTGAGGTTCGACTCGGGGAGGTCGGCGGTCCTCGAGTCGAACTGGCTCACGCCGAGGAAGAAGAGGGAGATGTACATCACCGGGACGCAGGGCGTGATCAGACTCGAGTTCCTCACGAGGGAGGTCGTGATAGAGAAGAGCGAGGGCTCCTACTCGCCGATGGTCGGACAGATCGAGCCGCTCAGGGCCGAGCTCGAGGCGTTCGTGAGTTCGGTCGCGGAGGGGAAGGAGCCTGTCCCGAACCACATCGACGGCCTGATCTCGGTGGCGGTCGCCGACGCGGTCCTCCTCTCAATCAGGACCGGGAAGGTCGTCGGGCTCGAGGAGTTCATCGGCGAGCACGGCGTCAGTCTGAGGTCCCTGAGGCCCTGACCGGCCCTTCGCGGTCCACCTGATCGAGGGCCCGCTCGAGCTCCGCGACGAGGTCTCCTGTAACGCTGATATCGCAGCGACGTCGAAGGGCCGCCGTGAGGGAGCAGAGGACGCTCTACTGGAAGGGCTCGAAACTGTACATCTTGGACCAGAGGGCCCTCCCTCACAGGGTGAGGTACGTCGTTGCGAGCGACTACAAGCAGGTCGCGAGGGCGATCAGGGACATGACTGTGAGGGGAGCTCCGGCGATCGGCGTAGCTGCGGCGTACGGGCTCGCGCTGGCGGCGCTCAGGACTAAGAGGCTCAGCCCCCAGAGGGCCCTCGAGAGGCTCCAGAGGGCCGCGGAGGTCCTCAGGTCGACGAGGCCGACCGCGGTCAACCTCTTCTGGGCGATCGACAGGGTGATGGGGAGGGCGGAGAGGGCCGCGGCGAACGACGAGTCGGTAGCGGACGCGGTGCTGGACGAGGCCCACAGGATGGCCGAGGAGGACGTCGAGGTGAACAGGGCGATCGGGAGGAACGGAGCCCAGCTCGTGCGGGACGGAGCCCGGGTGATGACCTACTGCAACGCCGGGACCCTCGCGACCGTGGGTTACGGCACGGCCCTCGGCGTGATTAGAGCCGCGGTCGAGCAGGGGAAGAGGGTCTTCGTCTACGTCCCCGAGACCAGGCCGAAGCTGCAGGGCGCGAGGCTCACCTCCTTCGAGCTGAAGGCCGCGGGGATCGAGCACAGGGTGATCTCCGACAACGCGGCGCCGTTCCTGATGAGCAGGGGAGAAGTGGACATCGTGGTGGTGGGGGCCGACAGGATCCTCGCGACGTCCGGCCACGTGATCAACAAGATCGGGACGCTATCACTCGCGTTGGCAGCCAACCACTTCGGCGTTCCCTTCTACGCCGCGGCACCGGTCAGCACGATCGACTTCGTCAGGAGCCTCCCGCAGGTGAAGATCGAGGAGAGGGACGAGAGGGAGGTCCTCGAGTTCGCGGGGAGGAGGGTCGCTCCGAGAGGGGTCAGGGCCGTCAACTACGCCTTCGACGTTACTCCCCCGGAGCTCGTGAGGGGGATCATCACCGAGAGGGGAGTCTTCAGGCCCGACGAGCTGATGGCCCTCAGGGAGCGCGCCGGGGTCTGAGGGGGAGGAGTTGGGCTACGACCTCGCGGTGATAGGCGCGGGACCAGCGGGATACGTGGCCGCGATCAGGGCCGCTCAGCTCGGATTGAAGGCCGCGGTCGTCGAGAGGGAGTCCGTCGGAGGAGAGTGCCTGAACTGGGGCTGCATACCCTCGAAGGCGATCATCGGCGTCGCGGAGGCTGTCCACAGGGCCGGATGGCTGAAGGAGGTCGGGGTCGAGTTCGGCCGGCCGAGGGTCGACATGGCGAGGCTGATCGGGTGGAAGGACTCGGTCGTGAGGAGGCTCGTCAGCGGGATCGAGTCGCTCTTCAGGGGTCACGGGATCGAGCTCGTGAGGGGAGAGGGCAGAGTCGTCTCGAGGGGCACCGTCAAGGTGCAGACCGGCTCAGGGACCCAGACGCTGGAGGCGAGGAGCGTGCTGATCGCGACAGGGTCGGCGCCGGTCGAGCTCCCCCAGATCCCCTTCGACGGCGAGAGGGTCCTTAGCTTCAGGCACGTCTTCTCGCTCCGGGAGCTCCCACAGAGGCTGCTCGTGGTCGGAGGGGGAGCGGTGGGCCTGGAGATGGCTACCGCGTTCAGGAAGCTCGGCTCGGAGGTGACCGTGGTCGAGTTGATGGACAGGGTCCTCCCCGCGATGGACAGGTCCCTCTCGGCCGCGGTGCAGAGGAGGCTCTCGGAGCTCGGCGTGAGGGTGATGCTCAGCTCGACGGTCGTGGGGCACGAGAAGCTCAACGGCTCGGTCAGGGTGAAGGTTAAGGGGCCTGCGGGCGAGGAAGTCGTCGAGGCCGACAGGGTGCTCGTCTCGGTCGGGAAGAAGGGGACAGGGGCGCCGGTCGCTGAGGGCCTCGGCGTGAAGGTCGACCCGAGGGGGTTCGTCGTGGTGGACGAGGAGTGCAGGACAGGAGCCGGATGGATATGGGCCGCAGGCGACGCGACCGGGCCACCCTTCCTCGCACACAGGGCCTACAGACAGGGCACGATCGCTGCGGAGTCGGTCGCAGGCCGCGTCACCACCTGGAGGCCGAGGCACTACCCGGTCACCGTCTTCACGGACCCGGAGGTCGCTTCGGTTGGGATGACCGAGGACGAGGCGACCTCCTCCGGCAGGAGGTTCAGGTCGGTCACGTTCCCGCATGCCGCGCTCGGCAGGGCGATCGCCCACGGCGACCCGATCGGATTCGTGAAGGTCATGGTCGAGGAGGAGAGCGCGGAGGTCCTCGGGGTCCACGTCGCGGGCCCTCACTCATCAGAGCTGGTCTCGGAGCTCTCGGTCGCGATGGAGAACTACATGACGCTCGAAGACCTGCTCAGGGGAGTCCACCCGCACCCGACCTTCTCGGAGGCGATCGCCGAGGCCTTTGAGGCCGCTCTCGGGAGGCCGCTGCACGTACTTCGTGCTCACCGCATGTGAGCTTCCCTCCAAACCATCGTCCAGTGGCCAGAACCGTCTTACCGCGCCCTTGAACGGAGGAACTTTCCATTTAGCCAAAGTGAAAGCTGATTCGCTTGACAATTTTTCAGAAAGAATTAATGGGTGTCGTGAAGTAACCGTGAAATGCGCCTTATCATCTTAACGAGAGATTATACATAAATATGAACAGTAATCATGAACTATTGATGAACAGGTTGAGGAATGCGGCTTTAGTAATTGCGCTGGCCCTGATAGCGGCGATAACGGCGCTGGCGAGCTACGCGGTCGTGATCGGCCTGCAGAGCAGCGATGTGGCCCAGCTCGGAGGGACGTACTTAGTCGACGTCACGTGTCCGGAGGCCAACTGCCAGATCAACAGGGTCTACTGGACTCTGAGCACCACGCCCCCGTTCAGAGTGACCCACGCCAACGTCGTCTGGGACACCGCGAAGACCGCTGGCGTGACTTACACCGTGTACGTGGTCCTCTACGACAGCACCGGCACTAACGTCATCGGCAGCGGGTCCGCAACGCAGTCAGCTTCCTCGTCGACGGTCACCACGCAGGTCCCCGTCTCTCCAAACCCGCGACCGAGGGATGTCTACTACGTCGAAGTGGTAATCGTTGAGAACCCCTAGACCCCTAACATTATTTCTGGTCGTTTTTTCGGTAGCCATCTCAGCCTTCTCGGTAGCCATATCAGTCCAGCAAGTAGACAGATTGCCGGTAAAAAACGAGGTGATTTACGAACTGGGTTACACGAGCGTGAGGAACTTGCGTATATTCCAAGTTATCCTCCTTCCTACTACTGGTACCTCAATCAATCAAGTTCAGTTATTCCTTGCGAGAGACGCAGGTCTCGTCATCATGGCGGTCCTTCAAGTTGGTTTGTACGATGAAAACGGAAACTTGCTCAGTACTGGTAGGACGTGCGTCAACCTTCCCGCGTCGGCTGGGACAAGCTCCCCAACGTTGTCGTTAACCCCCTCAACCGTGCCCCTGTATAACATCGCTTTGGTTAGGACCTGCGTGGTTGCTACGATCTTACCATGTCCCGCACCGACGGTGAACTGCTTATGAGGGGCAGATTTCTCCTGCTGCTGTTGCTGCTCTCCTTGACCTCCATGATGACGTATGCAGTGGCGATTAACGTAACAACGGTAAACCAGCTCGGTGGCACGGGTCAAGAGACCGTCCCGAAATTCGACTTCGCAGTCAGGAGTGTGACCGTACCATCTGGTCCAACCATATCCTCTGTCACTGCTAGCGTCCAAGTCACACAACCCGGAACTTACTTAGTTCAGGCGAGAGTAACAGTGGGTGCCTGTACTCTTTCCGGCTCGACGACTGCGTTACTAGGCACGACGCCCACGACCGTGACGATTAACTTCCCGGGGTCATGCACGCGAAACGCACCAACCATCGTCCAAGTCACGGTGCTTCAGGCTCCGTGATCTGACATGAGGGGGGTGACCATCCTCGCGTTCTCGGGCCTCGCACTCATCACCTACGCCGTCGCGACAGGTCAGCTGGGGATATACTACGTAGTTACCGAGAGCATGGAGCCGAGCGCGCCGAGGGGCTCCCTGATTATCTCGGTCCCCGACAGGTTCGTGGAGGCCGGCGATATGGTCCTCTACGACCTTCAGGGCTTCACGGTCGTCCACAGGGCCTCCGAGCTGAGGCCGGAGGGGGTTCGGGTGGTCGCGGACGCGTACCCCTGGTATTCGGAGCTGGTCTCCTGGGAGAGGGTGAAGGGCAGAGCGGTCCTCGTGATACCGTTCCTCGGGTACGTCGCGCTCGGGCTCTCCGCAGTGCCCGTGGTCTTGTTGGGTCTCCTGGTCGTCCTGCTGCTCCCCAGGAAGCCTCAGGAGGGCCAGTCCGGGAGCCCGCTCCTCTTCGCGTTTTCAGGCGGAGCCCTAGTCCTGGTAGCGGCCATCGGCGACACGGGACTCGTGACGATCGGCAAAGTCCCCGCGCTCGTCCTGCTCGCCTCTTCGCTGGCGGCAATCAGGTATCTGGAGGCGAGGGGATCGGACGCGCCGGGTTGGTTGATCGACGCGTCCTACGTCATCTTTTTAGTCGCGTGCCTCGCTTCGATATCAAGGAAGGCCTTCTTGGGGGTGTTGGGGCTCTGAGGACCGCATCGCTCGCGGCGCTCTCGGTCCTGACCGTCGTCCTGATGGTGACCTCCGCGGCCCACGCCTCGTCGGGCGTGGTGATCCACAACAGGTACGGCCTGCCGATCACCGTTGACGGCCAGCTGGTCGATAGGTTCCCGGCGAGCGTCAGGCCCGGGTCCTACGTCTGCGTAGTCCACCAGGTCTTCTACCTCACCTCCGAGAGGAGGCTCGTCTTCAGGGGTTGGTCCAGCGGCGAGACCTCGCCCTGCCTCACCGCGACGTCAGGGACGCTCGAGGCCCTCTACGAGGAACAGGTCCTGGCCGTGGTCGACTCCAACTACGAGCCGGTCAGGAGGAGCATGTGGGTCAAGAGGGGCGAGAGGGTGGTCCTTGAGGTGGAGAGGGTCTACGTCGACCGCGGCTACCGGTACGTCTTCTCGAGGTGGAGCAGGGGCGAGAACCCGTTCGAGCCGGCCAACGCGATAGTCGCGATGGACCCGATCTACGTCGATGTGAGGTTCGTGAAGGAGGTGAGGATCGACGTGATATCGCACTTCGGGGTCCCGGTCAACGGCTCGGGCTGGTACCGCGAGGACGAACCGGTCGTCATCTCCGCGCCCGGAGAGATCATGCTCGGACCTGACGAGAAGCTGGTCTTCAGGGAATGGACGACGGTGGGGCTCTACCCCGCCGTGATATACTCGCCGGGCTCGAGGGTCACGACGCTCGAGGCCAGGGCTCCGCACGTTATCAGGGCCGAGTACGACAGGTACCTCCGGGTGAACGTCGAGGGGCCGCAGGGCGTCATCGTCGGAGGCTGGTTCAAGGAGGGCGAGAGGGTCCAAGTCAGCGCTCCCCCGGTGATCGAGGTGATACCGAACGCTGTCAGGCTGGTCTTCGTCGGGTGGGAGGGAGACATCGCCGCGTCCGTCCCGAACGTCGCGTTCACCGTCACGAAACCGCTCTCCGCCAAGGCCAACTACAGGCTCGAGTACAGGGTCGAGGTCAGGTCACCGGTCGGAGCCGCGGGGACGGGCTGGTACCCTGCTAACACCACGGCCACGATCAGGGTCCCGACCGAAATGCAGGCCTTCCTCTTCGCGAAGAGGGTCCTGAGCCACTTCACCGGCGACTGCGGCGAGGACTGCAGGGTCGGCGGCCTCCTGAGGCTCTACGTCGACTCCCCGAAGTACGTCGAGGCCGTCTACAGGATCGAGCCGGACATCCAGTCGATAATCGCCGCGGGCGCGGTCGTGGGGACGGTGGTCGTCGCCTACTTCGCCATCGAGAGGATCAGGAGAAGGAGGGAGGTCATCCGGATCGGCTTCGAGGACATGGAGGAGCCCAAAAAGGTCGAGAGCCCATAGCGCAACCCGCCGACCGACGGGTCCCGCTCTCATCAGGAACCCGCGCCCTTGGTCCGCTCTCACGTCGTCGCTAGCGTTTTTTAGTGCGGGAGGGGTCGGTGCGGCGGATGAGCGCAGTAATGCCGAGGCAGCCGGAGGTCAACATCGGGACGCTGGGGCACGTCGACAACGGCAAGACGACCCTCGTCCAGGCGATAACAGGAGTCTGGACCGCGAGGCACTCGGAGGAGCTGAAGAGGGGGATAACGATCAGGATAGGTTACGCAGACGCGGCGGTCTACAGGTGCCCCCTCTGCGAGGAGCCCTTCAACTACAAGACAAGCGTCATCTGCCCTGCACACGGCGTCCAGACCGAGCTTGCGAGGGTCGTCTCGTTCATCGACTGCCCCGGCCACCACTCCCTGATGATAACTATGCTCAGCGGCGCGCCCCTCTTCGACGGAGCGGTCTTCGTAGTCGACGCGAGGGTGAAGTTCCCCCAGCCCCAGGACAGGGAGCACCTCGAGGCGATGCTGGTGATGGGGATGAGGAACATCGTCTTCGCGCAGAACAAGGTCGACGTCGTGACGCCGGAGAGGGCGAGGGAGAACTACGACGAGATAGTGAGCTACGCGACCTCGAGGGGCCTTGAGGAGCCGGTCGTCGTCCCGGTCTCGGCACAGCAGGGAGCAGGTGTCGAGGCGCTCCTTTACGCGATGGAGATGTGCATACCGACCCCGAAGAGGGACCCCGCGAAGCCCTTCCTGATGCCGGTCCTGAGGTCCTTCGACGTCAACATGCCCGGCACTGTCGCGACGGAGATCAAGGGGGGCGTGATAGGAGGCTCGATAGTGCAGGGGACCGTGAGAATCGGCGACGAGATCGAGATCGTCCCGGGGCTCCCCGCGAGGCCCGACCAGCCCGGGTCGCCCTACGAGCCGGTCCACACGGTCGCTAGGAACATCAAGGCCGGAGGGAGGGGCGTGAGGGAGGCAAGCTGCGGAGGGCTCGTGGGGATCGAGACCGACCTTGACCCGTCCTTCACGAAGTCGGACGGCATGAGCGGGAACATGGCCGGGAGGCCCGGGACGCTGCCGCCTGTATGGGGCGAGCTCGACCTGGAGTACGCCCTCTTCGAGAGGGTCGTCGGGGTCGACGGCGACCTGAAGGTCGGCAGGATCGCGCCGAGGGAAGCCCTGGTCCTCAACGCGTACTCCGCGGTCACAAGCGGCGTCGTCACCTCCGTGTCCGGCGAGAGGCTGTCGGTGAAGCTCACCCGGCCGATAGCCGCGTCCCCCGGCGACAGGGTCACGATCAGCAGGAAGGTCGGGACCGGCTGGAGGCTGATCGGGTACGGCAGGATAGTCGGGTGAGGGTTGAGGGCGATCGTCGACGCGAGCTTCCTGATGAGGTCCGTCGAGCTGGGTAGGGACCTGATCGAGGCGGTCTCCGAGAGGCTCGGCGAGCCCGTCGTCCCCTACACGGTGCCCCAGGTCCTCGAGGAGCTCAGGAGGCTCTCCTCGGGGAGAGGAGTGAAGGCCATCAGGGTGAGGGCCGCGCTGAAGGTCGCGAGAGGCATCGAGGTGGTCGAGGTGGGCGAGAGGGACGCGCCCGCGGACCGGGTGCTGGTAGAGCTCTCGAGGCAGAGGGGCGACATCGTCCTGACGTCGGACCTCGGAGTGATGAGGGCGGTCCTGAGGAGAGGAGGGAGGGCCGCGCTGGTCACGGAGGAGGGAGAGGTGAAGCTGGTCCTCTGAGCCCCGGTCGCCGAGGTTTATCACCACCCGGGAACGGTCCGTCACCGTGGACGTCGAGCGGCGGATCGAGCTGATAACGCGGCCTCCGACCGAGGAGGTGATCACGCTCGAGGAGCTGAGGGAACTCCTCGAGACCCTCGAGAGGCCGGTCGCCTACGACGGGTTCGAGCCGAGCGGGCTAGCTCACCTCCCCTTCGGGCTCCTAAGGCCGATCAAGCTGAGGGATATGATCGAGGCGGGGTGCAGGTTCAAGCTCCTCCTCGCGGACTGGCACGCGATGATCAACAACAAGATGGGAGGGGACCTCGAGGCGATCAGGAGGGTCGGGGAGTACTTCGTCGAGGTCTGGAGGGCCGCGGGGGTAGACACGGGCTCGGTCGAGATCGTCTGGGCGAGCGACAACGCCAGCGACCCCGAGTACTGGAGGCTGGTCGTCAGGGTCGCGAGGTCCGTGACGCTCAGGCGGGTGATGAGGGCCCTCCCGATCATGGGCAGGGTCGAGGGCGAGCTCCAGGAGGCCGCGCAGGTGATCTACCCGGCGATGCAGGTCGCGGACATCTTCTACATGGGCTGCCACATCTGCCAGCTCGGGCTCGACCAGAGGAGGGCCAACATGCTCGCGAGGGAGATAGGCCCCAAGCTCGGTTACTGGAAGCCGGTGGCCGTGCACCACCATATGCTGATGGGCCTCCAGGGCCCCGTGGGTCCCAGGGGGATGGACGACGACCCGAGGATAGACGTCCAGATCAGCTCGAAGATGAGCAAGAGCCTCCCGGAGACCAGCATCCTCGTCCACGACCCGCCCGAGGTGATCGAGCGGAAGGTGATGGGGGCCTACTGCCCTCCCAGGACCGAGGAGGGCAACCCGATACTGGACTACGCGAAGCACATCGTCTTCAGGGCGAAGGACCGGCTGACCGTCGAGAGGGAGCGGAGGTACGGCGGCGACGTCACCTACGCGAGCTACGAGGAGCTCAGGGACGACTACTTGGCCGGGAGGCTCCACCCGCTGGACCTGAAGAGGACCGTGGCCAGGGCCCTCGACGAGCTGATAGCGCCGATCAGGAGGCACTTCGAGACCAACGCAAGGGCCAGGGAGCTCTACGAGTTCGTCAGGAGCGCCGAGGTAACGAGGTGAATGTGGTCCGCCTGACCCGCGCCCGCTTCACCGACCGGGCGGATCGCCCTGCTCCGGGGCGCCAAGGCTGCGGACCGGTCAGATGGCCTGCGCTCCCCTCTTAAGACTTGCCCCGGAGCCCCCGGTTCCCCCTGCCGAGGAAGTGCTCCTCGAGGAAGGCCCTGGTCGACTCGGTCATCTCGAGCCCCTCGACCTCGTCCGGCCCGAACCACCTGGCCTCCAGCGCGTCGCTCCCCGCCGCCAGTGATCCGCCCACGACGTCGCACAGGAAGTCCACGATCACGAAGTGCTCGACCACGGACCCGTCCTCGGCCCTCCAGAAGACGTCCACCACGTCCACCACCCTGATGACCTCGACCTCCAGCCCCGTCTCCTCCCTCACCTCCCTCACGACCGCCGAGGCGGCCCTCTCGCCGAACCTCAGCCTCCCGCCGGGCAGCGACCACTTATTCCTCCCCGGAGGGTTGGACCTCCTCACCAGCAGGACCTTCCCGTCCCTCACCACGAACGCTCCGACCGCAGGAGTCGGCCTCCTCTCCAAGCCGGGACTGAAAGAGAGCGGATTTGCTTTTAGCGTTGATCCCGGGAGAGGGACTCAGAGGTTCCTCGTCCCCTCTGCCCCGGAGACCTTAAGGCCCTCCGGGACGTCCGGGAAAGCGGTCTTCATCCTCTGCGCGGCGATCTCCGACGCCTCTTGGAGAATCTTCTGGGCCTCCGGGTCCGCGATCGAGACGCTCACCACCGTCCCCGAGACGCTGCCAGCCTCCGCTATCAGTCCCTCGAGCACCTCGTCGACGTACCTCAGGTTCTGGGCGACCTCCGGGACTATGCCTGCGAGGTCGGACTGGACCTGCTTGACGATCGCGGTCGCCGGGCCGAGGACGTGCATGACGTCCCCGAACTCCTTCACCGTCTCGAGCCTCAGGATCACCTTCTCGAGCGAGAGCTGGCTCCTCACGACGACCCTCGACATCTTCCTCAGCTGCGCGATCTCGTTCGCGTAGATCGTGGCCCTGCTGACGTCGCCCTCCTGCTGCGCCCTCACGCACTGCTCGAAGAGCTCCTTGGCCCTCGCGGAGAGCCTCGAGACCGTGCGGTTCAGCTTGTCCGACTGGATCCTCAGCGCCATCAGCACCTCGGTGAACCTGGCGTCGCTCGTCGTTATCGACTCCTTCACGAAGGGTATCCTCATCTCGGGCGTGATGGAGGACGATCGGACTAAAAGTTGACCAGGCTCGCGGTCGAGGGGAATCGGTGAGGAATCCGCGGGAATTACCGCGCAGAGCGGTGGGCCCGCAGGTCGTGCGTTCCGGCGGCGCGGGAGCCGTTTTATCCTCGGAGGGAGGCACAGATGAAGGACGGGGCGTGAAGGCTCTCGGGAACGTCGGATCCAGGACCCTCGAGCAGGTCGTGGAGGCTGTGAGGGCCGCGGGCACGGAATGCGAGCTCCTGAAGGACCCGTCGGAGCTGAGGGACCCGGAGGAGGTGCTGATGCTGATCGGCGACGACCGGTGGGTCCTGAGGAAGGTCCATGAGCTCTCCTGCCCCGAGCAGCCCCTCCTGATCGTCGGCACCGAGGAGACCAGGTCCTTCCTGACGTCCGTCGGGCTCTGGGAGCTGAGGGAGGCCGCGGAGCTGTTCTCGTCGGGGGAGTTCGCGGTCGAGGAGGTCACGCTGCTGGACGTCCTCGCCGACGGCAGGAGGGTCGACTTCGCGGTGAACGAGGGAGCTGTCTTCCCGGTGAGGCAGGCGATGCTGATGGAGCACTCGCTCTACGTCGACGGCGAGCTCCTCTGGAGGGACAGGTCCGACGGCGTCCTGGTCTCGACGCCGATCGGCTCGAGCGCCTACTCCCTCTCAGCCGGAGGGGCGCTCGTCCACCACTCCGCGAGGGTCTTCCAAGTGGTCTCGATCAACTCGATCGACCTCACGAGGAGGCCGCTGATCGTGCCATCGAGCTCAGAGGTCGAGGTCGCGGAGATGGACTGCGAGAGCGACGTCGAGCTGATCGTCGACGGGTTCCTGAGGGCCCCGGTGAGGGAGTCGGTGACCCTTCGCGCCTTCGGGAGGCCTCTGAGGCTCGTGAAGATCAGGGGCAGGGAGCCCGTGAGCAGGAAGATGGAGAAGAAGGTGATGATAGCGGAGGAGCTGCTCTCGCTACCGCCCTCCGCGAAGCTCGTGAAGAAGGTCCTCGAGTACGAGGGACCACTGACCTTCGAGGAGCTCCTGGTCAGGACGGCCCTCCCGGAGAGGACGCTGAGGTACGCCCTGACCGCCCTGACGGCCCGCGGCGCGATCAGGAGGCTAAGGGACCACAACGACGCCCGGAAGAGGATCTACGCCCTCAGGACCTGAGATGGGGGCAAGGCGCTCGGAGGGCACGCGGTGTTGCCTGCGATCCAAGGTATAGGCGAACGCCCTGAAGGCGTAGGACCGTGAGGAGGGCGGTCGTAGCGGCCGTCGTATTGGCGCTCGTCGCGGCTGCGGTTCTGGCGGCCCTCAGCGCGGTCCAGAGGGCCGCTCCCGCCGAGCCGATCAGGATAGGCTTCTTGGGGCCGCTGACGGGCCCCTTCGCTGCGTGGGGGCTCAACCACAGGGACGGGATGGCCTTCGCGGTAGAGGAGCTGAACGCGAGGGGAGGGGTGCTGGGGAGGAGGCTGGAGCTGGTCGTGAGGGACGACAGGAACAGCCCTTCGGAGGCGATCGCGGCCTTCAGGGAGCTGGTCGAGGTCCAGAGGGCGGTGGCGGTCGCGGGCCCGGTCTCCAGCGACGTCGGGCTCGCGCTCTCGAGGGAGGCCGAGAGGTACAGGGTACCGCTCTTCCTCCACGCCGCGGGCTCCGACAGGGTGCTGAGCCGCTCCGGCAGGTTCACCTTCAGGACCTGCCTCCCCTCGGCCTCGATGCACGAGGAGCTCTTCGGGGAGTTCATCGCCTCCCACGGGATCAGGAGGGTCGCGAACCTGATCGCCGACTACGAGTGGGGCCACTCGATCAGGGAGGCCGTCGAGAGGGTCGCGAGGAGGCTGGGGGTCGAGCTTGTCACGGAGGTGGCTCCGCTCGCCGAGAGGGACTTCACCCCCTACCTGAGGAGGCTGAAGGAATTCGACCCGGAGCTGATCGTGGCCACCGGTCACCCGCCCGGACTCGCGACGATCGTCAAGCAGGGCGCCGAGCTCGGACTGAGGGCTAGGTGGGTCACAGGGTCGATACCGCCCGCGGCGCCCCTCGTCAGCTCGCTGGGCGACTTGGCCTTCGAGAGGGTCCTCCTGACCAACTGCGCCAACTACGGGAGCGGGGAGTACGTCAGGCTCGCGGAGAGGTTCAGGGCCAGGTTCGGGACGCTCATGGAGCAGTTCGCGGTGACAGGGTACGTGACGGTGATGCTGGTCGCAGACGCGATCGCGAGGACCGGGTCGGCTGACCCCGTTAAGGTCGCGGAGGCCGTGAGGACCGGGAGGTTCGTCACGGAGCTCCTCAACTGGCCCCTCTCTTACACCGAGTGGGGGGAGCTGAGGGAGGCGAGGATGAGCTTCGCGGTGATAAGGAGGGGAGACCCGCCGGGGGGCGTGAACCCGGGAGCAGGATGGCACCTCGAGACCCTTTTCGTCACGTCGAGGCCAGTGAGGCCCTATGAGCCGCCGTGAGGCGGTGCTGAGGGCGGTGGGCGTCGCGAAGTCGCTCGGAGGGAGCCCGGTCCTGAGGGGCGCGAGCCTCGAGGTCGCGGAGGGCGAGGTCCTCGGGCTCATCGGCCCCAACGGCTCCGGGAAGACGACGCTCGTCAACGTGATCACCGGACTCTGGAGGCCCGACTCGGGCAGGGTGACGGTCGACGGGTTGGACGTGACCCACATGCCGCCCGAGGGGATCGCGAGGCTCGGCGTGAGGAGGACCTTCCAGGTCCCCAGGCTCTTCGGGAGGCTCACCGCCCTCCAGAACGCCGAGCTCCCGCTGATCGCGGAGGGCGCCCCCGACGCCTACGAGAGGGCGAAGGAGGTCCTCGAGGCGCTCGGGTTCAGGGATTTCGACGCGAGGCCCGAGGAGCTGGACCTTCCCAGGAGGAGGCTGGTCGAGGTCGCGAGGGCGGTCGCGGCGAGGCCGAGGCTCCTGGTGATCGACGAGCTCCTCGCCGGCCTCTCGGACGACGAGTGCGAGGCCTACGTCTCCTCCCTGATGGAGCTGAGGCGCGAGCTGGGCTTCTCGGTCCTCTGGGTCGAGCACGTGGTCAGGTGGCTCTTCAGGGCCGCCGACAGGGTCGCGGTGATGAACGAGGGCTCCGTGGTCGCGGAGGGCAGCCCGGAGGAGGTCATGGCCTCTCCCGAGGTGAGCAGGATCTACTTCGGTGCCTGAGCATGCTCGAGGTCAGGGACGCGAGGGCGGTCATCGACGGCCACGAGGTCCTGAGGGGCGTGACGGTGAGGGTCGGGGACGGGGAGTCTGTCGCGCTGGTAGGGCCCAACGGCTCCGGGAAGACGACGCTCCTCAGGGCCGTCGCGGGGCTCGTCCGCCTCTCCTCTGGCAGGGTCCTGATAGACGGCTCCGACGTCACCTCGACCCCGGTCAAGGTCAGGGCCTCGATGGGCGTGGCGCTTGTCCCGAACGAGGGCGAGGTCTTCCCCGACCTCACGGTCCTCGAGAACCTGATCGTCGCGGGCTCGGCGCTTAGGGACGCGTCTGAGCTGGCGCGTAACGTCGAGCGGGCCTTCTCGGCCTTCGGGAGGCTGAGGGAGAGGTCAAGGGTGAAGGCGTCGGCGCTCAGCGGCGGCGAGAGGAGGATGCTGGCTATCGCGATGGGCCTGGTGAGGTCGCCGAGGGTCCTGCTCCTCGACGAGCCGAGCAGCGGCCTCTCTCCCGCAGCCCTGAGGGACGTGGCCTCGGTCCTGAGGTCCTTCAGGGGCCCGAGGACTTCGGTGCTGGTCGCGGAGCAGAACCTCGACGCGGCCCTGGCCCTTGCAGAGAGGGTCTACGTGGTGAAGGGCGGCGCGGTGGTGGCCGAGGCGCTGAGCTCGGAGAGGGAGGCGCTCGCGAGGGCCTTCGCGTCGTCCCACTGGGTGACCAGATCTTGATCGACGTCCTGGTCGACGGAGTCTCGTTCGGGCTCCAGCTCGCGATGCTCGGCGTAGGCCTCACGGTCGTCTATGGGATCGCGGGCGTCCTGAACCTCTCCCACGGCGAATGGGTCGTCGCCGCGACGGTCTCCGCCTCGCTGCTGACCGCCTCCGGACTCCACCCTGCCCTCGCGGCCCCCGCGGCCCTGCTTCCGGCCGTCCTCCTCTCAATCCTGACCTGGTCCCTGCTGAGGCCCCTCCAGAGGCTCGGGGAGGAGGAGAGGTCGGCCATCGGGCTCGTGGTGACCCTGGCCCTCGCCCTCGCGCTCCACGGAGTCTTCACGTCCCAGTTCGCGACGGCCCACTACTCCTTCCAGGTCCCGGTGGGGCCCATCACGGTCGCGGGGTTCGACCTCAGGCCCTCCTCGCTGATCTCCTCGGCGACGGCCGCGCTCGTCCTCGCCTCCCTCCACCTCTTCGTCACCAGGACGAGGACCGGGATCTCCCTCCGGGCAACCTTCCAGAACCCGCGGCTCGCGGAGCTCCAAGGTATCGACGTCGGGAGGATGAGGTCTGCCGCTTTCGTCCTCTCGGCGCTCCTCGCCGGGGGAGCTGGCCTGCTCCTGGGCACGACGGCCTCGGTGGACCCCGCCAGCGGACTCGAGCTGACCCTCCTCTCGCTGATCGTCTGCATCCTCGGGGGAGTGAGGAGCGTGAGGGGCGTGGTCTCGGCCGGCGTGGCGCTGGGCGTGACCGACTCGGTGCTCTCCTACCTGATCGGCGCCTACCTCTCCCAGTTCCTCCTCCTGATGGTCGCGTCGGCGGTCCTCGCGTCCAAGGTGAGGCTCGGTTGAGGCCGGGGACGCTCGTCGGGGCCGCCTCCGCGGTTCTGACCTCCGCGATCGTCGTGGCCTCGCTCTCCTCCGAGAGCCTCTACGCCCTCCGGGTCGTGAGCAGCGTCGCGTTCTACGTCGCCGTCTCCCAGGCCGTGGGGCTGGTCTTCGCGGCCACAGGCCAGGTCTTCCTCGCGTTCGGTGCGCTCGCCGGGACCTCCGCTTACGTCGCCTCGCTCCTCGCGATCCACCTCGACGTCCACCGCTCGGTCGCCTCGGCAGCTGGGATCTCGGCCTCGGTGCTCCTCGGGACCGCGGCCTCGGCGGCCGCAGCGTCTAGGGGCGTCTCGGGGATGCACTTCGGCGTCCTGACGCTCCTCGTGGCCCTCTCCTTCGAGGTGCTGGTCCTGGGGATGAGGGAGGTGACGTTCGGCGAGGCGGGCTTCAGGGTCCCCGACCCGCTGGCCTGGATGGGGGAGCTGGCCTCCGCGAGGGCCTACGCCCTGATGGGCGCGGCGCTGCTCTCGGCCTCGACGGCCATCAACCTGCTCCTCCTACGCTCGAGGGTCGGCGTCCTGATGAGGGCGGTCGGGGAGGACGCGGAGCTCGTGAGGTTCTCCGGCGTTAACCCGGTGAGGTACAAGGCCCTCGCCACGGCTATCGGCTCGCTCTACGCCTCGGCCGCGGGACAGCTCTACGCCCACTCGAACGGCTTCGCCGCTCCCTCGATGTTCTCGCTGGCCGAGGTCGACGCGCTCGCTTACCTCGTCTGCATCGTCGGAGGCCTCGGGAGCGCGACAGGGGTTTTGATCGCGGGCACCGGAGTCACGCTCCTGAAGGAGGCCACGAGGGGCCTTGGGGAGCTCCAGCTCGCGGTCTTCGGGCTCAGCCTCCTCGCGTCGGTGACGGCGTGGAAGTCGGGAGCCCTGAGCAGGTCGCTCCGGCTCACGGCCTCTGGGCGACGAAGACCGAGTAGGTCGACTCCGGGGTGACGGACTTCACGCGGACCCTGATCGCCGAGAGGCCCGAGAACCTGAGGACCTGGGACTCCCCCTCCTTCGCGGCGACCGACTCCGCCCTGAACCAGACGTCCTTGAAGCCGACGTCCACGTAGGGGCTGAAAGTGCCGTAAACGGTGAGCTCGACCTCTCCTTTGTGCACGAGCAGGTTCAGGGCGACCTCGTCCCACTCCATCACGTTCAACGGCGGGTCGAGGAACTCGCCCTCGGGCCTCGCATAGTCTCTGAAGGCGAGCGCCCAGTAGAGGCTCGACCTCGGGAGCTCCTCTAACTCCAGCACCGTCGAGGAGTAACGGCCGTTCCAGTCCACGAGCCCCAGCCTGCCTCTCAGGGTCCAGAAGACGTGGGTCGTCTCGTGAAGCCCGATCGACGTCGGCCTGTAAATCTCCCTGCTCTCCCACCGGCGATGCGGATCCTCCAGCGCGATAAAGGGCCTCATCCAGCCCCAGACCGGCCTACAGTCCTCGTCCACCGCGACCACCCCGCCTCCCGCCTCCATTCCGATCACGGTCACGTTCCCCCCGAGCTCCGCGAGCCCGAGCCTCAGCGCCGAGTGCGGCTTCATCGGCCAGAAGACGTTCCTCTTGGAAACAGGGGGACAAGACCATTTCACGAACCCGTTGTCCTCCCTGACCTCGTAGACGCCCTCTGTGCTCCTGTTCACAGCAACCAGCAGGTCGCCGCCGAAGTCGTTCCTGTGGATCTCGCTGGGCGTGCGGCCCTCGACCCTCGAGAGCTTCGCGACCCCCGGCCCCAAGTCGAGGTTCCAGACCGTCTTCCCGTCGAAGTCGATCCTCCTGACGAACCCCGCGGAGTAGTCGGTGATGATCAGGCCCTTCAGGTCCGATGTCGGGAGGCAGTCGTGGGACCACTTCGCGTCGTCCGGCCTCGCGACCTTCTTGACGTTCCTCCCCCTCCTCGAGACTAGGACGTAGTTGTTGTCGAGGTCCGCGCAGAGCACGTCCCCGGGCTGGGCTCCGATTCCGGGGATCTCCTCGGTGACCATCCTGACGATGTGAGGGTTCGCGGTGCGCGCGGTGCGGGCGCCCCCCTCTACCCTGTGCTCCCAGACCACCTCGCCGGACTCGAGGCTGTAGATCTCCACCGACCTCCTGATGTGGGGGTCGGCCATCACGAGCACCTCCTCGCCGGTCACCGGGTCGATGAGGTTCTCGGCGAAGTGCGGCGCGTACCCGTGCTTGGAGAAGAGGACCCTTGCCTTCAGGCCCAGCATCGGCTGTCGAAGAGGGCCCCGGATATTCGGCTTTCCCGCGGGGCCAAAGGTTAATGGGGGCTGAAGGGGAGTCCGGCTTAGCGGATGGCGAGGCTCGGCCAGCACTTCCTCAGGGACAGGAGCGTGGCCGGGAGGATGGTGGAGCTCGCGGAGATACGGAGGGACGACGTGGTCCTCGAGGTCGGGACCGGGACCGGCGAGCTGACCGAGGCCATAGCCCGGACCGGGTGCAGGGTCGTGACCGTCGAGATCGACCCGAGACTCGCGGAGGTCGCGAGGAGGAGGTTGAGGTCCTACGGGAACGTCGAGGTGATCAACGGCGACGCCCTGAGGGTCGAGCTCCCGGAGTTCAACAAGGTCCTCTCTTCCCCTCCCTACTACATCTCCACGAGGCTCCTTAGGTGGCTGGCCACGAGGGCGCTCCCGGAGAGGGCGGTCCTTCTCCTCCAGAGGGAGTTCGCGGAGAAGCTGGTCGCGGAGCCGGGGACGAGGAAGTACGTCCTGACGAGCCTGCTGGTGAGGAGCGCCTTCGACGTCCGGATCGCCTTCGACGTCGGCAGGAGGGCTTTCAGCCCGCCCCCCAAAGTCACTTCCTCCGTGGTGACGCTCTCGAGGAGGCAAGGAGAGGTCTACCCGGACTGGTTCGTCGAGGTGCTCGCAGGGGCCTTCACGACTAGGCGCAGGCTCCTCAGGGGGGTTCTGGCCCGGATGTCGGTCCCTTGCCCTCCGGAGCTCTCGGGACTCAGGGTCTGCGAGCTCGACCCGGACCTAGCCAGCAGGCTCCTCGAAGCCCTCCGGGAGGGCCGTCGGCCGCACCAGCTCGCGTAGATATTGAGGGGAGGGAGACTATATGACGTGAGGAGCAGGTGGGTCTACCCCGCCGTGGGCATGGCGGCCAATCTGGTCCTCGGGACGATCTACAGCTGGAGCGTCTTCCGCAGGCCCCTCGAGGACTTCTGCGGTTGGTCGGAGTTCGAGTCCTCGCTGCCGTTCTCGGTCTTCCTCTTCTCCTTCGCAGCGACGATGCCCTTCGGGGGCCGGATGATCGCGAGGCGCGGGCCGCAGCTCACCGCGGCCGTCGGCGCGGTCCTCGTCTGGGCGGGATGGGTCCTCTCGAGCCTCGTCTTCCCAATGAGGGACTCGCTGCTCCTGACGCTATTCTTCTACGGCGTCGTCGCGGGCGTCGGCGTCGGGCTCTACTACGGCGTCCCGATCGCGGTCTCGAGCAGGTGGTTCCCCGAGAGGAGGGGGCTGGCGGTGGGGCTGACGGTCCTCGGGTTCGGGCTCTCGCCGCTGATCACGGCGCCCCTCGCGGCCCACTCGATCCTCCAGCTCGGCGTGACCGGCGCGTTCGCGGTGCTCGGGACGGCGTTCGGGGTCCTGCTCGCGGCCCTCTCCAAGCTCCTCAGGTTTCCCGAGGCCGGGGAAGTTCAGACGAGGACAGCGGAGGTGAGCAGGTCCTCCGAGAGGGACATCGCGCCTGACCGGATGGTGAGGACGGGCCTCTTCAGGGCCCTCTGGCTCTGCTACCTCTCGGGAACCTTCGGCGGCTTCATCGCGATCTCCCTCTCCGCGAAGTACTGCGTCGACGTGATCGGCATGACACCACAGGCCGCTGCGGCCATGACGGGGCTCTTCGCGGTCTTCAACGGCGCAGGCAGGCCCTTCTTCGGGTACCTGACAGACAGGCTCTCCGCTAGGGCCGCGGCCCTGCTCAGCTTCGTGATCCTCCTGATCGCGTCCTCGACGATGGCGCTCTCGGGCTCGGTGGCCGCCTTCGTCGCCTCCTTCTCCGCGCTCTGGTTCGTCTTCGGGGGCTGGCTGGCGATCGCGCCCAGCCTGACATCGAAGTTCTTCGGGCTGAGGCACCTCTCGACCAACTACGGGATCGTCTTCACCGCCTACGGGGCCTCGGCGCTGCTCGCGCCCCCCATCGCCGCGTTCCTCCGCGAGTCCTTCGGGACCTACGCCGTGCCCTTCGCGACCACCGCTGCCCTCTCGGTGATCGGGATGGCCCTCGCGGCCCTATGGCTGAGACCCGAGCGGGAGGGGAAGTCCTGAAGCCGGTCGGCCGCGGGAATCTTTTTCGTCGACAGAGCGGGATTACACTGGGCTGGCGTGGACTTCGGCTCGGTCGCGGTCTCGAGGGTCGAGGCTGGGCTCGAGAGGAGTTACTGCGAGGTCTGCGGGAACGTCGCGAGGTTCTGCAGGCTGACGAGGTGCCCGTTCTACAGACACGTCGTCGAAGAACTGAGGGGCCTTATCTCGTCGTCGAGGGGCTCGGTCTTCGGTCCGACGCCCCCGGCGATGCTGGTGGGCGAGAGGGGCTACCCGAGGGTCGTCGCGGGGCCCGCGGTCAGCGTCGCTCCGGAGCTGCTCGTCGGACCGAACCCCAAGGAGTGGCTCAACAAGTCACTAGAGGAGCTCCTCGCCTCGAGGCTCTCTCTGGTGATGGGGAGGAAGAGGGTCGACGCCAGGAGGCCGCTCTCCGAGAGGACGGTCCGGGAGCTGTTCGAGGCGGAGCTCTCCGTCAGGCCCGTCGACGTCGAGCTCTCCTACGAGGGCCCCGTCGTCCACAGGCCCGGTTTCTTCGCGAGGTCGATGCCCCACGGCCCCTCCGTGAGGCTGAAGTCGGCCCGCGTCGCCGGGAACCCGAGGATCCCGAGGAAGGTCGAGGAGGTGATCGAGGGGGAGATGAGGGCCGAGCAGGCGGTGATCGAGCTCGCGGAGAGCGGGCTGGACCAGCAGTACGTCACGAGGGCCCTCTCGATCGGCGCGCTCGGCTCCCCCGTGAGGCGGAGGCTCGTACCGACCGAGTGGAGCATAACTGCGGTCGACGAGATCCTCTCGAGGCCGCTGCTGAGGAGGGTGAGGAGATACCCGCTCCTTAACGAGGTGAGGCTCCACAGCTTCTCGGCCCTCCACAACTCGGCCCACGTCCTGCTCCTGCCGACCTCCTGGGCCTTCGAGCTCCTCGAGGGTTGGCCGAAGTTCCCGGAGGACTCGCCCTACGCGGACCACGAGCTCCACTTCGGGAGGACCGACTACGCCGAGAACACCGGAGGGGCCTACTACGCGGTCAGGCTCGCCGTCCTGAGGCACCTCGCGTCCGAGAGGAGGCAGGCGGGCGCTGTCGTCCTCTTCGAGGTCGGGAGGGGCTGGATACCGCTCGGCGTCTGGAGGTTCAGGGAGGTGACCGCGGCCGCGCTCGGGAGTCCGCCGGAGAGGTTCCAGAGCCTCGAGGAGGCCCTGGAGCGGATCAGGCCGAGGCTCGAGCTCCCGCTGGAGAGGTACCTCGCCAAGAGCGCGGTCATCAGGTTGCTGGTCGCGCAGAGGACCCTCACGGGCTCGAGGGCGCTCTGACGGCCGTCGGACGGGAGAGCTGGTCAGAGGATCAGGACGGAGAGGGACGCGGCCAGCATGACCGAGAGGAGGAGCAGGTCTGTAGCCCTCGCGTCTAGGGGCGCGAGCGGCCTCCAAGCGTACGGATCGAAGCCCCTCGCCTCGAGCGCCGTCGAGAGCCTCTCCGCTCTCTCGGCCAGCCCTTGGAGCACGGCCCTCATCAGGTGACCGGCCCCAGTGAGGTAGCCCATCGGGTGCGTCAGCAGCCCCTTGCTCCTCAGGGCCAGGACGACCTCGTCGAGGGAGTCGAGCGTCCTGACGACGACCGTGTGGGAGACGGCTATCGCCGCGGACATCCACCTCGGGAACCTGAGGTGCGAGGAGAGCGACCACGCGAGCTCCCATGGGTCCGTGCCGTACGCGAAGAGCAGCGCCGAGGAGGTCAGCGTCCAGACCCTCAGGGGGAGGAGGGCGAGAAGGGAGGGGTCGCGGTCGGGGGAGTTGAGGAACGCGAACGCCCCGAGCCCCAGCCCCATCGGGAGCAGCCTGAGGCACCACTTCGCCACCTGGGATGGACTCCGGGTGACGGCGGAGGCCGCGGCCGTGACGACCGCCGCGATCGGGAGGAGGTGGACCGGGTCTCGCTCCAGCGTCGCCGCGCTCGCCACGGCTAGCAGGCCCAGAAGGGAGACGGTCGGGTGAACCGCGCTCCTCCTACGGATCAACCCTCCTCACCGACCCCTCCTGGAGGACGTGGACCTCGTCGGCGACCGACCTGACGAAGTGCCTGTCGTGGGACGCGACCAACACGATCGAACCCGTCCCGGCAGCTGACCTGATCACTTCGGCCATCAGCCGCTTGTTAGCGGGGTCGAGGCCTGCAGCCGGCTCGTCGAGCGCGATGAGCGCCGGCCTCCTCAGGACCGCGGAGAGGACCGCGACGGCGCGCCTCGCTCCCAAGCTGAGGCCGTGTACGGGCTCCTGGAGGAGCCTCCTCGGGCCGACCTCGAACTTCATGGTAGTCCGGGACCTCGAGGCCAGCTCGATCTCCTCGGCGGCGGTCCTCTCGGTCAGGTACGCGCTCGGGTTCTGCGGGCAGTACGCGGCCCTCGGCGGAGAAGGAGGCGAGCCGTCGAGGGTCACCCTGCCCAGCCACGGCTTCAGGGCGCCGGTGAGAAGCTTCAGCGCGGTCGACTTGCCGGACCCGTTCGGGCCGGTCAGAGCTACGACCGTCCCGGACCTCGCGGCCAACGAGAGCCCCCTGATCACCTCCCTGCCCATCCTGTACCCGAACCTGACGCCCTCCGCGACCAGCTCATGGGACCTCGACCCGTCAGGGTCCGCGGCCTGCAGCTTCACCGATAGCGCCTCGCGTTCGCAGTCGAGCTCGACCTCGACGTCCGGCTCGATCGGGAGGTCCGCTCGGTCGCTCACAGCCGCGACCACGAGTGTGCCCTCCGAGACCACCTCGCGCAGGACCTGGGCCACCTCCTGCCTCGCAGCCTCGTCGACGTGGGAGAGGGGGCCGTCGAGCAGAAGGAGCCTCGGCCTCGGCACGAGGGCAGCCGCGAGCGCGAGCCTCTGGACCTGCCCGCCCGAGAGCTCCCGGATCCTCTCGCCGGACATCTCGCTCAGCCCCACGGACCTCAGGGCCCACTCGACGGAGTTGACAGCCTCCTCGGACCTCAAGCCCAAGCACTCGGCGGAGAAGAGCACTTCGTCTATTACCCGTTCCCTCACCATAACTGAGTAGGGGTCGTCGGGGACGTAGGAGACGAGCCTCCTCAGCTCCCGCGGGCCGAAGTCCCTCAGCTCCCTGCCCATGAACCGTGCTGAGCCCTCGTAGGGGAGGAGGCCCGCGAGCGCGAGCATCAGCGAGCTCTTCCCGCACCCGTTCGGGCCGACGACCGATACCAGCGAGGGCCCCTCGACCTCGAGGTCGACCTCAGGCCCGAGCCAGCCGCCCCGCCCTGGCCTGAACCGCTCGAGCCTCAGCAACCGGCCATCCCCTCAGGGAGCCGGCCTCGACGAGCCTGTCGACGACTGCCTTGACCAGAACTCCTCCGAGCAGGACGCCGCTGACCAGCATCGCGCCCACGATCGACGCGTGGAGCCAGACCGGGTAGGTCCTGCAGGCCGGGTAGAAGGGCGAGACCAGACAGTCGAAGGGATAGGCCGCGATCACGGGCAGCGCTCCCGCGAGGGCCATCGTCCCCCACCCCCACCTCCTGTACCTCCCCAGCGCGAAGGCCAGCTCGCTCATGATCCCCTGGGCCGGGCCGTAGTAGTAGAGGAGGACCGAGTAGGGGCTGATCAGGAGCAGCTCGACGACCGCCGCGATCGTCTCGCCCGCGAAGGCCGCTCCCCTTTTCCTTATCACGTAGGCCGGAAGCGTCCCTCCCACGAACCAGAGCCCGTAGATCGCCGCTATTCCCAGGTGCCCGAGGAGCGGGTAGACCACCAGCACCGCGATCTGGCTCCAGGCCGCGAAGACGACCCCCGCCAGCGCCGAGAAGGCCGCCAGCCCCACGACGTCCCTCGTCGTGAACCTCCCGCCGTTCACGGCCTGCCCGGTCGAAGGGCTTCCGCATAAATCATCATATCAACCGCTTATGGACTCGGGTTTTATAGGGGTTGGGGCCGAGGGGCTGGCGACATGAGGGCGGTGATCCTTTCGGGAGGCGAGGGGAGGAGGCTGAGGCCGCTGACGTACTACTTCCAGAAGTCGATGGTCCCGGTCGGGAGGAGGCAGATGCCCCTGCTCTACTACATCATGGCGAACCTCGCCAACCACGGCGTCAGGGACTTCCTGGTTCTGGTCGGTTACAAGTCCGAGCAGGTCGTCAACTTCTTCGGCGACGGGAGCAGGTTCGGGTGGAGGGTGAGCTACGTCGAGGACGCGGAGGGATACTCGGGGACCGGAGGCGCGATGCTGAACGCGATCGAGCGGGGAGCCCTCTCCGCGGACGAGGACGTGCTGGTCCATTACGGCGACATCCTCACCAACGTCAACGCTTCGAGGCTGATCGAGCTCCACAGGTCCACGTCGGCGGACGCGGTCCTCGCCCTCTCGAGGTCCTACGAGCTCCCGGTGGGGGTCGCGAGGGTCTCCGACGGGAGGGTCGTCGAGCTGCAGGAGAAGCCGAAGATCGACGTCCACGTCACGATCGGCGTCCTGACGCTATCCGGGAGGGCCCTCGGTCTCCTGAGGGGGCTGGGAAGTAGCTCGGACCTGATGAGGGACCTGATCCCCGCGATGATCGAAAGGGGGATGGCCGTCTATCCGTACCTGCTCGAGGACGAGCTCTGGTTCGACGTGGGGACGACGGAGAGGTACGAGAAGCTCAGCTCCGAGGACGTCGACTCGATGTTCTGGTTCCTGAGGGGCTGAAGGCTCGGGTCAGAACTAATAAGACGGCGACTCGGGAGGGACCCGGTAGGTCGCGCATGCAGGTCGAAGTCGTCGAGAGGGGAGGCGAGTCGCTGACGCTGGAGCTGAAGGGCGTCAACCTCTCCCTCGCGAACGCGCTCCGGAGGCACGCGATCAACGAGGTCCCGGTCATGGCAGTCGAGGAGGTGCTGGTGATGGAGAACTCGTCGGTCGTCAGCAACGAGGTGCTGGTCCACAGGATATCCCTGATACCGTTCGTGACCGACCTGGAGAACTACAGGCTCCCGGAGGAGTGCGACTGCAACAACAGGCTCGGATGCGAGAGGTGCGTCGTGAGGTTCTCGCTGAAGGCGGCTGCGGCCGAAGAGGCGGTCACGGTCTACTCCAGGGACGTGGTGAGGGAGAGCGGGACCGAGGTGGTGAGGCCCTACAGCGGGGACGTACCGATCGTCAAGCTCGCCCCCGGTCAGGCGATCGAGCTCGAGCTCTACGTGAGGCTCGGGAAGGGGTCGAGGCACGCGAAGTGGCAGCCGGGGATCGCGACCGTCTACGAGGCCGGCCCCGGGAGCAGGAGGCTCTACGTCGAGTCCTTCGGGTTCCTCGCCCCGGAGAGGATCGTCGTCGAGGCCGCGAAGGCTATCGAGAGGGAGCTGGGAGAGCTTGAGGCCGCGATCGGGGAGGCGATGAAGGGTGGGTAAGCTCTACAGGCCCGAGCCGACGAGGTACGGCCGGCTGGTCGCCGCGGTGGGCAGGCTGGCCGACGCCTCGACGGAGCGGAAGGGGTTCTGGGAGCGGGTCCTCAAGGAGCTGAAGAGGAGCAGGAGGTCCGGGCGCGCCGTCAACCTCCACCGCCTCAACAGGCTCACATCCCCCAACGACAAGGTCCTCGTGCTGGGGAAGCTCCTCGGCGTAGGGAGGCTCGACCACCCGGTCAAGGTCGTCGCGTTCGACTTCTCCGAAGCCGCCTACCGGAAGGTGAGGGAGTCGGGCGGGGAGGCGATCTACCTAGACCAGTTCATATCCCGGGGCGAGCCCGACGTCTCCGGGTTCAAGCTGATGGGGTGAACAGGTGTGGAGGAGCTGGTGGTGATCGACGGGTCCGGCCACAGGTTCGGGAGGCTGGCGTCCAAGGTCGCGAAGCTGCTGCTAGAGGGGAAGAGGGTCGTGGTCCTTAACGCGGAGAAGATCGTCGTCACAGGGGCCAAGTCAGCCGTAATGGAGAGGTACCTCGCGCTCCTCGACAGGAAGTGGCACTCCTCGATCGAGAGGGTCCAGATCTGGAACCCCAGGAGGCCCGACAGGATCTTCTGGTACGCGGTCAAGAGGATGCTCCCGAAGAAGAAGGCGAGCGGAGAGGAGGCGATCTCGAGGCTGAGGGTCTACATCGGCGTCCCGGAGGAGTTCGCGGCGCGCAAGGCCATGAGGGTCCCCGACGCGGAGCACAGTTCCGGCATCAGCAGGTCCGGCAGGCTGATCAAGTCCGTCACGCTCGGCGAGCTCTCGGAGCTGATAGGCGGTCGCGCCGCGAGACCGCAGAGGCCCGAACCCAGGAGATGAGCCGGAAGCCCAAGAACGCGGTAGTGGCCCTGCTCGCGAAGAGCAGGAGGTACCTGACCGACGACGACGTGATCGAGGTGCTCCACGTCCTCGCCCACCTGAAGAAGGAGCCGTTCTCCCTCAGGGACCTGAGGAGCATGCTTCCAGAGAGCGTCACGTCACGGCCGCACGTCGCGAGGAGCGTCACGAACCTGCTGAACACGCTGATCAACATCGGGTACCTGGAGAGATATAGCGAGCGGAGGTACAGGAAGCTCTACGACAACCTGTCGCTCTTCCTCATAGGCCAGGTGATGGAGCTCTCGGCGATCGAGAACGCCCCGCTGGCCCGGAAGGCGGAGGAGAGCGTCCTCAAGCAGCTGAGGCGGACCAAGGCCGAAGGGGCCAGAGAGGCCGGCGTCTGATCACCCGGCGAATGCCTTCTCCACGACCCCGTCTACGTCGACCCTGTTGGTCCTGACCCCCAACTCCTCCAGGGAGGCCGAGAGAGCCCTCAGCGTCCTCCTCACCCTCTCTGGCGTCACCATCCCCATGTTCCCGATCCTGAAGATCAGGCCCTTCGTCCTGCCCATGCCTCCGGCGATGTGGACGCCGTGCCTCTCCCTCATCACCTTCGTGAGCTGGGCGTCCTGGACGCCGTCCGGGAGCCTGGCAGCGATCAGGGTCCTCGACCTGAACGGGTCCCTCGGGAAGACCCTCAACCCCATCCCCTCGAGGGCCTCGTAGAAGGCCGCGCTCCCCTGCCTGTGGGCCGAGTACCACCTCTCCAGCCCCCTTTCCAGCATATAGTCGAGTGAGGCGTCGAGGGCGTAGAAGAGGGAGATGGCGGGGGTGAAGGGCGTCTCCAGCCTCTTCATGAACTCCTCGTGGGTCAGGAGGTCGAAGTAGTGGGGCCTCTTGGGCTTCCTCTTGGCCTTCTCCCTCGCCTCGTCGGAGACGTAGACGATCGCGAGGCCCGGGGGAGCCGCGAGGCACTTCTGGGTGCCGCCCACGAAGGACGCGAGGCCCCACCCGCTGACCTCGAGCGGGTAGCCGCCGATGGAGGTGACTCCGTCGACGATCAGCAGTATCCCGTTCCTCTTGCAGTACTCCGCGATCTCGGGGACGTAGGGATTGAACGCGCCGGCAGAGGTCTCGTTGTGGACCAGCAGCGCGACATCGACGCCGTTCCTCGACTCGACCTCGCTCCTGAACTGCTCGGGCGTAACAGCGGTCCCGAGCTCGTTCTCGACCCTGACGACGCGGTCCGAGTAGTACTCCGCGGCCACGGTCATCCTCTCCGCGAAGAGGCCGTTCACGAACGCGATGACCCTGTCGTTCCTGTCGATGAGGTTCGAGACCGCGAACTCTATCCCTCCGGTCGAGGAACAGGTGAGCACGAAGACCTCGCCGGACGTCGCGCCCAGCACCTTCCTCAGCTTCTCGATCACCTCGCCGTGGAGCCTCCTGAACTCCTCGCCCCTGTGGTTGATCATCCGGCGGGCCATCGCTGCGAGCGCCTGCTCGGGGACGTCCGTCGGACCGGGGAGCATCAGGATGTGATCGTCGCTGTCCACGTCCTAACTGGCTCGAGGCAATTAATCAACGGTCAGCTACGTAGCGCGCCTGCGGGCCGCGCGGCCGATCAGCTCCGCGACCTCGGGCGGGTAGGTAGGCTCACCGCGCCTTCCGTGGACCAGCACCCTGACCCGCTCCTCGTAGAACCTGTCGAGGTAGACCCCCGGGCCCAAGGAGACCGTCTCGGCAGACAGCAAGTAGCCGAGGAACCGCTCCCGGACCGAATCGTCCTCGGAGGTCATGACCTCGAGGGGCGCCAGCGCGTAGAGCGGCCTGTCCTGGACTAAGTGCCTCGTCGACTTCGGGGGGAACCTCATGCCCCTCTTGGCCCACTCGAAGACCTCCTCCTTCCTCAGCGTCGGGACCGCGTATCCGACCCTGTACCTGCCGGACCTGATGCCGGAGAGGACGTTCGACTCGGTGTCGTACCTTATCCCGAACCGCCTGAGGGCCTCGTCGGCCCTGGTGACCTCCCGCAGGGGGAAGGCGTCGCGGGGCGAGTCCGAGCGCAGGAGGTAGGCGGAGTTGGACCCGTGGGCCAGCACTAGGACCGAGCCCTCCCTCCTCTCCAGGGCCATGAGCCCCTCCTCGACCGCGACCGGCTCGGGGGCCGCGTCCAGCGACGCCCTCAACGCCTCGAGCACTTCCCCGATGCCCGGGTCACCGTCGATAGCCCTGTACCAGGCCCTCAGCTCCACCTCTTCCGAGAAGTAGTCCACCGAGTAGACCAGCACCGCCCTGGCTCCCGCTCTCTTCAGGGCCTCGAACCTGTGGGAGCCGTCGAGGATGACGCCGTGCGACGCCTCCGCGACTATGGGGTGGTAGAGCTTCCCGGCCGAGAGCAGTTCGCGGCCTATCGAGGCCACGAGCTCCTCCAAGATCTCCTCGTGGGGCCTGAGCCGGTCCACCTCGACGAAGGCCAGCCGGCCCATCTCACCACGTCATTCACCTCGAGCACCTGCTATAAATGGGAGGGCTGGGCCTCAGCAGACCCGACCGAGGGGGACACCCGAAGGGCTCCTCAGCCGACGCTGCCGCTCATCTCGAGCTCTATCAGCCTGTTGAACTCGATCGCGTACTCCATCGGCAGGGTCTTCGTGAAACCCTCGAAGAACCCCAGGACGATCATGTTGAGGGCCTCCTGCTCCGGTATGCCCCTGCTCATGAGGTAGAAGAGCTGGTCCTCCCCGATCTTCCCGACCGTCGCCTCGTGGGTGATCGTCGCGTCGTCCTCCTGGATCTCGTTGTATGGGTACGTGTCGGTCCTGGACTTATCATCGAGGATCAGCGAGTCGCACCTGACGCTGGACTTGACCCTCCTCGCGCCCCTCGAGACGTGCAGGAGCCCCCTGTAGGTCACCCTGCCGCCGTCCTTGCAGACCGACTTGGACGTTATCCTGCTGGTCGTGTCGGGAGCCAGGTGTATCACCTTCGCGCCCGTGTCCTGGTGCTGCCCGCGTCCCGCAAAGGCCACCGAGAGGATCTCAGCCCTCGCGCCCCTCCCGAGCAGGTAGACGCTCGGGTACTTCATGGTGACCTTGCTGCCTATGTTGGCGTCGACCCACTCGACCGTGGCCTCCTCGTACGCGAAGGACCTCTTCGTGACCAGGTTGTAGACGTCGGTGCTCCAGTTCTGGAGGGTCGTGTACCTGACGTGGGCGCCCTTCATCGCGATCACCTCGACCACCGCGGCGTGGAGGCTCTCCGTGCTGTAGATCGGGGCCGTGCACCCCTCTATGTAGTGGACCTTGCTGTAGGGCTCAGCTATGATCAGCGTCCTCTCGAACTGGCCGATGTTGGAGGCGTTGATCCTGAAGTAGGCCTGAAGGGGGAACTCGACGTGGACGCCCTCCGGGACGTAGACGAAGGAGCCGCCACTCCAGACCGCGGTGTTGAGGGCCGCGAACTTGTTGTCGTCCGGAGGGACGACGGTCCCGAAGTACCTCCTCACGATCTCCGGGTACTCCCTGACGGCCGTGTCCATGTCGCAGAAGATCACTCCGAGCTTCTCCAGCTCTTTCCTGACGTTGTGGTAGACGACCTCGGAGTCGTACTGCGCTCCAACCCCTGCCAGGAACTTCCTCTCGGCCTCAGGTATCCCGAGCCTCTCGAAGGTCCTCTTGATGTACTCGGGGACCTCGTCCCAGCTCCTGTACTTCCCCTCGGTCGGCCGGACGTAGTACCTCATCCTCTGGAAGTCGAGCGCGCTCAGGTCGGCGCCCCACTTCGGCATCGGCTTCTCGAGGAAGATCCTGTAGGCCTGTAACCTCTTCCTCCTCATCCACTCCGGCTCGCCCTTGATCCTCGAGATCTCGTCGACCACCTCCTCGGAGATTCCAGGTTTCGTCGTGTACACCGGCTGGACCTCGTCCTTGAAGTCGTACCTGCTGTAGTCGAATCGGATTTCCTGAGACACCATTTGCTATAACGCCGTTATGGCATTATTTAATTATAGAGCCGCGACTCGTGCTCGCAGTCCCGGGAATCAGGGTTATGAGATGCGCGGAGGCTCGTCGGGCGAATGAGCACCTTCGTCTACGACGAGCTCCTGCTGCCCGAGGAGGCGGTAGAGGGGGCCGCGAGGACCGGAAAGGTCGCCCGGATCAACTACCTCAAGAGATACGGAGAGGAGCCGCCGGGATGGGTGATCGGCTACGGCAGGCTGGAGGGGAGGAGGTTCTACCTCGAGGGCGAGATCGTGGCGAGGCATCTGATCATCAACGCGAAGAGCTACGGGATGATCGCGTTTCAGGACGTGCCCGGTGGCGAGACGGTGGACAGGGGATGGATAATGGTCCCGTACAGGAGGATCGAGTTCGACGGCGAGCTCTGCGTGATCGAGTGACCGTCAGAAGACCGGCCTGATCGGAGACTTCAACGGCTTTATCGACTTCCCGAAGAACCTGACGAAGGAACCCATGTCCTCGAGGGTGCTGGTCCCGGCGAGGACATCGACGTAGGGCATCGCGGTGAGCATCCCAACGGTCATCGGCCTGAAGTTCGGCTTGTCGGCGTGGGGGTTCAGCCACACGATCTTCCCCACCCTCACCCTCAGGCCCTCCATGCTCTCCCTCAGCACCTCCGGCTCCCCCGTGTCCCAGCCGTCGCTGACTATGATGGCGACCCAGGACCTGTCGACGAGCGTGCCGTACCGCTCGAGGAACGTCCTGAGGCAGCTGCCGATCCTAGTCCCGCTCCCCCAGAGGTCCACCCTCTCGGAGAGCCTCCTCCTGATCTCCTCGAGGTTCGTCGTCTCCAGGAGCTCCGTGACCCGCATCAGCCTCGTGCTGAAGACGAAGACCTCGACCCTCCTCGCGAGGCGCCTGATGAGGTACATCGCCCTGACGATCCACTCGTTGTAGGTGTCCATGGACCCGCTGATGTCGAAGAACGCCACGACCCGCAGCCTCGAGAGTACCTTGCTCGACCTCTTCAGCTCCATCAGCTCCGCCGCGGTCCCGAGCGCAGACCTCATCGTCCTCGGGAAGTCCAGCTCCCCCTTCGCCGACCTCCTGTACCTCCTGCCCTCCAGGACCGCGAGCCTCCTCCTCATCCTCCTTATCACGCGCTTCCCGGCCTTCACCCTCATCGGGTCGATGGGCTTCAGGACGCGCTTGTGGAGTGTCTCCATCGGGCTGTACATGAAGACGTCCACCGACTTGTCCTGCTGCTGGCCCCCGCTCTGGTCCTGAACCGCCCTGACCGCCGAAAGCCTCTGGGAGCTGCTCTCGCTCCCTTCGCCGGCCCTCTCGCCCTCCTCGCCCACCTCCTCTCCGGAGGTGGCCTGTGAGACCGCCTGCTGGAAGACCTCCTCCAAGAGGTGGAACTTCGAGGGGTCCTTGATCATCGTGACCCTGATGGCCGTCTTGAGCTCGGGGAGCCCGTAGGACCTGACGTGGTAGAGGGCCTCGCACGCGTCTAGGGACTCGGATACCCCCACCTTCAGCTGCCTCTCCCTGAGGAGGTTGGCGAGCTCCACGACGAACCTGTACGCGTCCAACCCTCAGCCCATTCTCGAGAGGGTCGAGAGGAGGGAGTCGACGTCCACCCGTATCAGGTCGTCTTGGGACTTGATGACGCAGATCAGGGTCGACCTCAGGACGTCCCTGTTCAGCTCCTTCGCGCCTATCCTCATCATCGCGTTCGCCCAGTCGAGGGTCTCCGAGATCCCCGGCTTCTTCATTATGTCGGGCCTGGACCTCAGGACGTTGACGAGGTTCACAAGCTGCTCCGCGAGGCCTTCGTTGAGGCCCTTCACCTTCAGCCTCAGGATCCTCAGCTCCTTCTCCCTCGGCGGATAGGTGACGTAGTAGTAGAGGCACCTCCTCTTGAGGCCGTCGCCTATCTCACGGGTCCTGTTCGAGGTGAGTATCACTATGGGCTCGGTCTTCGCCTTCAGTGTCCCGATCTCTGGTATGGTGACCTGGTACTCCGCTAGGAACTCGAGGAGGAAACCCTCGAACTCCTCGTCGGCCCTGTCGATCTCGTCGATCAGCAGCACCGGCGGAACCGGGCCGTCGTGCATCACCGCCTTCAGCAGCGGCCTCTTCAACAGGAACCTCTCGCTGAAGATCTCGCTCTCGATCTCGTGGACGTCCTTCCGGCTCTCGAGCATCTTGATGTAGAGCAGCTGCCTCGGGTAGTCCCACTCGTAGATCGCGTCCGAGGCGTCGAGCCCCTCGTAGCACTGGAGCCTGATCAACGTGGTGCCCAGTACCTCCGCGAGGACCTTCGCGACCTCGGTCTTCCCGCACCCGGGCTCCCCCTCGATCAGCAGGGGCTTCCGCATCTGGATCGCGAGGAAGAGGGCGGTCGCGAGCTCCCTGTCTGCGACGTAAAGCCTCTCCTCGAGGGCCTTGATCAGGCCCTCGATCGTCAGGTCCTTGAGTGACGCGGGCCTGTTCTGAGCGGCCACGAGCTCACCAGACTTCCGATGCCGAGTTCCACCACTAAAAGATTTTCCCAGAGAAATCGCCCGATCGCGTCTCAGCGACTGAGGACCAGCGCGCGACCTCTCGCGGTTCAACAATTATATCGCGGACCTCAGGAGTAGACGGGATGGCCCAGATCAGGGTCAGCGACGAGACCTACGCGGAGATCGTCAGGGTCAAGGCGAGGCTCGAGGAGATCACGGGCAGGCACCTCACCTTCTGCGACACCCTGAAGTACCTCTGCGAGATGTTCCACGAGAGCTGCCGGGAGGGAAGGCCTCCGAGGGCCTACAGACTCCTCAGGCCCTGAAAGTCCTCGACCCGCTCACCAGCCGCCCTCACGCGTGTAGGGATAGCTCCAGAGCGCGACCGTCAGGACCACGGCCTTGAACCACGCGTTGTACATGCGCTCCACGTCCTCAGCGCTGCGGCCCTTCTTCGCGAGGAAGGGCTTGATCGTCGCGGTTATGGGGTATACGAACGCTATCAGGTATCTGAGGGGGATGTGTGGGACGCTGTCGACGCCGTCCGTGACGTTCTTCTTCGTCCTGTGATGCCGCCTCCCGATCTCCAACTGGTAGTCGAGCCACGCGCCATCGAACCCCCTCTCGCAGAGGTCCAATATCCATCTCCCGAACCTCCTCCTCACGGCCTCGAGGTACTCGGGTATCGGCCTGCCGGTCCTCCTGTCGGCGAAGTAGTGGACTAGGTGAGGGTTGGACCCGACCCATCGGTACCAGAGGTCGAGCACGTCCTCCACCTGATCCCTCAGGGCCTCGCCGGCCATCTTGAGGTACTTGACGTCCTCGTCGTCGATCATCACGGACTTCTTCAGAAGCTCGAACTCCTCCCGTGTGATGGGGAACTTCTCCAACCGAGGCGACCCGAGCTCGTATCCCGGTATGCGTGCGCCGGTCACATCCGGCCGGGCGCGCGTCCGAGCTTAAGCCTGCGTCGACGCTGTCGACGGAGTCCACGCGAACCCCTCTACTTGCCCTCTCGCTGGACGTCGCTGACGTCAGGCAGGACGATGTCGGGCTCGTGGATGACGAAGCCCTGCGCTATCCTCCTGATCTTGGGGAGGAGCCTGAAGAGCTCGTTCTTAGCGAGGACCGTGTTCACCGCGTACCAGCCGGGGGTCGAGAGCCTGCTGACCGTTGGGGCCTTGAGGGCCGGGAGCGAGCTCAGCAGCTCCTCGAGGTTCTCCTCCCTGACGTTCAGGAACAAATGGACCCTCTTCCTCGACTCTATCACGCCCCTGAACATCGTGAGGATGTCCAGGATCTTCTCCCTCTTCCACGGGTCCCTCATCGCGTCCCTGTTCGCGATCAGCGCCGCCGAGCTGACCATGATCTGCTCGATGACCCTGAGGTTGTTCTGCTCCAGCGTCCTCCCGGTCTCGGTGTTGTCGACTATCGCGTCCGCCTCCTCCGGCGGCTTCGCCTCGGTCGCGCCGAAGGAGAGGTACACGCCGATCCTGTCGTTCTCGCCGGTCCTGAACCAGGGCGTCACGATGGTCGGCGAGGCGTCGCCGAAGTGCGTCCTGTAGACCGGGTTGCTCGCCACGAACCGGGACGTGAGCCTGAGGTACTCCGTCGAGATCCTCACGGGCTTTCCCTCCCTTATCCTCCTCTCGAGGAATTCCCCGAGGTCCCTGGAGTCGTCCCACGCGGGGACCGCCATTACGAGCCTCACCCTGCCGTACTCGAGGTCCTGGAGCACCTCGACGTCCGCGCCCGTCTCCGCGACCCAGTCGAAGCCCGTTATCCCCAAGTCGTGGAACCCCTCCTGGACGTAGACCGGGATCTCCTGAGGTCTTAGGATCTTCAGCTGTATCTCCTCGTCGCTAATCGAGGGCCTGTAGGACCTGTCGGCGCCTCGTACCTCGTAGTAGGCCTCCTGGAGGAGCCTGAGCGTCTCCTGCTCCAGCGAGCCCTTCGGTATCGCGAACCTCAGCCTCTTGGCCTGCAACCTGCCCGACGCGGACCCACCTCCTATATCTGCCTCAACTCAGACGGGGAAGAGGGGCCGCTTGACGATCGAGTTCAGCCTCGCGGCGTAGGCCTCCAGGAGCGGCTCCAGGGCCCTCCAGACCGCGTCCCTGAGCTCTCCCGGTTCAACGACCTCGTCCACCACGCCGGCCCCCAGCAGCCTCTCGCCCCCGGCGAACCCGGACTTCAGCTCCGCCGCGAAGGAACCGAGTAGCTCCTCCCTCCTCTCCGGCGGCGCGGCCTCCAGCTCCCTCCTCCTGACGATCTCCGCGGCGAGCCTCGGCTCCTGGACCATCACCTCGCTCTCGGGGAGCGCGACGACGTGGTCTGCTCCGAGCCCCTTGCTGCACATCGAGACGAACCCTCCGGCGTAGGCCCTCCTCAGGAGCACGGTCACTTTGGGGACGCTGGAGGTCGAGTAGGCGTGCAGCAGCTTCGCGCCGTGCCTCGGCAGGTTCGAGTGCTCCTGGTCAGGCCCGGGCTCGAAGCCGACCGTGTCCACGAACGTGATCACCGGGAGGTTGTTCTTGTCGCAGACCGAGACGAACCTCGCCATCTTCAGGGCCGCTCCGACGTCGATCGCGCCCATCTTCACCGAGGGCTGGTTCGCGACCACGCCCACCGGCCTGCCCCTGACCCTCGCGAGCCCCACGACCGCGTTCTCGCAGCAACCCTCGCCGAACTCCAGGAAGCTTCCCCCGTCCACGACCGACCTGATCAAGGCCCTGACGTCGTACCCCGCGTCGGAGTCCGGCAGTCGGTCCGGGGCCTCTCCCTCCGCGTCCCTCGCCTCGGCGATCGGCGGCATCTCGGTCGTGTTCTGGGGCAGGTACCCGAGGACCTCTCTAACGGCCGCGACCGCCCCGGCCTCGTCGGGCCTAACAAGGTCGAACGCCCCCTTCCGCCAGAGGACCTCGACCCCTCCGAGCTCCCTCACTCCCACTGTCAGGCCCCTGAACCTCCTCGCCGATGCCGGCCCCGAGACGAAGAGGTAGCCGGCCGCCGCGTTCCCTATCACGACGTCCGAGGAGGCCACCATGAACGCGCTTCCCCCTACGCTCGCCCCCACGACCGCCGAGACCATCGGGACCTTCGAGGAGGCCCTCGCCATCGAACTGTAGGCCCTGGCGACGCCGTTCAGCGAGAGCGCGCCCTCCTGGAGCTTTGCTCCGGCGGAGTCCGCGAGGTAGACCACCGGGACGCCTTCCTTCGCTGCCCTCTCGTAGAGCTCCGAGACCTTCTCCATTCCCTCAGCGGACAGGGAACCCGCGGAGACCTCCGGGTCGTTCGTCCACAGGGCGACCCTCCTGCCCCCGACGGACCCGAGGCCGGCGACCGCGTCCCTCCCGAACCCCGGACGGAGCTCCTCGAAGCCGGACCCGACGTCGAGCAGCGCCCCGATCCTCCTCCTGACCGCGGACGACATCCGTCCCACGACCGGTTCGCGTCGATTTAACTGCTGGAGCAACGCGATTCGCGAGCGCCGTTCACGAATCTTTTAATACCGAAGTCGGACCTCAAGTGGCGAATTATGGTCCTCGTGGTCGGCCGGCTGAAGAAGTCGTTCGGCGGCGTGAGGGCGGTCGACGGGGTCTCGCTGGAGGTGAGGGACGGAGAGATCGTGGGGATAATAGGTCCGAACGGCTCCGGGAAGACCACACTCATCAACCTGATCACGGGCTACTACGAGCCCGACGAGGGCCTGATCGAGGTCTCGGGTAAGAGGATCGACGGCATGAAGCCCTACGAGATCGCGGCACTGGGCGTCGCTCGCACGTTCCAGGTACCCCGTGTCTTCAAGCGGCTCTCGGTCTTGGACAACCTCGCCGCGGCCCTCGCCTTCAACAGGAGGGCCCGTGATGGAGCGGAGGAGAGGGCGCAGGAACTCCTGAAGGCGTTCGACCTCTGGGACAAGAGGCACGAGCCCGCGGGCAACCTCTCAGGAGGTCAGCAGCGGATCCTCGAGATCGTCCGCGCCTTGATGACGGGGCCCCGCCTCCTGCTCCTCGATGAGCCCACAGCTGGTCTGAACCCCCTCTTCATAGCGAAACTGAAGGACATCCTGCAGAACATAAAGGGCCAAGGGATGTCGACGCTGATAGTCGAGCACAACATGCGGGTCGTGGTGGACTTCTGCGACAGGGTCGTGGCCATGAGCGAGGGTCAGATCATCGCCGAGGGCGTTCCCGCCGAAGTCCTGATATCGCCGGCCGTGATCGACTCCTACTTGGGAAGGTGAGCGACCTGACTGAGCTGGCGATCAGCAACCTGACCGCAGGTTACGAGGACGTCCCCATCGTCAAGTCGGTCGACCTTCAGGTCGAAAGGGGAAGGGTGACGCTGATCATAGGGCCCAACGGCTCCGGGAAGTCGACGCTCCTGAACGCGGTCTTCGGCCTCGCCCGGGTCTTCGAGGGACAGGTCGTCCTGAACGGCCACGATGTTACCCGTCTCGACCCCAGCGACAGAGTGAGACTCGGACTTAGGTTCGTGATGCAGAGGCGGAACATCTTCCCTCATCTCACCGTGGAGGAGAACCTCAGGATGGGCGCGTGGACCGTGAGGAAGGACAGGGCCCGGATGGCGTCCGAACTGGCCAAGGTCTACGACCTCTTCCCGATACTGAAGGAACTGCGCGCCGTGAAGGCGAACCTCCTCAGCGGCGGTCAGGCTCGAATCCTCGAGCTGGCTCGAGGCGTGATGGGCGACGCGAGGGTTCTCCTTCTGGACGAGCCCACCACGGGCCTCTCCCCCAAGCTGGCCAAGCAGATCTACGACTACGTCCTGAAGTTGCGCCAGATGGGGTACGCCATACTGTTGGTCGAGCAGAACGTGAAGTCCGGTCTTACTGTGGCAGACGATGTCCTCGTTATGAGAATGGGGTCCCCTATGTATTACGGGAGCGCGAGTGAAATCTCCGTCAAAATGACAGAGATAGTCTCGAGCTGGCTCAGATACTGAAAATCTTTAGTCCGGACCTCTTGTACAAGAAGTAAGAGACTCCGCGCGGCTCTATCAGCGTGATGATCACTAGCAGCGAGCCGTAGAAGGCAAGGGAGACCTCCCCGAATCCAGCCGTGACGTAGAAGTAGATCAGCGCGTTCACGAGCCCACCGATTATCGAACCTAAGACGACGCCCTGTCCTCCCAGTATCGTGGTGAGGGCTGCGGTCAGGCTCAGCGAGACCGAGTTGAAGGCGTCCACGTGGACGTACGACAGGTAGAGGGCGTGGACGGCGCCCGCGAGCCCGGTTATGTACGCGGATAAAACCATGGCCACGGACTTCACGAAGAGCGGGGGAACTGCCAGGCTGACCGCGCCCTCCTCGTCGTCCCTGATGGCGGCCATCGAGAGGCCGAGGTAGCTGTACTTGAGGAACCCGAAGGAGATGACGGCGGAGATCAGGATCGCCAGCGACAGCACGAGCGGGACCTCCCTCTCCAGCAACATGAGCTGCTGGATGAAGAAGCCTTGGCCTCCTCCGCTCACCTCCACCCAGTTCAACAACACTATGTACACGATGATCGAGAGCGTCAGCGTCGAGAGCATGAAGAACGGCCCGCGCAGTCGCATCGCAGGCATCAGAACCGCGACTAAACCCACTGAGAACAGCGGAGCAGCGAGGAGGGCCGGGACTATCGAGCCGAACTGCCTGAAGAGGTGCGCGAAGGCGAACCCTCCAACCCCGAAGAACATCGCGTTCCCCAGCGAGAAGAGGCCGGTGAGGCCGCCGGGGATGTTCCAGGCGACGGAGTTGATGGAGTAGAGGAAGAACAGGTACGTCGCGGTCAGGAGAAAGGGCTCGACCCGGGAGAGCGGCAGGACCAGCAGGGTCCATCCGACCAGCACCGATGCGATTACCAGAAGGTAACGGACTGGCGGCCTCGGCCTCATATCCTCACCCTCTCCCCTAAAATGCCCGTGGGCCTGAACAGAAGCACCACCATCATGAACGCCAGGGCTATTGCGATCGCGTAGGCGGGCCCGACGGTCAGGATGCTCAGCGTGTGGAGCCCGGAGTATATGACCGCGCCTATCAGAGCCCCGATGAAGTTCCCCATTCCTCCGATGATCGTGATGACGATCGAGATCGTTATGAACTCGATGCCCATGGCCGGATGGATGGCGAGGGCGGCTGGCATGAGCGAGCCCGCAGTGGCCGATAAGCCGCACACGATACCGAAGACCACCGAGAAGACCCTAGAGACTCTTATCCCGCAGGTCCTCGCGGCGTCTGCGTCCTGCGAGACGGCCCTTATCGCGCGCCCCATGTCGGTCTTGCTCAGCAGGAACCACAGGAGCGCTGTGATGACCATGGCGTAGACGAAGATGAACAGCCTCGAGACCTGCAGCCTCACACCGAGTACCTCAACGGCACTCGTGACGTACGGCGTGGCGACGGCCCTGATGTTCCCAGTCCATATCAGGTACACCAAGCCCGTGATGGCTAGGAGGAGCCCGAAGAAGAGGAGCAGGGTGAACTCCATGACCTGTCCGCCACGGTATCCCCTCAGGGCCCTCCTCGCTATGCCCGACTGGACGAAGTACCCGTACGCGAAGAACAGAGGGAAAGCGACTAGGGGCGAGACCAGCGGGTCGACGCCGGAGTGGGAGTACAGCGCGTACGCCAGGTAGGCCCCGAGAGTTATGAGGGCGCCCTGCGACACGTCGACGATCTTCATCACGCCGTAGATCAGCGTCAGCCCGTAGGCCGCCAGCGCGTAGAGGCCTGCCAGAAGGAGGGAGCTGAGGAAGTTCGTCAGGGCGATCTCAAAAAGACTCATGGGTGGGTTACCTCAGGTCAGCACTTGTTGGCCCTGAAGGTGGAGGTCATGGACTCCCTAGGCCAGACGATCTGGGGCTTCCCGTCCTGCACCTGCACCACCACGAACTGGTTGGTTATCTGACCGCCCGCCTTCTCGTCGAAGTAGATGGACCCTCCGACGATTATCTGAGAGGGCAGCCCCTTCTCCGGCGAGTTCAGCTGAAGCAGCACCGAGTGGATCTTCTCCGGCTCAATCAAACCTGCCTTCTCTATCGCCCACACGAGCAGCCTGGCAGCCTCGTACGGCACCGCACCGAACCAGTCCGAAGGCAGATCCAGATTCTTGGCCTTCACCCAAGCGTCCCACTTCGCGTTGAACTCCCTCACGCCGGGCCTCGGGTCGGAGGGGTTCCACCACTGAACCCCGAAGACGTTCTCCGTCGCCTTTCCCAGCTCCTTGATCGCCGTCCCCTCGGGACCCCGCGGGCCGTAGCTCACGACGACGTGACAGAGCCCCATCGCGGTGTACTGCCGGTGCATCGTGATGTAATCAGGCAGCCTCATGTCGTTGAGCATCGCGTTCGCCCCCGACGCCTTGATCGCCGATAGGATCGCGGTGTAGTCCTTCTCGCCTATGGTGTGAAAAGCCTCGTAGACTATCTCGAAGTAACCGGGGTATTTCCTAGCCGCCTCCTTTAGCCCCGCGAGGTACTCCCTCCCGTGGTCCGTGTTCTCGTTCACGCTGGCTATCTTCAGGGGCTTCGGCAGGGTCCCCCTGTCGATCTCGACCTTGAGCATCTCCATGGTCGTCAGGGCCAGCTGCTTGATCGAGGCTATCATTCCGAACATGTAGTTGTACCGCCTCTTCCCGTCCTCCGTGAGGAAAATGGTGCTCGTCGCACCGCCCGGGTTGATGTAGGGCATCTTGTACCTCTCCGCCACCGGGGCCTGAGCAGCGACCAGCGGCGTGCTGTAGCCTCCCAGTATGAGGTGCACCTTCTCGACCGTGATCAGGCGCTCGAGAAGCGTCGCGCTCTTCGTCGGGTCAGATTCGTCGTCCAGCACTACGAGCTTCAGTGGAATTCTCTTGTCGAACTCCCTCACATAAACTCCTCCGGCTCTGTTGACCTCGTCGAAGTACAGTTCGAACCCGGTCTTGAAGTAGAGTCCTATCCTCCCGTGAGTCCCGCTCATGGGCAGGACAGCTCCGACGACGATCTCCTTGGGCGCCTCTCTCCGCGGCCCCGGTGTGATGACGCCCGGAAGCAGGACGAAGGCCGCGACGACGCCCACGACCACGACCAGCACCGCCGCTAAGAATACAGTCCTGCGCGGCATGCACGGGTAAAAATATCGACATATAAAAGGTTTTTCATCATCCTAATACTTTAAAAACATCATCCGCCGACACCCGACGCGCTATGAACCGACCGTTAGAGGGCGTAAAGGTGTTGGACCTGACCCGCGTGATGGCGGGGCCCTTCTGCACGATGGTCCTCGCCGATCTGGGGGCCGATGTCGTCAAGGTGGAGCCACCGGAGGGGGACGACTCGAGGAAGTTCACGCCGATCGTCGACGGCGAGAGCGCGTACTTCGCCAGCGTAAACAGGAGCAAGAGGAGCATCGTGGTTGACCTGAAAAAGCCCTCTGGGCAGGAGGTCGTTAAGAGGCTCGCGAGGGTCTCCGACGTCGTGATCGAGAACTTCAGGCCGGGCGTCGCGAAGAGGCTCGGCGTCTCCTACGAGGACCTCAGCCCGCTGAACCCCTCGCTGATCTACTGCAGCATCAGCGGCTTCGGCCAGACCGGCGTCTACTCCCAGAAGCCCGGGTACGACCTGATCGCGCTGGCCATGAGCGGCATGATGGACCTCACAGGGGAGCCCGAGGGCGAGCCGGTGAAGTTCGCCGTCCCGATAGCCGACATAGCCGCGGGGACGTTCGCGGCCATCTCGATACTCGCGGCCCTGATCGAGAGGTCCAAGACCGGAAGGGGCGCTTACATCGATGTCTCCATGCTGGACGTCATGCTCTACCTGCTCACGCACCAAGCCTCGGCCTTCCTACTCGCGGGCGAGGTTCCCAGGAGGATGGGTTCAGCCCACCCCTCGATCGTCCCGTATCAGGCCTTCAGGGCCTCGGACGGTTACGTCATCGTGGCCGTCGCGAACGAACCCCAGTGGCAGAGGCTCTGCGCGGCGCTCGGGGTCCCGAAGCTCGCCGAGGACGAGAGGTTCCGCACCAACGGCGACAGGGTCAGGAACAGGGCCCAGCTGTTGGACATCCTCGGCCCGATCTTCGAGAGAAGGACCGTCGCCGAGTGGGTAGCGGAGCTCGAGCGGGCCGACATCCCGGTCGCGCCGGTCAGATCCGTCAGGGAAGCCCTCACTGACCCCTACGTCCTCGAAAGGGGGATGGTCGAGAGGATTAGGCACCCGACGCTCGGGGAGGTGGCGCTGCTGGCCTTTCCGGTCGTCGTCTCCGGCATCAGGCCGAGGCCGAGGAGCCCGCCGCCGGTTCTGGGCCAGCACACCGACGAGGTCCTGAGGTCGCTGGGCTACACTGAGGTCGAGATCGAGGCCCTCCGGAGGGAGGGGGCGGTCAAGTGAGGAGCCTTGTCCGGTGACCGCCTGCTGGAGCTGGGAGCAGCGGAGCTGACAGAGAGGATAAGGACCTGCGAAGTCTCGCCGGTCGATCTGGTCGAGAGGCTCCTGGACCGCATACGGCGGCTCAACGGCCTGCTGAACGCGTTCATCACTGTGGCCTCGGAGTCAAGCTTGAGGGAGGCGGAGGTTCTGGAGCGCGAGGCGAGGGAGGGCAGGCTGAGGGGTCCTCTCCACGGCGTGCCTGTCGCGGTTAAGGACCTGATACACGTCAAGGGGATGAGGTTCACGGCAGGCTCGAGGATACTCTCCGACTCGCGCTCGGGGTTCGACGCGACCGTCGTCGAGAGGCTGAGGGGCGCAGGGGCGATAGTGTTGGGCAAGACCAACCTCCACGAGTTCGGGTCGGGGACGACGAACGTCAACCCCCACTACGGCCCCTGCAGGAACCCCTGGTCCCCCGATAGGATCTCGGGCGGCTCGAGCGGCGGGTCCGCTGTGGCCGTCGCGGCGCTCATGAGCCCTCTGGCCCTCGGGACGGACACCAGCGGCTCCATCAGGATACCGGCGTCGCTCTGCGGGGTGGTAGGTCTGAAGCCTACCTACGGTCTGGTCAGCAGGCACGGCGTCATGCCCCTGAGCCCGACGCTCGACCACGTCGGCCCAATGGCGAGGAGCGTCAGGGACGTCGCGACGGTCCTCGAGGTGATCGCGGGCTTCGACCCAAAGGACGAGGCCTCGGTGGTGTACGATGTCCCGAGTTACGAGGACGCGCTGGAGCAGGACGTCGAGGGCCTAAGGGTCTGCCTGCTGGGCGGACCGTTCGAGGTCCCTCCGGACGAGGAGGTCGAGAGGGGGATGTCGAGGGCCGTCGACGCGCTCTCCGGCGCGGGAGTCGAGGTCGTCGAGGAGAGGTTCGGTGCGGCCCGAAAGGTCAGGGAATGCTGGGCGCCGATAAGGCTGGGCGAGGCCGCCGCGGTCCATGACGAGTGGTTCAGGACTAGGCCTCACGAATACGGCGAGGACGTGAGGAGGATGCTGGAGAGGGGGAGGTCCTTCACGGCCGTCGACTACGTCAGGGCCCTTTGGCTGAGGAGGGAGATCAGGGAGGAACTTCTGGAGCTGCTGAAGCGTTTCGACGCGGTCCTATGCTGCTCCACGCCCATCTCCGCGCCGAGGATAGGCGAGTCGTCCGTCGACATCAGGGGGAACAGCTACGAGGTCTACACGGCCCTCACGAGCTGGACCATCCTCTTCAACGTCACCGGATTCCCGGCCATCTCCGTGCCGGTCGGCCTCTCGGGGAAAGGGCTTCCCCTCTCCGTCCAGATCGCCGGGAAACCGTTCGACGAGCCGACCGTGCTCCGGCTCGCGCGCTCCATCGAGCGGGAGCTGGACCTCAGGCTCGTTCCCCCGACCGCGCGGTGACGCCGCCCCCGCCGCAGGTCACCAAAAGCGTTTTTACCCGTGAAGGGCCTGTGTAGGGCTATGAAGCTGGTGAGGATGGAGGAGGCCGTCGGGCTCGTGGAGGAAGGCTCCACGGTCACCATCAGCGGCATCTCCTTCTCGAGGAACCCGATGGCGTTCATCTTTGCCCTCGAGAGGGCCGGGGCGAGGAACTTGGGCTTCGTCGACAGGGAGCCCGGGGTGGGCCTGGAGTACATGGTCAAGAAGGGGATGGTGAAGAGGGTCAGGGCCGCGATGGTCTCGCTCGAGTGGTTCGGGATACCGGCGAACTTCAGGAGGGCGATCGAGAGGGGTGAGGTCGAGTTCCTCGAGGACACCTGCGGCGCCTTCATGGCCGGCATCAGGGCCGGGGCGATCGGGATACCGTTCATGCCGGTGAGGGGCGTCCTGGGTTCAGACTTGGTCGGGCTCCACGAGGAGGCGGGGACATGGAGGGTGATCAGGGACCCGTTCGACGGCGGCGAAGTGGTCCTGGTGAAGGCGATAGTGCCGGACATCGCGGTGATCCACTGCCACAGGGCCGACCCGCTCGGGAACGCGGAGATCGAGGGCCCGGTCTACGAGGACGAGTTCAAGGCGAAGGCCGCGAGGAAGGTGATAGTCACCGCCGAGGAGATCGTCGACGAGGACTACTTCAGGGGCAGGAGGCCCACGATCCACTCGACCTACGTGACGGCAGTCGTCCACGCTCCGGGCGGCGCGAAGCCCACGGGCATGTTCAGGCTCTACGACCCCGACTACGACGCGATCTGGGACCTCCTCAGCCGGTGAGCGGTCCGGCGAGGGACCGAAGGAACGCAGCCGCCTCCGAAAACGATCACGCGACCGGCTCCTAACGTTTTATTGCCGGAACAGCTGACAGAGGAGTGGAGAGATGAGTTCGGAGGAGGTCAAGAGGGAGCTGCTGAGGCTCCTCAGGGAGGACGAGGAGTTTCGCTACGCGGTGGCCGGCCTCTTGGGCGTCGAGGACATGAAGGTCGGACTGACCGGTCTCCGGGAGGTCGTATCCACGCTGGCCCAGGCGCTGGCGAGGCTCGAGGAGACGGTCCTCAAGCTGACCGATAGATTGATCCGTTTCGAGGAGACCGTCGCCAAATTGGCGGAGGGCCTGGCGGCACTCCGGGATACCGTCTCCAAGCTTGCCGAGGGACTTACGAGGCTCGAGGAGGAGGTGGGGAGGCTCGCGGTCTCCCAGTCGAGGCTTGAGAGCAGGGTCGAGTCGCTTGAGAGGGGACAGGAAAGACTCGAGGAGGTCGTGAGCAGGCTCGCAGAGTCACAGCTTAGACTGG
>JBCNVM010000009.1:0-57620 GCA_039630085.1 Candidatus Caldarchaeales archaeon
CGGAGGAGACCATCGGTCCCACCGCATCCGTTCATCATATAAATCCTGAGGAGGCGCGACGCCTTCCGGCCCCGAGCCGATCGAGCTCCCGGAGGTCCGCGAAGCTAAATCCTGCCGGTCGGGAGTCAGGTCCAGGTTGAGGCTCGACGAGCTCGACGCGAGGATCATCGACGCGCTCCAGGAGGACTCGAGGAGGACCGCAGCGGAGATCGCGCGGGCGCTCGGGGTCCACGAGAACACGGTTAGGTACCGGATAAGGAGGCTGGTGAGGAGCGGCGTGATCAGGAGGTTCACGGTCCTGCTGGACCCGAGGGCGCTGGGCCTGACGGTTTCGGCCGCCCTCATGATCAAGGTCGAGCCGGGCAGGTTGGAGTCGGTCGCGGAGAGGCTGATCGGGATGCGGGAGGTCACGAACGTCTACCAGCTGAGCGGCGAGCACGACCTAATCGCGGTCGTCTTCGGGACCGACCTTCAGGACCTCCAGAGGAGGGTGAGCGCGGTCAGGAGGATCGAAGGGGTGAGGGAGGTGAACGTCTTCGTCACCACGAGGGTCCTCAAGTCGGAGGTGAGGTACCAGCTGGTCCCCCCGAGCGCCCAGCTAAGCCATCAGGGCGAGGGGCCTTAGCCCTCACGCCGACCACCGTCCTACAGTAGGCACACACATCCGAGGTAGTCGGCTGACCGCAGGACCTGCAGGGCCTGGTCTCGGCCCTCGGGACGGCGGCCTCGAGGAGGGACAGGACCCTCTTGACGTGGGCCTTGAGGAGGGTGTGCCTGAACCCGGGGATTCTGGACTCGATCTCGAGTATGAGCTGCTTCCTCGAGACCATCCGGGAGCCCCTGACCAGCGGGCACCAGGAGTCGACGTGCTCCAGCTCCAGGGCGTCGACGTAGTAGAGGTCCTCCTCGTCGGTCATCTCGAAGAGCGGCTTCACCCTGTTCGCGAGGTTCACCCCGTTGCCGGGAAGGACCGGCCTCAGCCTCACGGCCTCCTCCAGTCGGCCCCTCCTGTAGAGCTCGAAGAGGACCTCGACGGTGTCGTCGAGGTTGTGACCCGTCGCGACCGTGTCGAACCCCTTCTCGACCGCGATCCTGTTCAGGACGTGCCTCTTCACGGTCCCGCAGACCGCGCAGGGCTTCCTCCTGAACCTCCCGACCGCGAGCTCCGGTATCGAGAGGCCCTCGGAGGACTTGAGGTCGTGGACGATCAGGGGGACGCCGAGCCGATCGCAGACCCTCCTCACGACCTCCTCCGACCTCTCCGAGTAGTCGGGTATGCCGAGGTCGACGTAGAGCGCTGTCAGGTCCAGGTCTCCGAAGGCCCTCCTGAGGCCCGCGAGCAGCGCGACGCTGTCCTTTCCTCCCGAGACCGCGACCAGAGTCCTCCCCATCACCCTGTGCATACCGTACTTCAGGACCGTCGACTTCAGCTTCCTCTCGAAGCGGGAGACGTAGCACTCCCTGCAGAACGCAGCCCTCGCGAAGGAGAGCGCGTACCTCGCCCCCTCGCCGCCGCAGCGGACGCACTTCATCCCAACCTCGCCACAGCGACGCCGCATTAAACGTCTTCCACCGCTTCGAGGGGCTCCCTTCGGTCCGGTGACTTCCCGTTCAGCCCCTGAAGACCTTCAGGACCACGCTCAGGACAAGCCCGACGAGGAACCCCGCGAACATCGGGACCCTGGAGACTAGGAACCTCGCGAACCACTCGACGCCGCTGACCGCCGTCTCTATCACGAGCTCCGGGCTGAGGGGGACGCCGAGGGGCGCGAGGACTAAGGGCGCTATTAGCGCCACGATCATCGCGGCCAGCACCCACTTCCAGAGGCTGATGACGAACATTCCCGCACCGAACCCGATCACGAACCAGATGATCGAGGCCACGAGCTCGGGGTCGACCGCCCCTCCTTGGGCAGCCATGTCCCTTACCCCCCGCGTGCTCTCAAGTGATAAAAATTTCAGCGGGTTAGACGTAACCCGTGTTCCTGCCACGGGGACTGATGGAGATCTGCACCACGACCGCGCCGGTGAAGACTTCGAGTCCCGAAAGGCGCTTGACGTCGAGAGGGCACGAACGAAGGCTCCGAGGCGCTCCGGGGGAAGTTTAATAGAGCGCGGGGACGCGGATGACCGGTTGACGGAGCCCTACGATGTCGTCGTGATCGGGTCGGGGCCCGCAGGTTGCACCGCAGCCATCTACGCCGCGCGCGCAGGGATGAGGACGCTGATGATAGCCGGCGTGACGCCGGGTGGCCAGCTGATGATCACGACGGTCGTCGAGAACTTCCCGGGCTTCCCCGAGGGCGTGAACGGGCCGGACCTGATGGACAGGATGAGGGAGCAGGCGGAGCGAGCGGGCGCGGAGGTCGTCTACGAGGACGTGAGGGCGGTGGACCTCTCGACGTACCCGTTCAAGGTCTACGCGGGCGACTCGGAGTACTCCGCGCTCTCGATCGTGGTCGCGACCGGGGCTGCATCCAAGTGGCTCGGCCTCGAGTCGGAGAGGATGTTCATCGGGAGGGGAGTCTCGGGCTGCGCGACCTGCGACGCCCCGCTCTTCAAGGGCGCGAAGAACATAGTGGTGGTGGGGGGAGGCGACTCGGCGATGGAGTACGCCCTCTTCTGCGCGAACCTCGCCGAGAGGGTGACGGTGATCCACAGGAGGGACAGGCTGAGGGCCTCGAAGGCGATGCAGGACAGGGCCTTCGCCAACCCGAAGATAACCTTCGTCTGGAACAGCGTCGTCGAGGAGATCATGGGGGACGTGAAGGTGAGGGCCGTGAAGGTCAGGAACGTGAAGACCGGAGAGACCAGCGTGATCGAGTGCGACGCGGTCTTCGTTGCGATCGGACACGCGCCAGCGACCGAGTTCCTCAAGGGTTGGGTCGAGCTCGACGAAGACGGTTACATCGTCACCAGGGACATTGTCAAGACGAGCGTCGACGGCGTCTTCGCGGCGGGCGACGTCCACGACAAGAAGTACAAGCAGGCGATAACCGCGGCGGGCTTCGGGTGCATGGCGGCCCTGGAGGCGGTGAGGTTCGTGGAGGGCGTGAAGCTCGGCCAGGTCAAGCCCCAGCTGATCGCGAGGGCGGCCGGCGAGAAGCGGTGACGTGGGCCAGCCTCACGAGCTCGTGAAGCCTCATCCCTGTGACCTCCAGGAGCTCGTCGACGGTCTCGAGGTCCGTCAGGTGGCCCGGACTCACGAAGTATTCCCTCCCTCCCGGCGTCCGGTAGCACCTGCCCACCACCTCGTCCCCTAGGACCACGTCGCCCACGGACCCCCTCCACCTTGCCTCGCCGACCAGCAGCGAGCCTGCGACGCCGACGGTCGGAACCGAGAGGAGCAGCCCGACGACCGACGCGAGGCCGGCGCGCCTCGGGTGGGCGACGCCGTGGCCGTTCACCACGAGGACCGAGAACTCCTTCCTCAGTCCGCGGAGGCACTCGGCGATCAGGGGCCCCTCCCTGAGGAAGAGGAGGCCGGGGACGTAGGGGAAGAGGACCTTCAGCTCCGCCAGACCCTCCTCGAGGACCCTCCAGTCCGGGAGGCTCACCACCACGCAACCGGCCCTGCCCGACCCGTCGGAGTAGGAGGCGTCGGCGGCGCAGACCTTTACCGGCGGGGAGACGTGAAGGTGCTCAATCCTCACGAGCTTCGAGAGCGCCTCTTGGACGAGCGCGAAGAAGCTGACGTAGTGCTGCGGCAGCCCGGTCACTCAGCCTACCCGCGCCTCGGCCCTCTTAACTCCAGCCCTGCGCCCGACTAACTCCTCGACCAGCATCCCGACGCTCTCCACAGGCTCCGCCCCCCTCACCAGCCCCGACGAAGTCCCGGGCATCACGAGGACCCTCATGCCCGCGTCCACCAGTTCGTTCGCGAGTTCGGCGTTCCTCATGTTCAGCGGCCCGACCGGGGGCGACGCGTAGACGACCGCGTCGGAGCCGAGGGCGGCCGAGAGCGCGGCCGAGTAGCTCCCCTCGCCGATCGGGTTGAAGGGCTCCTCCGAGACCACGCCTATTCCCATCGACTCCGCCACGTGGTGGTCGACGTCGTTCCTGTGAAGGACGCCGGTCGAGACCCAGAGGCCCCTCTTGACAAGGGCCCTGTAGACCCTCGCTCCGGTCCCAGCGCCGGCGATCACGAAGACCCGCGGATATCCCTGTGCCCGGGCGCGCCTGAACTCGACCGACAGTGTGACGGGGGAGATCGAGAGCTCACCATCTAGACTTAAGCACCTCAGGAACGCCTCCTCCCTCAGGAGGTCCTCGGGGTCGTCCCTCACCACGATCGAGCCGTCGAGGATCGCGACGATCCTGTCCGCGAACCGCAGGGCCAGCTCCAGCTCGTGGGTCGAGGCTATCGCTGCTATTCCCTTGGACCTGGTGAGCCTGAGGAGCAGCCCCATCACCTCGAGTCGGGACCTCACGTCGAGGTGGGTCGTCGGCTCGTCGAGGACGAGGCAGCGGGGCGACTGGGCGAGGGCCCTCGCGATCATGACCCGCTGGAACTGGCCGTCGCTGAGCTCGGAGGCCCTTCTGCCCCTCAGGTGGAGGACCCCCGCGTCCCTCATCGCCTCCTCGACGGCCCTCCTGTCCTCCTCGTAGAGGAGGTGGGCCAAGTTCGTCCAGGGGTACCTCCCCATCGCGACGACCTCCTCGACCGTCATCGCGTTCAGGTCCGGCCTGCCGGTGAAGACCGCGCTCACCCTCCTCGCCCTCTCCCTTGGAGGGAGCCTGTGGAGCTCGGCGCCAGAGACGTAAACCGCGCCCATTATCGGCTTCAGGACGCCGGCCAGCGTCTTCAGGAGCGTCGACTTGCCGGAAGCGTTGGGCCCGATCAAAAGGGTCAGCTCGCCCGGCCTCACCTCCAGCTCCACGCCGCCGAGGACGACCTTCGCGCCGTACCCGACCGAGAGCGCCCTGGCCTCGATCACCTCCAACCCCTCCTCCTGAGGACCAAGAAGACGAGGAGCGGAGCTCCGAAGATCGATGTGACCGCGGTGACCGGGAGGTCGAGCGGAGGCAGAAGGGACCTCGCCGCGAGGTCCGAGAGGATCGCGATCGTCGCGCCTACGACCGCTGACAGGGGGATCACGGCCCTGTTGTCAGAGGTGTCCAGCGCAAGCTTGACGAGGTGGGCCGAGGCGAGCCCGATGAAACCGATCGGCCCGGCGATGAGCGTCGAGGCGCTGAGGGCCGAGGCCGCGACCGCGACCGTCGCGACGTTAGTCAGCCTGAGCCTCACCCCCATGGAGACCGCGGTCTCGTCGCCGAAGGCGAGGGCGTTCAGGGGCTTCGCGAGAAGGAACGTCGTGAGGAGCGTCGCGGCCGAGACTGGCAGGAGCGGGATGAGGATCGACCACTTCGCGGCCCCGAAGCTCCCGAGCGTCCAGAAGCTGAAGGCCCTTGCCCTCTCGACCTCCGAGAGGAAGACCACGAGGGCGGTCAGCCCGGAGTTGAGGTACCCGATCATCACGCCGACGAGGACGATCGAGGCGACCGACTGGACCAAGGACGAGAGCGAGACCACGAGGAGCGAAGTGAGGAGGGCGCCTAGCGCTCCGGCCGCGTAGAGGGCGTAGGGGTCGTACTGGGAGATCAGGCCGCCCCCGAGCCCGAAGACCAGCGTCAGCGCGATCGCCAGCGACGAGCCCGACGAGATCCCAAGGACGAACGGGTCCGCGAGGGGGTTCCTGAAGAGCGACTGGAGAAGGGCCCCGGAGGCGCCCAGGCAGGCGCCGGAGATCGCTGCGGCCAGCACCCTCAGGGTCCTGATGTCGAGGACGGCGGCTGTCACGCGGTCGGCGGAGCCCAGCCCAAAGACGTGGGCGACGGCCACTTCGAAGGGTATCCGGACGGTCCCGGTCGAGACCGAAAGGAGGAAAGACCCGAACAGAGACGCGCTGAGGAGGGGTAGGGGCCAGTGCCTCAAGAATCGGGTCACCGGAGCCTGACGAAGTAGCTCGGCTGGTGGTCCCCGAACAGCTCCGGGTAGAGGACCGCGGCCAGGTCCCTGAACCAGCCCTCGGTGTCGTAATATCCGAGCTGGTAGATGTTCGAGTTGAACCTGAAGACCCGGCCCTCCCTGACCGCCTTCGACCCCGCGAGCCCCGGAACCTCGGCCAGCAGCGCGTCCAGAGAAGCGACCAAGTCGTTCGAGACCATGATCACGTCGGCGTCGGCTGCCCTCTTTACAAGCTCCTCCAGCGTCACGGTGCCGCTCCCGGTCCCCCTGATGTCCGGGAAGGCGTAGACGCCCTTGAGGTCGCCGATCGCCTTCGCGACGTAGCTGCCGCCGGCCGCGACGTAGACCGTGCCCCTGAAGACCGAGAACCAGACGATCTTCCTCGGGGTCGCCAGCTTTGCGTCGATCGCGCCAGCCACCTTCTCTGCGGTCAGCTGGTAGGAGGCCTCGACGAACCTGAAGACGGCCCTCGCCTCCTCTTCCAGTCCCAGGAACGCGCCGACGAACTTGATCCACTCGAACCTCCCTAGCGGCGTGTCCTCGAGGTACTCGCTGTTGACGACGTACGGCAGCTTCAGCTCGGCGAGCTTGGACGGTATCGGGTCGCCGGCGAAGGTGTAGATCATGACGAGGTCGGGTTTCAGGGCGACGATCGCCTCGTAGTTCGGCGACCACGCGGCTCCGACGTCGGCGATCCTGCCGTCCTTCAGGGCCCTATCGATCTCCGGGAGGAACCACTGATAGGAGTTCCCCCACATTATCCCCTTCACCCTCGTCAGCAGTTCGGGCGCGTACTCACTCAGCCTCTCGATCAGCGCGACGTGGGTCGCGGACATCAGGACCATCCGTTCGACCGGTACCGTCACGACGAGGTCCGCCCTTACGTCCGGCGCGGCCCTGCCCCTCGGCACCAGCAGGACAGTCCTGTTGGCACCGTCCCTGAGGACCGTGAACCCGTCCCGCTTCTCGATGCTGAAGAGCTTCGCATACTTGACCGGCGGCTCTGCGACTTCGACCCTCTGCGTGACCGTGACGAGTGAGGTGGTGACCCTGACCTCCGTGGCCGTCGCGGTTGTGATCAGCTGTGTGGTCTGGGTGATCGTCCGGAACTGCGTCGCGGGCGGGAAGATCGCCGGAGCGGCCGCTACACCGAACACGACGCCCGTTATCAGCGAGACGGCGATCAGCACCGCGGTGACGGTCTGGGAGCCCTTGCCTGCAGAGGCCGCTTGGGACATCGGGTTTGGATGATCTATCCAATAGATAAGATTTGCCAACAGAAAACGAGCGCGATTCCTCGTAAGAACTTGAATCGGTCAGCCCGTCCAGCCGAAGGTCTCCAGCGCGTTCTGAGTGGTGACCTCGACGACCCGCTGAGGCGGAACCGTCTTGATCCTCGCGATCCACTCGACCGAGACCCAGACGTTCTTCGGCTCGTTGATCGAGCTCCTCGAGGGCCCGAGCCAGGGCGAGTCGGTCTCCAGGAGCAGGGCCTCCAGCGGCAGCCTCCTCACCAGCGACTTCTTCTGGTCCGACTCGGCGATCCTCGGGGGTATCGAGAACCTGAAGCCCCTCTCCGCGGCCCTCCTCGCGGCCGATACGTCGCCGTCGTAGGCGTGCATCACGACCCTCTCGGCGCCCTCCTGCAGGAGCACCTCGATCGCGAGCTTCCCGGCGTTCCTGCTGTGGACGACGATCGGCTTGTCGAGTGCCTTTGCGAGCCCGACGAACTCCCTGAACGCCTTGACCTGCTCCTCCAGCGTCTCCGCCAAGCCCCGGTAGAGGTCCAGGCCGACCTCGCCGACCGCGTCGACCCTTCCGGCGTTCCTCTCTATCAGCCGGATCACCTCCTCGTACCCCCTGAGGTCGTACGGTGCCACGCCCAGCGACGCCCTGACCCGCCCGTCGACGAGCTCGAGGGCCCTCGCTGAGTCCTCAGGCCCGATCCCGCAGGTCACGACTTTCCAGACCCCGGCGGCGGCCGCTGAGGCCAGCACCGTCCTGAGCCTGACCATCAGCCTCGGGTCGGTGAGGTGGGCGTGGACGTCGACCAGCAACGCCGATGCACCCTTTGCACCTATAAATTAAACCCTGATCGCGGTCGGCCGATGACCGAAGGCTGGCCCGTCTGCGCCTGCGGCAACGTCCTCTCGCCCGAGAACGTCAGGCTCGTGGTCCTCGGCGGCGCAGCGGAGGCCCTCTGCTCGAACGTGTCCTGCGCGCTCAGAAGGATAGCGAGGGCCGAGCCGAGGCTGAGGGTCGTGAGGTTCCTCGTCGGGTTCAACGAGCTCCTCTTCGGGTCCGACGACGGCTTCAACCGGATCAGGAGGCTCGAGGCGACGCTTCAGAGGCGGCTCTCGGGGCTCAGCTAGGTCCCGGACCACCGGCGTAAGTTCTTATCCGGGGCCCAGGGTAAAGTAACGTGCCGTCCAGCGTGACCTTCGGGGAGCTCACGATCACGTGGCTGCGTCACGACGGCTTCCTCATCACCGGCGCCGGCAGGACGGTCGTCATCGATCCTTACAACGTCAGGCCGAAGAGGCACGCGAAGGCCGACGTCGCGTTCGTCACCCACGACCACTTCGACCACTGCTCGACAAAGGACCTCGAACACTTCGTCGACAGGGAGAGGACCTCGGTCGTCGCTGCGAGGAACTGCTCGAAGGCGCTCAAGGACCTCAAGTGCAGAACCAGGGAGTTCGTCGAGCCGGGCAGCTCTGGCGAACAGGCCGGAGTGAGGTATCAGGCCGTACCAGCCTACAACGTCAACAAGTTCAGGGCGCCGGGCGTCCCGTTCCACCCGAAGGAGTACGGGGGCGTGGGGTTCGTGATCGAGCTGGCGGGCGTCAGGGTCTACCACGCGGGCGACACGGACAACGTCCCCGAGCTGGCCCAGTTGAGGGGCGTCGACGTCGCGCTCCTTCCGGTCAGCGGCACCTACGTCATGGCAGCGGAGGAGGCCGCGGAGGCCGCGAGGGCGATATCGCCCAAGCTCGCGATCCCGATGCACTTCGGCGAGATCGTCGGGACCGTGAGGGACGCGGAGAGGTTCAAGTCCCTCGCAGGCGTGAGGGTCGAGATACTGGAGCCGGAGGGTTGAGGATGGGCTGCGAAGTCCACGACTACCTCTACGTCGGAGCCTGCAACGTCCTCGTCGGCGAGGAGCTCCTGAAGGTCCTTGAGGCGTGGAGGTGCAGGGCCTGCGGCGCCGTGCTCGCCGGAGAGAGGCCGATGGGGCCGATTTCGTCGACGGAGGGGATCCTCGGCTCGATAGCCGCGGACTCGGGCGAGCGGTGGCTGGTCGTCGTGAAGCAGGGCAGGGGCTCGCTTCCGCCGGACGCCGTCGCGGTCAGGGCCTCACCCGGGTCGAGGATAACGGTCGACGCGGCTGACCCTGACGACTCAACGCTCCTCGTCGGCGAGGACTGGTCGGTCGTGAGGCAGGCCGATGGATCCCCGCCGCGGACCCTGAGGGCCTACGACCTGCTCTCGGTGCTGAAGGGCTACATCGACCTCTCAGTCTGGCCGCCGAAGGTCTTCACGCTCCAGAGGGGAGGCCCGAGGCAGCTCTAGCGCGTCACCTCGATCGACTGGAGGTCCCAAGGGAGGAGGACGTTCGGGAAGACCGACCTCGCCTCCTCCAGCAGCAGGTTCCACCTCCCCCTATACCTCGAGCTGAGGTGGTAGAGGACCAGCAGCTTCACCCCTGCCCTCGAGGCGATCGTCGCCGCGTCTGCCGCCGTCGAGTGGAGGTCCTCCTCGGCCTTCGACCTGAGGCTGCTGTCGTAGGTGCTCTCGTGGACCAGGACGTCGGCTCCCCTCGCGAACTCAACCATACCCTCGAAAGGCGCCGAGTCACCGGAGTAGACCACGACCCTCCCCCTCCTCGGCGGACCGACGGCCTCCTCGGGCCTGATCGTCCTACCTCCGTAAACGACCGACTTCCCCCTCTGGAGCTCGCCCCAGAGCGGACCCTTAGGAAGCCCGATTGACTCGAGGAGCTCGACGTTCATCCTCCCGGGCCTGTCACGTTCCCTCAGCCTGTAGGAGAGCGAGGGGACGGTGTGCCTTGACCAGATCGCCTCGACGACGAAGTCCCTCGCGCTCATCACCTCGCCCTCGCCCACCTCCCTCACGACCACGTCGAAGCCCGGGTTCAGCCTCGCGCCCCTCAGGAGCAGCTCCAGGGATTCCCCGGTCCCTTCGGGGCCGTGGACGAAGAGAGGCGCCTCCCTCCTCAGGAGGTCCATCGTCGCGATCAGGCCCGCGACGCCGAGGTAGTGGTCCGCGTGGAGGTGGGTGATGAAGACGTGGGTGCTCTCGGGGAACCCGAGCCCCGCGTTCAGGAGCTGCCTCTGCGTCCCCTCGCCGCAGTCGAAGATCAGGAGGCTCCCCGCGAACCTCACCGCCAGCGAGGGCAGCGCCCTCTCGGGGGTCGGCATGCCTCCCCCGGTCCCGACGAAGGTCAGCCTCATCATCAAGCCCCTCACACCTTCCCTGAGGCCTATTTGAGAGTCCGGGTCACACGTTTATCTGATCGGCTCCAGTTTTGTTAACGTGGACTTCTCGGAGTCCCCCGACCACAGGGTCTTCAGGGAGTCCGTGAGGGAGTTCTGCAGACGGCACGTCGAGCCGGTCTGGATCGAGATCGACGAGAGCGGCGTCATAGACCCGGAGCTAGTCCGCAGGATGGCCGAGAACGGGATCTACGCCCTCACCCTCTCGGAGGAGTACTCGGGACAGGGAGGGACGTTCACTGAGGCCGCGATCGCGGGCGAGGAGCTCGCGTACCACGCGCCGGCCCTGTCGCTCGCGGTCCTCTTCATCATCCAGTCCTCCTGGCCCTACGTATTCCAGCTCTACGGGTCTGACGAGGGGAGGTCAGAGGTGCTGCCCGAGGTCGCGAGGGGCAGGGCGGCGATAGGGATCGCGAGCACCGAGGCGCACGGCGGCAGCGACGTCTCCGACGTGAGGCTCCAGGCGGTGAGGGACGGCGACGAGTGGATCGTGACGGGCGAGAAGAGCATGGTCTCGCTACCGGGGATCATCGAGTCCCTGCCATGGGGAGGAGGGTGGTTCACGATCGCCAGGACCGGCGATCCGAGGGCGAAGCACAATACGATCACCGACTTCCTGGTGCTGATGAAGAGGAAGGGAGTCAGGGACGGCAGCATCAGCTACAGGCCCTGGACCGAGATAGGGAGGAAGGGGCTCGACACTTCGGTCGTCACGTTCAACGGGACCCGCGTCCCCGACGCCTTCAGGATCGGCGAGGTCAACGGCGGGTTCAGGATCGCGATGGAGGGCTTCAACCTCGCTAGGTCCATGATAGGCGCGATAACGATCGGGTCGGCCAGGTGGATGCTCGACAACGGGAGGGAGTGGATCAAGCAGAGGGTGGTCTTCGGCAAGCCGATCGCCAGCTATCAAGCCATCAGCTTCAGGTTCGCGGATCTCGCGAAGGAGCTCGAGGCCGCTAGGCTCCTCTGCTACAAGGCCGCCTGGGTCGCCGACAAGTACTACCTCGAGAGGGACGGGAGCGTCGACCTCGGCGACGTGGCGCTCTACGGCGCGATGTCGAAGCTGAAGTGCGCGGCGCTGGCCGTCGAGATAGGCCAGGAGGTGATGAAGTGGTTCGGCGGAGCGGCCTACTACAAGGAGACGCCGATCGTCAGGGCCTGGCTCGGAGCCCTCAGCTACGTCCTAGGGGCCGAGGGGACCGAGAACATGATGCGGCTGATCATCGCGAGGAGGCTCATCGGCCGCGAGTACGTCTGACTCGGGTTTATTAGAGCCGGCCGGGAGTGGACGGGCATGGCCCGAGGCGGCATTAGGCCGCTCTACAGGCTCTACGAGGTCACCGAGGACGGCAAGCTGGTCAGGAAGACGGTCTACTGCCCGGTCTGCGGGACCGGATATCTGATGGCCGACCACGGCGACCGGTACTACTGCGGCAGGTGCCACCACACGATATTCAAGCAGAAGGAGACGCCTCGCGCACCGGCAAAGCCCCGGAGAAGATGAGCTTCGCGAACCTCTTCCTCTCCTCGTTCACCTCGACCACCACGAGGCCCTCTGAGGGCTGGCCGTATAGGACTAGGGATCCGGCTGGAGCGAGGTAGACCGCGACGAGCGCCAAGAGGTCCTCCTCTCCCTCCACCAGCACCCTCACCCTCCCGGCCGCGCGGATCGCCGCCTCGAGCGCCTCGAAGCTCTCCCTCGTGACCGAGCCCGCAGGGTTAGCGCACCGGATCTCCTGGTCGACTTGGAGCTCAACCCTCTCCGTCCGGGACCTCCTGCTCCTGTCGTCGGTCACGTAGACGACCCTCCTCGGCCCGAGCGCGCCCACCTCCGCGGAGACCACGTCGCCCACCGCCACCACGAGCGCCGGCTCAGCCCCGAGCAGCCCGCTGAGCGCCTCCCTAGTCTCCTCGGGCGATCCCGGGATCAGCTCGCCGATCGGCCTCCTCAGGAGCTCCCTCTGGGCCTCGGTCAGGACCAGCGCCCGCGCGCCGCCCGGGAAGAGCTCACTCCACCCTGACCGCATACTTGCCAGGCTTCGTGATTCCCAGCGCCCTCGCGATCTCGGAATCCTCTGGGACCAGCATCACGACCAGTCCTGAGTAGGACGCGGAGAGGTCTGTGGAGCCGCAGTTCCAGCACCTCTCCTCCGAGGTGATCGCCTTGCAGACCCTGCAGGCCCTCTCCCTCGGCAAGCCCATCTACCTCTTGGCCGCTGGCTTCGGCGCGACCTGCTGCGCGATCCACTCGAGGTTCCCGAGGTAGGGTTGGCGGGTCGTGAGTCCGACCTTCCCGCTGCTCACTGAGACCGCGACGACCCTCGCCCTCACTTTATCCCCGACCCCGAGCTTGAGGCCGGTCTTGTTGCCCACCAGCATCATGTTCCTCTTGTCGAGGGAGACGTAGTCGTCCATGATCTGCGAGAGGTGAAGCAGCGCGTCGATGGTCACGACCCTCACGAAGGCCCCGAACTCCGTAACGTCCACGACCTCGCCCTCGACGACCTCCTGCAGCATCGGCATGTAGGTCAGCAGCGTGCACTTGACTTTGTGGTAGGACGCAGGGTCCCTGGGCAGGAGGAACCCGACCTCGTCGACCTCCACGTCGGTGACCGTGATCACGTACCCGAGCTCCTCGTCCACGACGCCCTCGTACATCGAGACCAACTTCTCCATGGCGATCTCTCTGAGCGGGCCGCCGAACTCCCTCGGCTCTATGCCTATGACGTCCTCGATCGTGACGAGATAAAACATGCTCTCGCGCTGGATGAAAATATGCGTATTACCTGTTTAAAAACGTGATGCGACATGGTTTCCGGTGATGGCCAAAGAGTGGAACCAAGGGGCGGCCCGTTCAAATCCGAGGCGCGAGGGAGTGGATCACGCTTTTATGACGGGGTGGATGACAAGAGTGGGCCGGTGGAGCCGATTGAATTATCAGCAGCCGAAGAACGTCGGTGGTTTTGGATGACCAGTGCGAAACCGTATCCAGTCAAGAGGATCGTGAAGCGTGACGGCCGCGTAGTCGACTTCGACCCGGAGAGGATAAGGAACGCGATAAGGAAGGCGATGATCGCGACCAACAGGCTCGACGAGGAGCTCCTCAACAGGGTGACGGAAAACGTCCTGAAGCTCGTCGCGGAGAAGTTCGGCGAGACGAGGCTCCCGCACGTCGAGGACGTCCAAGACCTCGTTGAGCTCTCGCTAGTCAAGTTCGACCTCTACGAGGTCGCGAAGGCGTACATCCTGTACAGGAAGGAGAGGGAGCGGATAAGGAAGGAGAAGATGCGGATCCTGGAGAGGGATTACCTCGACGAGGTCGACAAGTCCTTCTCGGTCAACTCGCTGAGGCTGATGGCGGCGAGGTACCTGCTGAGGGACCCGGAGACGGGGAAGCTGGCCGAGGGCCCGAAGCAGATGTTCCAGAGGGTCGCCGCGCTGATAGTGATCCCCGACGTCCTCTACGACCCGAGGGTCTTCGACGTCAGCAGGTCGCAGAAGGTGAACCCGGCAGAGGACTTCGACCCCGAGCTCTGGGCGGGGAAGCTCGGGCTCAGGGGCCCCGACGGTCAGCTGCTCTTCACCTGGAACAGGTGGCACTTGGAGAGGATGAAGGCCCTCTACGACAGGCTGAACTCTGAGGGCGCGATGCGGGTGAGGTTCTCGGAGGTGGTGGAGATGATCCAGAGGGGAGAGTTCGACGACCACGCCAAAGACTACCTCGCCTACTACTCCATGATGGCCGAGAAGAGGTTCATGCCCAACAGCCCCACTCTCTTCAACGCCGGCGCCAGGCTCGGACAGCTCTCCGCGTGCTTCGTCCTCCCGATAGAGGACAACATGGAGTCGATCATGAGGTCGGCGTACGAGGCCGCGATGATCTTCAAGAGCGGCGGTGGAATCGGGATCAACTACTCCAAGCTCAGGCCCGAGGGCGACATCGTAGCCTCCACTTCAGGTGTGGCCTCGGGTCCGGTCACGTTCATGCGGATAATCGACACCGTGACCGACGTCGTGAAGCAGGGCGGGAAGAGGAGGGGAGCCAACATGGGCATCCTCGAGTCCTGGCACCCGGACATCGAGAAGTTCATCAGGGCGAAGGAGAGGCCCGGTTTCCTCGAGAACTTCAACATCAGCGTGATGATCGAGCCCAAGTTCTGGGAGCATTACGACAAGAACGAGCCCTACCCGCTCGTGAACCCGAGGGACGGGAAGGTCTGGTCCACGGTGAACCCGCGTCAGCTCTTCAACATTATCGCCGAATCCGCGTGGAAGACCGCGGACCCGGGCGTCCTGTTCCTCGACAACATCAACAGGAGGAACGTACTCAGAGAGGCCCTCGGGGAGATAAGGGCGACCAACCCGTGCGCAGAGGAGCCGCTCTACGATCACGAGGTCTGCAACCTCGGCTCGGTAAACCTGTACGCCTTCGTCAGGAGGGTCGACGGGAAGGCGGTCGTGGACTGGGAGGGCCTCGCGGAGACGGTGAGGACCGCGTGCAGGTTCCTCGACAACGTGATCGACGTGAACAGCTACCCGCTCAGCGAGATCGACGAGATGGCCCACAAGACGAGGAGAGTCGGGCTGGGTTTCATGGGCCTCGCCGACATGCTGTTCGCCCTAAGGACGCCCTATCACAGCGAGGAGGGGTTCGCTCTGATGCAGAGGGTTGCGGAGTTCATCGCGTGGCACGCCTACTTCGAGAGCGCGAGGAGGGCGAGGGAGAGGGGACCGTTCCCGCTCTATTGGCAGAGCGGATACCCGAAGGGCGAGCTGCCCCTAGAGGGATACTACCGCAGGGAGCTCTGGACGATGGACTGGGACTCGCTGGTCAAGTTCATCAGGGCAAACGGGATGAGGAACAGCTTCGTGCTCTCCGTCGCACCCACTGGCAGCATCTCGATGCTCGTCGACACGAGCTCGGGCATAGAGCCGGTCTTCGCCCTAGTCTACGAGAAGAGGGTCACGGTGGGAACGTTCTACTACATCGACCCCGAGTTCGAGAGATACCTCGAGGAGACGGGTATGAAGAGGGACGACGTCCTCAAAGCGGTCTCGGACAACGGCGGATCGATCCAAGGACTCGAGGAGCTCTTCGACGAGGAGGCCAGGAGAGTCTTCGTCGTGGCCTACGACATCCCCTGGTGGGACCACGTGAGGGCCCAGTACCACGTCGGGCTGTGGGTGGACGCCGCGGTCAGTAAGACCATCAACATGCCGAGCTGGGTGACCACGGAGGACGTCAAGAACGCCTACCTCTTCGCTTACAAGCTCGGCCTGAAGGGCATCACGATCTACAGGGACCAGTCGAAGAGCTCGCAGGTCTTGGTGACCCCCAGCCAGAGGACGAAGCAATACGTGACGCCCGTGAGGAACAGCACGCTGGAGATGATGAGGGCCCTAGGCATCGATGTGACCGTCGAGAGAACCCCCGCCAGCGAGGAGGCCGCTCCCAAGCTCTTCCTCAAGGTCGCAGTTGGAGCGGAGGCGGAGACCGAGGTCGAGGAGGAGTCGGAGGCCGAAGGGCTGCACGCGGAGAGGTGCCCGGGTTGCGGGGGAAGGAGAATAGCCCATCAGGAGGGATGCGCGACCTGCCTCGACTGCGGATGGTCCGCCTGCCTTATGGCCTGAACCCTCAGAAGGTTAGCTCCAGCTGCCTCTCCAGCCGCTGCCTCTGGGTCATGTAGTCGTCGTGCTTGAGCTCCCCCACCTTGTACCTCAGCTCGAGCTTCACCATCTCGGCCTTTATCCTCTCGTACTGCTTGACCAGCTCGCCGATCGCGTCCAGCAGGACCTTCAGGTTGTTCACGATCCTCTGGACCCACTCCTCGGGCATGTTCAGGTCCTTCGCCTGCCTCTTCACCCTCTCGATCCTCTCCAGTATCTCGGACCTGAACTTCGGTATCTCGCCGATCTTGATCTCGATCGGGTTCTGAAGGATCGTCAGCTTCGGCCTCAGCTTCGAGATCTCCCGGTCTATCTCGATTTTCTGCCTGATGTACTCCCTGTCGGTGATCTCGCTGACCTCGTGCCGGAGCTTCAGGTTGTCCAGCCTCTGGGTGAGCTCCTTTATCCTCTCCTCGAACCTGCTGATCATCTCGAGCCTCTTCTGGTTCAGCACCGCCAACCTGGACTCATAGTCCGTGTAGATCTCGGAGAACGCGTCGAACGCGGCCTCGCCGTCTAGGTACAGGTCGATTAGCCTCAGCTGCCAATTGTAGAACTTCGAGAGCTGCTCGACGAGCCTCCTCTCCTCTGCGAGCTCCTCGGGCTGGACCTCCTTAGGAGCCTCGGGCGGGGCCTGCTGCTCTGCGGGGGGCGCTACCTGCTCGACAGGGGTGGGAGTCGGGGGAGAGGGCTGTGGGGGCGTCGGCCTCGGTTGAGCGGGCTGCTGGGGCGCCGGCGCCTCGAGCTCCTTGCCGCAGTTCATGCAGAACCTACCCTTGATCGTCAGCTTGCCGCAGTGCGGGCAGACGACCCTACCCAGTACCGCCATCACCCACCACGCTTCTACCCCGTTCTCAGCTCATATGATATAAATGTTGGAGCTCGGGCGCTTTACGTGATTCGGTGAGACCTCGCCGGCTGATTACCTCGGGAATCCCTCAGAGATCGAGGAGCGGCCGTCGGCGAGCTCTTCGGCCAGCGCCCTCATTCCCTTTTCGACCTTCTCGAGGGAGTCGCCGACGCTGAGCCTGACGAAGCTCGGGTAGTTCCCGAAGACCGAGCCGGGCGCGATCGCGACCCCCCTCCGCTCCAGGAGCCTGAGGGCGAACCCCACCGAGTCCTCCACCGGGAGTTCGGGGAAGACGTACATCCCTCCGCCCGGCCTCACGTAGCGGGCGCCGACCCGGTCGAGGTGCGAGCAGATGACCTCGATCCCCCTCCTCATGTGCTCCCTGTACTTCCTCGGCGTCTCCTTGTCTGAGAGGGCCTTCAAGGCCGCCATCTGGACGAACTCCGGGACGCAGGTCAGGAGCGACCCCTGAATCCGGGCCGCCCTCTCGGCGATGTCCCTCGGCGCGACGACGTACCCGATCCTGTAGCCGGTCATCCCCCAGCTCTTGGAGAAGGACATCAGCATCGCGACCATTTCGGAGCCTGAGGTCAATGCGGTTACGTGCTCGCCGAAGGAGTAGTCCATGTAGACCTCGTCGCTGAGGAGGTAGGCACCCCTCCTCTCCGCGAGCTCCACCAGCTCCCCCATCAGGCCCTCGTCTATCATGGAACCGGTCGGGTTGTTGGGGTAATTGATCACGATGAGCCTCGTCGAGTCGCTGACCAGTCCCTCCATCTCCGACGGATCTGGGGTCCAGGAGCCCTCCAGCGAAGTCCTGTGGACGACGGGCCTGCACCCGATGGACTCCGCGGTCTGCTTGTAGTGAGGCCACGACGGATCTATCACGAGGACCTCGTCACCGGCCGAGAGGACCGACGCCATGACGAGGTAGACGCCGAACCTGCCGCCCTGCGTGACAACGACGTTCTCGGGCCTCAGGTCGACCCCGAACCTCTCCCTCAGGTCCTCCGCGATCGCGGACCTCAGCTCCTGCAGGCCAGCGGCCTCGCCGTAGAAGGCGTAGCCCCTCAGGGCCGCGTCGCTCAGCTCCCTCGCGACCTCCGGCGGTGCGCCCAGGGTCGGCTCCCCGACCTCCATGTGGACGACCTCCATTCCGTTCCGCTCCATTCTCTTCGCGGCCCTCATCAGGTCCATGTGGGTCAACCTGTTCGGGTTTGAGGGGAATGACTGCGCTTTGACCGAGCTCCTGAGCACCAGCGTCAGGACCCTCCTGACGAGGTCCTGGTCGACCCCCAGCTCCGCTGCCCTCCTCAGCGCGGCCGCCCTCAGTTCCCTCTCGACATCCGGGACGAACTCCGGGACGCCCAGCTCCGACTTCAGCCGCGATATCTCGGTCACGACCCTCTCCCTCTCCGCGAGGACCTCGACGAGTTTCAGGGTCAGATCCCTAGCCTTCTCCCTCTGCCTCAGGAGGTCCTCCTGGGACCCCAAGACTGCTCGAGGGTTAGCACCACTGGCACGACTAAAACGTTGACCGGACGGTCAGGCGGAGATGACCGCCAGCGAGGGGAACCTCCTGAAGAACTCGGCGACCAGGGGCTTGTAGGTGTAGGCGTACCCATCGGGCGTCTCGGGGACGAACTCGAGCCCCATCAGCGCCCTGTAAACCGCCGCCTCGGACCTGCTCCTCAACAGCACGACGCCCCTGCCGTACTCGTCGCCTGACGAGAACGTTATCGGGAAGACCGGAGCCCTCCTCAGCTCGCCTGTTATGACCCTGTCAGCCTCGAGGAGGTCCTCCCTCCTGAACCTGTGAAGCCCCCCGCCGAGCGTCTCGACGTGAGGGTCAGGGGAGTTGACCAGCTCCTCGAGCGAGGCCTTTCGCGCAGGGAGTAGGTCCCTCAACCTCCTCGCATGAGTCTCGATGAAGACCTCGTCGAACGGTCCTGACGACACCGCACTCTTCTACGTCTCCGTTTTTAATAAAAATTGGCATCCTAGGACTGGCTGTGGAGTACGTCGACCGACCGGACGGCTTCATGGGCGAGCAATCCGAGGCCGCGCGTCTATCGGTTCTCTCGGCCGACAGGAGATCGACGCGGAGGCGCTCCCGGGACCGGTCGGTCTCGCTCTTTATATTTGGGGAGAGGCCGTGATCGGTTGGGGATGCCGCAGAAGGAGAGGGCGAAGCAGCAGAAGGAGAGGGAAAAGGTACCGGCCTTCACGGACATCTCGGAGCTCCCGGGGGTCGGGCCCGCAACCGCTGAGAAGCTGAGGGAGATAGGGTTCTCGACGGTCGAGGCCCTCGCGACGGCGACCGTGAGCGAGCTGGAGGCCGCAGGGATCGGCGAGAAGAAGGCGCAGGAGCTGATAGAGCTCGCTAGGGAGACGATCGAGATCTCGTGGGTGACCGCGAAGGAGCTGATAAAGTACAGGAGCTCGATCGGGAGGATCACCACGGGGAGCAGGTCCCTCGACGCGCTGATCGGCGGCGGGGTAGAGACTATGTCGATAACGGAGTTCTTCGGCGAGTTCGGGTCGGGGAAGTCACAACTCTGTCACCAGCTAGCGGTCAACGTCCAGCTCCCCGAGGAGCGCGGGGGCCTGAACGGCGCGGCTCTCTACATCGACACCGAGAACACCTTCAGGATCGAGAGGATCGAGGCGATGGCGAAGAACTTGGGCCTCGAACCGGACGCCGCGCTCGAGAGGATCATATACGCCGAGGCCTACAACAGCGACCACCAGATGCTGCTGCTCGAGAAGGCCGACAGGATCATCAAGGAGAACGGCGTCAGGCTGATCATCGTCGACTCCCTGACGGCCCACTTCAGGAGCGAGTACATCGGGAGGGAGATGCTCGCGGAGAGGCAGCAGAAGCTGAACAAGCACATGCACAGACTCCTTAGGCTCGCGAGGGCCTTCAACGCGGCCGCGGTCGTGACGAACCAAGTTATGGCGAGGCCCGACGAGTTCTTCTCGCCGATGGTCGTCGCGCCGGTCGGCGGACACATAGTCGGCCACACGAGCCACACGAGGCTCTTCGTCAGGAAGACCGCGGGCAAGAACCTGAGGATCGTGAGGCTGGTCTCGAGCCCGTACCTCCCCGAGGGAGAGGTGCTGATCAAGATAACCCAGAACGGCATCGAGGACGTCGAGGAGTCCGAGAGGGAGGAGCTAAGGAGGCGGTGAGGAGTGGACGAGAGGCTCGAGAGGGCCGTGGTGAAGTTCGTCCAGACGCTCTTCTCGGGGAGGTACTCGGACGCGGAGAGGATGATCGAGTCCCTGGAGAGGCGCGCCAAGTCCGACTCGGAGCACAAGGTCGCGAAGGTCCTGAGGGGGATCCACCTCTCCTACACCACGGACGACGCCGCCTCGCTCGTCTACAGGGCCTTCAACGCCGAGGACCCGAAGTCCGAGCTCGAGGAGTGCCTGAAGTCGATGAGGGAGGCGAACGGGACCCTCGAGGGCGCATCGGAGGTCCTGGAGGTCTGGGAGGCGATCCTCAGGAACTTCGACAGGCTGCCGGGACCGGACAGGTACAAGAGGAGGGCCGAGGCCGGCTCGTCCTGACTCGAGCCGCCGTCACACGAGCAGGTTGTAGAACAGCAGCCAGCAGGTCAGCCACACGGTCGAGTACGCGCCAACAGCCAGCGTCCAGGCCCTCCTCCCAGTGAGGTGCGGGTTGTCCCTGCGGACCGGGCCAAGGGTCACGTACGTCACCAGGAGATAGACGCCGGCGGCCATGAGGACCGCGAGGGCCCAGTGAGCGAGGACCGAGAGGTAGGCCGAGGCCGCGCCCGCGAGGACGCCCACACCCGACTTGACGAGGTAGGCCTTGAGCTCACGCAACCCTACCGCGAGACCTACGCTCTCCTAAAATATCTCAGGGCGGAGACGGGGGTTCGCCTCAGACGACGAGCTCCCTCAGCCCCTCGCTGACGCCCTCCCTTCTCTTGCCCATGCAGACCATGTAGACCTCCGAGGACCTTTTCCTCAGCGTCGGTGGGGTCACGACCCTCCTGTAGGCTTCGAAGGACCTCCTCAGCCTCTGCTCCACGGCTTGGAGCTCGGGACATTCGAAGGCCTTGAAGGCGGCGTTTCCGCCCTTAGCCAGGACGACGTCGGAGACCTCAATCGCCCTCACGGTCAGCAGGAGCTGGTTGAAGACGTCGACGTCCCTTGCGCCGGTGAACTTCGGGGAAGCGTCGGAGACGAGGACGTCACACCTCACGCCGCCCAGCGCGTCCAGGATCGCCTCGGAGGCCTTCGGGTCCTCGATGTCCATCCTCAAGAACCTCACGTTCTCAGCCCTGAAGACCGGCTCCCTGAGGTCCACCGCGACCACGAGGCCCTCGGGTCCGACGATCTCCGACTCGACCTTGAGCATACCTCCGGGCCAGGAGCCGATGTCGACGACCACGTCACCCCTCCTGAGTATCCCGTACTTCTGCTGGATGTAGAGGAGCTTGTAGGCGGCCCTAGAGGGGTAACCCTCGGCCTTCGCCCGCCTGTGCCAGGGGTCTTCCCGCCGCTCGGCTAGCCACCTCGCCTTGCTCACGGATCGCTTGTATGAACGGAAGACCCGTCGGATTAAGGATTCCGTGCCGGCTCAGGGCGTGATGAGGATGGGCACCCTTAGGCCTTCGAGGACCTCCATCAGCCTCCTGAACTCCTTGTTGGCCCTCTTCGAGGGGAAGGTCACTACGACCTTCGACGGCCCGACCGGCAGGTCCAGAAAGGCGTACTTCGCGCTCTCCGTCGTCTCGATGAGGTAGTCGCACCCTATCCCCCTCGACCTGAGGTACTCGAGGTGCGGTTTGAGCGCCTGCTCCCCGAGAAGCCTGACGTAGAGCCACCACGGGCTCTCACCCTTCCACTCGGTCCTCGCGTACTCGTTGAAGCCCTTCGGCAGGGACCTCGGCCTCCTCACGACCGCGACCAGCAGGACCTCTTGACCCGACGCCGCAGCCTCCTCCGCCGCGACCTCCACGGCCCTCCTCGGGTCGACGTCCTCGAATATCGGCACAACGATCGGCCTAGCCTGCACCTGCTCGGTCGCGACCCACCTCGCCCGACCTTCCAGCCCGCTCATTCCGCCGGTGGCCGGACTGGGGTCGATTTAGCCGGTCCGTATAGTCGTCACCGACCTCCCTGACCTGCATTTACGAAGTATATACACGGTATAGACACGGAAGGAGCGGTCCGGGCTCGAGGCCCCCTACAGCAAGGCGGGCGAATGTCCCGGTCACGCGGCGGGGTCAGGACTGTTCGACGCAGAGTTCAGGGCCCCTGCACAGAGGGCTCGTCGAGTTACACGCGTCACGATCCTTTTGGCGATCGGACTTCACGTCAATCCGCTCCGGTTAGGATATAAAACGTCCCCGAAGGAGTCTAGTGGCGTATGGAGCCCGGGCTGAAGATCAACCTCTTCATCGAGGGCCAGGAGGTAGAGCCGTCAACCGGTTCGTACATCCCCCGCAGGGACCCGGGCGACGAGAGCCGGATAATCGGTTACACCGCTGACGGGTCGAAGGACGTGGGCGCTGCGGTCGACGCGGCGAGGCGGGCCTTCGACGGCGACGTCGGCGGCTGGGTCTCCGACTACAGGCTGAGGGCGAGGGTGCTCTTCAGGGCAGCGGAGCTGATACGAGAGGACCTCGAGAGGCTCGCAAGGCTCGAGAGCCTCTTCTCGGGGAAGACCATTAGGACCAGTCGGATGAGCGACATACCGAGGGCAGCCGAGATCGTGGAGTTCTACGCGGGACTGGCCGACAAGGTGCTTGGGACCAGCCAGATTCACAGGACCGGGGACCTGGTCGCGGTCGTGAGGCAGCCGGTGGGCGTCGTGGCAGCGGTCACGCCGTGGAACTTCCCCTTCCTCATCCTCTGCAGGCAGGTCGCGCCGGCTTTGGCAGCTGGGTGCACCGTGGTCGCGAAGCCGTCGTCCCTGACCTCCGCCTCCGCGGTAGAGCTAGCGAAGATCCTCGCGAAGGCCGGCGCGCCGAAGGGCGTCTTCAACGTCGTCACCGGCGGGGGCGAAACGGTGGGAGGCGCGCTGATAGCGAACGAGAAGGTGGACGCCGTCAACTTCACCGGCGAGACCTCGACGGGAAAGTGGATACTCGAGAGGGCCTCGAAGACCCTGAAGAGAGTGGTGTTGGAGCTGGGAGGGAAGAACCCGAACATCGTCTTCGACGACGCAGACCTCGAGAGGGCGGCCAACGCGGTCACCTACGGCGCCTACGCCAACAACGGCGAGTCGTGCGCGGCGGGCTCGAGGCTCCTGGTCCACTCGAGGGTCAAGGAGAAGCTGGTGAGGATGGTCGTGGAGAGGGTCAGCAGGCTTAAAGTGGGCCACCAGCTCGAGGAGAGCAGCGACCTCGGTCCCTTGGTCAGCAGGGGCCAGCTCGACAGCGTGATGGAGTACGTGGCCGCAGCTGCTTCCGAGGGCCTGAAGATCGCGTACGGCGGGAACAGGCTCACCGACGGAACCTACTCCAGGGGCAACTACATGCAGCCCACCGTGGTCGAGGACGTGCCGCCGGAGAGCAAGCTCTTCCAGGAGGAGATCTTCGGGCCGGTCCTGACGGTCACCGAGTTCAGAGACGAGGAAGAGGCCGTGAGGCTCGCGAACCAGACGATCTACGGGCTCGCGGCCGGGGTCTGGAGCTCGGACCTCGGAAGGGCTCTCCGGGTCGCGGAACGGGTGAAGGCGGGAGCTGTCTGGATCAACACCTACTACACGCTGCCGGTGGAGATGCCCTGGGGAGGGTTCAAGCAGTCCGGGTTGGGCAGGAACAACACCGTCCTCGCGATAGAGCACTACCTCGAGGTCAAGGGGATCTACTTCGACAGCCAGCAGGGTCCGATGAGGCCGTACTACAAGTTGGTGCTCGGGTGAAGGGGCGACTAGAACCCGGAACCTGTCCCATGGGTCTTCCCGGTCGGCGTCGCCGCTCGACAAGGGCGCCGAGATAACCATAATAGCCGTGAGGCGATACTGAACCGGAATGGCTTCGGAGAAGAGATTGGTGCTCCCCGGCGAGAGGGTCGGCGTGATCGAGGAGTTCGTTCACAGGGAGGGGCTCTGGGCTAACAGGAGGGGCGAGATACTGGCGAAGAAGGCCGGAGCGGCGCAGTACGACCTCAGGCAGCACGAGGTCTCCCTGAGGCCGTTCACGAGGGACGCCAAGCCGAGGCCTGGTGACACGGTGCTCGCGGCGGTCAGGGAACTCCAGGACAGGGTGATGTGGTGCGAGATCCTCGGCGTGGCGGGGACGAAGAAGGTGCTGCGTTACAGCGGGGCCATCCTGAGGACATCGAAGCTGCTCGACTACAACGTCGGAGACTTGGTCCTGGCGAAAGTCGTCGACGACACCTTCGGCACCTACACGCTCTCCGTGGAGGGGAAGGAGCTCGGACTTGTCCTCGGGTTCTGCGACGTCTGCGGGAGACCCCTGGTCAACCGGGTCAACCTCCTGAACTGCGGGACCTGCAGGAGGACGTACAGGAAGAAGGTCTCGACGCTCTACCGGAACTTCGGCAAATTGCTATTTATGTTCCCGGCGGCCGCGATGGTCCAGGTGCGCTGAATTTGGGGATCAGAGTCAGGGTCGTCGAGAGGTCAGACCTCCACCTCGTCCTCGAGGTCGAGGGCGTCGACTTCAGCGTCCTGGACTCGCTCCAAGAGGTCCTGAACGGGATGGAGGAGGTCGAGTACGCTGGCACCGCGCTCATCCACCCGCTCCACCAGAGGCTCAGGTTCGTCCTCAGGGTGAAGCGGGGGCACGACGTCCGGTCGGTGTTGGGGAAGGGGCTCGCGAGGCTCCGGGACCTCGCCTCCTCCCTCAGGGCATCGATCGAGGACGCGGTCGAGCGGGTCCGAGGAGAGGCAAGGGCGCCTCAGAGGTGAGACCTCGGCCTCCCGACTCGCTCCTTACACCTTTATAGCGACGGAGCCCGGAGGTGCGCAGGGTTGGACGCGACCACGAGGAGGCTGCTGAACCGGTCGAGGGTCAAGGCGGAGATAGAGGAGTTCGTCAGGAACTACCTCAAGGACGCCTTCATCGGAAAGGTGGACATCGTGATGACGCCGATCTGGACGACCGTCACCATCTACACGATGAGGCCGGGGCTGGTGATAGGCCCGAGGGGGAGGAGGATCAAGGCGCTCCAGTCTGAGCTCGAGCAGAGGCTCAAGCTCGAGAACCTGCAGATAGTAGTCTCGGAGGTGGAAGCGCCGGAGCTGGACCCGAACATCATGGCGAAGAGGATCGCGCAGGCGATGGCCGCGGGGATCAGGTGGAGGAGGATCGCGTTCTGGGCCCTCAGGAGGATCATGGAGGCTGGCGCGAGGGGGGCGGAGATCGTCATCAGCGGGAAGCTCACCTCCGCTAGAGCGAGGTCCGAGAAGTACACGGCGGGGCTGATCCCGAAGTCCGGATACTACGCGACCAAGGTGAGGAAGGGGGTCGCGCACGTCCAGCTGCCGGCCGGCATCTTCGGCGTCAAGGTGCTGATCTACCCGCCGACCGAGCACCTGGTCGAGGAGGTCAAGGTGGAGGGAGGTGAGGAGAGGCTTGGTCCGTGAGGTGGAGGAGCTTAAGGAGAAGTCCGACGCCGAGCTGTTGGAGGAGATCTCCGAGATCAAGACCGAGCTGAGGTCCCTCAGGACGAAGATCGAGGCCGGAGGCCGCGTCGAGAACCCCATGAGGCTCAGGAACCTCAGGAGGAGGCTCGCGAGGGCCCTCACGATCCTGCGGGAGAGGAGGGTTGGGGCGGAGGCCGCGCGGAGGAAGTGAGCGGCTGAGGGCGCCTGTGACCCTTCTGGGCTACAGGGCGGTCGCGGAAGAGGGAGGCCGCAGCGTCGAGGGCGTGATCGTGGACGAGTCGGCGAACCTCATCACTTTGAGGACATCTGACGGGCGTGTCGTCAGGCTGATCAAATCGAACTGCGAGAGGCTGGTGCTGGAGCTCGGCGACGGCACCAAGATCAGCACGGTGGGACGGAGGCTATTGGGAACTCCGGCGGAGAGGCTGAAGAGGCAGAGGAGGGGCTGGGAGAGGCCCTGTTAACCGCACTCGCCTGAGGACCGACCATCGAGACCGGAAATTCCGTTCGCGCTGGACTCAGACAGAGCAACCAAGCGTGGGTGTCGCAGCTCACAGGCCAGGCCGCTCAGGTCGCCACGCGGGACGGGACCCTCTCCGGTAGACCAGCATCTCTCGGTCAACCCGCATCACGAGCGTCGAGTAGTTGTCCTTGTAGGTCTTGTGACGAACCACGACCGTGCCGACGTCAACCCTTTCGGGCGCCTCGCGACTCTCGAGCACTTCGGAGATGACGTGTAGTGTGTCTCCGTCGAAGACGGGGGCCGTCATCCTCAAGTCGCGAATCTCCACCTCCCTCGCCACGTTCTTGAAGTCCTCCGAGGCGATCCCGAAGGTCACTCCGAGCACCAGAGTCATCACGAGGAGCGGTCTCTTGAACTCCGTGAACTCCATGTACTCTCTGTCGAAGTGGAGGGGCGAGGCGTTGAGGAGGAGATGCGAGAGCAGCAGGTTGTCCTGGAACGTCACCGTTCTCCCGCGCCTGTGGACTATCACCTGTCCGCTCTTCAGGTCCTCGAAGAAGAGCCCTTGGTAGCCGAGGTGTTCGCTCACTCGCCAGCCACCCCGGACTCCCTGAGGTAACGCCTCCATGGCGAGTAGGCCCTCTTGTAGACTAAGTTGGTCCTCTTGACCTCGCAGACCAGGTCCCCACTCTGGTCGTAGCCGCGGTGAATCCACGTCACGATTCCCGCGTCGGGGCGCGACTTCGACTCGCGGACCTCGACCACCTCGGTCTCCACGTAGAGCGTGTCGCCCGGCCGCAGGTACCTGTGCGTCCTCATGTACTCCGCGCCGAGGAAGGCAAGGGTGTTGGCGCTCGTGTCCTTGACGCTCAAGGCGATCGCCGTGTTCAGGACCACGAGGGGATGGATGACGGTGCCTCCGAACTCCGTCGATCTGGCGAAATGGCTGTCGACGTAGAGGGGCACGCAGTCGCCGGTCACCGAGGTCCAGAGGATGTTGTCGCACTCGCTGAACGTCCGGCCGGGCCACGACCTTATCCGCATGCCGGGCTTGAAGTCTTCGAAATAGGGCCCCTCTCCGTCCAAAGGGACTTCCTGCATGCGCGGTCACCCGGTCAACCGTTCGCTCGTTCGGTGTGCGGCGCCCTCATCGATATAAGGACACTCGGCGCGTCTGCGACAAGGCCGGCCGGCACCTGCATCTCGAGGCCCTCGCAGTCTGAACGGCTGAGCAGACTGAAGCCCACACGCCCGGCGCACCGGAAGAACGGACGACGCGCTCACGGTTATTAAAGTGGCACTGGTTCCAGCTACCAGATCGGAGATGGCGAGGAACATCGGGATAGACGTCGCCCCACCGGCGAAGGAGTGCGACGACGTGGCCTGCCCCTTCCACGGGCACCTGAAGGTCAGGGGGATCATACTCGAGGGCAGGGTCTTCAAGAAGTACATGAGGAAGACCGTGGTCGTTGAGAGGGACATCACGATCTACGTCAGGAAGTACAAGAGGTACATGAGGAAGAGGAAGAGGATGTCGGTCCACCTGCCTCCGTGCATCGACGTCGAGGTCGGAGACACGGTAAGGTTCGCGGAGTGCAGGCCGATCTCCAAGACCAAGAGCTTCGTCGTTATCGAGAACCTGAGCAGGAGGGGTGGTGGGGTTGGCGCGTAGGTCTAGGGCGGTAGCCGAGGTAGGCCTGCTGCTCGTCAAGCCCAACATACCGAGGACCATCAACGTCGGGTCCTACGTCAACTGCACCGACAACTCGGGCGCGCAGATCCTTAAGGTGGTCAACGTGATCGGCGTCAAGCAGAGGCTGAGGAGGCAGCCTGCCGCCTGCGTCGGGGACCTAGTGGCAGTGACCGTGAAGAAGGGCGACGTCGAGCTGAGGAAGAAGGTCCTCTACGCGGTTATCGTCAGGCAGAAGAAGCCCTACAGGAGGCCCGACGGGACCTGGATCTCATTCGAGGACACGGCTGCGGTGGTCGTGACTCCGGAGGGCGACGTGAAGGCGACGGAGATCAGGGGGCCGGTCGCGAAGGAGGCCGCGGAGAGGTGGCCGAAGATAGCGAACCTCGCCTCGATCATCGTCTAGGTGATGGCGATGCTCTCGTCGAAGCCCTCTAAGCAGAGGAAGCTCAGGGCCCTTCTGGCGGTCGAGCGCCCGAGCAAGCTGATGGCGGCCCACCTCTCGAGGGAGCTGAGGGAGAAGTACGGGAGGCGCTCGGTGCCCGTGAGGGTCGGCGACACGGTGAAGGTCCTCAGGGGCGAGTACAGGGGGATCACGGCTAAGGTGATCAGGGTCGACAGGCGGAGGCAGTACGTCTACCTCGAGAACGTCACGAGGAAGAAGGCCGACGGGACGAACGTGAACGTCCCTATACACGTCTCCAACCTGATGCTGGTGAGCCTCGACTTGGGCGACGAATACCGCAGGAAGCTACTTGAAGAGGGCAGGAAGGCGGTGAGGGCTTGGAAGGGTGAGGAGAGCTGACGCACCTAAGGAGGTACGCCGCGCCGGTCACGTTCAGGATCCCGGTCAAAGAGAAGAAGTGGGCGCCGGTCCTGAGGCCCGGGCCGCACCCGAGGGAGTACAGCGTCCCGCTCCTCGTGGTGGTCAGGGACTGGCTCGGTAAGGCGGCGACCGCGAAGGAGGCCGAGGTGATCGTCAAGTCTGGGAAGGTCCTCGTCGACGGAAGGACGGTGAAGGAGCCGAGGTTCCCGGTTGGACTGATGGACGTCCTCACGATCCCCGAGACCGGAGAGAGGTACAGGGTCCTCCCGTTCTACCGGAGGGGCCTGGGGCTCCTCGAGATCGATGGGAGGGAGTCCGGGTTCAAGCTCGGCCTGATCGTCGGGAAGCAGCACGTCAGGGGAGGGGGCCTCCAGTTCACCCTCCACGACGGCCGCAACGTCCTCTTCAAAGAGCCGACCGAGAAGGAGCGGTCGATCATGACCCACGACGTCTTCAAGGTCGAGCTGCCCTCGGGGAGGGTGCTGGCGCACTTGAAGTTCTCCACCGGCCTATACGGCCTGATCTTCAGGGGGTCGAGGAGCGGGCTCCACGGCCCCATCCTAAGCTACGAGGAGGTCAGGAGGTATCCGGCGAAACAGCTGGTCACCGTACAGACGTCGGAGGGCACGATATCCACGGTCCTCGACTACGTGATGCCGGTAGGTGAGGGAGAGCCTTGGCTGAAGCTCCCCTGACCGGTCCGGAGGCGCCCGAGGCCCTGAACCCGATGAGGAGGCTGAGGGTGGAGAAGGTGGTTGTGAACTGCAGCGTCGGCGAGTCCGGGGTGAGGCTCGAGAGGGCCGCGAAGATCGTCGAGTTGCTGACCGGACAGAGGCCGTCGATCAGGAAGGCGAGGAAGACGATCAAGGGCTTCGGGATCCATAAGGGCGAACCGATAGCCGTCATGGTCACCCTCCGGGGCGAGAGGGCCGTCGAGTTCCTCAGGAGGGCGTTGGCTGCGGTGAAGAACACCCTCAGGTCCGAGGGCTTCGACGAGTACGGCAACTTCGCGTTCGGGATCAAGGAGCACCTCGACGTCCCCGGGACGAGGTACGACCCGGAGCTCGGGATGATCGGGTTCGACGTGATCGTCCACCTCTCGAGGCCGGGACTCAGGGTTCAGAGCAGGAGGATCAGGAGGTCGAAGATCCCGAGGTCCCACAGGCCGACGAAGGAGGAGGCCATCGAGTTCGTCAGGTCGGAGTTCGGAGTCAACGTAGTCTAACCGCCGCCGGAAACCATAAGTGCTGCGACCCCTCATCTAACGAGGATGCTGTCGGAGGCCGTACACAGGTGCCGGAACTGCGGGGCACCCGTCGAGCTCTCTCCCGACACCGTCGTCTCCGTCTGTTCCTACTGCGGTCACGTCGAGTCCTCCTTCCCCCTCGGGTCCGGCCCCCTGATGGTCCGTCCGGCCTCGGCCTCTGAGCTGAGGGACTTCGTGGAGCGCGCGGTTCGGAAGAAGGGAGGACGGGGGGCCTCGGTACGGGACGTGAGGTTCGTCGTCGTCCCGATCTGGGTGGCCGAGTTGAGGGCGAAGACCCGTTACAACGGATACAAGGTCGAGTACAAGACCCGATCAACCGGCCGCAGCACGACGGTCTACAAGGTCTACTACCCGGTGAGGGGCACGCTCGATGAACTGCTCGCGATCGCGGTCTACGGGAGGAAGTTCGAGTCGATATTCGGGCTCGGGGCAGTGAAGTGGAACGCGCTGTTGCGCTACGGGGCCGCGGGAGGGCTCGACCCCGGGCCGCTGAAGGGCTGGGAGGTCCTGGGCTCCGAGCTTACCGAGGAAGAGGCCTGGAAATCCGCTGAGGCGAGGGCCGCCGACGAGCACAGGACGAAGGTCGAGTCGATGGCGTCGAAGGTCTTCGACTGCTACACTAGGACGGAGCGCTCCTCCATCAGGCTCGTCCTCTACCCGGTAGTGGAGGCCCGTTACGAGTCAGGGGGGAAGTCCTACAGGGTCTGCGTCGACGGCGCGGAGGACGGGGTGAAGGTGCTCAAAGCGGAGGCGCCGATGAGCCTGCTGAGGAGGGCGAAGTGGATGCTCGTCGGAGCCGGTGCGGTGCTGGTCACCGCTGCGCTGGGGGCGGCCTTCGAACCTCTCCTCTACAAGGACTACAGCCTCGAGACGAAGCTGGTCCTATTGGCCCTTCCACCGGGCCTGGCGGCGCTCTGGGGATACCTCTCCGCGAGGTCGGCGACCTCGATCCAGAGGGTCAAGAAGCTCTCGAAGGACGAGGACGTGAGGGTGCTCGAGGGATGAGCAGCGTCGTCGGGACCTACCGGTGCCCGAACTGCGGCGCCTCCTACGAGGTAAGGGAGGGGGACGCAGCGATCAGGTGCGGCTACTGCGGCGCGACCTTCAGGACCTTCGAGGAGGAGAGGAGGTACGTCCTCCCGGTCCACTACGACAGCAGCAGGGCCATAGAGAACTTCCTGCTATGGGCCGAGAAGCAGCACCTTTACGACGAGTCGCTCCCGAGGGAGATGGTCCTCAGGGACGTGAGCCTCCACTTCTATCCGTTCTGGGTCGCGACCGTCAGGGCCTCGACGACCTTCACGGGGCTCGGCGAGGACGCGGAGTACTCCGGGCCCGAAGGCAAGGGCTTCAGGAGCGTCACGACGTTCCTGAGGGAGGAGTTCGGGAGCTTCGAGAGGCTGATCGAGTTCGCGGTCCCCGCGAGCGGCGAGATACCGCAGGAAGGGGAGATGGTAGCGGTCTCGAGGTCGAGGCTCTACTTCAGCCACGAGTACGTCAGGAAGCACGGAGGAGTCCTCCACGGCGCGACGGTGAGCAGGGAGCAGGCCAGGAGGGCCGCGGAGGAGGCGGCAGCTGCGGAGCTGACGAGGCTGATCTCGAAGGAGGTCGTGGAGGTGAGGACGAGGTCCGACGAGATCTCCGTCGGGGAGCTCTCGCTGGTCTACGTCCCCGTCTGGGACGTCTCCTACGAGTTCAGGGGCAAGAAGTACAGGGCCCTGATCGACGCCTCGTCGTCGAGGGTGATCTTCGCTACATACCCCTCCGAAGTCGCCGAGAGGACCGCCTACCTCGGGGTCTCGGCGCTGCACCTGGTCGCGGGGACCATACTTGCCGCGATCATCTGGGGTACGAGCTGGCTGGCGGCCGTCACCGTGCTCGCTGGGATGGGAGCGGCCTCCGCCTACTACGTCAAGGCCGCCCTCGCCCCAGCGAAGGCCCTCGAACCCGTCGCGGAGCGGCGGAAGGACCGGAGGTTGCCGAGCCAGCTCGAGAAGGTCTACAGGAAGGCGATGACGTGATCCTATGGAGATGGGCGCCCATCAACGAACATCGGTATAACCTTATATCGGCTGGTCGAGGACGAAGGCCGAATGGACGTCGAGCGCGTCAGGAGGGAGATGAGCCTCTTCGAGCGGATCATCTCCTACGTCCCAGGATACCGGGGCTACAAGGAGAAGGAGGTCAGGAGGGAGACCGACGTCCTAGTCAGGAGGAAGGTCAGCTCGCTGCTCTCTGAGGCCAGGTCTTCCCTCAACTCACCGCTCTCGCCCTCAGCCGCTAGGAAGCTCGCGTACGACCAGGACTCCAGGTTCCTCCTGGAGAACCTCAGGGCGGAGCTGGACAGGGTTACGCAGAGGATCGACAAGGCCGTCGCGGGGTACGCCGGGCTCTTCGACGCGGTGAAGGTCAGGGAGGACAAACTGGACGCGGTGATCAGGCACGACCTCTCGCTGATCGAGAAGGCCGAGTCGATCAAGTCCTCGGTCGCCGAGCTGATGGGAGGGGAGCCCGGGACCGACGAGTGGAAGGCGAGGCTCTCCAGGGTGAGGCAGGCGGTCTCCGAGTTCGACAGGCTGATCGACGAGCGGACGAAGATCCTGAAGGGCCTGTCGGAGGCGGGATAGCCGGTGCCGACGTATAGGAACGCTGGAGTCGACATGGACGCGCTCCAGAGGAACCTCGTCGAGATCCTGAGGAGGTCGGGGTGGAAGGTCAACAGGCACCTGCCGGGGCAGAGGGGCTTCCTCATCGAGGCCAGCAAGGGCTTCATGAAGAGGGGGACGATCAAGGCCGGCGGCGTGCCGGACGAGGTGAGAGTCGATGTCGAGGGCCCCGAGGAGCTGAAGGACCTGGTGGACCTCGCGCTGACCGAGTCCAGCTCGAACCCCGGCGCGCTCGCGAGTTGGAGGCAGCTGGAGGCCCAGGAGGCGCTGAAGGAACTCGCCTCTTCGCCGCTCGGGAAGATCTTCGGGATCCCCTCGCCCCCCACGACCGTTCAGCAGGGCCCCGCCCCACAGGTACCGACCGTTCAGCAGGTTCCGCGCCAGGTCCAGAGGCCCAAGCTCGAGGCCTGCCTGCACTGCGGGGCTCCGCTGACCTACGACCCAGAGGAGGTCCTCGTCATCTGCGAGTACTGCGGCTACGCCAACAACGTGACCGGAGAGCAGCCCCCGAGGATCTCGATGGTCCCGATGTCGGTCGATGGGAACGCCGCGATGAGGATCGCGATGGACTTCGCCGCGAAGGGCATCCTGGTCACCAAGGGGATGGTCGAGAGGGCGAGCTGGGGCGAGATCTGGTCGGCCTACGTCCCGGTCTGGGTGGTCCCCGTGAAGGTATATGGCGAGGTGGTCGGCGAGAGGGGGCTCGTCAGGGCGAAGAGCGAAGCCGCTAGGATGGCCCAGGAGATAGGTCTCGAGCTCCTCGGCGCGGCGCTCGGTGGGAGGGCCGGGCGTGCGATCGCGGACAGGGAGAGGCGGGAGACGGTCGACGAGCTGATGCAGGTCCCGGTAGTCGCGAGGAGGTCGACGGCGTACCAGCCCGACGTGATGGCCTTCAGTGTACCGCTTGAGAGGAAGATGCCCTTCAGGAGGACTGGCGACGTCGTCCTGAACGCGGAGATGGGCAGGGCCGAGGCCGTCGACGCGGCGAAGGGCATCGCCCTCGAGACCGTCAGATCGAGGTACACGACGCTGAGGAAGTTCGACGTAAGCGCCTACGAGGCCGGCGAGCCGGAGCTCGTCTATGACCCCTGGTGGTTCGTGAAGTACGAGATGTCGGGCAGGCAGTTCATGGTGGTCGTCTCGGGCTCGACTGGCAACGTTATAGCGGGGCAGAGGCCTTGGATCCCCAGAAGGAGCAGGGGTGGTGAAGGGGTTGCCTAAGGTCATCCAGTGGGTCGGCGCGAGGGAGGGCGACATCGTCTGGAGGTATCCGGTCGATGAGATCGAGTGGGGCAGCAACCTGATCGTCGAGGAGGCCCAGGCCGCGGTCTTCCTCAGGGACGGGAAGGCCTACGACGTCTTCAGGGCCGGGAGGCACGTGATCACCACCGCTAACCTACCGCTCCTCACGAAGGTCCTCTCGAGGGTAGCGGGCTTCGACAGGGTCCCGTTCAGGGCGACCGTGATCTTCGTCTCGCTGAAGCAGTTCCAAGGGAAGTTCGGGGCCCAGGGCCAGACGAAGGAGCTCGCGCCCCTGAAGTTCTTCGGGAGCTTCTGGTTCAGGGTCGAGGAGCCGAACCTCTTCGTCCAGGAGGTCGTAGGGTCGCAGGGAGCTTACGGAACCCAGCAGCTCCAGGACTTCCTCAGGGGCTACTTCAACGAGGCCCTGATCGACGAGCTGAGCCAGCACAGCATAACCGACGTCTACGGCAGGCTCGACGAGACCAGCTTCCTCGCCAAGAACGTCGTGGGCGCGGCCTTCAAGAGGATAGGGCTCGAGCTGATCGACGTCAAGTTCGAGGGCATCGACACGACGCCGGAGTGGAGGGACAGGATATTCTTCCTCAGGCAGGGAGTTTCCGCGGCGGAGGTCCTGAGGATGCAGACGGTGACGAAGACCGCAGAGGCCCTCGGACAGAGCCCAGGAGCGGCGGTCGGCGCCGGGATCGCGATCATCCCTCCCCTCTTCCAGCAACCGGTCCAGCAGCCCCAGACCGTGCTGGTGGTCTGTCCGCACTGCGGCTTCCAGAACCCCCAGGGCGTGAGGTTCTGCGGGAGCTGCGGCAAACCCCTCGGACCGCCTCCGCAGCAACAGATGCCGGCACAGGCCCAGACGACCTGCCCCAACGGCCACAGCGTCCCGGTCGGGTCGAAGTTCTGTCCGGAGTGCGGGGCCCCGATGGCTCTGACCTGTCCCAGCGGCCACAAGGTGGCTCCGGGGTCCAAGTTCTGCCCCGAGTGCGGTGCGAGGCTGGCATGAGCTACGGCGCTGGCGCACTCATCGCGGTCGTGGCATCGACGGGTGCCCTGCTGGTCCTGTCCGGAGCGGGCTTGATGAGGGTCGATCCGTTCACCGCCCTCGGGGTCGTCGTGGCGGTCCTCGGGGTCTACACCGTCGCATACGGGGCCGCGTCCAAGGACCCCGTTTACTACCTCCTCTGGGGCGGGATCGCCCTCGCTCTGGGACTCGGGATCGCTGCCTCCAACCTCCTGAACCCCACGGTCGTGCTGGGACTCGCGCTGGTCTTCGTCGCGGCGCTCGGGGCCGCGGCCGCGCTCGTGAGGCGGCGGTGACCGTGGAGGCGCTCCACTCCGACTACATCGACCTCTTCCCGTTCAAGGCATGGGTACGTGTTCACTGGGACCGGATGGAGGTGAAGACCCGCTTCTTCAGGATCGAGATCCCGTACTCGGAGCTTGAGGGGATCGGCCTCGTTGAGAGGATCCCGTGGTACGTCGGCAGGGGGGTCGAGCCCTATCCGATCAGCAGGACGCTCTATGTCGTCGATCGGAGGAGAAACTGCGTCGAGATAAGGAAGAATTCGGGCTTCTGGAGGAGGCTCGTGTTATCGGTGACCGATCCGGAGACTCTCATCGACGTGGTGAGGAGGTACAGCGGGCTGGAGAGCAGGCCCAAGGTTCAGCCCTGAAGTTTTCGCATAGCATCACCGATCCTCTCGGCGGTCCTCAGGAGCTCCTCCTCGGTGACGCTGAGCCTCGTCCCCCTCAGAGGCTTGGACGGGTTCCCCGGCTGAGCTGCGTACCTCGGGATGACGTGGACGTGGGCGTGGAAGATCACCTGTCCGGCCGCGGCGCCGTTGTTCTGGAGAATGTTGATGCCGTCGGGGTTCAGGGATGCTTTGATCGCCCTCGCGACCCTCGCAGCGAGCGAGAAGAGCCTCCCGGCCTCCTCGGAGGACATCTCAAGGACGTCGGACCTGTGGAACTTCGGGGCAGCGAGCGTGTGGCCCACAGAGACCGGGTACCTGTCCATGAAGGCGACGTAGTCTCCTTCGTCCCAAACGATCGCGCCCCACTCATCTCCGGAGGCGATCCTGCAGAAGACGCACCCGTCGGCCATCGCCAGCTCGCTCTGTCTCCCGGTCCGGTGAAAAGGGTTTCCGGCTCGGGGCGTGAGACGTAAATCGGAGGCCAGAGCAGCAACCCTCGTGAAGGCGGTGCTGGTCGAGGAGGGGAGGGCTGTCGTTCGGGAGGTCGAGAGGCCCGGAATCGGAAGGGGGGAGGTGTTGGTCAGGCTCGCGGCCTGCGGCCTCTGTGGGACCGACGTCGAGCGGATAAGGGGGGGTTACACCGCTGGGAGGCAGGTCATCGGACACGAGGCCTCCGGAACCGTCGAGGAGGTCGGAGAGGGGGTCGAGTGGTTGAGGAGGGGCGACAGGGTCGTTCCGCACCACCACACCAACTGCGGCGACTGTTACTACTGCCTAAACGGGAGCCCCACGATGTGTCCCGAGTACAGGAGGCACTACTTCGACCCGGGCGGGTTCTCCGAGTACTTCAGGGTCCCGGAGTTCATCGTGAGGCGCGGAGCCGTCTACAGGGTCCCCGAGGGCCTCTCGCTCGAGGAGGCGTCGCTGACCGAGCCGCTGGCCTGCTGCCTGAGGGCCCTCAAACGCTGCGGGGTGAGGGAAGGTTGGACGGTAGCGGTCTTCGGGGCCGGACCGATGGGCGCGCTCTTCCTAGAGCTCCTGAGGTCGCTCGGCAACGAGGCCGTCGCTGTCGACGTGAGGGAGTCTAGGCTCAGGTTCGCGGAGTCGCTGGGCGTGAGGGCCGTCGACGCCTCGAGGGCCGAGGTCGACCGGGAGGTGAGGGAGCTGAGCGGCGGAAGGGGCGCTGACCTCTCGATTGTCGCGACGGGCAGCTCGGCCGCGATCGTCTCGGCCATCAGGTCCACGAGGAACGGGGGAACTGTCTGCCTCTTCGGGTTGCCGCCGAAGGGGACGAAGGTCGATCAGGACTTCAGCGAGTTCCTCGTCAGGGAGGTGAGCGTGATCTCCTCCAACGCGGCGACCGAAGAGGAGATGGTCGAAGCCCTTAGGCTCCTCGAGGAGCGGAGGGTCAGGGCATCGAGGCTGATAACCCACAGGTTCGCCATCGAGAGGTTCGAGGAGGCCCTTAGGGTCTTCGAGTCCGGAGAGGGAATGAAGGTCCTGATAACGCCCTGAGCCTACTTCGACTGAAGGGCCTCCCTGACCAGCCTGTTAACCTCCTCGACCGGGACGGGCGTGTAGGTCCTCGTGTCCGCGGGTATCATGACCATCCTCGCCATCCAGTTCTCCTCGATCTTGTCGACCGACCTCACGAGCGACGAGATCGCGAGGGCCTTCGCCTTCTCGAGCGGCATCGCCGGGTCGTAGGACGCCTCGAGGGTCTCCTTTATCTTCTCAGCCCCCCTCCCGATGCTCCAGGCGTTGTACTCCATCACGACCCCGCTGGGCTCGGTGTAGAAGAGCCTCGATCCGTCGACCGAGACGCCGCCGATCAGGAGCGCCACGCCGAACGGCCTCACGCCGCCGTGCTGGGTGTAGAGCTGCATCAGGTCTCCCACCCTCTTAGCGACGCTCTCCACGGACGGCGGCTCGTCGAACGTGAGCCTGTAGCTCTGAGCGAAGACCCTGGCGCTATCGACGAGGACCCTGGCGTCGGAGATCAGGCCGGAGGCCGCGGCTCCCACGTGGACGTCGACTTGAAAGAGCTTCTGGGAGTAGGTCGGAGACTGGAGCTTGCTGTGGGCCCTCTCCTCGACGGCGAGGACCACGCCCTCCTCCACCCTGATCCCCACCGAGCTCGACCCCGACTTGACCGTCTCGAGGGCGTACTCGACCTGGTAGAGCCTCCCCTGCGGTGAGAAGACCGTTATCGCCCTGTCGTACGCGCCTGCCATGCCGAGAGCTGCCATCTCCCCTCACCCCGACACCCGGTCCTATAATAGTTGTCGCCTCGAGATCGAAGCGGCCGTGCGTTCCTCTCCCGCGCCCGCGGGCCGTCGAAACGTTTTTAGAGGGATCTCCGGTTCAGCAAGGGATGCGGGCTAGGGTCCACTACGATCAGGAGGTCTCCCTCGACCCCATCAGGGAAAAGACAGTCGCCGTGATCGGCTACGGGAGCCAGGGCAGGGCGCAGGCGCTCAACCTCCGGGACTCCGGGGTCAGGGTCGTGGTCGGCCTAAGGGGGGAGGGTCGAAGCTACGCGCAGGCGAGGACCGACGGCTTCGAGCCGGTCCCGATCGAGGAAGCCGCGAGGGCCGGCGATGTGATACTGATGCTGGTCCCGGACGTCCCGATGGCCGAGGTCTACCGGAGACACGTGGAGCCGCACCTCCGCCGAGGGAAGACGCTGGTCTTCGCGCACGGCTACAACGTCCACTTCGGGAGGATCAGGACGCCGCCCGACGTCAACGTGGTCCTCGTCGCTCCGAAGTCGCCCGGAGCCCTCCTCCGCCAGAAGTTCGTCGAGGGGAAGGGCGTGCCCGCGCTGGTCGCGGTTCACAACAACGCCACCGGTGACGCTAGGGCGATCGCCCTCGCGATCGCGAAGGCGATAGGTTGCACGAGGGCGGGCGTCATAGAGACGACGTTCGCGGAGGAGACGGAGACCGACCTCTTCGGGGAGCAGACGGTCCTCGTCGGCGGCGTGATGGAGCTGATCAAGAAGGGCTTCGAGGTCCTCGTCGAGAACGGGTACCAGCCAGAGCTGGCCTACTTCGAGGTCTGCAACGAGCTGAAGCTGATCGTCGACCTGATCTACTCGGGCGGGCTTACAGGGATGCTCAGGGGGGTGTCTGACACCGCGAAGTTCGGGGGCCTCACAGTCGGGCCCAAGGTGATCGACGAGGGGGTCAAGCAGAGGATGAGGGAGGCCCTGAGGGCGATCAGGAGCGGCGAGTTCGAGAGGACCTGGACCGGGAACCCCAGGGCCTACGAGGAGTTGGGCAGGCTGATGTCGGAGGTCGAGGCCCACCCGATCGAGGCCGTCGGGAGGTCCCTCAGGGAGAGGGGGCTGCTGTGAGGCTCAGGTGAGGACCGCGGTCACCTTCCCGAGGACCTTCGCCTTCCCGCCCCTCGGGACCGCGAGCACCTCCCTGCAGACCGTGCACCTCACGACCGTCTTCGCGCTATCGAAGACCACCTGCCTGTTGCCGCAGCTCATGCACGAGACCAGCAGGAACCTCGACGGGGGCTGAGGTATCATCCTCTCTAAGTCGGCCCGCGCCATAGCCGCCTCACCTGACGATCTCTAGCTTCCTCAGCCTGACCCCTTCCCTCAGCAGCTTCCTCCCGCACTTGTTGCAGGTCAGAAGGAGCGTCTTCTTGTCGGTGGTCTTGGCCTTGTTCCTCTGTATCGGGTACTTCTGGCCCCCGTACCCGTGGAGCTCCCTCTCGTGACGCCTCGCGCCTATCGCCAGCGACCTCTCCTTCCCCTTCTTGTACAGTGAGACCTTGTGCTCGGTGTGGGCGTTGCACTTCGGGCAGTAAGTGTTGATCACCTCGGGGACCTTCACGCCGCTCGGGGACTCGCGGCCAATTTTAAGTTTGACCGGAGGCGCGGGCTTCCGAACCTGACCGCCGGGGATCTCTTAATTACGGGGGCGGAGCTCCAGTTGGCGGCATGTCCCACAAGCGTGGCGTCCAGCTGCGCGTGGCCGAGGCGCGCCAGAGGGACATCGGGATGAGGATCGCGAGGATCGACAACTCGGTCCTCAGGGAGCTTAACCTCTCCCCCGGCGAGTTGATCGAGGTGACCGGGAAGAAGTCGACGGTCGCGAGGGCATGGCCCGCCTACAGGGAGGACGAGGGCCAGAGGCTGATCAGGATCGACAGCGAGATAAGGAGGAACGCGGGCGTCAACGTCGGGGATTACGTCACCGTCGCTAAGGCCGAATCCGTCAGGGGGACGAAGGTGGTCCTCGCGCCCTACGAGCAGCTCCCCTTCATCGGCGACATCTCGAGGGTCGTCAAGCAGCAGCTGATGAACCTCCCTGTGGCGAAGGGGGACACGGTGGTCATCCCGATACTGGGAATGGGGCTGGAGCTGAAGGTCGTCCACACGGTCCCGAAGAACTTCGTCTTCGTCACCGAGGACACCGTGATTGAGGTCTCCACGTCGCCGGTCGCCAGGACCGAAGAGGTCGGCGGGGTCACGTACGAGGACATCGGAGGCCTCGCGAACGAGCTCCAGCGGATCAGGGAGATGGTCGAGCTGCCCCTGAAGCACCCCGAGCTCTTCAGGCACCTCGGCATCGAGCCTCCGAAGGGAGTCATCCTCTACGGCCCGCCGGGCACGGGGAAGACCCTGATAGCGAAGGCCCTCGCGAACGAGACCGGGGCCAGGTTCCTCAGCATCAACGGCCCCGAGATAATGAGCAAGTTCTACGGGGAGAGCGAAGCGAGGCTCAGGGAGATCTTCGCTGAGGCCGAGAAGAGCGCCCCCAGCATCATCTTCATCGACGAACTGGACGCGATCGCCCCGAAGAGAAGCGAGGTCACGGGCGAGGTGGAGAGGAGGGTGGTCTCGCAGCTCCTCGCGCTGATGGACGGCCTGAAGTCCCGGGGCCAGGTGGTGGTGATCGGAGCGACGAACAGGATCGACGCGATTGACCCGGCGCTCCGGAGGCCCGGAAGGTTCGACAGGGAGATCAGGATCGGCGTCCCCGACAGGAACGGGAGGAAGGAGATCATCCAGATCCACACGAGGAGGATGCCGCTGGCCGAGGACGTCAACGTCGACGAGCTGGCCGACATCACCCACGGCTTCACCGGCGCAGACATAGCCGCGCTCTGCAGGGAGGCGGCGATGAACGCGCTGAGGAGGTTCCTGCCGAAGATCGACCTCGAGAGGGAGGTGATACCAGCTGAGGTCCTGGAGCAGCTCAAGGTGACGAGGGAGGACTTCATGCAGGCGCTGAAGGTCGTCCAGCCCTCCGCGCTGAGGGAGGTGGTCCTCGAGATACCTAACGTGACCTGGGACATGGTGGGGGACCTCGACGAGGTGAAGCAGGAGCTGAGGGAGGCCGTCGAGTGGCCGCTCAGGTACCCGGAGCTCTTCAAGAGGCTCGGGATCAGGCCGACGAAGGGGATCCTGCTCTACGGTCCCCCGGGGACCGGCAAGACCCTCTTGGCGAAGGCGGTCGCGACCGAGTCCGAGGCGAACTTCATCAGCGTGAAGGGCCCCGAGGTCCTCTCGAAGTGGGTCGGCGAATCGGAGAAGGCGATCAGGGAGATCTTCAGGAAGGCGAGGGAGACCGCGCCGTGCATCGTCTTCTTCGACGAGCTCGACTCGATCGCGGCGAGGAGGGGGGCGCATTACGACGCGGGCGTCACCGACAGGATCGTGAACCAGATGTTGACCGAGATGGACGGCATTCAGGCCCTTACAGGGGTCGTCGTGATAGGCGCGACGAATAGGCCCGATCTGCTGGACCCGGCCCTCCTCAGGCCCGGGAGGTTCGACAGGGTGATCAAGGTCCCGATACCGGACTACAGGGCGAGGCTCGAGATCCTGAGGGTCCACACGAGGGAGATGCCGCTGGATGAGGACGTCAACCTCGAGAGGCTCGCGAGGCTCACCGAGGGCTATACCGGAGCCGACATCGAGGCGCTCTGCAGGGAGGCGGCCCTGAACGCGGCGAGGGAGCACGCGTCGCTGGTGGCCGCGTCGAAGCAGAGGAAGGAGGAGCTCGAGAAGCTTAGGGTCTCCTGGAGGCACTTCGAGACGGCCTTCGGGAAGGTCAAGCCCAGCATCAGCGAGGAGCTGAGGACCGCCTACGAGAGGATCGAGGAGCGGATGAAGACCCAGATGGCGTACATATCCTGAATCCGAACTCCGCCGACGACTCGGGAGTCCGGGCCTACGTTAATATCCCCCGCATCCCGTTCGGGTTTGGAATGAGCGCTTCGGTCCCGCTGCAGAAGGTAGCCCCGAACGTCTGGCTGATCCCGAAGGCCTACAGGCACGACATGAAGGTGCCGGTCTACGTCTACGCCTCCGAGAAGCTCCTCGAGAAGATGAGGACCGACAGGACCCTGATGCAGGGCGTCAACGTCGCGACCCTGCCGGGCGTTCAGAAGCACGTCGCGGTCCTCCCCGACGCCCACGAGGGCTACGGCTTCCCGATCGGCGGAGTGGCAGCGATGGACGCTACCGAGGGCGTGATCTCGCCCGGAGGGGTAGGGTACGACATCAACTGCGGGGTAAGGCTGATGGTCACCAACCTCACGGAGAAGGAGGTAAGGCCGAGGATCGTAGAGCTGGTGAACGTGATCTTCAGGAACGTTCCCGCGGGCCTCGGGTCGAGGAGGAGGGACTTCGTCGTCTCGATGTCGGACTTGGACAGGGTCGCAGTCGAAGGCGCCCGCTACATCATCGAGAAGTACGGGCTCGGTTGGCACGAGGACTACAAGCACATCGAGGAGGAGGGCAGGTACCCGAGGTACAAGACCGGGGACATACCTGATCCCGACCCGAGCGTGGTCTCCAACGAGGCCAAGCACAGGGGGCTCGACCAGATCGGGACCCTCGGGAGCGGGAACCACTTCCTCGAGATCCAGAGGGTCGAGAGGATCTTCGACCCGGTCGCGGCGAGGAGGATGGGCATCCATGAGGAGGGCCAGATTACGATCCTGATCCACTGCGGGAGCAGGGGCTACGGCCACCAGATCTGCAGCGACTACCTCAGGGTGATGGAGAGGGCGGTGATGAAGTACAACATCAGACTCCCGGACAGGGAGCTGGCCTGCACCCCTGCCAGCAGCCCCGAGGCCACGATGTACCTCAAGGCGTTCGGGTGCGCGGTCAACTTCGCCTTCGCGAACAGGCAGGCGATAAGCCACTGGGTCCGGCAGAGCTTCGAGCAGGTCTTCAGGAGGCCCGCGGAGGAGATGGGCCTGAAGATAGTCTACGACGTCTGCCACAACATAGTCAAACTCGAGAGGCACAAGGTCGACGGCGAGACAAGGGACGTCTTCGTCCACAGGAAGGGCGCGACGAGGAGCTACCCGGGCAACGCGCCGCCCTACTCGGACCACATCCCGGAGACGTACAGGGACCTCGGCCAGCCGGTCTTCGTACCGGGCAGCATGGGGACCGCGAGCTGGGTCCTCCTCGGCCAGAGGAACTCACTCGAGATCACGTTCGGGAGCAGCGTTCACGGCGCGGGGAGGCAGATGAGCAGGGCCGGCGCGAAGAGGGCGTACAGGGACGACCAGGTCGTGAGGGCCCTCGAGAGCAGGGGCATCTACGTGAAGGGCGACACGATGGACACGATCGTCGAGGAGGTCCCCGAGGCCTACAAGGACCCTGACGACGTCGTCGAGGTCGCGCACAGCGTCGGCATGAGCACGAAGGTCGCGAGGCTGGTCCCGATCGGCGTAGTGAAGGGATGAGTTGTCGAGGGTCTCCAGGAGGAAGGCCCTAGCCGCGACCGTCCTCGGTTCCTTTGCCACCGTCGGGTCGCTCGCGCTCGCCTCCGTCGACTACGAGCTGGAGGTCACGAGGCTTGATGTGGGACTCGGGGGCAGGCTAGCGTTCCTCCCCGACGTCCACTACCACTCCCGCGGTGAGGCCCACGTCGAGAGCGCCCTGAGGGCCCTCGAGGGCCTTGACCCGGACGCGGTGGTGATCGCGGGCGACTTGGTCGACGAGGAGACCAAGGACATGGAGGGCCTCGACTCGGTCCTCGGGAGGATGGAGGCCCGGGTGAAGCTGGCGGTCCTAGGGAACCACGAGTACTGGAGCGGCCGGGCATCGGCGACGGTGAGGGCCCTCAGGAGGTGGAGGTTCGAGGTCCTGACGGACAGGTTCGCGGAGACGCCCCTCGGAAAGGTCTTCGGCTACGACTGGAGGGAGGACAGGCGGTACGCCCGGGTGTCCACTGACGGCCTAGTCCTCGCCCACGACCCGAACGCGGCGGACAGCGTGGCCGGCGGAGCGCTGGTGCTCGCGGGACACACCCACGGAGGCCTCGTGATCGGGGGTCTGACCGTGCTCACCAACTCGAGGTACAACAGAGGGCTCTACGAGCTGAGGGGCGCGAGGCTCTACGTCTCGAGGGGGATCGGCCAGATGCTCCACCAGGTCAGGGTCAACTCCAGACCCGAGCTCCTCATCGTTGATTAGCGACGAGTCCCGACGATGACGGGATGGACAGGACGGTCCTGTCGACCCCTCCGAGGGTCAAGGTCCTCGAGGCGCTGGGAGCGGTCGCGGGCGGAAGGGTTACCGACGTCACCGAGACGGGGTGCAGGGTCGCCGCGTCCGAGGGAGACAGGGTCTACACGGTGAGGGTCGACCTGAGGACGGGCGAGGCGAGCTCCGACGACAACGGGACCGTCTTCAGGGACTACGTGGGGTATCCGATAATCGCGTACCTCATGGTCCGGGGCGTCCTACCCTACGACCAGAGGATCGCTGAGCCCCTGAAGGACGTGAGGTGGAGGACCTTGAACGCCCGACTGAAGAGCTACAGGCTCGTCGAGAGGGAGATCGCCGCGCTTCTGAGGGGTCGCGGTATCGAGTGGTTCGAGGTCTCCGCGTTCATGGACGAGGTCCTGAGGAGGCTCGGGGGGCTGCAGCTCTGGAAGCGGTCCTGATCACCCGGCGTCCTTCCCCTGGTCCACCACTAGGCTCAGCAGGTAGAGCGCGTTAAGCTCCTGCTTCGCGAGGGCCTCTAGGGACGGCGCGACCGCGTTCACCGCCCTCTCCCTCCATCCCCTCCGAGAGGTCTGGACCCTGATCCCTCTCAGCAGGACGTCTACGGGCGTGACGGCCCGTTCACCGGACTGCACCCCGAAGGACTCTACGACGTCCCTGAAGGTGTGCTCGGGCCCGAGGAGCCTCGAGGCGTGGGGCAAGAGGTCTCTCAGGAGGTTCTCGCCTTGGAGGCCCACGAGCTTCACCCTGAGCGATTTCATCCTGAGCCTGGTGAGGATTGAGTCCAGGGATTCGACATCGTAGGTGTAGATCATGAACCCCTGGTCGACGAGCTTCGAGAGGTAAGCGGAGGACTCGTGGTAAGCCTCGTCGGGGCCCTCGGGCGTGAAGACGCCGACCGGGGCCCTCAGCGACTCCCCGTCGAAGACCGCGACCGCGTAGAGCTCGTAATGCTGCTCGGAGGACCCGGTCGCGACCGAGTGCTCGCCGAACGGCAGGGTGTAGACCGTCAGCACGGCCCTCTTCAGGGCCCTCGACGGCCTGGGGAGGACCAGCTCCTTCCCCCTGAACTCGACCCTGATCCTCTCCCGTGCGATGAACCGGTCGATGATCGAGAGCGCGTAGTGCCTGGCCGCCTCCCAGTCCATCCCCTTCGAGACCAGCGCCGAGTAGGCGAGCTCGTTCACGCCCTCGAGGAGGGCCTCGTCCAGCTCGTCGGGCCTGTAGGTCTCGACCACCTCCCTGAGCCTAGTCCAGTCCATCCTCTCCAGCAGCCCCGCAGAGTCGGGCTCGTGAACCGTCAGGAACTTCCTCTCGCTCATCACGACGACGTCGTAGGCTATCGTCCAGAACGGGATCGAGAGGGCCCTCCGCATCACCAGCTCGATGAAGGCGGCCCCGAGCCTCGCGAGGTCCGGCTCCGTCCTCGGGTCCAGCTCGACCGTCGTTCCGTAGGAGAAGTCGGTGTAGACGCCGTCCGTTACCGCGGGCACTGCCATCCTCCTCGCCTCCCTCATGACGATCGTCCTTCCGTCGCCTACAACAGCGACCCTCGGTCTCCTGCTCATCACCGTCCAGATCGTCCTGTTGGGGATCTTCACGTACCGCTCGAATCCGTCTGGCGGCCTCACGACGCAGATGACGTCGCTGTGGACCAGCCCGGACCTGTAGTCCCTCCTGATGTCCGGCGTGAAGCCCCACCTTCTTGAGAGGGCGTAGTATTCCTCCAGGACGTAGGACAGCGGCTCGTACCTCCTCAGCACGTGCTCCGCGATGTCCTCCACTATCACAGCGGTCACGACCCTGCCCTTCGAGTCTGGCTTGGAGAACGCTGTCACGACGCCGTCGGAGGTGTAGTCGATGCACCCGATTTGGAACTTCTCGACGAGGTCCGCGTGCGAGATCTCTTCGAGGTACCTCTCCGAGTCCCCGGACCTCCTGATCCTCTTGATGCCGTAGGGCGGCGCGAACTCGTAGAAGTTGAGGTTTTGAAGGGCCCTCTTGCCGCGGTCGTTGAGCTGGAGTCCGTCCCTCAGCCCGAGCTTGCCCAGCAGCTCCAGCTCCTCGGGAGACGCGTTCTTGACCCTGTTCGGGTTCGAGAGCCTGATCAGGCCCTTCGCGAGGGTCACGTACTTGTTCTCAGGGTGGATGACCAAGACCTCCCTCGGGAGCTCCAGCCACTTCAGGAGCGCAGAGGGCCCTCTCCTCAGCAGGTTGTAGTCCCAGCCCGAGGACGGGAAGATCACGGTCTCGGTCCTCTCGACCTCCTCCCTCCTCCCCTTCCTCCCCTCCTTCTGGAGGAACTCCCTGAGGCTGTCGGGTAGCCCGATGTGCACCGTCCTGACGATCTGCCCGATGTCTATCCCCTGTGAGAGCGTCCTCGGCGAGACCAGAATCTTCACTTCGCCCCTCCTGGCTCTCTCCTCGACCTCTGCCCGAAGCGACTTCTCGAGGAGGTGGTGGTGAGAGGCGACGGCGTCTCCTACTCTCTCCCTCAGGGCCCTCGCGATCTCCTCGGCCTTGGCGATGCTCTTGGTGAAGACCAGCGTGATCCCCTCGTCGTCCGCGTACCTCTCCAGCACCTCGACCGGGTTGAGCCCCAAGTCCTCCGGGACATCGACGCCCGCCGCCCTCGCGACCTCTATAACCTTGAAGAGCGACGACCTGAACTTCTGGAAGTCATCGAGGGCCTGAAGCACGTCGCGCCCCGCGCCTGCGGCCTCGATGCTCGGCCTCGCGGACCTCAGCCTCTCCCAGAGCTTCCTCAGGTCCTTCCCTAAGACGACGTAGGTGTGGTTCTCGGCGCTGAACGGGAGGCCGTCGATCACCTCCACGTCCTTCCCCGTGATCCGCATGACGTACTCGGCCAGCCCGGTCGGGTCCTTCAGCATTGCGGTCAGGACGACGAACCTCACCTTCGGCGAGACTTCCTCCCGAAGGATCGACATCATCGCGAGCATGATCGCGAGGCTCCTCGGGTTGTAGAAATCTAGGTCGTCGATGACGAGCAGGTCCAGGTTCTCGAGGAAGCCCCTAGTGTAGGGCGGCCTATCGGTCCCGATCCTCTTCAGCTCGTTGAGGAGGAAGGCCGGGTTCGTGATCACTACGTCGCTCCCCGAGATCTCGCGCCTGAACGCCCTCGTCCCTGAGGTCCTCGAGTACTCCTTGATCGTCGGCGCGTCGACGATCGTCGCCTTCATCCCCAGCGCCTCGCAGTAGCTCCTAAGCCTCCTGATCTGGTCGTTCGCTAGGGCGAGGGTCGGGTAGACGGCCATCGCCTTGAGCCTCTTCCTCGCGACGTAGACGAACCAGGCCTCGGTCTTCCCGGAGCCGGTCCCTGACCTGAGGATGAGGTTCTTGTCGGAGTTGAGGGCGATCAGGGCCCTCATCTGGTGGACGTAGAGCTCCTTCTCCGCGATCTCCATGCCCCTCTCCGCGAGCTCCGGCAGCAGGTCCCCGAACCTGACCTTAACCCTCTTCGGCCTCGAACCCTCGCTCCTCACGACGTAGTAGTCGATGCCCAGGGCCTCTAGGATCCCCGAAGAGTCGAGCGCCCTCGTCCCCGCGTCACCTCCTCTGCATCAGGAGCTCAGCCCTCCTGAGGTCCTCGGGGCTGTTGACCCTCAGGAGGAACGCGAGCCTCGGGTCCAGCGTCCTGAGCGCCCTGTAGTTGATGTAGATCACGTTCCTCATCGAGCCCACGACCTCGTTCATCGATGTCCTGTCCCTAGCGGCCCCGTAGGCCCTCACGAACTCCTCGACCCTGTAGGCCGAGAAGAGGAAGTTCCTGTCGCCCTCGGAGGACGTCGGCACGGCAGCGTTGAACCTCTTCGTGAGGTCCAGCAGCATCGAGGTGAACTCAACGGTGAGGAGCGGTGCGTCGCAGGGGAGGACGAGCAGCCTGTCGGTCTCTCCCTCCGAGAGGACATCGTGGAGGACCTGGGGCAGAGGGTCGTTCGATGAGATCACGAACCGACCCATGTACTGCTCCACGAGCTCCCTGTAGTCCTCGGCCTCCGACTCGCTCGCGACCGAGACCACTAGCTCCTCGACCTCGTCCGGGACCGACTCGATGACGTACTGGATGAGCGGCTTGTCCTGGAGCCTAACGAGGCCCCTCCTCGAGCCCCCGATCTGCCTGAACTCGGTCAGTATCAGCGCCGAGGGGTGCAATCCGGCCATCAGTCAGAGCCTTAGTCATTAAGGCATTTCGATGAGGATTTCGTCGACGCGAGGTGGGGCCGGCAGGACTCGAACCTGCGACCTCCGCCTCGTAAGGGCGGCGTCATGGCCGCTAGACCACGGCCCCGCCTCTCGGCGTTCCGGGGCGTATTTATCCTGAGCCCGGAGGCTCCGATTAATAGCGCGGGCCCGAAGGACCGGTGGGGTGTCGGCGGTCAGGGAGAAGGTCCTGGTCGTGGACTTCGGAGGTCAGTACACGCACCTGATCGCGAGGAGGTGCAGGGAGCTCGGAGTCTACTCGGAGATCGTGGACCACTCGAGGCTAAGCGAGGTCCCGCTGGCGGAGTACTCGGCCCTCATCCTCTCTGGGGGACCGAGGTCGGTCTACGAGCCCGGCGCGCCGCAGCTCGACCCCTCCGTGATCGGAGCGGGCGTCCCTGTCCTTGGGATCTGCTACGGCCACCAGCTGGTTGCGAAGGCGCTCGGGGGAGAGGTTGTCAGGTCCGAGAGGAGGGAGTACGGGAGGACGAGGGTCTTCGTCCGGGAAGAGGAGAGCGTCCTCTTCGCGGGCCTCCCGAGGGAGCAGGTCGTCTGGATGAGCCACGGCGACGTCGTCCTGAGGCCGCCGGAGGGCTTCAGAGTCGTGGCGAGGTCCGAGTACGGCCTGATCGCGGCGATGGAGTCGAGGGAGCTGCCGGTCTTCACGGTCCAGTTCCACCCCGAGGTGAGACACACCGAGCACGGGATGAGGGTCCTCGAGAACTTCCTCAGGAGGGGCGCGGGTCTGAGGGAGAGGTGGAACCCGGTCGACAGGGTCGCGGAGATCATCGAGGAGGTGAGGAGGTCCGTCCCCGAGGGCGAGGGCGTCCTGCTCGGCGTCAGCGGCGGCGTCGACTCCATCACGACCGCTGCGGTCCTCCACAGGGCGGTCGGCGACAGGCTCCACGTCGTCTTCGTCGACCACGGGCTGATGCGGGAGGGCGAGGTCGAGGAGGTCCTCGAGGTCCTCAGGTCGATGGGCCTGAAGAACGTCCACTTCGTCGACGCCAGGTCGAGGTTCCTGAACGCGCTGAAGGGGTTGAGGGACCCTGAGGAGAAGAGGAAGGCGATAGGCGCGCTCTTCGTCGAGGTCTTCAAGGAGGTCGCGTCGAGGATAGGGGGGATCAGATACCTGGCTCAGGGCACGATCTACCCTGATAGGGTCGAGAGCGGCGCGACCGGGACCGCGACGAGCGTGATCAAGTCCCACCACAACGTCGGAGGCCTCCCGAGGGAGCTAGGGCTCGGCCTGATCGAGCCTCTGAGGGACCTCTACAAGGACGAAGTCAGGCAGGTCGCGAGGGCCCTCGGGATCCCCGAGTCGGTCGTGAGGCGGCACCCGTTCCCCGGTCCGGGGCTGGCGGTGAGGGTGATAGGCGAGGCGACGGACGAGAAGCTCGAGGTCTGCAGGAGGGCCTCCGCGATCCTCGAGGAGGAGCTGATGAGGGCCGGGCTCTACGACCAAGTCTGGCAGGCCTTCGCGGTCGTCGGCGATGACAGGTGGGTGGGGGTGAAGGGCGACGAGCGCGAGGAGGGAAGGGTCGTGATCTTGAGGGTCGTCACCAGCGAGGACGGGATGACCGCCGACTGGGTGAGGCTCGACCACGACCTGCTCGACCGGATCTCGAGGAGGATCTCGAACGAGGTCCCAGGCGTCACGATGGTCTGCTACGCGGTCAGCAGCAAGCCGCCCAGTACGATCGAGCCCTGTTGAGAGAGATATATCTCGCTCGTCGACTCTAATCGCCGTGCGAGTCGAGGTTCTCTGCCGCGACGAATACCCGGAGGTCCTCGGCGACAAGACCGTCAACGGAAGGACGCTCAACGTGGAGCGCACGATCGGCGAGCTGACCGTCGCCCTCAGGCCGGAGCTCGACGCCGCAGTCACCGCGAGGAGGAGGTGGCTCGACGACAGGTCGCCCCTCAGGTCGAAGGGAAGATTTCCGTCGTGGGAGGAGCGTTTCGTGGACGCCGACGGGAACGTCAGGACCTTCAGGGAGATCGTCCAGGGGTTGATCGACAACTTCCGAGGCCGGAGGACCGAGCTCGCCTGGAGGCTGAACGACCGAGTGCCGGTCCCGGTCGAGATCGACCCGGTCAGGAGGGCGGGCCTCGAGCTCACGGGACCGTGGTACCCGCTCAGCAGGGCGATCCACCAGATCAACGCCGACGTCGTGACCGCGTTCGAGGACGAAGAGGACGCTTCGCCTGCCTGGTTCGTGCCCCGCGGGTCCGGAAGGAGGTGCCCGGCGGTCTGGGAGGGCAGGAGGAACGTGAGGGCTGTCCTCTCGGAGTCGGTCCCGAGGCCCTACTTCGAGGGAGGGAAGTCCTACGAGATCAGGAAGCCCAGGTCCGAGTGGCCCGCGGTCTTTCACAGGCTCCCGGGTATCCACCTCCTCGACCACTACGTCCTCGTCGATGGTAGGCCGGCCCCGGCGATCGTCGTCTCGGCCGTGATCTACCTCCTGAACAACTACGAAGCGCTGAAGAGGGCGGGCTCGGGGGTGTACTTCTACGTCCCGAAGGTGATGACGCCTCAGGAGGCGCTGGTCGTCGAGAGGATGCTCAGGTCTCTTGAGCGGGCCGCGGGGCTCAGGACCGGAGAGATCAAGGTCGCGATGCTCTACGAGGAGGGGATGGCGGGACTCTACCTCCCCGTGATCCTCTGGATATGGAGGGAGAGGCTGATCAAGTCCAGCAACGGCCGCTGGGACTACCTCGGTTCGCTGATCGAGATGTGGAAGGACGAGGCGGTCTTCCCGGACCCGCAGAACATCACGATGACCTCGCCGAACATGATGGTCTACCAGAGGTACAACGCGCTCCTCATGCTGATGGCAGGTCTGAGGGAAGGAGAGGCCTGCGCCGCACCGGTGGGTGGAATGGCGGCCGTGATGCTGTACCCGCAGACCGACTACTACGGACGCCAGAGGTACAACGCGAGGGCGATCAGGGGGATCTGGATCGACAAGCTGAGGGAGAGGCTCACGGGGCTGATCTTCGTCGCCAAGGACCTCCCGGAGGACGCCGTCGTGACCCTCGATGACGTCCTGAAGGGGAGGTACAGGGGGAGGCTCTACGACCTCTTCAGGCAGAGCTGGGTCGCGACAAAGGAGGAGCAGTACGTCGCGGCAGGGAACGTCCCCCTAAGGGCCGGGCTCGAGGAGCTGCAGGGCCTGATCGACGCACCTGTCGAGTACGTCGAGGTGAACGGGCAGAGGTTGCCCGCTCCGGGGAGCGGCCTGACCCCGGAGGAGAGGAGGAGGTTCGCGGAGCTGGGGCTGCTGACTCAGGACGGGAAGATCAGGCCCTGGACGATCAGGGCCTCTAATGTCTCGAAGCCCGAGGACCTCTTCTCGGAGAGGCTCTGGGGAGGGAAGGGCCTCTGGGATGCCCTCTACTCGGTCCCCGAGGGGGAGATCACGGTCGAGCACGTGCAGCACGCCTTCTACATGGCCGCGAACTACGCCTTCCAGATCCTCAACGGGAACCTCGCCGCTGCGATCGACGATTACGAGCTGAACCAGCGGTTCATGAACGACCTCGCGACCTACAGGATCTTCACGGCCTGGCTCTGGTCGCTCTACAGGAACGGCGCCCGGATCACTAGGGACGGGTATCTTCTAGGGCCGGAGAGGACGAAGGACGGTGTCGTGCTCGCGAGAAGGGTCGAGCACGTCCCGAGGGGCACGAGGTTCGACGAGGTGCTCCTCAGGAAGGTATGGGAGCTCCACTACGAGTGGACCCGGGCCTTCTACGACGACCTCGACTCGATCGCCGCCGAGAGGGTCGTCAGGTCCCTGAAGGACTCAGCTGAGCCGGAGCTGGTCTCGAGGGTCAAGGAGGTCCTGAGAAGGGCGTACGCTTCAGGTCCGTTCGCGGAGGTGAGCGCCGACGAGGCTGCGAGGCAGGTCTCCGAGATTCTCGGCGTGGGGCCTGAGGAGGCCAAGAGGGAGGTGATCACGAACGCGCCTAGGTTCGACAGGTCGAGGGCGCCCCTCGTGATGGAGTTCATGAGGGCCCTGATCGCGTCGCCGAGGTACGTCCAGCACAACGCGAGGCTCCTCTTCGCGGCCGCCGAGATGGACAACGAGACCGCGCTTACGACGATCAACTTGGTCCTCGGGAGCACCTTGGAGGAGCTCGAGGCGATGGTGAGGGAGGGCAGGGCGGACCCTCTGGTCTTAGTACTCTATAGGTACGTGCACGACATCAGGTGACGCCGTCGGCTGCGTCACCCGCCGCCTTTCTGGCTCCCCGAACGAGCCTCGCGTACTGCCTCGGGTTCTTGATGTTCGGAGGGCAGAGCCTGCCGTTCTCGACGCAGAGCCCGTGAGCCCTCATCGTCTGACACGAAGGCACGGAGTACCTCGTCCTCGAGCCCCTGAGCCCCGCTATGTGCTCGATCTGGTACCTCGCGATCCTCTCATTGAAGTCAGCCCTCTGGGCGTAGAAGCTCATCACGTCGTCGACTGAATAACCGATGGACAGCAGGAACGTCGCCAGCGCGAAGTTCCCGAAGTGCCCCACCTTCCCTCCCGAGACGAGTGAGTTCTTCAGGGCCCTCATGCATGGGGGCCAGGTCTCCTCCCCCCTGAACTCCCCCCTCGCCTCGAGCCTCGCGGCCCTCGAGAGGACGACCTCCCTCACCGGGCTCAGCCTTTGCGAGAGCTCCTCCGGGATCTTGGGCTGTCCGACCTCAGAGACCCTCTTCAGGACCCTCGACTCGACCTCCTCCGCCGCGAGCCGAACGAGCTCCCGCCTCGAGACGTAAACCCACCCCGCGTGGACGGTCCTGTTCACGAGTCTCCACTCGACCCCATCGAGCCCCCTCACAAGCCCCAGGTAGTCCGGTAGGAGGACCTTGTACGCGGCCCCTCCCTTCCTCTGCTCCTCAGAGGTCAAGACCGGCTCGCACCTGATCCCGAGCTCCTTCCTCAACACGTGCAGCACAGTCGCGTCGTCCTCCTCCGAGAGGAGCCTCTCGACCCGCCTCGACTCGTAGAGGGCCCACCTCCTCGCCAGCCACCGGTCCCCGAACGAAGCGACCGCCATCAGTGCTATCGGGAAGCTGAGGATCTCCGCGTCGAGGTCCTCCCCGATCCCGACCTCGCCCACCTCTTCGCCCCTGTTGACCGCCTCGAGGACCCTCCTGACGGCCGTATCGACCGCCCCGGCGTGCCAAGACCTCGAGAGCTCCTCGACCGTCGAGCCCCAGTAACTCGCGACGTACTCCCTCGCGCCGACCGAGAACGGATATTTCGCCATGAAGAGCTTCGACCGGAGATAGAAATCGTCAGGACCGGTTGGTTCCACGGACCAGCCCACCTATCAGCTCTGAGACCTCCCCGTCGCACACTGACCTCGCGGCCGAGTCAAGGAACTCCATCACGCCCTCCGGGCCGAGCTGGTCGCGGTACTCGTGGGCTGTCAAGGCCATCTCGAGCTTGTCCAGGTCCCTCACGAGCATCGCCTCCGGAGAGCTCCCGGACCTGTATTCCCTCACGGCCTCCTTGACCAGCTCCCTCACCGCCGGGGGCGCGCCCTCCAGCATCTTTTCGAGCGCACCGTCCTCGATCTCCGAGAGTTTCTCGTCGCCCATGAGGTCCTTCTCCTCCGGCGTCAGGTCTCCCGTGTAGGCCTCAGCGATGTCGTGGAGGACCGCTATGACCGCGGCCTTCCCCGGGTCGAGGCCGCGCGCGGCGGCGACCGCGAGGCTCAGGACTGCCAGTGCCAGAGAGTGGTCGGCCACGCTCTCCGGGTCCTTGACCCCCCTCAGCCTCCAGCCCCTCCTTTCGGTAGACTTGAGGCCGTTCGCGGCGGCGTGGAGCCTGAATATCCAGGAGCTCACCCTTCGCCGCCCCCCTCCGACCTCGCGCCCTCGGCCCTCCACCTCTCAACGACCGCCCTCGCCATCTCATCGAGCATCGGGCTCCCCTCCTTGAAGTGCGGCGGGTGCGGAGAGGAGGTGGGGCGTCTGCAGACCGGGCACTCCGGCTTCAGCGTGTACCTCCCGCAGTTCGTGCACTTCCTGATCCTCACTTCTTCTCCTTCGCCTCCGCAGCGGGGAGCACCTCGACGACATCGCCCTCGTTCGAGAGCACTGCCCTCATCCTCTCGACGCACGCCCTGAGCTTCGACTCGGCCTCCTCGGGGTCCCTGCCCTCCACCCTGACGAGAGACCGCGGGGAGCCGATGACCGTGATCCTCGCCGACCTGGGATCCACGGAGACAGCCTCCTCCGCCGCCCTCCTGATCGCCTCGACGCCTCCTTTCCTCGAGGAGAGCTTGACGACGGCCTTCGCGACGTGCACGGGCCGCTTCAGGTCCCTGGCGCACTTCTCGACGAGCTTCGTAGCGAACGCCTCCGGCAACTTGATCCAACTCGGAAGAGATTCCCCCATCGCGAGCTCCTCGAGGAACGAGTAGACGTTCATCCCCCTCTCCCTCAGCGGTTGCACCAGCCCCTGCTCGACCAAGTGCATCGGTGTGTTGGTCTCCTTCGCGACCGCCTCCACCAGCCTCGCTGCCTTGACCTTCCTGCTCCACTCTATCATCTTCTCCTCTTTCTCCTTGTTCGAGACCCTCCTCAGGCTTACGTCGACCTGAAGGGTCTCGGGGTTGCTCCTGATCACCTTCAGGACCGCCCTCTGCCCCACCCTGAGGTAATCCGTGATGTTCCTCACCCACTTCAGCGAGATCTCAGAGACGTGGACGAAGGCCTCGAGGCCGTCGTACTCCTCGAGGGCGACGATCGCGCCGTGCCTCTCGACCCTCTTCACGGTGGCCACCACCAGCTCGCCCTCCCTGGGGAAGCCCTCCTTCCTCAGAACCGACATTCCCCGCTCAGGGCCTCCCCGCCTCATAAAAGGTTACCACAGACGGTCCCGGGGAGCCTCAGCCGTGTGCGGTCGCCGAGACGATCTTGATCACGTCCCGGTCCTTCAGCTTGTGGTCCGCGGGCACCCTGAGGCCTGTGCGGGCGTCGATCGCGTAGAGCAACCCCTTCGCAAGCTCCTTGTGGACCCTGTCGGCTAGGTCTCTAACGGTGGCGTTCGCCGGGACTAGGAACGCGTCGGGGAGGACGTTCCCTGACCTGTCGGTGAGCGTCTTGACGTCGTAGACGGGGTAGACCGTGTTCATCCCTAGAAGCTTGAAGACCGCAACGTTGATCGCGAACTGGACCCCCGTCCTCATGTACTTCCCGAAGACCCTCTCGTTGATCACGTCCAGCGCCCATCTCTGCCGCTCCGTGAGCGAGCTGCCCCCCGTTATGACGAACTTCTCCTCGCCGGGCTTGTACTTGATCAGCCCCTTCTGCTCGGCCCTCCTCAGGATGAGCTCGGCCTCAGCGCTGCAGGGGACCACTATCTTGTCCGGGAACTTCTCGACCAGCTCCTGATAGAACCTGTCTGCCGTCTCGATGTCGATCTTGTTCGCGACGATGATCGTCGGCTTCGAGACCTCCCTCAGGGCCTTAGCGAACTTCATGTCGTCGTTGAGGCTCCAGTTCTCGAAGTCCTTGCCTCCCAGGCCCGTGAGCTTCAGCGCCTGCTCCACGTGCTCCGCGTAGATCCTTATGCCGTTGAGGGGCTCGGCGATCGCCTCCGCGATGGGCTTCCCGCCCTTGATCGACTTCGAGATCCTGTCGTCGTTCCTCTCGATCACCTTCATCAGCCATATCACGAGCTCCTCGTCGATGTCGAAGACGTCCGCGACCGGGTTGCCCGTCCCCGGCTCGGTCAGCCTCCCCTCCTCGTCGACGCTCCCCGATGCGTCCACGACGTGCAGCAGAGCGTCGGACTGGGACGCGACCGCGAGGAACTGGTTCCCGAGTCCCTTGCCGGCCCAAGCGCCCTTTATCAGCCCGGGCAGGTCGATCATCTCGAGGGGCAGGTAGCGCCAGTCGTCGATGCACGGCGCTGACCTGGGGTTGCACTTGACCCCGAACTCCTTGTCAACGCAGGGTGTCACCGCGTGGGCGACCCCGTAGTTGGGCTGCTTGGTGGTGAAGGGATACGTCGAGACCTCGGCCGACTGGAGCGTCGCCGCGTTGAAGAACGTCGTCTTGCCGGTGTTGGTCTTGCCGATCAGGCCGAGCCTAACCAACTTCGTCGTTCACTCCCCTCTCACAAATTAAGGTCTTTCCGGGAAGGCCCGCGGTCGGAGGGCGAAAAGGGGAAAAACGAGGGGGAGATGGTCGCTGAGGAGCTCAGCGCTGCAGGTACTCCTTCAGCTCCTCGTAGGCTTTCTTGACCTCCTCTACGGTTGCCTCGTCCTCGAGCGTCGTCACGTCGCCAAGGGGAGCGCCCATTACGACCGCCCTCAGCAACCTCCTCATGATCTTCCCGCTCCTGGTCTTCGGCAGCCCCCTCACGAAGAGGACGTCCTTCGGGGCGACGACGGGCCCGTACCTCTCCCTGATCCAATTGAGGAGCTCGCTCTTGACCTGCTCGGATGGCGTGTACCCGACCTTGAGGGTGACGAAGGCCAGCGGGACCTCGCCCTTCACGGGATCCGGAATCCCCACAACCGCGGCCTCCGCGACGGCGGGGTTGGAGACCAGCGCCGACTCGAGCTCGAAGGTCCCTATCCTGTGACCTGCGACCTTGAGGACCTCGTCGGCCCTTCCCGCGACCCAGATGTACCCGTCCTGGTCCTTGATCGCGTAGTCGCCCGTGTAGTAGATCCCTGAGAACTTGCTCCAGTAGACCCTGTTGTAGCCCTCGGGGTCGCCCCACATCCCGGTCGGAGGTCCCAGCATGCCCGGCCACGGCCTCTTGACCACCAGCAGACCCTTCGCGCCCGGAGGCAGCGGGTTGCCCTGCTCGTCGACGACATCGACCTCGATCCCCGGTAGGGGCGGGCCGTTGGTCCCGGGCTTCAGGGGCACCAGCATCAGTCCGGGTAGGTGGCTGATCAGTATGCCGCCCGTCTCGGTCTGCCACCATGTGCTCCCCACGGGGCACCTCTTACCCCCGACGACCTCGAAGAGCCACCTCCACGCGGAGGGGTTGATCGGCTCGCCAACGCTGTGAATCAGCCTCAGCGAAGAGAGGTCGTGCTTCCTGACCGGCTCCTCCCCGAACCTCATCAGCATCCGGACCGCGGTGGGCGTCGTGTAGAGCACGGTGGCTCCGTATCGCTCGACGATGCTCCACCACCTGTCCGGGCCCGGGAAGTCGGGCGCGCCCTCGTACATCACGATCGACGCTCCCTCCATGATCGGCCCGAAGGCGATGTAGCTGTGCCCCGTAACCCAACCTATGTCTGCGGTGCAGAAGTAGACGTCCTCGTCCCTGATGTCGAAGACCCACTTCATCGTCGCGTGGAGGATGACCGAGTAACCGTGGTGGTCGTGCATGATCCCCTTAGGCTTGCCGATGGTGCCGGAGGTGTAGAGGACGTAGAGGGGCT